>NZ_KE387056.1:14417-20431 GCF_000430445.1 Saccharomonospora iraqiensis subsp. iraqiensis
GCTCCCGTCGCCGTCGCGGTGTTCGCGTTCGGCCCTGCGCCCGGCGGCCCCACCGCGGCGGGAGGCCTCCTCCTCGGTCTCGTCCTCCGTCTGGCCGAGTACCCATGCCCGCGACGGCCGCCGGAACAGCAGCACGAGCACCGCCACCCCGGCCGCCATCACGGGGATGCCGAATCCCGGCTGGTCCGAGGGTCCGGTCGCGTACCAGCCGACACCCGTGAGGATCAGGCTCACGACGACGGCGGGTGAGCGGGCCCAGGTTCTGCCGAGCAGCAGCCCCACCGCGCAGGCCAGCACCCCGGCCGCGAGCACGCCGAAGTAGGCGGCCTCGGCGGCCACCGCGACACCGGTCAGCGGTGAGGCCCCCGCGTTGAGGGCGACCAGCACGCCGAAGGCGAGCAGCGCGAATCCGGGGAGGGCGGTGAGCACCCCCGCGAGGCGGACCTCGCGCGGGGCCGGGGAGATCGCGTCGCGGATCGGCACGAAGCTGCCCTCCTGCGTTGACCGTGAGTGAACACAGCCGATGGTATGCCACCCGGTCGGACGTTTTACCGTGGCGGCACACCGGGCAAGGATTCAGGTGTCGTCGATGAGCGGGCGGTCGCCCGGGGTGCAACTCGTCACGGCGCTCGGCAGGGCCACGCACGCGGGCCGAACCGACCGGAGCGGGAGGACCGACAGGACAGTCAGCACAGTCCCCGGCGCCGGCACGGGTCGCAGCGCCGGCACAGCCTCCGGCGACAGCACACCCTCCGGAGCCGGGAGGGTTCCGGTCGCGTGGGTGAGATGTTTCGCAGGACCCGTGGTCCCGCGGGAGCCCACCGGCGCGCCGGATTCACCTACTCTGCGGTGGTGCGCGCCGTTCTCGTCGTCAACCCGAGAGCCACCGCGACCACCCCGGGTGGTCGGGATGTGCTCGCGCACGCGCTGGCCGGCGAGGTGAAACTGGAGGTGGTCGAGACCGACCACCGGGGGCACGCGCGGGCCGTCGCCCGTGCGGCGGTGGAGGACGGTGTCGGTCTCGTCGTGGCACACGGCGGCGACGGGACGGTCAACGAGGTCGTCAACGGCCTGCTCGACCCACCGGAACCGCCCGCACCGCGCCCGATGCTCGGGGTCGTCCCCGGCGGATCGGCCAACGTGTTCGCCCGCGCGCTGGGCCTGCCCCGGGATCCGGTCGAGGCGACCGGGCGGCTGCTCCGTGCGCTGGAGGAGCGCAGCGTCCGTCGGGTGGGGCTCGGGCGCGCCGACGGCCACTGGTTCACGTTCAACGCCGGAATGGGCTGGGACGCCGACGTGGTCGCCGCCGTCGACCGCAGACGCGGCAAGCGCACGAGCCCGTGGTTGTACCTGCGGACCGCGGTCGCCGGCTATCTGCGTCCGCCGAACGGGCGACCCACGCTGACCGTGCGGGTCCCCGGAGCCGACCCCGTCGAGGTGCGTACCGCGTTCGTCTCGAACACCGACCCGTGGAGCTATCTGGGACCCCGTCCCGTCCATCTGAACACGCACAGTTCGTTCGACTCCGGCCTCGGTCTCTTCGCCCTGACCGGGCTCGGGCTCCCCACCGTCCTGCGGCACGTCCGCCAGGCGCTGCGGGCGCACGGCGAGCACCGCGGACGGCGGCTCCTGCGCCACGACGACCTGCCCGTCCTGCACATCACGGCCGAGGAGCCCGTGGGCCTCCAGGTCGACGGTGAGCTGCTGGGACCGCGCACCCGCGTAGAGTTCGCCGTGGTGCCGGACGCGCTCACGGTTGCGTTGTGATCCGTCGCTGTCGGTGAACAACACCGCGTGATCACCGCCGACAAAGTCGCCCCTACCACTCGTCGACGCCAGAGCTCCACTCACCGCATCACTCGCGCCGGAGCGGGCCCCGCAGGACGACGAATGCGCAGGTCAGAAGGGTCACCGGGCCGGGTGAGCTGACTCACCGATCCCGATCGAACACTTGTCGAAGCCGGTTCTTCGTGAAAGCATTCACAAGCACCCCGAAGAAAGACCGCCATGACGACCGTGGCGCGGAGCACCGCGCCCGAAACAAGGAGCTCGAAGAATGGACTGGCGCCACCGCGCGGCCTGCCGAGACGAGGACCCGGAACTGTTCTTCCCCGTCGGCACGAGCGGCCCCGCCGTATCGCAGATCGCCGCGGCCAAGGCCGTGTGCCACCGCTGCACCGTCGCATCCGACTGCCTGGCCTGGGCCCTGGCCAGCGGCCAGGACGCCGGCGTCTGGGGCGGCATGGACGAGGACGAACGTCGTGCGCTCAAGCGTCGGCGGGCGCAGATCGGTACGCGGAGCAACTTCTGACGCGACCTCCGCGCAGACGAAGCGACGCGTCCGCGATTCCCTTCTGCCCCGGCGAAAGGGCAGAAGGTTTGAGGGTCGGCATCCGTTCTGGGTGCCGACCCTCAAGCGCGCGGTAGGGATACGTGCGGTGATGCCGGGGGATCGGCCCCACCGCACGCCGGGCGCGGACGGATTCAGGTGCGCCTGCTGAGCGGAATGCGCAGGGCCGCCTCGGTTCCGGAAATGCGGTGTTCCCCGTCGCCGTGTTGCCCGTCGCCGTGTTCCGGCGACTGCCGCTCCGCCGTGTCGTCGGACCCGGCGGTGTCGGACTCCGCCGTGTCGTCCCGGATCCCGCGCAGGGACAGCGAACCGCGCAGTTCGGATTCGACGAGAGTCCGGGCGATCTGGAGACCGAGACCGTCGGCGCGTTCCAGGGTGAAGCCCGCGGGCAGGCCCTTGCCGTCGTCCCGCACGAGGATGTCGAGCCAGCGCGCCGACCGTTCGACCACCAGTTCCACCCGGCCCGTCCGGCCGCCGGCGAAGGCGTGGTCGACCGCGTTCTGCACGAGTTCGGCCACCACCATCACCAGCGGGGTGGCGATCTCGGCCGCCACCACCCCGAACGAGCCGGTGCGGGACATGCGCACCTGGGACTCCGCCGTGGCGACCTCGTTGACCATGGGCAGCACCTTGTCGAACAGGGAGTCCAGGTCGATCCGCTCGTCCACCGACATCGACAGCGCCTCGTGGACCATCGCGATGGACGACACCCGCCGCACGGACTCCCCCAGCGCCTGCCGCGCCTCCCCGGACTGCATCCGCCGGGACTGGAGCCGCAGCAGTGCCGCGACCGTCTGGAGGTTGTTCTTCACCCGGTGGTGGATCTCCCGGATCGTCGCGTCCTTCGACAACAGGGCCCGGTCGCGCCGCTTGACCTCCGTCACGTCCCGGATCAGGACCAGTGCCCCGGCGGCACGTCCGGCGGGCCGCAGCGGCAACGCCCGGAACAGGACCACGGCACCGCGCCGGGACTCCACCTCCGTGCGGGTGCCGGGCTTGCCGTCCAGCGCCTCGAGGATCCGGTGGGACACGTCGGTGGCGTCGAACGGGTCCCGCACGAGAGACCGGGTGAGCGGTGCGAGCCGGGTGCCGATGAGGTCGGATTCGTACCCCATCCGGTGGTAGGCGGACTGCCCGTTGGGACTGGCGAACACCACGGTGCCGCTCTGGTCCACCCGCACCAGCCCGTCACCCACACGGGGACTGGTGTGCACGTCGATGTTCGCCTCGGGACTCGGGTAGGTCCCGTCCGCGATCATCTGGCACAGGTCGGCGGCACTACCGAGGTAGGCGATCTCCAGCGGGCTGGGCACCCGGGGGCTGGCCAGGTTCGTCTCCCGGCTCAGCACCGCGATCACCGCCTCACCCAGCCGGACCGGGACGGCCTCCCGCCGCATCGGCAGGTCGTTGTACCAGTGCGGCTCCTCCTCCCGGCAGATCCGCACCTCCCGCATGGCCCGGGTCAGCTGGGGGTGTTCGGCGGTGGTGAACCGTTCCCCGACCACGTCCTCGGGGTGCGCGGTGGGGGCCGTGGTCGGCCGCACCTGGGCGACGCACACGAAGTCGTCGGCCCCTTCCTGCACCGGCACCCACAGCAGGAAGTCGGCGAACGACAGGTCGGCGAGCAGCTGCCACTCGGCGACCACGAGTTGCAGGTGGTCGACGGACTCGCCGGGGAGACCGGTGTGGTCGGCGAGCAGTTCAGCGAGCGTGGACATGCCCCTCCTGGTCGGTGTCACGTCTGGCACGGTGGTGCCGTGGGCGGCGTCGCGGTGGGCCGCCTCGCCTCTCGGCCCGAGGCGGCCGGACTCGGCGGGCCCCCTCATGACACACTAAACGTGGAGCAGTGACGCAAGGAGTGATCATGGCCAAGCGAGCTCGGAAGCGCCGCGACCGCAAGAAGAACAACGCGAACCACGGCAAGAAGCCGAACACCTGAGGTGGCGCCGGACGGGGCCGGACGGGATCGTCACCCGTCCGGCCCCGCTCTGTGTCCGTTCTCACTCCCTGCGGCGACCGTGACGGCGTTTCGCCCGGCCGTCGTCCGGCAATCCACCGGAGGGTCCGACCCGCACCTCCACCACGCGGACGGCGGGCGTGACCCCGGCGGGAATACCCCGGCGATCCGGGATGTTGTGCGGGATGTGCCGACCACGCTGCCTCCTGGAACGCTGACCAGAGTCCCCGGCCAACCGCGCGGACGCTCGAGCCGGATGTGGGGGCGCGGCGCCGGGACGCCCCGCCGACACGAAGGCGCCGATCGGGAAGGGAACGGTTTGCCGAGTACCCAGAGCCCCGCCGAGAGCGCGGCCCCGTCCGCCGATCCCACGGCGGCGTCCACGGACGTGACGCCACAGGCCGAGGAGGCGGAACAGCAGCAGGCGGAGCGGTTCGAGCGCGATGCCATGCCGCTGCTCGACCAGCTCTACTCGGCCGCGCTGCGGATGACGCGCAACCCGGCCGACGCGGAGGACCTGGTCCAGGAGACCTATCTCAAGGCCTATGCCGCCTTCTCGTCGTTCAAGAAGGGCACCAACCTCAAGGCGTGGATGTACCGCATCCTCACCAACACCTACATCAACGGCTACCGCAAGCGGCAACGGCAGCCGTTGCAACAGCCGACCGAGGAGATCACCGACTGGCAGATCGCCCAGGCGGAGAGTCACACCTCGACTGGTCTGCGCTCCGCCGAGGTCGAGGCGATGGACAACCTGCCGGACACCGACGTCAAGGCGGCGTTGCAGCAACTCCCCGAGGATTTCCGACTGGCCGTGTACCTCGCGGACGTCGAGGGCTTCGCCTACAAGGAGATCGCCGAGATCATGGACACCCCGATCGGCACGGTGATGTCGCGACTGCACCGCGGGCGTGGACAGCTGCGTGGTCTGCTCTCCGACGTCGCGCGCGACCGGGGGTTCGCACGCTCGGCCCGACAGGAGGTGACCCGCTGATGTGCATCCGCGGCGACTCCGGTGCGAGCGACCCGTCCACGGACACGGACGGGGTCGACAAGGTCGGTTGCGACGACGCGCTCGCCGAGATCTACCTGCTGCTGGACAAGGAGTGCAGCCCCGAACGTGACGCCGAGCTGCGCAGGCACATCGAGGACTGCCCGCCGTGTCTGGAGGAGTACGGCATCGACGACCAGATCAAGCGGTTGCTCGCCCGCAAGTGCGGTGGGGATCTCGCCCCCGCGGAGCTGAAGAACCGGTTGCAGGCGTCGATCCGGCGGACCGTGGCCGAGCGCAGTGGTCTGCGGGTGTCCGAAACGAAGATCAGCTTCCGGCGCGAGCCGGACGACACGCCGGACGACCGGTAGTTCCGCCGCGCGTGGCGCCCGGTCCCCGCTGAACGGTCACGCGGTGAGCGGGCGCAGCACCCGCCCCAACCATTCCGAGGCCGCACGCGAGACGGCGTCCAGGTCGCTGTCCAGGCTGTGCGTGCCCGGCACCGTGACCACCTCGTGGTGCGGCCCCGCCGTCGGACAGCCGAACGGGTCCCGGTCCCCCTGGACGACGAGTGTCGGCACCCGGACGGCGTCGAGCTCGGCCTGGCGGCTCTTCTCCGGCCTGCCGGGCGGGTGTTCCGGGAACGCCAGACACAGCACCGCGGAGGCCTGCCCCGCCGCGGCCGTGCGGCAGGCCACCCGCGCGCCGGACGAGCG
>NZ_KE387056.1:20531-23539 GCF_000430445.1 Saccharomonospora iraqiensis subsp. iraqiensis
CGCGGCCGCGGCCTGTCCGGCGGCCTGCGCGGCCCCCTGTTCGTCCCCGGCGTCCTGCGTCGCGCCGCCCTGCTGCTGCGCGGTCTGCTCGACCTGGAGGTTGAACAGGTAACCGACCGTTTCCTCCTTCAACGAGTCCAACATCGCGTTGAACATGTCGAAGCCCTCGCGCTGGTACTCCACGAGCGGATCCGCCTGCGCCATCGCGCGCAGACCGATGCCCTCCTTGAGGTAGTCCATCTCGTAGAGGTGCTCGCGCCACTTGCGGTCGAGCACCGACAGCACCACCCGGCGTTCGAGCTCGCGCATGGCGCCCTCGCCCGCCGCCTCCTCGATCTCCGCCTCACGTCGGGCGTAGGCGGCGGTGGCGTCGTCGACCAGGATCTCGCGGAGCCGGTCCGCGTCGATGTCCTCGTCCTCCTCGACGATCTCCTCCCAGGTCACCCCCACCGGGTACAGGGTCCGCAGCGCCGTCCACAGCTTCTCGTGGTCCCAGTCCTCGGCGTACCCCTCGGCCGTCTCCGCCCGGACGTAGGCGCCGATGACGTCACCGAGCATGTGCTCGACCTGTTCCCGCAGGTCCTCGCCCTCCAGGACCCGGCGGCGCTCGGTGTAGATGACCTTGCGCTGCTGGTTCAGCACCTCGTCGTACTTGAGGACGTTCTTGCGGATCTCCATGTTCTGCTGCTCGACCTGGGTCTGCGCGCTCTTGATGGCGCGGGAGACCATCTTGTGCTCGATCGGCACCTCGTCGGGCAGCTTCATGGTGGTCATGACCCGCTCGACCATCGCGGCGTTGAACCGGCGCATCAGGTCGTCGCCGAGGGAGAGGTAGAAGCGGGACTCCCCGGGGTCCCCCTGACGCCCCGACCGGCCGCGCAGCTGGTTGTCGATCCGCCGGGACTCGTGCCGCTCCGTGCCGAGCACGTACAGGCCCCCCGCGGCGCGGACCTCCTCGGCCTCGGCCTCGGACTCCGCGGTGACCTCCTCCAGCACCTTCGGCCAGGCGGCCTCGTACTCCTCCGAGTGCTCGACCGGGTCGAGGCCGCGTTCCCGCAGCACCTCGTCGGCGATGATGTCCGGGTTCCCGCCGAGCACGATGTCGGTCCCGCGGCCCGCCATGTTGGTGGCCACCGTGACCGCGCCCTTCCGGCCGGCCTTCGCGATGATCAGCGCTTCGCGGTGGTGCTGCTTGGCGTTCAGCACCTCGTGCGGCACGTTGCGCTTGACCAGCGCCTTCGACAGGAACTCCGACTTCTCCACGCTGGTCGTACCGACCAGCACGGGCTGACCCTTCTCGTGACGCTCGGCGATGTCGTCCGCCACGGCCTCGAACTTCGCCGGCTCGCTCTTGTAGATGAGGTCGGCCTGGTCGGCGCGGATCATCGGTTTGTTGGTGGGGATCTGCACCACACCGAGCTTGTACGTCTGGTGGAACTCGGCCGCCTCCGTCTCGGCGGTACCGGTCATCCCGGCGAGCTTGTCGTAGAGGCGGAAGTAGTTCTGCAGCGTGATCGTGGCCAGGGTCTGGTTCTCGGCCTTGATCTCGACGCCTTCCTTGGCCTCGATCGCCTGGTGCATCCCCTCGTTGAACCGGCGACCGGCCAGGACCCGGCCGGTGAACTCGTCGACGATGAGCACCTCGCCACCCCGGACGATGTACTCCTTGTCCTTGTTGTAGAGCTCCTTGGCCTTCAGGGCGTTGTTCAGGAAGCTGATCAACGGGGTGTTCGCCGACTCGTAGAGGTTGTCGATACCGAGCTGGTCCTCGACGAACTCCACGCCGGCCTCCGTGACGCCCACGGCCCGCTTGCGCTCGTCCACCTCGTAGTGGACGTCCTTGGTCATCAACGGCGCCATCCGCGCGAACTCGTTGTACCAGCGCGACGACTGGTCCGCGGGACCGGAGATGATCAGCGGCGTCCTGGCCTCGTCGATGAGGATGGAGTCGACCTCGTCGACGATGGCGTAGTAGTGCCCGCGCTGCACACAGTCGTCGAGGCTCCACGCCATGTTGTCGCGGAGGTAGTCGAAGCCGAACTCGTTGTTCGTGCCGTAGGTGATGTCGGCCCGGTAGGCCTCCCGGCGTGCGGCGGACTGCATGTCCGCGCGGATCACCCCCACCTCGAGCCCGAGGAACCGGTGGACACGACCCATCCACTCGGAGTCCCGCTGGGCGAGGTAGTCGTTGGTGGTGACGATGTGGACACCCCGGCCGGTGAGCGCGTTGAGGTAGACCGGCAGCACACTGGTCAGGGTCTTGCCCTCACCGGTCTTCATCTCCGCGGCCTGGCCGAGGTGGAGTGCGGCACCGCCCATGAGCTGGACGTCGAAGTGCCGCTGGCCGAGCACCCGCTGCGCCGCCTCGCGGACCACCGCGAACGCCTCCGGGAGAAGCTCGTCCAGCGACTCGCCGTCGGTGTGGCGCGCGCGGAACTCGTCGGTCTTCGCCTGCAGGTCGGCGTCCGAGAGGTCCTTGACGTCGTCTTCGAGGGAGTTGATCTGGGCGGCGATGCGGTGCAACCGCTTCACCGTCTTGCCCTCGCCCGCGCGGAGCAGGCGGTTCAGAAGCATCGGGTCGACCTCACTTGCGGTGTCGTGTGGGCGTCGCGGCACACCCGTGCAGGGCGCCGCCAGCAACCCCCATCGTAGGGAACACGCAGGCCCGCGTGGGCCTGCCGGAACTCAGCCCAATCGAATCACGCCGTAGTCGAAGCCTTTCCGCCTGTACACGACGCTGGGCTTACCGGTCTCCGAGTCGTTGTAGAGATAGAAGTCGTGCCCGACCAACTCCATCTGGTAGAGAGCATCGTCGATCGTCATCGGTTCGGCCGAGTGCTGCTTCTCCCGGACGACGCGTCCGGGTTCGTGCACGCGCACCCCGTCGTCCCAGTCCTGTTCGTCCTCCCGCTGTCCGGGGAAGTCGAACCCACCGGACCCACCGGACCCACCGGTCCGCGGCTCCGCCGGGGGAGCCTCCAGGACGGCGGTACCCGCCGCGGCCCGCC
>NZ_KE387056.1:23639-28452 GCF_000430445.1 Saccharomonospora iraqiensis subsp. iraqiensis
CGGGAGGCCGCCGACGCCTGGGCCCGGGCCGGATGGGAGCGCAAGTACCTGCACCGGCTGGTGCTCGGGATCGCGCTCGCCCTCAGCGCGGGTGCCACGGTGCTCGTCGTCCTGCGGGTCGCCGAGGTCGACGTCCCCCCGGCGCTCGATCCGTTGTCCGGCGCCGGGGTGGTCGCCCTCGGGCTGCTCGCGGGTGGCCTGCTCCGCGCCGTGTACACCGCCGCGACGGCACCCCGGCACGGGCGGCATCTCGCGGCCTTCGCCGACCTGGTGTGCTTCTGGCCGCGTGCGGCACACCCGGGGGTGCCGCCGTCCTACGCCGTCAAGGCCGTTCCCGAACTCGCCGAACGGGCGCGAGGGCAGCTACGGGACCCGGAACGCCGTGTCGTCCTCGCCGGCTACCACGTGGGCGGCCTGCTCGCCGTGATGGCCGCGGGCCGACTCGCCGCGGAGCTGTCCCCCGCCGAACGGGAACGCCTGGGGCTGGTCACCGCCGGGGCCCCGTTGCAGTGGGGGTATCAGCGGGCGTTCCCGGCCGTGTTCGCCCATCCGGGCCTCGCCCGCCTGTACGGCATGCTCGGGCAACGCTGGCGCGGGTTGTGCCGCGGTACGGACACCTTCGGCGGGGGCGCGACCACCTGGCGCCACCAGGTGACCGACGGCGCCCTGCTCGGTGTCGGATACCTCCCGGACGGGAGCGTGGGTCCGCTGCCGGCCGCCTCCCGAAACGACCCGGGGGTGCTGGTCCTCGGCGGCGACCACTGGTTGCCCGACCCGATGCCGGAGCCCACGGAGGCCCGACGCTGGGTGGCCGGGCTCCGCAGGCACGCCGACTACGTCGTCGACCCGGAGTGGGACCGGGCGGTCACCCTCGCGGCGGGCCTGGAACCCCCACCACACCCACCACCCCCCGAGACCGCGGGCGGCGCGCCGGGCGTCCCGACCGCTCCCCCGTCCGGGAGACCGTGAAGGGCACTTTTCCTGCGTATGGCGAAGTGAGGGGCACATTCCCTGCGTCGGGTGCAGGGAATGTGCCCCTCACGGCAAAACCCGGGTCGCTCAGCCCCTGGAGCGGCGGAGGCGGGTGAGGGCCAGCAGGGCGCCGCCGCCGAGCAGGAGCGCTGCTCCCAGGGCGATCAGCCAGCCGCTGCCGAAGCCGGTGGTGGCCAGGTCGTCGTTCTCGTTCACCGGGGACACCGTGGTCTCCGCCGTCTGCGGCGTGGTGCCGGAACCGCCGGTCGCGGTCGTGGTCGCCTCGGTCCCGGTCGTGGTCTCCTCGCCCGGTTCCGTCCCGGTGGTGGGCTGTTCGGACGAGGTACCCGGTTCGTCCGGCCCGTCGTCCTGCGTCGGCCCGTCCTCCGGTTCCGACGTGGGTTCCTCCGAGGTCGTCGTGGTGGGCTGGTAACCACAGGCGAACCAGTGGCTGATCGCCGGGATGTTGTCGCCGTTGTTCAGCGGGGCCCGCAGGTCCGTCCACGCCGGCTCGTCCGACAGCCCGTCCTCGCCGGGTGTGTAGACGTTGTAGCCGTCGGCGCCCTTCACGACGATCGCGGTGACCTCGGTGCGCTCCGGAATGGTGGTGATGTCGAGGAAACGGTCCTGGTTCGGGACACCCTGTTCGGTCGCCACCTCGGGGACGTTCTCGACGTCCCCGTCATCGCCGTAGCTGACGAGGATGCCGCCCTTGTAATCCTCGCACGTCACCGTGTTGCCGTCGTGCGCGACCGCCCGCGGGTCCTCGCCGGGGTCCTCCTCCGCGGCGACGGCACCCGCGGTGGCGGTGGCCGTGCCGACGAGCAGGCCACACGCGAGACCGGCGGCGACGGTGCGGGGACGGAACCTCGACATCAGGGACATACGGCACTCCGGGTACGGAAAGGAGGAAGCGGATCAGGGGGCCATGATCTTGGCATGGTCCGGACGGACCCTAATACGTGGGTGGCCCGGACGGAGCGCCCTGCGTTCCCGGTGACCGGATCGAATCCCATCCTTTACCGCGGCCGGTGCGAATCGCGTCCGATTCGCAACCTCGGACGCGATTCCCCGCCTTTCACACCGGCACGCGGTACAGATCCGGCTCCAGATAGATCAACCGCGCGGCCGGCACCTCCGCACGCACGCGCTGTTCCGCCCCGTCGATCGCGGCCGCCACCGCGGCCAGTTCGAGCCCCGGACGCAGGGCCAGCTTGGCGGCCACCAGCAGTTCGTCCGGGCCCAGGTACTGGGTCCGGATGTGGATGACCCGTTCGACCTCGTCCCCGTCGGCGAGCCGCTCGACGATCGTCTCGAGCTCGCCGTCCGCGGCGCCCTCGCCGACGAGCAGGCTCTTCATCTCCACGATCAGGATGAGGGCGATGATCCCCAGCAGGATCCCGATCATGATCGTGCCCACGCCGTCCCACACGGGGTTGCCGGTCACCACGGCCAGCCCGACCCCGAACAGCGCGAAGACCAGCCCGAACAGCGCCCCCGCGTCCTCGAGCAGCACGACGGGCAGCTCCGGGGTCCTGGCCTGCCGGATGAACGCCCACCAGGACCGGTCCCCCTTGATCGCACGGGACTCGACGATCGCCGTGCGGAAGCTGTAGGTCTCCAGCGCGATCGCCACCAGCAGGATCACCACGGCGACCAGCGGCGAGTCGAGGTCCTCGGCGTGGCTCACCTTGTGCACACCCTCGTACAGCGCGAACGCCGACCCCAGGGTGAACAGGACCAGGGCCACCACGAACGAGTAGAAGTAGCGGTCCCGCCCGTACCCGAACGGGTGCAGCCGGGTCGCTCTCCGCTTCGCCGTCCTCTGCCCGAGCAGGAGAAGTCCCTGGTTCGAGGTGTCGGCCACCGAGTGCACCGACTCGGCGATCATCGACGACGATCCGGTGATCAGAAACCCGACGAACTTGGCCAGAGCGATCCCCGCGTTCGCGAACAGGGCCGCCAGGATCGCCCTCGTTCCCCCGTCGGCCGCCATGCGTTTCCCCCCCGTGTCTCGCCTTGTCACCGGACGCGGGAAGTCTAGAGCCGATCACGGTGCGACACCGCGACGCCGGGAGAACGGAGGGCACGATGTGTCCCGACGCACACCCGCGGTGACGGCGGGTCCGGACGGTGCGGGACGACGCGGGACGATCCGGACACGCCGGAGGTCGGTCAGGCGCAGATGCCCGCGGTGGCGCGGAAGACCCGTGCTGGTGCCGCGCCGACCGGGTGCAGCTCCACCGCCGGATCGGCGGCGGGCAGCCACACCGACTGCCCCCGGCGCAACTCGACCTTGGTGCCGTCCTCGGAGCACAACAACAACTCACCCGCCGTACACAGCAGGATCTCCGGACCGGTGCCGTCCAGGCGGACCCCGGCGCGCTCGTCGGCGGCCCATTCGACCCGGGACAGCTCGAACTCGGTGGCGTCCGTGTGGTACACGGCGACCCGTCCGTCACCGTCCGGACTGCCGCCGGTCAGCACCGGCATGTCACCGCAGGCGAAGTCGACCACCCGGAGCAGTTCCGGGACGTCCACGTGCTTCATCGTCAACCCGCACCGCAGGATGTTGTCCGAGTTGGCGAGGATCTCCACGGCCGTCCCGTGCAGGTACAGGTGGAGATTGCCCGCGGGCAGGTACAGCGCCTCCCCCTCCCGCAGGGTCAGCCGGTTCAGCAGCAGCGCGGCGAGCACCCCCGCGTCGTGGGGATGTGTCTCCCCGAGTTCCAGCACGGTGCGGCACTCGGTGTCGAACTCCCCCTGATCCTTGATGTGCCGGACGCACGCGTCGAGCACCTCCGGCAGCAGCCGGTCCAGCGTGGGCTGCGGCAGCGTGATCCACGTCGTGAACAGGGTGCGCAACCCGTCCGGATCGGGCTGGGCGGCCAGCAGGTCCGTGTACTTCGTCAGGCCGGGCGTGTCGATCGCCCGCAGCAGCCGCACCGTCCGGTGCGGGTCGCGGAACCCGGCGAGGGCGTGGAACTCGGTCAGTGCGCAGACCAGCTCCGGCTTCGCGGTCGGGTCGGGGTAGTTGCGGTGGGCCGCGTCGCGCGGGATACCCGCCTGCTCCTCCCGCGCCCACCCCTCGGCGGCCTGCTCGGCGGACGGGTGCGCCTGCAGCGACAGGGGTTCCTCGACGGCGAGGATCTTGAGCAGGAACGGCAGCCTGCCACCCCAGCGCGCCGCGCAGCGGGGGCCGAGCTGCCCCTCCGGGTCGCCGTCGACGAGGTCGAGCAGGTTGCGTTCGGTCCCGTCGGCGTCGACGACGTGGGAGGGGTCGCCGGGATGGGCGCCCATCCACAGCTCCGCCTCCGGATGGGGGGCCGGTGCCGGCCGACCCAGCAACTCCGGGATCGTGGTCCGGGAACCCCACGCATAGGGCCGGACTGCGTTCCGCAGCAGTTCCACGGTCAACTCAACTCCTCGCCGGTCGTCGTCACCGGCCTGGTCACTCGGGCCTGGTCGCTCGGTTGCGCCGGCTGCTAGACGGTCACCGGTGCGGCGTGGCCGGTGCCTCCGATCGTTCCCGCCGCGAGGCCGAGATACAGCGCCGCGATCTCGAGTCGCAACGCCGACACGGCCGCGCGGCCCGCCTCGTCGGCCGAGATCTCCTCGGCGGGGGCCAGTAGGTCGGCCGAGGTCAGGATCTCCCCGGCCTGGTGGCGGGCGGTGTCCGCGACCGGTCCGGTCCGCACGGACACCAACAGCACCCGGGGTGCCGGGCCCTGAGTGGAGGGATCGTCCGGGTCGGCGAAAATGTCGCGCTCCGCGGAGCCCGCGACGGCGGCGCGGCGCAGTGCGGGACGCGCCATCGCCCGGCGGTACCCGGCCGCGTCCT
>NZ_KE387056.1:28552-36098 GCF_000430445.1 Saccharomonospora iraqiensis subsp. iraqiensis
CGCGCAGCGCGGCCAGCCCCCGGGCCGTCGCCTCCCGGGAGGCGACGGTGTGGAACAGCCGGCGCACCCACGGCGACCGCGCGACCGCCGCCGTGGTGATCTCGTGGGCGCGGATGTGGTCCGGGTGGCCGTAGCCGCCCCGGTCGTCGTAGGTGACCACGACCTCGGGGCGGAGCTCGTCGAACACCGCCAGCAGCTGGTCCACCTGCTCGGCCACGCGCCCCTGGACGAACGCCCGGGGGTGTTCGGCCGACGACGTCCCCGCCATGCCGGAGTCCCGCCACCTGCCGATCCCGCCGAGGAACCGGTGTTCGGTCCACCCGAGCGCGGCCCCCGCCGCGGCGAGTTCCCCCGCGCGGTAGCCGCCGAGCTGATCACCCGCCCAGGCCCCGAGCTGGTCCAGCCCGGCGGGGATGATCTCGCCCTCCTCGCCCAACGTGCAGGTCACCACCGACACGTGTGCGCCCTCGGCGGCGTACCGGGCGATCGTCCCGCCCGTCGTGATGCTCTCGTCGTCGGGGTGCGCGTGGACGAACAGCACCCGATGTTCAGCGGCAGCGGTCACGCCTTCAGCGTAACGACGCACGCGGAGCGCGACCGAACCGCGACCCGGAGGTCACCGATTGGATTCAGTTCTTTCGTCGTGTCCACATACCGGGACGGCTCCGTTATCCTCCCCTGAAGTGATGGCAAGGGACACGTCACGGTGAGAGGCACTCGTGCGGGACCGTCTTCTGATCGCGCTCAGTCGCGGGCTATGCTCCCGTATCACTCGTACGGAGCACATCGCGAGGTATCACCGTTGCATCACGATTGCTCTCCGGAGCGACTAACGCCCCGTAACAGTGCCTAGCGTGCGGCCCACGGCGAGCGTCCGGTCACATCGACGGCTCACCGCGAAGGAAGAGATCGCCTCTGACCCCCTGATGGCGTCCAGCAAGGAGATTCAATGTTGAGAAGCAAGTCACGCGTGGCGCGCTACGCCGCGCTCGTCGCCGGGGCCTCCCTGGTGCTGGCCTCGTGCGGCGGTGGCGGCAACGGCGACGGCGGCGAGGGCACGACCGGCCAGGCGTTCGCCGACTGTGACGCCAACCCGAACACCTGCAACGAGGCCGCCCCGGACCAGCTGCAGGACGGTGGCGAGATCACCTTCGCCATGGAGAAGAACGTCGAGAACTGGAACATCACCTCGTCCGAGGGCAACGTTCTCGACACCGCCATGGCGATCAAGACCATCCTGCCGCACACGTTCTACACCAAGCCGGACTTCACCCCCGCGCTGA
This sequence comes from Saccharomonospora iraqiensis subsp. iraqiensis, assembly GCF_000430445.1. Lineage (GTDB taxonomy): Bacteria > Actinomycetota > Actinomycetes > Mycobacteriales > Pseudonocardiaceae > Saccharomonospora > Saccharomonospora iraqiensis. The sequence goes on from NZ_KE387056.1 coordinate 29,836, forward strand.
ACGAGGACGTGTTCGAGTCCGCGGAGATGACCAACGAGGACCCGCAGACGATCGAGTACAAGATCCGGCAGGACGCGGTCTGGAACGACGGCACCCCGATCAGCGTCGAGGACTTCCAGTACAACTGGAAGGTCATGAACGGCGAGGACTGCCCGGAGTGCGCCCCCGCCACCACCGGCGGCTACGACCGTGTCGAGTCCATCGAAGGCTCCGACGACGGCAAGACCGTGACGGTGACCTTCGCCGAACCCTACACCGACTGGAAGTCGCTGTGGTCGTCGGACAACCCGCTGTACCCGGCGCACATCGCCGCCGAGCACGGTGACCTGGAGACCGAGGACGGCCTCGCCTCGGCCTTCGAGTGGTTCGGCCAGAACGTGCCCGACTACTCCGGCTCCGCCTACAAGATCGCGGACTGGCAGAACAAGGAAGCGCTCACCCTGGAGCCGAACGAGAACTTCTGGGGCGAGCAGCCGAAGCTCGACCGCGTGGTCTTCCGCGTGATCACCGACGCGGCCCAGGAGCCCTCCGCCCTGCAGAACGGCGAGGTGGACGTGATCTACCCGCAGCCGCAGGTGGACCTGGTCAACCAGATCCGCAACATCCCGAACGTCTCCTCCTACATCGGGGAGGGACTGACCTGGGAGCACTTCGACTTCAACCTGAGCAACGAGTTCCTGTCGGACAAGCCGCTGCGGCAGGCGCTGTTCACCGCCGTGGACCGGCAGGGTCTGATCGACAAGACGGTGGGTCAGTTCACCGACGGCCTGGAGCCGCTGAACAGCCACATGTTCGTGCCCCAGCAGGAGGGCTACAAGGACGTCGTCTCGGACACCGGCCAGGGCAGCGGGAACGTCGAGGAGGCCAAGAAGATCCTCACCGACGCGGGCTACACCCTGGAGGGCGGCCAGCTCACCAACCCCGACGGTGAGGACGTCGCGCCGATGGACATCCGCTACACGGCGGGCAACCAGATCCGCAAGGACCAGTCGGAACTGTTCGCCAACGCGGCGAAGCAGTTGGGCGTGACGGTCAACGTCAACCCGACCGACGACCTCGGCGGAACGCTGATCGAGGGCGAGTACGACATCATGGTCTTCGCCTGGGTCGGCAACCCGTTCCCGTACGGCAGCGCCCAGCAGCTGTGGCACTCCGAGTCGGACAGCAACTACGGCGGCTACCAGAACGAGAAGGTCGACCAGCTGCTCACCGAGGCGGCGGCCGAGACCGACACCACGGTCGCCAACGAGAAGCTGAACGAGGCGAACGCGCTCATGGCCGAGGACGCCTACGTGCTGCCGCTGTACCAGAAGCCGACCTTCCTGGCGGCGTACGACAACATCGCCAACATCCGCGGGAACTCGACGCTGGACAGCCCCACCTACAACATGAAGGAATGGGGCCTCCGGGCCGAGTGACGCACGGACGTCGCACCGTGTGAACACTTAGGGGCTACCGCCGGACACGCTCCGGCGGTAGCCCCGCCCGATTGATCACCTTTTACGGACGTACGCTGCACCAACGGCGATTCCGCCACAAGCGGCGACGCCGCACGACGACCCGGACACAGCAGGGAAAACCTCCATGCTCGCCTACGCACTGCGCCGGTTACTGATATCGGTGCCGATTCTTCTCGCCTCGACGTTCGTCGTCTTCGTGATGTCGGCACTGTCGGCGAACCCGCTCAACGCGCTCCAGACGCGGACCCCACCACCACCGCCCCATGTCATCGAACTCGAACGCCAACGGCTGCATCTGGACGAGCCGTTGCTGGAGCGTTACTGGAACTGGCTCCTGGGGCTCTTCCAGGGCGATTTCGGACCGTCGGTCCACTCGACGATGGACATCGGCAGCGAGGTGATCGACCGGTTCGGGGTCACCTTCCGGCTCATCTTCCTCGCGATGTTCGTCGCCCTGATCCTCGCCATCATCGTCGGCGTGATCAGCGCGGTGAAGCAGTACAGCAAGGTCGACTACTCCGCCACGTTCTTCGGTTTCCTCTTCCTGGCGATGCCCTCGTTCTGGTTCGCCATCCTGCTCAAGGAAGCGGGCATCAGCCTCAACAGGTCGGTCGGCGACCAGGTCGTCTACACCATCGGCGACTCCTCGGTGCACGTCGCGGGCGGACAGTGGGACCAGTTCCTGGACGTCCTCGGCCACATGATCCTGCCGACCATCTCGCTCGCGCTGTTGTCGTTCGCCGCGTGGAGCCGCTTCCAGCGCGCGTCCATGCTGGAGGTCCTCAACAGCGACTACGTCCGCCTGGCACGCGCCAAGGGGCTGCGCCGCGGCACCGTGATGCGCAAGCACGCCCTGCGGACCGCGCTGATCCCGCTGACCACGGTGACCGCGCTCGACCTCGGCACGATCCTGTCCGGAGCCGTGGTCACCGAGAACGTCTACCAGTGGCGGGGCGCGGGCAGCTTCCTGCTGGACTCCATCAAGACCGGCGACGTCTACGCCATCCAGGCGTGGCTGCTGATCTCGGCGGCTTTCATCATCCTGTTCAACCTCATCGCCGACCTGCTCTACGGCGTACTCGACCCGAGGATCCGTTATGCCTGACACGACCGGGAGCGGCGCCGAGACCACCGTGTCGGCGTCCGACGACACCCGCACCGAGCCGACCCCGACGAAGACCTCGTCCCCGGCCGAACGCGAGTTCACCGTCGCCCAGCGCAGCCAGGCGCAGATGGTGCTCAAGCGGTTCTTCCAGCACCGGCTGGCCGTGGTGAGCCTGATCGTGCTGATCTCCGTGCTGCTGCTCGCCTTCGTCGGCGGCTGGCTGTGGAAGTACGACGTCGGCGACATCACCGGGGACGAGTCGCAGCCGCCGTCCTGGGAGCACCCGTTCGGCACGGACGCGGTGGGCCACGACAGCTTCGCCCAGGTGCTGCGCGGCACGCAGATCTCCGTCGGTGTGGCCGTGCTGGTGGCGGTGTTCTCCACCATCATCGGCACCATCTGGGGCGCCGTCGCGGGCTACTACCGCGGCTGGTTGGACACGGCGCTGATGCGCGTCGCCGACCTGGTGCTCACCCTGCCGCTGCTGGCGGTGGCCGCGGTGCTCGGTGAGGTCGCCGGAGGCAGCTGGTGGCTGATCGCCGTGGTCATCGCCGGCCTCTACTGGGCCTACGTCTCCCGAGTGGCCCGCGGGGTCGTGCTGTCGCTACGGGAGAAGGAGTTCATCGAGGCGTCCAAGGCGCTCGGGGCCGGGGACCTGCGGATCATCTTCAAGCACCTGGTGCCCAACGCACTCGGTTCGGTGATCGTGAACGCGACGATCCTGGTGGCGATCGCGATCCTGATCGAGACGTCGCTGTCCTACCTCGGCTTCGGCGTCCGTGCCCCGGACACCTCGCTCGGCCTGCTCGTCAGCGACAACCAGACGGCCGTGTCCACCCGGCCCTGGCTGTTCTACTTCCCGGGCCTGTTCATCATCGTCATCGCCCTGACGATCAACTTCATCGGGGACGGACTCCGCGACGCGTTCGACCCCCAGCAGACCAAGGTGCGCGCATGACAACTACCGACACCACTGCGACGACGGCCGATCCCGTCCTCGAGGTGGCGGACCTGACCGTCCAGTTCCCCTCCGAGGAGGGGCTGGTCCAGGCCGTCCGCGGTGTGAACTACGAGCTCCGCCGCGGCGAGGTCCTCGGCATCGTCGGCGAGTCCGGCTCCGGCAAGTCGGTGACCTCGCTCGCCGTGATGGGCCTGCTCGCCGCCAACGCCCGCGTCTCCGGCTCGGTCCGCTTCGGCGACACCGAGCTGCTGGGCGCCGACGACAAGAAACTGTCCAAGGTCCGCGGCAAGAACATCGCCATGGTGTTCCAGGACCCGATGACCTCGCTCAACCCCGTCTACACCATCGGTGACCAGATCGCGGAGACGATCCTGGCGCACAACGACATCAGCAAGGACGCGGCCCGCGAGCGCGCCGTCGAACTGCTGGAGCTGGTGCGCATCCCGAACCCGCGGCAGCGGGTCAAGGCCTACCCGCACGAGCTCTCCGGCGGGATGCGGCAGCGGGTGGTGATCGCGATCGCGATGGCCAACGAGCCGGACGTGATCATCGCCGACGAGCCCACCACGGCCCTGGACGTCACCGTGCAGGCGCAGATCCTGGAGGCGCTCCGGACGGCGCAGCAGGAGACGGGCGCGGCGATGGTGCTGATCACCCACGACCTGGGCGTGATCGCCGGTCAGGCCGACCGGGTGCTGGTGATGTACGCGGGGAAGGTCGTCGAGTCGGGCACCGCCGACCAGGTCTTCTACACCCCGCGCATGCCCTACACGCTCGGCCTGCTGGGCAGCCTGCCGCGGCTGGACGTCAAGGCGGACCGGCTGAACCCGATCTCCGGGTCACCCCCGTCGGTGGTCAACATGCCGCCCGGGTGCCCGTTCAGCCCCCGCTGCCCGCTGGCCGAGGACGTCTGCGAGGCCGAGGAGCCGGCACTCGAGCCGGGGTCCGACCCCGCGCACGAGGCCGCGTGCCACTTCGCCCACCGGGTCGAGGGCCACGAGCCCGCCGACTTCTTCCGCCCGAGAACCGAGGACCCCCTGCCTGCCGGCACGAACGAAGGCGAGGCAACGACATGACCGAGGCATCGACCGCCCCGACACCCACGGAGTCCGACGGGCAGCCGGTGCTGTCCGCGCGCAACGTCGTCAAACACTTCCCCGTGCACAGCGGGGGCATCCTGCGGCGCAAGGTCGGCGACGTGCACGCGGTCTGCGACGTCTCGTTCGACATCTATCCGAACGAGACGCTCGGACTCGTCGGCGAGTCCGGTTGCGGCAAGTCCACCACCGCGCGGGTGGTGCTGAACCTGCAACCCGCCACCGGGGGCGAGGTGCTGTTCCAGGGTGCGGACCTGAACAGCCTCTCCGCCAAGGAGATGCGCACCCTGCGGCGCAGTCTGCAGATCGTGTTCCAGGACCCGTACGCCTCGCTGGACCCGCGGCTGCCGGTCAACGAGATCATCGCCGAGCCGTTGCGCATCCACGGCCTCTACGGGTCCGACGGACCCGAGCGGGTGCGGGAGCTGCTGAACACGGTGGGGCTGCGTCCGGAACACGGGAACCGGTTCCCGCACGAGTTCTCCGGTGGGCAGCGGCAGCGCATCGGCATTGCCCGCGCGCTGGCCCTGGAGCCGAAGGTGCTCGTGCTCGACGAGCCGGTGTCGGCGCTGGACGTGTCCATCCAGGCCGGGGTGCTGAACCTGCTGCAGGATCTGCAGTCCCGGTTGGACCTGTCGTACCTGTTCGTCTCGCACGACCTGTCGGTGGTGCGGCACATCGCCGACCGGATCGCGGTGATGTACCTCGGCAAGATCGTCGAGACGGCGCCCGCCGAGGAGCTGTTCCAGCGGCCGACGCACCCGTACACCCAGGCGCTGATCTCGGCGATCCCGGTGCCGGACCCGCGCAAGGAGCGCACGCGGGAGCGCATCGTCATCACCGGTGACGTGCCCAGCCCGTCGGACCCGCCGAGCGGGTGCCGGTTCCGCACGCGCTGCCCGAAGTTCGCGAACGAGCTCACCGAGGGCCAGCGCACCCTGTGCGTGGAGCAGGAGCCGGAACTCGTCGACCGCGGCCACGGCCACCCCTCGGCCTGCCACTACGCCGAGGAGGCCAACCTCCTCTGACCCCGCGCTCCGGCGTGTGCCGTGAGGGGCACTTTCCCTGCATGTGTCGCAGGGAAAGTGCCCCTCGCTGCGTCTGACGCAGCGAAAGTGCCCTTCACGGCAACACCCGGGGGACGCCGGTGGTCAGCGGGGGGCGCGGGTCCAGTTGACGGCGGAGGGGAAGGGGCCCTTGAGGGGTGGGCCCGGGGTGACGCCGGAGACGCCCGAGCCGACGGCCAGGGTGTCGGCGAGTTGGAACAGCGGGATCGAGACCGTGCTGTCCCAGAGTTCCGGTTCCACCGACGACAGGGTCTCCGCGATCGGGGTCTCGCCGGACAGGGCCGCCTCGATCTCCGGCTGGAGGTCCGGGTCGCAGAATCCGGCCGGGTTGGCGGGGGTGGTCGTGGCGGGTTCCCCGTCCCGGCGCCCCTCCTCGCCCGTGCCGTCACCGTCGGTTCCGTCCCCGTCGGGGGCGTCACCGGAGTTCGTGTCCTTGCCGTCGGTGCTCCCGTCACGGTCGGTACCGGTGGAGGTCTCCGGGGTGGACGTGGCGGACCCGTCCGTGCCCTCCCCGGCGTCCCCGGTGCCGTCCCCGGCGCTGTCGCCGCCGCCGGTGTCGTCCGCCGCGTCCGC
>NZ_KE387056.1:36198-39191 GCF_000430445.1 Saccharomonospora iraqiensis subsp. iraqiensis
CCGAGCGCGTGGCCCGCGGCCACGGCCAGTCCGAACAGCGGGACGAGCGCGATCGTGGTGGCCGCCAGGGTGATCCGGAACCGCAGGCCGCGTCCGCGCCACCAGCGCACCAGCCCGCGGATCACGTCGGTCGCACCGCGTCGGTCCCGGCTCCGGCACCGGCCTCCCCTCCGGGGACGGTGTCCGGGTCGGAGGCGACGTAGCCGTGGCCGCGGACGGTGCGGACCACCCCGTGCGCCCCGGCGGCCTCCAGCCTGCGCCGCACGTAGCCGACGTAGACCTCGACGACGTTGCGGGTGGCGGCCTGTTCGTCCCCCCACACCGCGCGCAGCAGCTCGTCCTTGGTGACCACGGTGCCGGGCCGCCCGGCGAGCACCTCCAGCAGCGCGAACTCGCGCGGCGAGAACGGGACGGGTTCGTCGTGCCAGCGCACCGTGCGGCTGTCCCGGTCCACCACGAGGGGACCGAGCCGCAGCGGACCCGCACCCCGGCGCTCGCCGGACCGACGCAGCACCGCCCGGACCTGGGCCACGAGCACCACGAACGAGAAAGGCTTGACGAGATAGCCGTCGGCGCCGAGGTCGAACCCGTCGGCCTGGTCGACCTCACCGTCCTTCGCCGAGATCAGCAGCACCGGGGTGGGCACCCCCTCGTCCCGGAGCCGCTCCAGCACGCGGTAGCCGGACAGGCCGGGCACCATGATGTCCAGCAGCAGCACGTCGAAGGTCCCGGTGCGGGCCAGGCGCAGCGCGTCGTGCCCGTCCGCGGCGACCACGACCTCCATGCCCTCCGCGGTGAGCCCGCGGCGCAGCGCCTTGCGCACGCCGGGTTCGTCGTCGACCACCAGCACTCGCGGTTTCACACCCACAGGATGCCCGCCCGCGCCGCCGGGCGCGGGAACTCTCAGCGCGATCTCAGCTCCCGGTGCGGTCTCAGGGACGTCTCAGCTCCGCCGCCGCACCCTGGATGACGTCGGGGCTCCCCGCCCCACCGGCCCCGGACGGGGGCGCGGTGTCGGGGTCCCGGGCACACTGGAGACACCGGACGAGGAGGAACCGTGAACCCGAGAAGACGAGCAACCGCCATCGCCGTGGTGGGCACCGCGGTGGGGGCGACCGGGCTGGGGGTGCTCGCGGCGCCCGCGGGCGCGGGAACGGACCCCGACCTGCCCCCGGTGGAGGCGCAGGCACTGGTGGAGTCGGTGCTGCGCGCCGACGTGCCCGCGTTGTCCGGCACCGTCGGGCTGGACAACGGGCTCGACCTACCCGCCGTACCGGGGGTGCCCGCGCTGGAGTCCGAGTCCGCGCGGGTGTTCCACGACGGGGAGGGGCACAGCCGTGTCGCGCTGGAACGGGAGCGCGGTGAGCTCACCGCCGTGCTGGGCGAGGAGGCGCTGTGGACGTACGACTCCGGCGCGGAGTCGGCGACCCGCGTCGACGTCCCCCGGGGTGAACACCACCGTTCGCCGGGCGCGGGCCGGGAGGCGGCCGACCCCACCGCACTGGCCCGGCAGTTCGTGGCCGGGGCGCGGGAGAGCAGCACCGTCTCGGTGGACGGCACCGCCACGGTCGCCGACCGCCCCGCCTACGAGCTCGTGCTGACCCCGCGGCCGGACGAGCGCACGCTGCTGCGTGAGGTGCGGGTCGCGGTGGACGAGCAGACCCGGATGCCGCTGCGGCTGTCCGTGTTCACCCACGGCACCACCGAACCCGCCCTGGAAGTCGGATTCGACGAGCTCGACCTCGGTGCGCAGCCCGCGCACCTGTTCGAGTTCGAGCCGCCCGAGGGCGTCGACGTCGAGTCCGTGACCCCCGGGGAGAAGAAGGGTGCGCGGCCGGACACCGAAGGCCACGGCCCCGGGCACCGGCCCGTGGAGACCGTCGGGGACGGCTGGGACACCGTCCTGCTCACCCGGCTGCCCGAGGACGCCCTCCGGCAGGGCTCCGACGCGGGCGGCCCCACCGACATGGGCAGCCCCCGTGACCTGCTGCGCCAGGTCGGCGAGCGGGTCACCGGCCCGTACGGCTCCGGCCATCTGATCACCACCGGGGCGGTGACGGCGCTGGTGACCGACGACGGCCGGGTGGCCGTGGGCGCCGTACCGGAGCCGGTCCTGACCGAGGCCCTGGGCACCCGGTGAGCACGACGGGAACCACCGTGGCGGGCCGGGCCCCGGGCCCGCCCGCCACGGGCACCGCCGCACGGACCCGGGGACTGCGCAAGACCTACGGGGCCACCGTGGCCGTCGAGCACGTCGACCTGGACGTCCCCCGGGGCGCGGTGCTCGGGATGCTCGGGCCGAACGGGTCGGGCAAGACCACCACGATCCGGATGCTGCTCGGGCTGGTGCGCCCGACGGCGGGCGAGGTGCACCTGCTGGGTGAGCCGATGCCGGACCGGGCGGCGCGCGCACTCCCGGACGTGGGAGCGCTGGTCGAGTCGCCGGGGTTCCACCCGTTCCTGTCCGGCAGGCAGAACCTGCTGCGCCTGGCCGCCGCCGAACCGCACCTGGCGGGCGGTGACCTCGCAGGGGCGGTGTCGGCCGCACTGGAGCGGGTCGGCCTGGCCGGGGCCGCCGACCGGCGCTACCGGGGCTACTCGCTCGGCATGAAGCAACGCCTCGGCCTCGCGGGGGCGCTGCTGGTGCCCCGGCAGATGGTGGTGCTCGACGAGCCCACCAACGGGCTCGACCCCGCGGGCACCCGCGAGATCCGCACGATCATCGGGGAGCTGCACGCCGCGGGGGTGACCGTACTGGTGTCGTCGCACCTGCTGGCCGAGGTGGAGGCGACCTGCACGCACGTGGCGGTGCTGCACGAGGGCACCGTGGTGGCCCAGGGCGAGCTGGCCGACCTGCTGGAGTCGAACTCGCCCGCGCTGATCGTGTCCACACCGGACACGGAGACGGCGGTGGAGGCGCTGCGCGGCAACCGCGTCCCGGCCCGCCCCGCACCGGAGGGCGTGCGGGCCGACCTGACGGCGGCCACGGCGCC
>NZ_KE387056.1:39291-44345 GCF_000430445.1 Saccharomonospora iraqiensis subsp. iraqiensis
GGTCGCCGTTCGCGGACGACCCGGCCGAGGTCGGCACGGCGGCGTGTCCCTCCGGGGCGTCACCGGGTGTGCCGTCGTCGGGCGTGGCCCCGCCGTGAACGCCGGTGGCGCCGTGGGCCGCCAGCACCTTCCGCCGCTTGCGCGGGTGGATGTTGGCACGGGTGATGTCGCCGTCGTAGTGCGCCAGCACCCGCGGGTCCATCACCCGGCGCCAGAGCGCGGGCACGATCGCCAGCACGATCATCCCGGCGTAGCCGGTGGGCAGGTTCGGCGACTCCTCGAAGTCCCGCAGCGTCTGGTACCGCCGGGTGGGGTTGGCGTGGTGGTCGCTGTGCCGCTGCAGGTGATACAGCAGCACGTTGGTGGCGATGTTGTTCGAGTTCCAGCTGTGGCTCGGGTTGACCCGCTCGTAGCGTCGCCGCCCCTCCTTGCCGACGCGCTGCCGGAGCATCCCGTAGTGCTCCATGTAGTTGACGACCTCCAGCAGCGAGAACCCGACCACGGCCTGCAGCAACAGGTACGGCACGATGCCGACGCCCAGCCAGGCGATCATCGCGCCCCACAGCACGGCCGACATCAGCCAGGCGTTGAGCACGTCGTTGCTCAGCCGCCACGGGTGCCGGTCGCGCCGGGCGAAGCGGCGCTTCTCCAGCCGCCAGGCATTCTTCAGCGACCCGAACACCGTGCGCGGCCAGAAGGCGTAGAAGCTCTCCCCCACCCGGGAGCTGGCCGGGTCCTCGGGGGTGGCCACCCGCACGTGGTGGCCCCGGTTGTGCTCGATGTAGAAGTGGCCGTAGAAGCTCTGCGCCAGCGCGATCTTGGACAGCCACCGCTCGTGGCTCTCCTTCTTGTGGCCGAGTTCGTGCGCGGTGTTGATCCCGATGCCACCGACCGAGCCGATGGTGGCCGCCAGCCCGATCTTCTCGACGACGCCGAGATCGCCGGTGCCGATCAGCCAGAACGCCACGACGAACCCGGCGTACTGGATCGGCAGGTACAGGTAGGTGATCCAGCGGTAGTACCGGTCGTTCTCGAGCCGTTCGAGCACCTCGTCCGGCGGGTTGGTCCGGTCCAGCCCGGCGATCAGGTCGAGGACGGGCACGACCACGAGGATCACGATCGGCCCGATCCAGAGCCAGACGCCCCAGCCGGTGGCCTCACGCAGCCCGATCGCGAGGAACACCAGGGACGGCACCACCAGCCCGAGCAACCACAGGTAGCGCTTGCCGTCCTTCCACTGCTCGGTCGATCCCCGCGGGACCGTCCCGGTGTCGTCACTGACACCCATATGGTCTCGACCTCCTCCGTCGGGTTTACAAAACCGTAGAGCTTGTCGAGACCCTTTGACAAGAAGCTAGATCTTGTAAATCGGTGTTGTGGCGCTCTGGTCCAGTTCCCGGGTCACCGGCAGAATGACGCGAATCCCGGAGGTGAGCGGATGGAACCGAACGGCGGTACTCGCGACGACGTGCGTCGCGCACTGCTGGGCACGCCCCTCCCGCTCGCCGAGGCGCAGCCGCGGCTCCCCCGGGCTCCGGGCCTGTACGCCTGGTGGGCGTCCCCGGACGTGCTGCCGGACTTCCCGGGCACGGCCCATCCGGACACACCGGAGCTCCGGCTGCTCTACCTCGGCATCACCACCCGCACGCTCCGCTCGCGGGTCACGGCGGAACACCTCCGGCAGAGCCGCCGGTCCACGCTGCGGCGCACCCTCGCCGCTCTGCTGATGGCCGACGAGGGCTACCGGACCCGCCGGGAGCACGGACACGTGGTGCTCACCGGGGACGACGAGGACCGGCTCACCACCTGGATGCGGGCGCGCCTACGACTCACCTGGGCCGGACACCATGACCCGCGCCCGGTGGAGACCGCGCTGCTCGCCGAGCTCGCCCCGCCGCTGAACCTGGCCGGGACGACCCCCACCACGATCCGCTCCCGGCTCACCGCCGCCCGGGCGGCCTACCGGGCGAGCGCCGACGGGACCGGCCACGACTGAGAGGCCCGTACGCACCCGCACGATCTCGACGACCCCGGGTGCCGGTTGCCACCATGCTCCCGCTCGCAGGCACAGCACGTCGCTTCACTCCGGAGGCCGTTCCGGAATGCTCTCGGCATCGTCCCCGAACGGTGCGTATTCCACCCGCACACCCGGTCCGACCTCGCGCTTCAACCACCGCGCCAGTTCCCGACCGTCGGCGACCCACTTCGCCCTCTCCCCCGGATCGCGCATCCCGATCTCTTGCGGGCTCTCGTCGTCGTAGGTGCGTTGCATCCGCTGATACCACGCTTCGGCAGCGACCAAAAGCGCGTCACTGAGCGGCACGATGTCGGTGATGTCGTGCGCGGAGTAGTCGTCGCGCCCGCCGTCGGGAGCCGAAACCCAGAATGGCCCGGCCCCCCAATCGAACTCCAACGTGACCGTCAGTTCGCCGCTCGGCTCCGTCATGGCAGCGGTCTCAACTTCCTCGTCAGGGAGATCGGGTTCGCACCGACGATGTAACCGTTGGTGGAGACCGAGATCGCTATCCGTCGCGCCCGGCCCCGGTAGGTGACATCGTAGGCTATCCGGTCCCTACTGGACATGCCTACGGCTTCCCCGGACATGAGGGCTTCGAAGATCACCTCCACGATCTCGTCCTGTGGGATCCCTTTTCCCGCGAAGTCCGCGACCCGTTTCGGCTTCATCAGGTGCCGCAGGCCGCTCTCCTCATTCCCCTCCTCCAGCCACACCACCCGGCCGTCACGGGCGCGGGCGATCCGTACCACCCGCTCCGGGGTGATCTTGTGCCCGTTCCGCCGGACTTCAGCGATGAGCTCCGTATCCGGCGTGGGTGGCGACCGCTTCGAGGGTGACTCGGCCGTCGACTGCCGTCCGGCCGGAAGCCCCGAAGGAGCAGGGGTGACGCCCAGGTTCGCCAGGTATGTCCGGAGCAGTATCTCCACCCAGTCACACGTCTGTTGCACGGAGCCGGGGGCCGCGGTCAAGGCTCAGTGGCTGTGCGACCCGAATGAGCAGTTTCCGCAGGCGTTTCTTTTCGCCGTCGCCCGTCCTGACAGCCGGTGGTCACGAGGTACAGCGGCGCGGGTTCGACTACTGCCCGGTTATCGAACCGGGGGCTACGGGGTCGCGTGACGATGTGCTGCTCTGCAGAATCCCGGCACGGTCTTGGCCAGCTGGGCCAGAAACGAGTGCAGCGTTTCTGGAGGGCGTTTTCGTGCCGCGACGAGGTCGCGTAGGCACTGCAGAGTTGGTTCCGGATACAGATCGAGCTGATCCAGGAGAAACTCGTCCGGGCTGGTCACCTCGATGTCGTAGGGTTCCACGGCCTCGGCTGGAAAATCCTTGATGTTGGCGGTGACGATGAGGGCTGCCCCGCCGCGAACGGCGGCGGCCAATACATGGCGGTCTTTGGGGTCATTCGTCATGGACGGGATGAGGGACTCGTAGTCGGTGACCCGGGCGTCGCGGAACTGCATGCGCATCATGTCGACTCGTCGTCGAGCCTTGTCAGCGGTCATTGTGCTGCTGGCCTGCACGAGATTGCGCTCGACCTCGTCCAGTACCTGGTCCGACCACAACGGCCGGTAAGTGTGCGCTTCGGCCAGCCGCAGCAGCACATCGGTCAGATTGATCGGGACGAGACAGCAGGAGTCCAGGTACGCGGGAAACGACACGATCACCGAGTCTCGATGAACTCGTCGATACTGTCAGCCGTCCCGTCCTCGGCGGCTGTGTGGGACAGCTCGTCCAGCGCGGCTCGACGCTCGCGTCGGGAGCGGTCCTGGTAGTCGAGCACATCGGCGAGGCGCACACGGCGGTGCCGACCACGCTGCTCGTAAGCGATCTCGCCGTCGCGGAGGAGCCGGGTGAGCGTCGGCCGCGAGATATTGAGCATGTCCGCGGCTTCCTGAGTGGTCAACTGGGTGTTGTGCGGCGCCACGCTGATGGCCAGACCCTGCGACATGGCTGCGGCCACGTCACGCAGCACGGCATACACCTGCTCAGGTAGATCCATCTTTGTGCCGTCCGGACCGATCAGCTTGGCGCGCCCGTCACCCTGGGACTCGGATCCGGCCAGGGCGGAAGCGAACTGCTTCATACCGTCCTCACCCGGGTGTTCGGGCGGGAGCACGGTATGCGGTTCCAACGCAGCGGTCATGATGCTCTCCCAACGCTCGAAGCGACACCCATAATACCCGAAACAAGCGAACATGGCGAAAAAATCGAAAGCGACGAGTACGCCCGAGGCCGCCTCCGCGACACCCACCCAGGACACTGGCGCCCCGTCGACACCCTCGGTGCCGCGGGCGGGTATTGACCGGCCGCCGGCGTCGACGCCGGTCACCTCGGCGCCCCGGTCGCGCAGTGCCGCGAACAGCGGGCCCGAGCCCACACCGGTCGAATGACCACGTCTGCGGCCCGGCCGTTCACCGGCTCGGCCGTCCTACGATGAGCGTCGCCGACCTCTCCCACCGCTCCAGAGACGAGGACCCCGCCGGATGACCCAGGAGATCGACTTCGCCGGTGCCCGCGGCTACGCCATCCCGATGCGTGCCCGGTTCCGGGGCATCACCGTGCGCGAGGGGATGCTGCTCGAAGGCCCCGCCGGGTGGGGCGAGTTCTGCCCGTTCACCGACTACGACGACGCCGGCTCCGCCGCGTGGCTGGCGACCGCGGTCGAACAGTGCACCGTCGGCTGGCCCGAACCCGTGCGCGAGGCCGTCCCGGTCAACTGCACCGTGCCCGCCGTCGGCCCGGAGCGCGCCCACGGGATCGTCGCGGACTCCGGGTGCCGCACCGCCAAGGTGAAGGTCGCCGACCACCCGGACTCGCTGGCCGAGGACCTCGCCCGGGTCGAGGCGGTCCGCGACGCGCTCGGGCCGGGCGGCGCGGTCCGGGTGGACGCCAACGCGGTCTGGGACGTCGACACCGCCGTGTCCCACATCCGCCAGATCGACAAGGCCGCGGGCGGCCTGGAGTACGTGGAGCAGCCCTGCCGCACCATCGGGGAACTGGCCGCCGTCCGGCGCCGGGTCGACGTGCGGATCGCCGC
>NZ_KE387056.1:44445-50248 GCF_000430445.1 Saccharomonospora iraqiensis subsp. iraqiensis
GCGCCGGAGGTCACCACGGTGCTCGCGTGGCCGCCGAACAGCCGCTCCCCGGCGGTCGCCGCGCTCGTCCGCGCCGCGGCCGGCCTCGGCGACACCACGCCGGTCCCGGGGCGGCATGGGCGAGGTTGATTCCGAGGGCTACACGGTGAAGCGGAACTCGACCTAGTTCGGGCGCACAGCAACCTCGGCGACGGAGGCGCGCGGTGGGCGCAGGACCATGGTGCCGAGCGCGAGAAGCGCTGCGGCGCCGAACGCCACCGATGGTCCGACCGCATCGCTGAGCACCCCGATGAGCGGGGCGGCCACGGTCTGCCCGGCCGCGATGATCAGGAACGCGAAGCCGACACCCGCTGCGGGACTCCTCGCGTAGACCCGGGTTCCCCAGATCAGAAGCATTCCTGTCAGGGCGATGTAGGCGGCACCGAAAGTGGCCATGGATACCCATGCCACCCCGAGCACACCGGGCAGCGCCGCGAGCAGTGCCGTGGCCAGCGCCATCGCGAGCATGGTGACCGGCCAGGCCAGCCGCAGCCCCACGGACCGCACGAGATCGCCCGCGAAGGCACCGACCAGGCCGAAAGCCCCGAGAAGGATCCAGCCGGTGGTCGATTCCCGATCGCCGAGGCCACCGGAGCTCACCAGCAGATCGCGGCCGAAGACCCAGGTCGCCGAGCTCGCGGCACCGGTCAGCAGGGCGGCGAACAGCAGGCGCACCGCTCCTTCCGGGAACAGTGGACGCGGGAGAACGCCCGCAGCGGAAACGCCCGGTCGACTCGCCGACGGGATCACGCGGGCGTTCCAGAGGGTCACCAAAGCGCAGAGCACCGCGAACACGAGCCATGCCAGGCGCCATTGGTCCCGCGCGGACAGGGCGATCGGTCCGGAGACGACCACCCCGAGCCCGGTACCGGCGTTGATCACCGTTTGGATCCGATCCCGGCGTCCGGGAGAGGCCGCACGGGAGACCGCCTGGGCGAGCGGGGGCGATGCGACGCCGGTGCTCGCCCCCGCGATGACGACGCCGATTCCGAGCATCATCTCGTGGGGAGCGAGGGCGACAAGCGCCGTCCCGACCGTGGCGAGGGAACCGGCGGCGACCGCGACGCGCCTGCTGCCCCACCTGGGGCTGGCCAGCGTCGACACCAATATTCCCACGCAGTAGGCGGCGTAGCTCATCGACCCGAGCACGCCGGCCATCGCCGCGCCGATCCCGAAGGCGTCCCGGAAAGCCGGGACGAACAAGCCGTAGGCGAATCGCGCCAACCCGTAGCAGGTGGCGATCAACGCCAGCCCTGCGCCGGCCAACGCCCACGTTCCGGTGCGCGCCATGATCACCTCACTTCGCTCGAACTTCACCGACCTGTGAAGCTTCCGCCGAGAGTATGTACACTGGTCTGTGAAGTCAATCGGAGCGTGGAGGACGGCCGTGGAGCAGTCGAGCGAGATTCACTGGACACCGGGAGCGCGGCGGATCATGGACGTCGCCTCGGAGCTGTTCTACCGGAACAGCATTCAGGCGGTCGGGGTCGACACCATCGCAGCCGAATCCGGAGTCACCAAGCGAACCCTCTACGACCGGTTCGGTTCGAAGGACGCGCTCGTCGCCAACTACCTCCGCCGCAGACACGAGGTCTGGTGGGAACGGTTGGAGGAGCGCCTCGCCGCGTCTCCGCCTCCGCGCGCGCTGGCGTTCTTCGACGCCTACGCGACCGACGCCGCCGCGGTCGATCGCGGATGCGCCTTCCTCAACGCCGCCGCGGAACTACCCACCGACCATCCCGGATTCGAGGTCATCCGCGCCCACAAGCGAGCGATCCGGGAACGGCTGCGGAGCCTGATCGACGCGGAACTACCCGGGATCGACGATCAGCACGCTCTCGCCGAAACGCTTTTCCTGCTCCTGGAAGGCGGCATCGCCCAGCGCGGCATCGACGGCGACGAGCGTCTGCTCACCCGGGCACGCGACCACGCCCGCGACCTGTTGCTCCCCACGCCGTGACGGGGCACAGGCCTGGGCGGCAACGCGGAAGGACCGACGCGACATGGCCCCCGCATGCACATGGTCGGCGGCACGACACCACGCCGTCCCCCGACCCAGCGGGAAGGGCGGGGCGACGGCACGGAGGGCCCGGAACCCACTGTCAGTCGGTGATCCTGGTGGCGGTACCGGTGACGGTGACCCGGGGATCGTCGGGTGCGACGTCGACCTGGAGCTCACTGCGGCGGCCCATGTCCTCGCCCTGCACGACCGTGATGCGCCGGGGCCGGGTGACCCACCCCAGCTCGCGGAGGTAGCCGCCGAACGCGGCCGCCGCGGCCCCGGTCGCCGGGTCCTCGACCACGCCGCCGACCGGGAAGGGGGCGCGGGCGTGGACGGTGTGCTCGTCCTCGAAGCGGAACAGCTGCACGGTGGTCCAGTTCTGCCGCCGCATCAGGTCACCGAGCGCGTCGAAGTCGTAGTCCAGTTCGGACAGACGTCGCCGGGAACCGGCGGCGAGCACGAGGTGGTCGTTCCCGCCGAAGGCGACATGGGGCGGGAAGCGCGCATCCAGTTCCCCGGGTGACCAGCCCAGTGCCCGCAACGCGGTCTCGACCTCCTCGGAGAAGGCCGGCCGGGAGCGGGTGGGCACGCTGGTGAGGCCGGCGACGAGGGTGTCGTCCCCCTCGGTCCCGATCTCGATCTCGCCCGCCCGTGTGCCGAAGACCATGCGGCCGGTCCCGTGGCGTTCGGCCAGCGCGACGGCAGTGGCGACGGTGGCGTGCCCGCAGAAGGCGACCTCGGCCACCGGGCTGAAGTAGCGCACGGTGTAGCGCCCCGCCGCCGGGTCGGAGGCGGTGACGAACGCGGTCTCCGAGTCCCCGACCTCGGCCGCGATCCGCTGCATCCGCACTTCGTCCAGGCCCCCGGCGTCGAGGACGACCCCCGCCGGGTTACCTCCGGACGGGTCGGTACTGAACGCGGCGTAGCGAACGACGTCGACCATGCCTGTCACTCCTTCCCCGAGGCCGCGATCACACCGCCCTGCGGGTCACCGAGGAGCGTGTTCCGGAAGCCCGGGGTATCGAAGGGCTCCAGCAGAACGCGCCCGCCGAGCCTTTCGGCTTGCTCGGCCAGTGCGTCGGCGTCCTGTACGGCGAAGTTGACGCTCCAGTGCGGCGGCACCGCGGCGCCGTCGGTTGCCGCGGCGACCGCGACGACCTGCTCGTCGAGTCGCCAGTAGGCGAACGGATCGTCGGTCGATTCGTCGAGCACCCAGCCGAACACGGCACCGTAGAATTCCTCCGCCTTTGTGAGGTCGGTGGTGTGCAGCGCGCTCATCGCCCAGGACCCGGGCTCGTCCGCCAACTCCACGTGACTGCGGGATCCGGCCTCCCAGAGCCACAACGCGACACCGGTGGCATCCGTCACTCCGGCCATGCGCCCGTGGTGAGCCAGCGCGAACGGGCCGGACTGCCGCACACCTCCCGCCGACTCCACGCGGGCGAGCGTGTCTTCCAGCCCGGCGACCCGAACGTAGGTGCGCCACCCCCCTGGGCCGTCGAGCCGGGCCTGGCCGATACCGGCGACGAGCCGCCCCTCGAGACGAGCGGCGGAGTACGCGTCCCCGGCTCCGGTCGGTAAGGGAACCGGATCATCGAAGCCCCACCCGAACAACTCCCCGTAGAAACCCCGGGCAGCCGCAGCATCAGGTTGGAAGATGTCCACCCAGCACGGCGCCCCGACTGAAGAGATGTCACGTTCGGTCATCGAGTTTCCTTCCCTCGTCACCCGGTCCACCCTCTTTCGGGCGGAGGGAGGGCATCCACTCTGCAGACCGCGCCCGGCGAGCACAAAGGCTTTTCGCCGTCGGCCGGACACACCGACTGTGCCGAAGCCGACAGTGACGACCCGGCATACAGCGCGCGGACCGGACGGCGACACCTCGGCGCCTGCCCGGGACAAGGCGAGGGGGCGTCGGATCTCGTGATCAGACGTTGAAGCGGAACTCGACCACGTCGCCGTCGGACATGACGTACTCCTTGCCCTCCATGCGGACCTTGCCCGCCGCGCGAGCGGCGGCCATCGATCCGGCCGCCATCAGGTCCTCGTAGGAGATGATCTCGGCCTTGATGAAGCCGCGCTGGAAGTCGGAGTGGATCGCGCCCGCCGCCTCCGGGGCGGTCGCGCCCTGCGGGATGGTCCAGGCGCGGGCCTCCTTCGGCCCGGCGGTGAGGTAGGTCTGCAGGCCGAGCGTGTGGAACCCGGCGCGGGCCAGGGCGTTCAGGCCCGGCTCGGACTGGCCGACCGATTCCAGCAGCTCCAGCGCCTCCGCCTCGTCGTCGAGCTCCAGCAGCTCGGACTCCACCTTCGCGTCCAGGAACACCGCGTCGGCGGGCTCGACCAGCTTGGTCAGCTCGGCGCGCTTGGCCTCGTCGGTGAGCACGCCCTCGTCGGCGTTGAACACGTAGAGGAACGGCTTGGTGGTGAGCAGGCTGAGCTCACGCAGGCCGTCCATGTCGAGCTCGGACTGCGCGGCGAACAGGGTGCGGCCCGAGTCGAGGATCTCCTTGGCCTTCTTCGCGTTGTCCAGCGCGGGCCGGTTCTCCTTCTTCGTCCGCGCTTCCTTCTCCAGCCGGGGCAGCGCCTTGTCCAGCGTCTGCAGGTCGGCCAGGATCAGCTCGGTGTTGATCGTCTCGATGTCGGACATCGGGTCGATCCGGCCGTCGACGTGGGTGACGTCGCCGTCGTCGAACACGCGGATGACCTGGCAGATGGCGTTGGCCTCGCGGATGTTGGCCAGGAACTTGTTCCCCAGACCCGCCCCCTCGGACGCGCCCTTGACGATCCCGGCGATGTCCACGAACGACACCGTCGCCGGGACGGTGCGGGCCGAGTCGAACATCTTCGCGAGTTCGTCCAGCCGCGGGTCCGGCAGGGGCACGACGCCGACGTTCGGCTCGATCGTGGCGAACGGATAGTTCGCCGAGAGCACGTTGTTCCGGGTCAGGGCGTTGAACAGGGTCGACTTGCCCACGTTGGGCAGGCCGACGATGCCGAGGGTCAGACTCACGACTGCCCAGTGTACGTGCCGGGGATGCCCGGCCGGTCAGCCGTCGTCCTCCTCACCGTCGTCCTCCTGCTCACCGCCCTCGTCACCGCCGTCCTCACCGCCGCCGTCGCCGCCTTCGTTGCCGTAGCCGCCGCCGTTGTCCTCCTGCTCCTGCTGATCGCCGTTGTCCTCCTGCACCGGCTCCTCGCAGGCCGCCGAGACGCCCAGGGCCGCGACCGCGGCGACGGCCGCGACGGCCGTACGGAACGAGGTGCGCTGCATCCGCTTGGTCATGGCACGACCGTAGAACTCCGCGACGCTCCCCGCACCTCGGCGGTGATGTCCGATTCCCGCGAGCCACCGGGCTGACCGGGTGGCACGATCGGAGGCATGATCCCGCTCACCGGCGACCCCCCGCCCCCGTCCGGGGCCGTCTGGCGGGACACGGAGCGCTGCTACCGCGCCGTGAGCTCCCGCGACGCGCGCTTCGACGGGCAGTTCGTGGTCGCGGTGCGCACCACGGGCATCTACTGCAGGCCGTCCTGCCCCGCGATGACCCCGAAGCGCGGCAACGTCGACTTCTTCCCCACGGCCGCCGCCGCGCAGACCCACGGCTACCGGGCGTGCCGCCGGTGTCTGCCCGACGCGGTGCCCGGCTCCCCCGAGTGGAACGTCCGGGCCGACCTCGCGGGCCGCGCGATGCGGCTGATCGCCGACGGCTTCGTGGACCGCGCCGGGGTGTCCGGCCTCGCCCGGACCCTCGGCTACTCGCA
>NZ_KE387056.1:50348-57257 GCF_000430445.1 Saccharomonospora iraqiensis subsp. iraqiensis
GCCGGTGCGCACGGTCGCGCGCAAGATCGCGGACTGGATCCACCGGCTGGGGGCGGTCTGGGTGGAGGGCCAGGTCACCCAGATCTCGGCCCGCCCCGGCACCCAGACCGCGTTCGTGACGCTGCGCGACCCGGCCGCCGACGTGTCGATGACCGTCACCTGCCCCGCGCGCATGGTGCGTGCCGCGGACCCGCCGCTGCGGGACGGCGCCAGCGTCGTCGTCCACGGCAGGCCGTCGTTCTTCCTCGGCCGGGGCACGCTGAGCCTGCGCGCCGACGAGATCCGTCCGGTCGGCATCGGGGAGCTGCTGGCCCGCATCGAACGGCTGCGCAAGCTGCTGGCCGCGGAGGGGCTCTTCGCGGCCGAACGCAAGCGTGGCCTGCCGTTCCTGCCGCGGGGCGTGGGGCTGATCACCGGGCGCGCCTCGGCCGCGGAGCACGACGTGCTCGTCAACGCCCAGGGCCGCTGGCCCGCGGTGCGGATGCGGGTGCTGAACACCGCGGTGCAGGGCGCGCACGCGGTGCCGCAGATCCTGCGGGCGTTGTCCACGCTCGACGCCGACCCGGACGTCGACGTGATCGTCATCGCCCGCGGCGGCGGGAGCGTGGAGGATCTGCTGCCGTTCTCCGACGAGGCGTTGTGCCGGGCGGTCGCCGCCGCGGGCACACCCGTGATCAGCGCCGTCGGGCACGAACCCGACTCGCCGCTGCTCGACCACGTCGCGGATCTGCGGTGCTCCACCCCCACCGACGCGGGCAAGCGCGTGGTGCCGGACGTCGCCGAGGAGACCGCGAAGGTGCACCAGCTGCGCGACCGCGCGCGCCGGTCCCTGCACGGCTGGGTGGACACCCAGCGCAGACTGTTGGACCAGCTGCGCAGCCGCCCGGTCCTGGCCGACCCGCTCGGACCCGTCCAGCGCAGGCAGGTCGAGGTCGAGACCCAGCGGGAACGCGGACGGCGCGCGGTGCTGGCCGAGCTGACCCGCGAGCAGACCGCGCTCGCGTCCGCGCGGGCCCGGCTCACCGCGCTGGGGCCGTCGGCGACGCTGGAACGTGGGTATTCCGTCGTGCAGTACACCGACGATTCGGGCAACCTGAGAGTACTCCGATCGGTCGCCGATGTGACCGACGGCACACCGCTGCGGGTCCGGGTCACGGACGGGGCGGTGCGGGCGGTGGTGGAGACACGGGAGGAATGAGGTCGGCGAATGCACGGGTGCGCCTTTCTGCCGTTGACGACCGGCACCCTCGCCCGCCTGTGCGCGGAGTCGGACGGGACGGTCCCCGAGGAGGTCCGGACCGTGCGCGCCCGGGCGGACGAGGTCGAGGCCGCCGCCGTGCGCAGCTGGACCGTGCTGCTCGCCGGATGTCGCACGACCGACCCCCCGGAGCTGGTCGGCAGGCTGCGGGGACTGTCCGAGGCGACCGCGTGCTACGTGGGCAAACGCTGGTGGTTCGGTGCGGGTTCGGCGCACCGTCACCGCGTCGCCGGGGCGCAGACACGGCTGGAGAGCGCGCTCGCCGAGTCCGACGGGGGCGAGTTCGCCCGCGCCTTCGTCACCTACGACCACGCGATGGCCGGCGCGGTAGTGTGCGCCCGCGGACCGGTCCCGACCGGCGGCCGGGCGGCACCGGTGGCCGGGAGGGCACCGGCCGGGACAGCACCGAGTGGGACGGACGAGACGGACACGTGAGCGACGACGCGCGACGGACCCCGCAGGACGACGACACCGGCGCGGGTGCCGACACCGTGAGCCCCGGGGGAGCCGACACCGGGGCCGGGGGGAACACCGACCCGGACGGTCTGGAGCAGCTCGGCTACGAGCAGGCGCGCGACGAGCTGATCGAGGTCGTACGGGGCCTGGAGGCGGGTGGCCTGTCCCTGGAGGAGTCGCTCGCGCTGTGGGAGAAGGGTGAGCGACTGGCCCGGTTGTGTGAGCGGCACCTCGACGGTGCACGCGAGCGCATCGAGGCCGCGCTGGCTACCGTTGAGGACACGCCGTCCGAGGACGGCTCCGACGGGCCCGACGAGGACCGGGCACGGTGACGTGCGCGACACCCCCGTGATCCGGGTATCGGCGACCCGACAGGGAGCGACACGCTTGTCGTGAACAGTTCCAGACACGCCATCGGGAGGCACCATGACCACCGCCAGCCAGTCCGGTAGTCGCCGGGGCGAAGCCCCCGACCGCAACCTCGCGATGGAACTGGTCCGGGTCACCGAGGCCGCGGCGATGGCCGCGGGCCGCTGGGTCGGCAAGGGCGACAAGACCGGCGGGGACGGCGCCGCCGTGGACGCCATGCGCCAGCTGATCGGCACCGTGTCGATGCGGGGTGTCGTCGTGATCGGCGAGGGCGAGAAGGACGAGGCGCCCATGCTGTTCAACGGCGAGGAGGTCGGCAACGGCGACGGCCCGCACTGCGACGTGGCCGTGGACCCCATCGACGGCACGACCCTGATGTCGAAGGGCATGCCGAACGCGCTCGCCGTGCTCGCGGTCGCCGAGCGGGGCGCGATGTTCGACCCGTCGGCGGTGTTCTACATGGAGAAGCTCGCCGTGGGGCCGGAGGCCGCGGGGACGGTGGACCTGTCCGCGCCGATCGCCGAGAACATCCGCCGGGTCGCCAAGGCGAAGAACAGCGGGGTCTCCGACGTGACGGTCTGCATCCTGGACCGCCCCCGGCACGAGCGGATCGTCGAGGAGGTCCGCGAGGCCGGTGCCCGCATCCGGTTCATCAGCGACGGCGACGTCGCGGGCGCCATCGCCACCGCGCGGCCGAGCACCGGTGTCGACATGCTGCTGGGCATCGGCGGCACACCGGAGGGCATCATCGCCGCGTGCGCGATGAAGTGCCTCGGCGGTGAGTTGCAGGGCAAGCTCTGGCCGAAGGACGACACCGAACGGCAGCAGGCCCTCGACGCCGGGCACGACGTCGACAGGGTGCTCACCACCGACGACCTCGTGCGCGGCGACAACGTCTTCTTCTGCGCCACCGGCGTCACCGACGGCGACCTGCTGCGCGGCACCCACTACCGCGCGGGCGGGGCCACCACCCAGTCGATCGTGATGCGGTCGAAGTCCGGCACGGTGCGGCTGATCGACGGCTACCACCGGTTGACCAAGCTGCGGGACTTCTCGTCCGTCGACTTCGACGGCGCCCCGGAGGACGCCACCCCGCCGATCCCCTGACCGGCCGCGGGGCCCGGGACTCCGCCCCCGGGTCCCGGCACCCTGACCCCGGCGCCGCCGGGGTCAGGCGTCGCTGGAGTGGCCCGGGAAGAGCTTCGCCTTCGGGTCGAGCGCCACGGCGATGTTGTTCACCGCCGTGGCCGCCTCGCCGAACCCGGTGGCGATCAGCTTGACCTTGCCGGGGTAGGCGGCGACGTCACCGGCCGCGTACACCCGGTCGCGTGCGGTGGCCATCGTGGTGTCCACCTCGATCGACCGGCGTTCGATCCGCAGGCCCCAGTTCTCGATCGGGCCGAGGTCGGCGGTGAACCCGAGTGCGGCGACCACGGCCTGGGCGGGCAACGTCATCCGCCGCCCGTCCCGGATCTCCAGGTCCACCTGCGCGAGCGCGCCGGTGCCGTCCGGTCCGCTGCCGCGCAGCGCGGCGACCTCGGCGTCGGTGATGATCGGGATGCCCTCGTCCCGGGCCTGCTTCACGATCGACTCGGCGGCCCGGAACTTCGCCCGCCGGTGCACGAGAGTGACGCTCGCCGCGATCGGGCGCAGGGCCAGCGCCCAGTCGAACGCGGAGTCGCCGCCGCCGACCACGACGACGTCCTGCCCGGCGTGCGCGTCGAGGGCAGGCACGAAGTGCACCAGGCCCTGCCCGAGCCACTCCTGCCCCGAGGGCAGCGGGCGCGGGGTGAACTCACCGATGCCCGCGGTGATCAGCATCGCGCCCGCGCGCACCAGAACACCGTCGTCCAGGGCGAGTTCCAGCCCGTCGTCGACGGTGGTGAGCGTGTCGGCCTTGCGGCCGAGCAGGTAGGTGGGGTCGGCCTGCGCGGCCTGCTCGACGAGACCCTTGACCAGGTCCCGCCCCCGCACGGCGGGGAAGCCGGCCACGTCGTAGATCATCTTCTCCGGGTACATCGCCGTGATCTGACCGCCCGTCTCGGGCAGCGAGTCGACGACCGCCGTCGACAGGCCACGGAATCCCGCGTAGTACGCGGCGTACAGGCCGGTCGGCCCGGCTCCGACGATCACCAGGTCGACCGACACCGTCTCGGACGCACTCATGTCCCACCGCCCTTCCGCCGTTGGTGGGGGCCGTGGCGCAGTCTAGTGCCCCACGACACCGGGCGACTGATCCCGAACTGCGCCAGACTGGCCCCATGGCGGAACAGGACTACCGGATCGAGCACGACACGATGGGCGAGGTCAAGGTGCCGGCCGACGCCCTCTACCGCGCGCAGACCCAACGGGCCGTGGAGAACTTCCCGATCTCCGGCCGTGGTCTGGAGCGCGCCCAGATCCGCGCGCTCGGCCTGCTCAAGGCCGCGGCCGCGCGGGTCAACGCCCGGCTCGGCGTCCTCGACGGCGACCTCGCCGCGGCGATCGCGACGGCGGCCGACGAGGTCGCCGAGGGACACCACGACGGGCACTTCCCGATCGACGTGTTCCAGACCGGTTCGGGGACCTCGTCGAACATGAACGCCAACGAGGTGATCGCGACGCTGGCGACCCGGTCACTCGGCCGGGACGTGCACCCCAACGACCACGTCAACGCCTCGCAGTCGTCCAACGACACCTTCCCCACCACCATCCGGGTGGCCACCACGGAGGCGGTACTGACCGACCTCGTGCCCGCACTGGACCACCTCGCGACGACGATCGAACGACGGGCCGCCGAGTGGGCCGACGTGGTCAAGTCCGGCCGCACGCACCTGATGGACGCCGTGCCGGTGACCCTCGGCCAGGAGGCCGGCGCCTGGGCCGCGCAGGTGCGGTTCGGCATCGAACGCCTGCGCAGCGGGCTGCCCCGGCTCGGGGAGCTGCCGATCGGGGGGACCGCGGTGGGCTCGGGCCTCAACGCGCCCCCCGGGTTCGGCGGCGCGGTCGCCGAGGAGCTGGCGAAGGTCACCGGGCTGCCGCTGGCCGAGGCCCGCGACCACTTCGAGGCACAGGCCACCCAGGACGGCGTGGTCGAGACCTCGGGGCACCTGCGCACGATCGCGGTGTCGCTGAACAAGATCGCCAACGACGTCCGCTGGCTCGGGTCCGGACCGCGCACCGGACTGGCGGAACTGGCGCTGCCGGACCTGCAACCCGGGTCGTCGATCATGCCGGGCAAGGTCAACCCGGTGATCTGCGAGGCCACCATGCAGGTGGCGGCGCAGGTGATCGGCAACGACGCGACCGTGTCCTTCGCCGGGTCGCAGGGCAACTTCCAGCTCAACGTCAACCTGCCGGTGATCGCGCGGAACGTGCTGGAGTCGGCGCGGCTGCTCGCGAACTCCTCCCGGCTGTTGGCGGACAAGGTGTTCGCCGGGCTGGCCGTCAACACCGACACCGCCCGTGCCTACGCCGAGGGGTCGCCGTCGATCGTCACCCCGCTCAACGCCTACATCGGGTACGAGGAGGCGGCCGCCGTGGCGAAGCAGGCGCTGGCGGAGCTGAAGCCGATCCGCGACGTCGTCCTCGAACGCGGCCACGTGGCCGACGGGAAGCTCACCGAGGCACAACTCGACGAGGCCCTCGACGTGCTGCGCATGGCGCGGGGAGGCCGGTGATCCGATGAGGCCGTCGGCGACCACCCCGGCCCGCCTCCGGTCGCGCACCCGCTGACCCGCCCGCGACCGTGTCCACCGGACGAGAGGCGAGGCCCCCGGGCACCCGCCGTGCGGTGGCGGCGGCGTCCGTGCGCACCGCCGCGTCGGTGGCCCTGCTGGTCACCGGCTACTACCTCGCCCCGCTGGAGGGCAGGTCGGACACGGTGGCGTGGCCGTGGTTCGGACTCGCGTTGGCGCTGCTCGGGGTGGTCGTCGTCCGGCAGATCGTCGCGGTCGCGCGGTCGGGGCGGCCCCGGCTGCGCGCGCTGGAGGCCCTCGGCGTGATGGTGCCGCTGCTGCTGGTGGTGTTCGCCGCGACCTACACCCTCATCTCGGGCGCCGATCCGGACTCGTTCACCGAACCGGTCGGCCGCACGGACGCGCTGTACTTCACGATGACGGTCTTCGCCACCGTCGGCTTCGGCGACATCGCCGCCGTGGCCGAGCCCGCCCGGATCGTGGTCACCATCCAGATGGTCGTCGGCCTGGTCCTGGTGGGCGTCGTCGCCAAGGTCGTCGTCGGCGCCGTCGACGTCGCCACCCGCCGCCACCCCACCTGACCCTCCCCCGGCGAGTCGCCACCCCAGCCCCGCGAGTTGACACTTCCTGCCCGCGAGTCGCCACCCCATGCCCGCGAGTCGCCACCCCATGCCCGCGAGTCGCCACCCCATGCTCGCGAGTTGCCACCCCGCGCCTGCGAGTCAGTACGTGGTGGAGTCGACTCGCCCACACGAAGTGACAAGTCACGGGCGAGGACGGGCAACTCGCCGACCTGCGGAGGCAACTCGCGGACGTGAGGCGTCAACTCGCGGGCATGGAGGGGCGACTCGCGGGGTGGCGGGGGAGGATGGCGGCATGTGGTTGCACGAGCTCGTGCGGGTGTCGGGGCGGTTGGCGGCGACACGGTCGCGGACGGCGAAGACCACCGAGCTCGCGGACCTGCTGACCGGGGCACCGGCCGACGAGCTCGCCGCCGCGGTCGCCTTTCTGACCGGGACACCGACCCAGGGCCGCATCGGCGTGGGGTGGCGGACCCTGTCCGGGCTGCGCACCGCACCCGCCGCGGAGCCCACGCTGACCGTCGCCGAGGTCGACGCCCTGCTGGGCGAGATCGCCGCGGTCGGCGGC
>NZ_KE387056.1:57357-59320 GCF_000430445.1 Saccharomonospora iraqiensis subsp. iraqiensis
CCGGGTTCCGGACGGCCATCCCACGAGGAGGGGCCGCCGGAGGGCCGCCGCTGAGCCGGTCCGGCGGACGTCGCCGGGTCAGCGGACGTCGCTGGCGACGGTGTCGGTGTTGCGGAGCTCCCTCGGCAGCGCGAACGAGATCTTCTCGTTCGCGGTGGTGACCTCCTCGACGCCGGTCCAGCCGCGCTCGGCCAACCAGTCGAGCAGCTCCATCACCAGCACGTCCGGCACGGAGGCGCCGCTGGTGACCCCCACGGTGCCCACGCCGTCGAGCCAGCGCTCGTCCACCTGGGCGGCGTAGTCCACCAGGTGCGCGTCGGTCGCGCCCGCCTGCAGCGCCACCTCGACCAGCCGCTTGGAGTTCGACGAGTTCTGCGAGCCGACCACGAGGACCAGGTCGCACTCGGCCGCCATGGCCTTCACCGCGACCTGGCGGTTGGACGTGGCGTAGCAGATGTCGTCACTCGGCGGGTCCGCCAGGTCGGGGAACTTCCCCTTGAGCTGGTTCACCCGCTCCATGGTCTCGTCGACGCTGAGCGTGGTCTGGGACAGCCACACGACCTTCGACGGGTCCCGCACGGTGACCTTGTCCACGTCCTCGGCGGTGTCCACGAGCTGCACGTGCTCGGGCGCCTCGCCCGAGGTGCCCTCGACCTCCTCGTGGCCCTCGTGGCCGATGAGCATGATGTCGTAGTCGTCCCGGGCGAACCGGTTGACCTCCTTGTGCACCTTCGTCACCAGCGGGCACGTGGCGTCGATCGTGTGGAGGTTGCGCTGTTCGGCCTCGGCGTGCACGGCGGGGGACACCCCGTGCGCGGAGAAGACCACCAGGGCCCCCTCGGGCACCTCGGAGGTGTCGTCCACGAAGATCACACCCCGTTCCCGGAGCGTGTCCACGACGTGCCGGTTGTGCACGATCTCCTTGCGCACGTACACGGGCGGGCCGTACTTCTCGAGTGCCTTCTCCACCGTGACGACGGCACGGTCGACGCCGGCGCAGTAGCCACGGGGCTTGGCCAGCAGGACCCGCTTGCCGCCGTCACCGGACACGGTCTCGGCGTTGCCCTCGGGGGCGCCACCCTCGGGCGCACTGCCCTCGGGAACGTGGTCCGGGGTCGGGTCTTCCGGGGTGGTCTCGGTGCCGGGACTGGCTGCGCTCATACCTCCAACCCTACGGGTCACCCCGCGGAGTCGACGAGCGCGAGCCCCGGACACGGCGCGGCACCCGGATCGGAGTTTCCGCGCGGGGCGCGGGTGCGGCACGCTGGGACCATGAGACACCTCCCGTTCCCGCTCCGGGTAGCCGCCGGCCTGGCCGTGACGACGGTCGAACGGGCGCGAGAACTGCCCAGACAGCTCACCGAACTCCCGGTGACCGTGGTCAGCCAGACCCTGCACGCGTCGATGCGCGTCCAGCAGCACGTCACCGAGCTGGCGATCAAGGGGGACACCGCGCTCTCGGCACTGCACCGCCCCGACGACGAGCCCGAATGGGCGACTTTCGACGAGGACCTGGACACACCGGAGGGGTCCGGAACGACCGCCACGGGCGGCCCCCCGCGGGAGAACGGGACGACGGACGACGACCCCTGGTCGTTGGAGGAGCGGGCACTCGCCGAGGATCATTCCGAGGGCGAGTTCGACAGTCCGGCCACCGACGGGGACGCCGCCACCGGCGGGGAGCCCACCACCGGGGAGGCGTCCGCGCCACCGCGTGCCGGCGGCGGTCCCGCGGGCATGGCGGACTACGACGAGCTCACCCTGCCCCAGGTGCGCGCCCGGCTCCGCACGCTGACCCTGGCGCAGTTGGAGGAACTGCTGGCCTACGAACGCGCGCACGCCGACCGGCCGTCGTTCACCGGCATGCTCGCCCGGCGGGCGGCCAACGTCCGGCAGACCGCCGACCCCACGACCGACGACCCCACGACCGACGACCCGGCGGCGCCGTGAGCACCGGCGGGCG
>NZ_KE387056.1:59420-77700 GCF_000430445.1 Saccharomonospora iraqiensis subsp. iraqiensis
GGCTCGGCCGCACGCCGCGCCGACCTGCTGCGCACACTGCTCGGCCGGGCGACCCACGAGGAGCAGGACTTCCTCGTCCGGTTGCTCACCGGGGAACTCCGGCAGGGCGCGCTGGAGGGTGTCATGGTCGAGGCGGTCGCCGCCACCGCCGGGGTGCCGGCGTCGGCCGTGCGGCGGGCGTTCATGCTCTCCGGTCGCCTGCCCGCCACGGCGCACGCCGCGCTCACCGGCGGGGTCACGGCCCTGGAGCACTTCGGGATCGAGCTCGGCAGGCCGGTGCGACCCATGCTGGCCGCACCTGCCGGGTCGCTCGACGACGCGCTCACCGCCATCCCCACCGCGGCGGTGGAGTACAAGCTGGACGGCGCGCGCATCCAGGTACACCGCACCGGCGACGACGTCCGCGTCTTCACCCGCACGCTGCGCGAGGTCACCGCGAGCGTCGGCGAGCTGGCGGACCTGGTGCGGTCCCTGCCGTGCACCTCGGCCGTGCTCGACGGCGAGACCCTCGCGCTGACCGACGAGGGCAGGCCCCGTCCGTTCCAGGAGACGATGTCCCGCTTCGGCAGCACCCGGGACGAGCAGGTGCGCGCCCTGCTGCTGCGTCCGTACTTCTTCGACTGCCTGCACCTGGACGGCACCGACCTGCTCGACGCGCCGCTGCGGGAACGCCGCACGGCGCTGCGCCGGGTCGCGCCGGACCACCTCGTGCCCGGTGCGGCCGAGCCGGAGGACCCGTCGGCGATCCTGACCGCGTCCCTTCAGGACGGGCACGAGGGCGTGCTCGTCAAGGCGCTCGACTCCCCCTACGCCGCCGGGCGCCGGGGCCGGGCGTGGCTCAAGGTCAAACCCGCGCACACCCTCGATCTGGTGGTTCTGGGTGCGGAGTGGGGGCACGGCCGACGCACCGGCACCCTGTCGAACCTGCACCTCGGTGCCCGGGACCCGGACGGCGGCCCGCCGGTCATGGTCGGCAAGACGTTCAAGGGACTCACCGACGAACTGCTGGCCTGGCAGACGGAGACGCTGCCCCGCTACGAGACCCACCGGGACGGCTGGACGGTGTACCTGCGCCCGGAGCTGGTCGTGGAGATCGAGCTGGACGGGGCGCAGGTCAGCCGCCGGTACCCGGGCGGCGTCGCGCTACGGTTCGCCCGGGTGCTGCGCTACCGCCCGGACAAGGCCCCCGCCGACGCCGACACGATCGACGCCGTCCGCGCGATGCTGCGCGGCGGGACCGCCCCGGCCGGGTCACCCGGTGGTGAGTGACACCGGCCGCGCGGAGCCCGTAACCTGGACCCTCGTGCAGTTTCTCGATGGCCACCGGCCCGCTCACGATCTGACCTACGACGACGTCTACCTGCTGCCGAACCGCTCGGGGGTCGAGTCGCGCTTCGACGTCGACCTCTCCACCGTCGACGGCACGGGCACGACCGTCCCGGTGGTCGCGGCCAACATGACGGCCGTGGCCGGGCGGCGCATGGCCGAGACGCTCGCCCGCCGCGGCGGCCTGGTGGTGCTGCCGCAGGACGTCGACGCCGAGGCGGTCGCCGACATCACCGCGTGGGTGAAGGACCGGCACACCGTGTGGGACACCCCGCTGGTGCTCACCCCGAACGACGCCGTCGCCGACGCCCTCAACCTGATCGGCAAACGCGCGCACGGCGCGGTGGTGGTCGTCGACTCCGAGGGCCGCCCGGTGGGTGTGGTCGACGAACAGGCCTGCGCGGGGGTCGACCGGTTCGCCCGGCTGGCCGAGGTCCTGGACCCCTCGGTGTGGACGTGCCCGCTGGGCACCGAGCCGCGCGAGGTCTACGAACGCCTGCACGAACACGGCGAACCCCTGGCCGTCGGCGTGGACGACCACGGCCGCCTGGCGGGGGTGCTCACGCAGGTCGGCGCCCTGCGCGCGAGCATCTACGACCCCGCCGTCGACGCCCGGGGCAGGCTGCGCCTCGGCGCCGCCGTCGGGGTCAACGGCGACGTCGCCGCGAAGGCGAAGGCCGTGCTGGACGCCGGGGTCGACGTGCTCGTGGTGGACACCGCGCACGGTCACCAGGAGAAGATGCTCACGGCGTTGCAGGCGGTGCGCTCGGTGTCGCCGCGGGTGCCGGTGGTGGCGGGCAACGTGGTGACCGCCCGGGGCACCCGCGAGCTCATCGAGGCGGGCGCCGACGTGGTCAAGGTCGGCGTCGGCCCCGGGGCGATGTGTACGACGCGGATGATGACCGGCGTCGGCCGTCCGCAGTTCTCGGCGGTGCGCGACTGCGCGGCGGCGGCCCGCGAGCTGGGCAAGCACGTGTGGGCCGACGGCGGGATCCGGCATCCGAGGGACGTGGCGCTGGCGCTGGCCGCGGGGGCCTCGGCGGCGATGGTCGGCTCGTGGTTCGCCGGCACCCACGAGTCGCCCGGCGACCTGCGCTACGACGAGCAGGGCAGGCCGTACAAGGAGTCGTTCGGGATGGCGTCCAAGCGCGCGGTCACCGCGCGCACCCGCACCGACAACGCCTACGAGCGCGCCCGCAAGGCGCTGTTCGAGGAAGGCATCTCCTCGTCCCGGATGGCGCTGGACCCGCAGCGGCCGGGTGTGGAGGACCTGCTCGACTCGATCACGGTCGGGGTGCGGTCCGCCTGCACCTACGCGGGTGCGGCGACGCTGGAGCAGTTCCACGAGCGCGCGGTGCTCGGCGTGCAGTCGGCGGCGGGCTTCGCCGAGGGCAGGCCGCTGCCCACCGGTTGGTGACAGCGGACGTCGGTTCGCCGTCCCGGGGTGCCGACTCGCGGACGTGGAGTGCCGACTCGCCGGGCTGGAACGGCGACTCGCGGGGCCGGCCGGTCCGGGTGTGAGCGCGGGGCTCACACCCGGACCGGTGGGTCAGTGCTGTTCCAGCATCTCGGTGACCAGGGCCGCGATCGGGGAACGCTCGGAGCGGGTCAGCGTGAGGTGCGCGAACAGCGGGTGGCCCTTGAGCTTCTCGATCACCGCCGCGACGCCGTCGTGCCGGCCCACCCGCAGGTTGTCCCGCTGCCCGACGTCGTGGGTGAGCACCACCCGGGAGGCGCTGCCCAGCCGGGACAGCACCGTCAGCAGCACGTTGCGCTCCAGTGACTGCGCCTCGTCGACGATGACGAACGCGTCGTGCAGCGAGCGGCCGCGGATGTGGGTCAGCGGCAGCACCTCCAGCATGCCGCGGTCGAACACCTCGTCCACGACCTCCTGGCTGACCAGTGCGCCGAGGGTGTCGAACACGGCCTGCGCCCACGGCTGCATCTTCTCGTTCTCGGTGCCGGGCAGGTAGCCGAGGTCCTGACCGCCCACCGCGTACACCGGGCGGAACACGACCACCTTCCGGTGCATCCGCCGCTCCAGCACGGCCTCCAGCCCCGCGCACAGCGCCAGGGCCGACTTGCCGGTGCCCGCCCGGCCGCCGAGCGAGACGATCCCGACGTCCGGGTCCATCAGCAGGTCGAGTGCGATGCGCTGCTCGGCCGAGCGGCCGTGCAGCCCGAACACCTCACGGTCGCCGCGCACCAGCCGGGCCCGCTTGTCCGGGGTGATCCGCGCCAGGGCGCTGGAGGAGCCCGCGAGCAGCCGCAACCCGGTGTGGCAGGGCAGGTCCGCGGCCTCGGGGCGGCCGTAGTCGGCGAGGTCGGCCTCCCCACCGGAGAACAGGGCGTCGAGGGCCTCCTGCGGCACGTCCAGATCCGCCATCCCGCTCCACCCCGACGAGGCGACCTCCTCGGCGCGGTACTCGTCGGCGGCGAGCCCGACCGCACCCGCCTTGACCCGCAGCGGGATGTCCTTGGTGACCAGTGTCACCGGCCCCTCACTCGCCAGGTTGAGCGCACACGCCAGGATGCGGTGGTCGTTCGAGTCGGTGCGGAAGCCGGGCGGGAGGACGGTGGGGTCGGAGTGGTTCAACTCCACATGCACCATCCCGCCCTCGTCGGTGATGGGCACCGGGGCATCGAGGCGACCGTGCGTGCGTCGGAGGTCGTCCAGCAGCCGTAACGCCTCCCGGGCGAACCAGCCGAGCTCGGGGTGGTGGCGCTTGGCCTCCAACTCGTTCACCACGACGAGCGGCAACACCACACTGTGCTCGGCGAACCGGGTCATCGCCCACGGGTCCGACAACAGCACGGACGTGTCCAGAACGAACGTCCGCACTGCCGGGTCGGTGGACTCTGCCGAGTCGGGGGAGGCTCCCACAGCTCCGGAGCTGTCGGGGGCCGGGCGGCCGACGGCCTTTCGGGGTAAACGCTGCGCAGTCACGACGGCATCTCCCTCGGGGGCGTTGGCACCACGCCCGCACTCGCTGGGCCGGGCACTGCCCTGGCTGGCCGGAGCCTCGACGCCGGGGCGTCAGGGCGTGCGGCCACGAGGGCCCGGTGCCGGCCCCCTCGTGCGCTTCGTGAACGGGCGGGTCGCTCGTACGACCCCCGTTCGCTCAACCACTGCCACGACCAGGGCCTCCCGTGACGATCCACCTGGGTTCGTGGACCGTCACCACGGAAGCTACCCCCGGCGAACCGCGAAGACAGACGGCCAGGTAGGTGAAACGGTGGAAGCGAAGCTCACGTTTAGTGAGCAAATGTCACGACACCGGGTGATCGACGCGAGAGTTAATACTCCGTTCATGCGCCGTATCGACGATTGCGCACCGCATAGTCACGCAGAGCACGCAGGAAGTCGACCCGGCGGAACGCGGGCCAGTAGGCCTCGGTGAACCAGAACTCCGAATGCGCCGACTGCCACAGCAGGAAACCGGACAACCGCTGCTCCCCCGAGGTGCGGATGATCAGGTCCGGGTCCGGCTGGCCGGAGGTGTAGAGGTGCTCGGAGATGTGGTCGACGTCCAGCGTCTTCGCCAGCTCCTCGATCGAGGTCCCCTCGTCCGCGTGCTGCTGCAGCAGCTTGCGCACCGCGTAGGCGATCTCCTGACGTCCGCCGTAGCCGACGGCGACGTTGACCACCATGCCGTTGCGGTGGTCGGTGCGCTGCGCGGCGGCCGTGAGCCGGGCGGAGACCTCGGTGGGCAGCATGTCCAGTGCCCCGACCATGGACACCTTCCACGGGTTGCCGGGCTGGGCCAGCTCGTCCACCACGTCCGGGATGATCTCCAGCAGCGCGGCGACCTCCTCGTTCGAGCGGTGCGCCACGTTGTCGGTGGACAGCAGGAAGAGCGTGACCACCTCCACCTTCGACTCCCGGCACCAGCCGAGGAAGTCGACGATGCGCTGCGCACCCACCCGGTGTCCGCCGTTGACGTCGGTGAACCCGGCCTCGCGGGCCCACCGGCGGTTGCCGTCGAGGATGATGCCGATGTGCCGGGGGCGCCGCCCGGCGGCCTGCTGCCGCAGGCGCCACGAATAGGCGGTGTAGACGGCGCGGGAGAGGAACGACCGGAGGCTCACGTCCCGTGAGCGTACGCGTGGCGGTCGACGTGACGTACGCCGTCCTCCGGTACCGCACACGTGCGGAGCACACCTGCGCCTTGAGTAGCCTGGTCCACGTGAGCGTATCGACGCGGAACGACCCCGATCCGGCATCCCCGAACGCCCCCGTCGACACCCGCCCACGACTGCGGGGCCATCTGCACTTCTGGAGCTTCTTCGGCGCGGCCGCGGCCGGCGCGGTGCTCATCGCGCTGGCGGCGGCGACGGTGTCCGGCACGGCCGCCCTGGCGACGTCGGTCTACGGTGCCACCGTGCTCGGCGTGTTCGGCGTGAGCGCGCTCTACCACCGCCGTCTCTGGAGCCCGCGCGCCTACGCCTGGATGAAGCGCGCCGACCACTCGATGATCTTCCTGTTCATCGCCGGCACCTACACCCCGTTCACCCTGCTGGCGATGTCCCAGCCGACCGGCTACATCGTGCTCGGCGTGGTGTGGGGCGGCGCGGTGGCCGGGGTGGCGCTGAAGATGCTCTGGCCGAGCGCGCCCCGCTGGGTCGGCGTGCCGATCTACATCGCCCTCGGCTGGGTGGCGGTGTTCGTGCTCCCGGAACTGGCCGCCGCGGCCGGCATCGCGGCGGTGGTGCTGCTGCTGGTCGGCGGGGCGCTGTACACCCTGGGCGCGGTGTTCTACGCGCTCAAGTGGCCGAACTTCTGGCCGGACACCTTCGGCTACCACGAGTTCTTCCACGCCTGCACCATCGCCGCGGCCATCACCCACTACATCGCGATCTGGCTGGCCATGTACGCCTGATGCGCGCCCGCCGATGCCCGGCCGGGCACTACCCGCCGGGACGATCGAACCAACACACGTCCCCCGGCTGAGGCCATACCCCGGCACCCTCCAACGCGGCCACCTCCCGCTCGATCCGGGCGGCGGACCCGGCCGGTCCCGTCTCCCAGGCGGTGAACCCCTCGGCCTCGGTGAGCGTGCCGGGGACCAGACTCCCGTCCCGGACCAACCGCGCCGCGGCCCGCCCGGTTCGATCGAGCAGATCGTCGCTCGGGCCCGTGGTCTCCCGGACCATACCCACCAGCTCAGCGACGTAAACCCAGTCGTCCTCAGCCGAGCACGCCCCGAAGCGATGTGCTCATGAGGATGAACGAGCCCACGTGGGTCACACGCCTCCACGCTCGTCGGCTCGGCTCGGCCGCTGGCAGTCTAAAACGCTTCCGTTAATGAAAGTGATACATCAACCGCGGCAACTTCTCGTCAGTGTCCAACAGCATGTACGACGCCCCATCATCAACCGCCAACATGCTCAAAACACGAGCAAAGTCAACGGCGTACGTGCCCTGCCGTTCCATCGGAAGATGCGCCGGCCGCACCGCTTCGCCCCGGCTCAACCACATGCGCGACGTCCCCAGGTCAAGCGCCGTCGACACTAAGTATAGCTCGACATTCGCCGGGTTGGACACGTCCTGCTATCAGTTATCGTCCTCACCCAGACGACGCGCCGCCCCCAGCCCTCCTAAAAACTTCATCGCGGTCCCCCAACTCTGCCCACTCGTCGTCATCACCGCCGTATGCAGAATCAAGAGTAGCCACAGGAGCAGGTTGCCGCCTCATCCGCATCTATCAAATAATAAGTATTCATCAATTTCCACGTAGGCGCGCCGTCGTCAGATGTTCGCGATCTATACACTCTACATTCTATCGCCAATACCGATCGACCCCCTTGGCGACTTTCACAATACACTCCTGACAGTCCTTCACATGACTATCAGATATATGCCTCATTTCGACCTGCACTGTATCCCAATCCCCTTCATGTGCGATCATATTTCTTCGGTCCACAAATATATCTAAAGAGTTTCTCAGCCTAGACTCGCGCCCGCCTAGTTCGATTCCAATCTGACGCCAAATCTCTTCTGCATTGCCCCCACTAGCCTCGATCGCTTTATCTATAGAGGCTGGACTCACGAGCGTCTTAAAACTCAGGTGATACCTGATCACACTGGGGGCATCAGTCGCACGAACATTGTGTACCGGTATTCCCAGGTATCGCGCAATTCGATCATTCGTTTCGTCATCCATCACTCCGATGCTTCGCTCTACGAACTTTTCGTGCATGTAAGTGTCAAGAGACGAAACAGTCAACACTATACACGCACGAAAAATTGACTCAGCTTGCGACTGGAGATTGTTACGGCCCTGCTCGCGCCCTAACTTGAGCAAGCCCTCAACTTGACTGTTGAGTCGCTCAAACAGCGCTATCGCACTTAGCGCCGCCATCCTTGGCTACTCCGAATCCTCGGAAACCGCAATAAGGCGATTTCCGAACTCATCGAAAATCCGCAGAAGGCTTCTAACCTGCCGCATCGACCCTTCGAGAACCACACCAACTTGGCCAAGCGTTTCCTCGCCTAGCTCGAATACGGGAACTCGATGCTCTTGAGATTTCGGTAGCAAGCTATTGAACTCTTGGATCTGTGCGAGAATATAGCTATGGATTCCCGCTGAAGCATACACCTGATCGTCTATCATCAATCCCGACTTGGCCAGAGCAGGCACAAGGTCGGAACGAATCGAGGTCGCCACACGATTAATCCATACTCTGAACGGTCCTGTCGGGTCGCCCACAGGATTGGTATCACTGGGCGATCTATAGAGCCGGTACCGTTGGATAACCCCACCTGCGAATTTTAGTGTCGGCGCAGGGAATGGGTAGTTGGCAGTCCGCAGAACCTCGTTCTGCGAAGCCGACTCGGCCCACCTTTTCCAACGTGGGAGCACCCTAGCGAGAGAACGAACCGCCATAATAGAGAAGAAGTCGGGTGACGTAGGAACGACTACCCTGTCACTGATAGACACTATGTTTTGATTGAGAGATCCAAGGCTAGGACTCATATCGACTAGGACGTAATCGATATTCAAGGCTTCGGCCGTACACCTCAATAGATAGTTGATGGCGCCAGGAACGTTCTTGAGCGCCAGCAACGAACCCGATAACTCTTGAGCTATACTGAGAGAAACTTCGTACTCCCCCAGTTGCAGGTGGCCCGGCAATAGATATAAGCCAGGACGACCCTCTATCGGAATACAATCGACAGGCTCAAGAAAGCGTGGCTCCGACTCGAAGGCTGGTTTCAAGGCTCCATAAAGAGTCTTTTCTAAATTCTTAGAGAAAAAGTCTTGAGCTTGTTCTTGAGTGTGCGAGTATTCTTCATCTTGGCTTGTATCATGGTCAGGTCCGACTTCGTCGGGCGGCCAAGATGCCGTTAAGCCGAGAGTGACCCCAGTCAAGTTGCACTGAGGATCGGCGTCCACCAAGATAACTCGCTTACCCAAGCGGGCAAGCATCCACCCCAAATTGAATGTCGTGGTCGTTTTGCTTACTCCACCCTTATGATTGAAGATCGAGACTATCGTCGTCACAGAACCTCCACGTTAGGCTCAAGTTCGGCCGTGCAGCTGGGGCTGCCGCTCTTCACAGAGCAACTCCGCCCCCAGCCCAGACGTTTCGTTTCCTCGATCACCCGACTATACGCACCTGCACGGTGCACTGGAAGATGGTGAACGGGTTGAGCAACGTTCTCCTGCCGGGCTACCAGTCGATCTACGTCGGGGCGCGGTCTGCAACGGCTGACCGGGAACATCAGCCACCGTGCGGACGGCATGTCCGTCGCGTCTCAGTGCCGCAGCGCGGCGTCGACGTGGTTGGCCAGCGGGCCGCGGGCCACCGGGCCGTGGCCGGGGACCAGCGTGTCGGCCCGCACGTCGCGCAGGATTTCCAGGCTGGTGCGCATCCGTGCCTCGTCGGTGTTGAACACGCCCGGCAGCAGTTGCGGCCCCTCGCCGAGCGTCGAGAGCGGGTGTCCGGTCACCAGGGCGTCACCGGAGAAGAACACCCCCGAATCCGGCATGAGGTAGCCGGTGTGCCCGCTGGTGTGGCCGGGGACGGACACCGGCACGAGCCGGCCGGGGACGTCGAGGGCGACGTCGAACTCTGCGGTGTTCACCTCGGACAGCGCCATCCTGGCGTGCGGGAGCACCGCGCGCAGGGTCTGCGCCACCCACTGCACACCGCGCAGGTGCCGACACTGGCCGAGCATCTCGCCCGGGGTGATCTGCTGGAGGTACTCGCGACGCGCGTGCCGCGCCTCCTCCGCCCCGGTGTACACCGGGGTTCCGTACCGCGAGGTGAAGGTGGGGATGCCGCCCATGTGGTCCAGGTGGGCGTGGGTGAGCACGATCGCGGCCACGCTCTCCGGGCGTGTGCCGATCGCGGCCAGGGACTCCAGCACGGCCCCGGCGTCGTTCGGGTAGCCCGCGTCCACCAGCGTGACGGAATCGCCCTCGGTGACCAGAGCCCAGTTGACGTTGGTGCCGGTGGCCAGGTGGACATGGTCGTCGACCCGCGTGAGCTGCATCGTGTCCCCTGTCGGTCCGGGCGGCGCATGACTCGGCGGGGTGAGCATAGAGCGTGCCCGGCCGATTTTCGAGGGCGTGCGGACCGCCTCGCCGGGTACGGTCCGGCGGATGACCGACACCGAGGACGCCGTGGACCACGTGATCGACGCCGAGCTGCGGCTGCTGACGCCGGAGGTGCGGTGCGACGCCGACGAGGTGGCCCGGCTGTTGCACCCCGGGTTCGTCGAGATCGGCTCGTCCGGGCGCCGGTGGAGCCGGGAGGAGATGCTCGCGGCCCTCGGCGGGATGTTCACCGAGGCCGACCGCCCGCGGGCCCGCGAGGTGGACGCCGCGCGCCTCGCCGAGTCGGTCGTGCTGGTCACCTACCTCACCGAGCATCCCGGCCGCCGCGTGCGCCGCAGCTCGCTGTGGCTGCGGGACGTCGACGGCACCTGGCGGCTGTCCTTCCACCAGGGAACGGTGGCCCCCGGCGCCGATGAACAGCCGTGACCGGGAACGTCAGATCGGCCCGGTCAGCCGGGCGGCCAGCGACTTCGGGGCGACGAGCCGGTAGGCGTCGGTGACGATCTCGGTGACCTCGGCCCAGTCGACGTCGACGTCGAGTCGGACGCCGAGCCACCCGCGGTGCCCCACGTAGGGCGGGCGGAAGAACCGCGCCGGGTCCTCGGCCACCAGTTCCTCCTGCACCCCGGCCGGCGCCGGGCACCAGAACGCGACCCGGTCGTCGTGGTGGTGGTCCGCGTAGGTCGCCAGGGTCTTCTTCTCCCGGACGAACCAGGCCGGCTCGCCGTGGCTGAGCCGCTCGCTCACCTCCGGCAACGCCAGGCAGATGCGGCGCAACGCTTCCCGCGGATCCTCGGGCACGACGCCATTGTCGCCGCAGCGCGGCGATCCGGCAGCTCATCCACCAGGCGCAGTCGCCACACGCGCGAAAAGCGGGTGGCGACCGGGCTCGGTCGCCACCCGCCTCGGGGCGCACGGGCTCAGTCGCGGCCCGCCGGGACCGGCTCCGCCCGGTCCGGGTCCTCCGGTGGGTCCGCCGAGGCGTCGCCCGGCTGCTCGGCCGAGCCGCCCAGGAATCGCCGTTCGTCGCTGACCTCGCGGTTGAGCGCCTTGTACAGGCCCCAGGCCACGAAGAACATCACGAACGAGAACGGCAGGCCCATGATGATGGTGGCGTTCTGCAGTGTCGGCACGCCGCCGACCAGCAGCATCGCCAGGGTGATCAGCCCGATCGCGATCGACCAGAACACCCGCACCCACGGGCGCGCGTCGGTGGTCGGCGTCGCCAGGCGCGAGGTGAGGTTGCTCAGCACCAGCGCGCCCGAGTCGGCCGAGGTGACGTAGAAGAGCAGGCCCACCACCGTGGCGAGGCCCGCGGTGAACGTCACGCCCGGGTACTGGGCCAGCAGCGTGTAGAAGCCCTCCTCGGGGGCGTTCATCGCGGTCTCGCCGAACTCGCCGTTGCCGCCGCGCACGAGGCCCAGCGCGGCGTTGCCGAAGATCGACAGGAAGGTCGCCGTGAACAGGAACGGGATCACCAGCGTGGCCGCCACGAACTGGCGGACGGTGCGGCCCCGCGAGATGCGCGCCAGGAACAGGCCCACGAACGGCGCCCAGGCGATCCACCAGGCCCAGAAGAACAACGTCCACGCGTTGAGCCACTCGGTCGGCTGGTCGTAGGCGAAGGTGTCCAGCGTCATGTCGGTGAAGCCGCTGACGTAGTCGCCGATGTTCAGCACCAGGCCGTTGAGCAGGTACAGCGGGTCACCGCTGAACAGGATGAAGCCCATCAGCACGATCGCCAGCACGACGTTGAGCTGGGACAACCGCCGGATGCCCCGGTCGACACCGGCCACCGCCGACAGCGTCGCCATCACCACGGCGAGCGCGACCAGCCCGATCTGCGCGGCCACGCCCTGCGGGATGTCGAACAGGAAGTTCAGCCCGAAGTTCAGCTGCACCACGCCGATGCCCAGCGAGGTGGCGATGCCGAACACCGTGCCCAGCGACGCGGCGATGTCCACCGTGTGCCCGGCGCGTCCGTGCACCCGCTTGCCGATCAGCGGGTACAGCGAGGACCGCACCGCCAGCGGCAGGCCACGGCGGAAGGCGAAGTAGCCCAGCGCCATGCCCATCAGCGCGTACATGGCCCAGCCGGTGATGCCGTAGTGGAACAGCGTCCACACCACCGACTCGCGGGCGGCCGCCAGCGTCTCCGGGTCGCCCTGCGGCGGGTCGAGGTAGTGGGTGACCGGTTCGGCGACCGAGAAGAACATCAGGTCGACCCCGATGCCGGCCGCGAACAGCATCGACGCCCAGGCGAAGATGCCGTAGTCCGGCCGCGACTTCTCCGGTCCGAGCCGGATCGTCCCGTGTTTCGACGCGGCCAGGTAGATCACGAAGATCAGGAACAGCGTGGCCGCGAGGATGTAGTACCAGCCGAGCCCCTCCGAGACCCAGCCGACGAGGACGCCGATCGTGCTCGCGGCGTCCTCCGGCGTGATCATCGCCCAGATGGCGATCGCCAGGATGATGACCGACGCACCGAAAAAGACGGTGCGGTTGATTCCGTTGTCCGAAACCGCGGCGACACGGTTGCTCCCCCCAGGGCCCTCGTCGGGCCCGTTCTCGGATCGTCGTTCGCCGGTGGTGGACACTGATTCACCCTTCCTGTCGGGAATGTCGGTAGAACGGGGTCTCCGCGGGCGGAAGCGGAGTGTCACCCCGGATGAGGTCAGCGGCCTTCTCGGCGAGCATCATCACCGGCGCGTAGATGTTGCCGTTGGTGAGATACGGCATGGCCGAGGCGTCGGTGACGCGCAGGCCGCTGGTGCCGTGCACGCGCATCGTCATGGGGTCGACGACCGACATGTCGTCGACGCCCATCCGTGCGGTGCAGGACGGGTGGTAGGCCGTCTCGGCGTCGCGGGCCACCCAGTCGAGGATTTCCTCGTCGGTGCGGACGTCCGGGCCGGGCGAGATCTCGCCGCCGTTGTACGGGTCGAGCGCCGGTTGCCTCAGGATCTCCCGGGCCACCCGGATCGCCTCGACCCACTCGCGGCGGTCGTTCTCGGTGGACAGATAGTTGAACCGCAGTGCGGGCTTGCGCTTCGGGTCGGCGGAGGTGATCCGCACGTTGCCCCGCACGTCCGAGTACATCGGTCCGATGTGGACCTGATAGCCGTGCGGGGTGTCGACCTCGGTCCCGTCGTAGCGCACCGCCAGCGGCAGGAAGTGGAACATCAGGTTCGGGTAGTCCACCGTGTCGTTGCCGCGGACGAACCCGCCCGCCTCGAAGTGGTTCGTCGCGGCGGGGCCGCTGCGCTTGAACAGCCACTCCAGGCCGATCTTCGGCGCCCTGTGCTTCTTCAGCGACGGGTTGAACGACACCGGCTGCGTGCAGGCGTGCTGGACGTAGGCCTCCAGGTGGTCCTGCAGGTTCTCCCCCACGCCGGGCAGCGCGTGCACGGTGTCGATGCCCAGCGACTCCAGGTGCGCGGGGTCGCCGACACCGGACAGCTGCAGCAGCTGCGGGGTGTTGATCGCACCGCCGGAGAGGATCACCTCACCCGCGTACACCTCCCGCGGCCCGCGACCGGGCCGGTTATAGGACACGCCCACGGCGCGGGTGCCGTCGAACAGCACCCGGTTGACGTGCGCGAGGGTCCGCACGGTGAGGTTCGGCCGGTTCTTCACCGGGTGCAGGTACGCCCGCGCGGCCGACCAACGGCGCCCGTTGCGGATGGCGCGGTCGAACTCGGCGAAGCCCTCCTGCCGGTAGCCGTTGACGTCGTTCGTCAGCGGGTGGCCCGCCTCCTGCGCCGCGTCGAGGAACGCCCCGAACAGCGGGTTCTCGGCCGGGCCGCGCTCCAGCCACAGCGGGCCGTCGTCCCCGCGCCACTCGTCGCCGCCCGCACGGCAGTTCTCCATGCGCTTGAAGTACGGCAGGCAGTGCGCGTAGTCCCAGGTCTCCATCCCCGGGTCCGAGGCCCAGCGTTCGAGATCCATCGGGTTGCCGCGCTGGAAAATCATGCCGTTGATCGAGCTGGACCCGCCGAGCACCTTGCCCCGGCCGTGATACACCCGCCTGCCGCCCATGTACGGCTCGGGCTCCGACTCGTAGCGCCAGTCGTACAGCGGGTTGCCGATCACCATGGTCAGCGCGGCGGGCATGTGGATCAGCGGATCCCAGATCCAGTCCGGGCGACCCGCCTCCAGCACCAGCACGCTGGTGGACGGGTCGGCGCTGAGGCGGTTCGCTAGCACGCAACCGGCCGAGCCGCCGCCCACGATGACGTAGTCGTAGGTCTCCGCCACGGGGTTCAGTCCTCCTTCTCCGCGCCGGAGAACCAGCGCATCGGTGCGGGATTGATGTTCTGATAGATGTGTTTGGCCTCGCGGTACTCGTCCAGTCCGGACGGACCGAGCTCCCGGCCGATCCCGGACTTGCCGAACCCGCCCCACTCGGCCTGGGGCACGTACGGGTGGAAGTCGTTGATCCAGACGGTGCCGTGCCGCAGCGCCCCGGCCACCCGCTGCGCGCGGGAGGCGTCGCCGGTCCACACGGCACCGGCGAGGCCGTACTCGGTGTCGTTGGCCAGCGCGATCGCCTCGTGCTCGTCGTGGAACCGCTCGACGGTGACCACCGGCCCGAACACCTCCTCCCGGACGGCGGTCATCCCGGCGGTGCAGTCCGCGAAGACCGTGGGACGCAGGAAGTAGCCGTCGGCCAGCTCCGGGTCGTCGGGGCGCGTCCCGCCCGCGACCAGCCGGGCACCCTCCTCCCGGGCCAGGGCGATGTGCCGCTCCACCTTCGCCCGGTGCTCGGCCGAGACCAG
This sequence comes from Saccharomonospora iraqiensis subsp. iraqiensis, assembly GCF_000430445.1. GTDB lineage: Bacteria > Actinomycetota > Actinomycetes > Mycobacteriales > Pseudonocardiaceae > Saccharomonospora > Saccharomonospora iraqiensis. The sequence continues at coordinate 74,089 of NZ_KE387056.1, forward strand.
CGGGCCACACTCGGTGTCGGCCTCGGCACCGTTACCGAGCCGGATCTTCTCCGCGCGCGCGGCGAGTTCGGCGACGAACGCGTCGTGCACCGAGTCCTCGACGATCAGGCGGGACCCGGCCGAGCACACCTGTCCGGAGTGGAAGAAGGCGGCGGCCAGCGCGTAGTCGACGGCGGTGTCGAAGTCGGCGTCGGCGAAGACGACGTTCGGGTTCTTGCCGCCGAGTTCGAGCGCGACCCGCTTCACCCCCGGCGCCGCGGCCGCCATGATCTCCCGTCCGGTGGCGAGGCCGCCGGTGAACGAGACCAGATCGACCTTCGGGTGGCGCACCATCTCGGCGCCGACCACCGCGCCCGCACCGAGGACGAGGTTGACCACCCCGGCCGGGACACCGGCCTCGGCCAGCAGTTCGGTCAGCCGGACCGTCGACAGTGGGGTCAGCTCGCTCGGCTTGATCACCACGGTGTTGCCCGCGGCCAGGGCGGGGGCGAGTTTCCACGACATCTGCAGCAGCGGGTAGTTCCACGGCGCGATCAGCGAACACACCCCGACCGGCTCGGTCACGACCCGGCTGACCACCCCGGGGTCGCCGGTGTCCACGGCCCGTCCGCCGGAGTCGGTCTCGGCGAGGCTCGCGTAGTAGCGGAACACCGCGGTGATGTCGTCGACGTCGATACCGCCCTCGACGACGGTCTTGCCGGTGTCCACGCTCTCCACCCGGGCGAGCTCCTCCCGGTCGCGCACCAGGAGGTCGGCCAGGCGACGCAGGACCCCGGCGCGTTCGGCGGCGGACGTGGTGCGCCACGGGCCGGTGTCGAAGGCGCGCCGCGCCGCGCCGACGGCGGCGTCCACATCGTCCGGACCGGCCTCCGACACGGAGCGGATCACGCTGCCGTCGTAGGGGTTCTCCACGGTCCGGCCGCCGGTCGACGTCGCGGCGTCGGTCCAGGATCCGTCGATGTAGAGGTCTCGCATGTGGTGGGTGTCCCCGTCCTGTCGTTCGAGTTCCGCCGCACGGTCGGCGGTCGCATAAAATTTGTGTACGTTGGTACATGCTATATGTACGTTTGTCCATAGTCGGGTGAAGGGGGTCGCGGACACCGTCTGACGTGGTGTGATGTCATGGCTGTCGACCGGCTGTGCGTGGCCGGTGCCCGGGGGTGCAGGGCGTGTCACGGAGGGGAGCAGGCAGTGTCGACCGGAGAACCGACGACCGGGGAGCCGACGACCGGAGACGCGACGACGAGGGAGACGGCGACGCGGCGACGGGCGCGCGGTCCGAACGACCCCGACCGCCGCGACCGCATCGCGCGTGCGGCCATCACGGTCATCGCCGAGCGCGGCATCGACGCGCTCACCCACCGTGCCGTCGCCGCGGAGGCCGGTGTCCCGCTGGGCTCGACCACCTACCACTTCGCGACGCTGGACGACCTGGTCGCCGTCGCCCTCGACGAGGCGGCCCAGCGCAGCGTCGCCGCGCTCCGGGAATGGGACCGGACACTCGCACCGGGGACGGACCCGGCGGCCGCACTGGCCGACTTCGTGCTCGCCTCGGTGACCGAGCAGCGCGAGCACACCATCGCCGAGTACAACCTCTACGCCCTCGCCCTCCAGCGCCCGCACCTGCGCGCGGCGGCCGTGGCCTGGGACGACGCACTGGCCGAGGTGTTCATCGCCCGCACGGACCCGCTCACCGGCCAGATGGTGGCCACCCTCACCTGCGGCCTGCTGATGCAGGCGGTGCTGACGGACACCACCCCGTCCCGCGAGCACCTGGAGTCCCTCTACCGCCGCGCCCTCCGCGACTGACCCACCCACCCCTCCCCACGAGTCGCCACCCCGTGCCCGCGAGTCGCCGCGTCATGCCCGCGAGTTGCCACCCCGTGCCCGCGAGTCGCCGCGTCATGCCGGCGAGTTGCCACTCCGTGCCGGCGAGGTGACGTCGGGGTTCCACGAACCGACAGCGCGCCCCCGCCGGTCGCGGTGCGGTCACGGCCGCCTCCGGCCCGCGGGTGCTCACCGGAGGGAACAGTGGGTGACCAGGTCCTCCGGCGTCGCCTTCCCGGGCCGCGAGACCGTCGTCGACGGCGGGAGCCGCACGCCGTCGTCCAGGTACGCCTCCAGGGCCCCGAAGGCCGCACGGTGGCACGGCGCCAGGGCACGCAGCCGGTTCGGATACGTGTCGACCAGCGCGTCGGTGTGTGTGCCGCCCGCGATCCGGTAGTACCGGTGCAGCGGGCCACCGCCCCGCTCCCGCACCATCCGCGCGTAGGCGTCGGAGCTCTCCCCGATCGGCAGCAGCACGTCGAGCGTGCCGTGCACGGTCAACAACGGCTTGCCGATCTCACCGGTGAGGCCGATGCGCTCGACCGCGTCGTGCACCGTGTCCGGCCTGCTCGCGTAGTCGTAATCGGCGTCGCAGGCCGGGCTGCCCGGTTCGCAGAACGGGGTGCCGGCCTCGGTGTCCCCGTCGAACCCGGGGTCGATCTCCTCGCGGTAGATCCGCTGGGTGAGATCCCAGTAGTACCGGTAGTGGTACGGCCACAGGAACTCGGACCCCTCGGGGAACCCGGCGGCGAGCATCTCGTCGTGCGCCCGCCCGGACTCCGGACCGCCGCCCGCGTACCGGGGGTAGGCCGACAGCGCGCTCGGCAGGAAGTCGACCAGGTTCGGGCCGTCCCCGGCCCAGAGCGTGCCCTCCCAGTCGACCCCGCCGTCGTAGAGCTCGGGACGGTTCTCCAGTTGCCAGCGCACCAGATATCCGCCGTTGGACAGGCCGGTGACCAGGGTGCGACGCGGCGGACGGTGGTAACGCTGGGCCACCACGGCCTTCGCGGCCCGGGTCAACTGCGTCACCCGGTGATTCCACTCGGCGATCGCGTCGCCGGGTCGGTCACCGTCGGTGTAAAAGCGCAGTCCCGTGTTGCCCTTGTCGGTCGCGGCGAAGGCATAGCCCTTCGCCAGCACCCAGTCGGAGATCGCGCGGTCGACGGCGTACTGCTCACGGTTGCCGGGCGAGCCGCTGACCACGAGGCCACCGTTCCAGTCCGCCGGAAGCCGCAGAACGAACTGGGCGTCGTGGTCCCATCCGTGGGTGGTGTTGGTCGTCGAGTCGTCCGGGAAGTAGCCGTCGATCTGCACCCCCGGGACCGGATCCGGAACAGGCAGCGACTCCTGGGTCAGGCCGGCCCAGTCGGCGGGGTCGGTGTGTCCGCTGTGGACCGTCCCGGCCGTGGTGAGGTCGTCCAGACAGGCCGACACCTGGTGTCGCGCCGAGGGCACCCGGATCCGCTCGTGTCCCACGCAGTCCACCTCCCTCGGAGTGTGGGCGAGCGCCGCGGGGACCTGCAGGACCCCCGCCACCACCACCGTCAGTGCCACCGTGCCCAGCCTGCGCATGACACCCTCCCGCGTCGTCCGTCCTCGACGGCGCAACGCTAGGGCGTGTCCTTAAAGCCAGAGGGTGAGGGTGGCGAGGTCGATCATTGCTCGGTAGGACAGGGCGGTTTTGTCGTAGCGGGTGGCGATGGCGCGGAACTGTTTGAGGCGTTGGAAGCAGCGTTCGACGGTGTTGCGGCGGCGGTAGGTGGCCCGGTCGAAGGCTGGGGGTCG
>NZ_KE387056.1:77800-87669 GCF_000430445.1 Saccharomonospora iraqiensis subsp. iraqiensis
CCCCCGCCCGGCTCACCGCCTGCTCGGCCGCCGCCCGGTAGTCGCTCGCCTTCTCCGGCCCCACCAGGGCCGACGCCGTGAGCAGCGCCCCGGCCACCGTGGACGCGCCCGAGGGGCTGGCGTTGTCGGTCGGGTCGGAGGGCCGGTGCACCAGCGCCTCGGCATCGTCGGCGGTGTCGTGGAAGGCGCCCGGGGTGTCGGCCACCGCGAACCGTTCCCGCGCGATGTCCAGCAGCCGGGTCGCCTCGAGCAGCCACACCGACTCGCCGGTGGCCTGGTGCAACGCCAGCAGGCCGTCGGCCAGACAGCCGTGGTCCTCCAGCACCCCGTCGGCGGCGCCGACCTCGCCGTTCCGCGAGCTGCGGCGCAACCGGCCGTCCACCAGGTGCCGGTCGAGCAGGTACGCCCCGGCCGACACGGCCGCGTCCACCCACTCCGGACGGCGCAGCGCCGTTCCCGCCTCGGCCAACGCCGTGATCGCCAGACCGTTCCACGCCGCGATCACCTTGTCGTCGCGGGCGGGCTGCGGCCGGGTGCCGCGCGCCTGAAGCAACGCCGTGCTCACCCGCAGCCAGCGTGCGGGGTCGTCCGGGTCGTGCGGCAGGCGGAGCGTGGACGCGCCCTTCTCGAAGGTGCCCTCCTCGGTGACGCCGAACAGCTCGGCGGCCCAGGCACCGTCCTCCGGCCCGAGCACCTCGACGAGCTGCTCCGGGGTCCACACGTACGTCAGGCCCTCGACACCGTCGGTGTCCGCGTCCAGCGACGCGGCGAACCCGCCCTCGGCGGTGCGCAGGTCCCGCAGCAGGAACTCGGCCGTCTCCCCGGCGACGCGCGTGGCGATCGCGGACCCCGTACGCCGCGCGAGATGCGCGTAGGCGCGCAACAGCAGCGCGTTGTCGTAGAGCATCTTCTCGAAGTGCGGGACGACCCACGCCACGTCGACGGAGTAGCGGGCGAACCCGCCCCCGAGCTGGTCGTAGATTCCGCCCCGGGCCATCCGTTCCGCGGTGAGCTCCACCAGCGACAGGGCCTCGGCGGAACCGGTGCGCTCGTGGTGGCGCAGCAGGAACTCCAGGACCATGGACGGCGGGAACTTCGGCGCGGTGCCGAATCCGCCGTTGGCCGGGTCGGCCTCCGACCGCAGCTTCGCCACCGCCGACGACAGGGCCTGCTCGTCGACCGGATGCTCGGACAGCGGCCCGGTCTGCTCGGCGATGTGCGTGACGATCCGGCCCGCGCCCTCGACGAGTTCGTCCCTGCGCTCGGTCCACGCCCGCGTGACGGCGGTCAGCACCTGGACGAACGAGGGCAGCCCGTGCTTCGAGACCGGCGGGTAGTAGGTACCGCAGTGGAACGGCTCACCGTCGGGGGTGAGGAAGCACGTCATCGGCCAGCCGCCCTGGCCGGTCATCGCCTGGGTCGCCGTCATGTACACGGCGTCGATGTCCGGGCGCTCCTCGCGGTCCACCTTGATGTTGACGAAGTGTTCGTTCATGTAGGCCGCGGTGTCCGCGTCCGAGAACGACTCGTGCGCCATGACGTGGCACCAGTGGCAGGCGGCGTAGCCGATGGACAGCAGGATCGGCACGTCCCGCCGCCGTGCCTCGGCGAGCGCCTCCGGGCACCAGGGCCACCAGTCCACCGGGTTGTCGGCGTGTTGGAGCAGGTACGGCGAGGTCGCGGTGGCTAGGCGGTTCACCCCTCCAGCGTCTCACACCGGAAAACCCGGTGCCGTCGTCCGACAGGCCGGTCCGACGGGCCCGCCCGCACCACGCTCGGGACCGGGCGGGCGCGTCGGATCCGGTTCACTCCCGGCCGGTGGCCGCAGCCTCCTCCGCGTCGCCTACCGGTCGCCCGGCGCCACCCGCCGTGGCGTCGGCGGAGTCCGTGGCGTCGGCGGAGTCCGCGGTGTCGGTGGAGTCCGTGGCACCGGCGGTGTCGGCGTCGTCGGCCGGGTCCCCGTCGCCGGCCCTGTCGCTCTCCCCGCCGAACGACGCGGGCACGCGCTTGAGGTGCTTGGTCATCGACCGCACGAGGAAGACCACGGCGACGAGGAAGACCAGCAGCAGCAACAGGCCCACGGGCGAGGACTTGCCGAAGTCCGCCCCCTCGCCACCGGGCTGGGACTGCGCCAGGAACGTCTCGGCCGAGGTGACCGGCGCCACCGTGGCGGCGGGTAGTGCCGTGAGCACGTCCGGCGTCATGTCGTCATCCTCTCTCGCACCCCCGCGAACAGATCGTCCTCCGGCAACGTCGTGTCGACGAGGGACCGTGCCAGTTCGTACTCCTCGGTCGGCCACAGCCGACGCTGGATGTCCAGCGGCACGGCGAACCAGCGGCTGTTCGGGTCGATCTGCGTGGCGTGCGCACGCAGGGCGTCGTCCCGGACCTCGAAGTAGTCACCACACGGTACCTGCGTGGTGACCCGCTCCATGACGTCGGGCTTGTCCGGATCCCACCTGCTCAGCCACTCGGCGTAGGGCGACTCGAGCCCCCGTTCGACGAGGGCCTCGTGGAAGGCGGTGAACTTCGCGCGGGAGAAGCCGTGCGAGTAGTACAGCTTCAGCGGCTGCCACGGCGCGCCCGCCTCCGGGAAACGGTCCGGGTCCGGTGCCGCGTCCCAGGCGGCCATCGACACCTCGTGGCAGCGGATGTGGTCCGGGTGCGGATAGCCACCGGTTTCGTCGTAGGTGGTCACCACGTGTGGCCGGAACTCCCGGATCACCTGCACCAGCTTCTCCACCGGCCCGTCGAGGGGGATCCGCGCGAACGAGCCCTCGGGCAGCGGGGGCGGTGGGTCGCCCTCGGGCAGGCCGGAGTCGACGAAACCCAGCCAGCGGTGTCGCACGCCGAGGATCTTGGCGGCACGGGCCATCTCCTCGCGGCGCAGCCGCGTCATGTTCTCGTGGACCTCCGGCTTGTCCATCGCCGGATTGAGCACGCTGCCCGCTTCTCCCCCGGTGCAGGTCACCACCATGACGTCGTGGCCCTCGGCGACGTAGCGGGCCATCGTGGCCGCGCCCTTGCTGGACTCGTCGTCGGGGTGCGCGTGCACCGCCATCAGCCGCAACCCCGAGTCCGTCCTGTCAGCGCTCATCCCGTCGGCTCCCATGTCCCGTCCGGTTCCTTTCCGCTCACCGTCGTCGTGCCTGCAAACCGTGTCGGCCGTCCGTGCCCACGCGACCCGTCGGCCGTCCGTGGTCACGAACCTGCCGGGCCGGACCCCCTGGCGTCCGCCCGTACGCCTACACGGATACTCAACACACGAGGCGGCTCTTTTCATTCTCCCCGCCGTACCGACACGAATCCCGGAGGCCTGGTTGAACAGCGCGGAGAACGGGCCGACCGGCCCCGGCGCCGCCGGGCAGGCACCCGGCGGCGAACCGTCCCGGGCGACCGCGGACGGCGACGACGACCTCACGCACCGGCGCCCCCCACGGTGGCGGCGGTGGGTCCTCATCGCGCTCGCGCTGGTCGCGGGCACCGCGGCGACCTACTTCGGCTACACCACCCTCGCCGTGACCCCCATCGAGGGGCAGCGGGTGGCCTTCACCGAACGCCCCGGCAACGCCATGGAGGTCACCGTGGACGTCCTCCGCACCGAACCCACGCGGCCCGGGGTCTGCATCGTCCGCGTGCGGGACTCGTCCGGCGCGGAGAGCGGCCGGAGGGAGATGTACGCCCCGCCCGGCCAGGAACGGCTCACGACGGTGGTGCGCAGCAACGGACGGCCGGTGACGGCGGACGTCATCGGGTGCTCGTATAGTGTGCCGGAGTACCTGTCAACCTCCGAGCGGCCAACGGGGTGAAATTCGCGCCGGGCGCGCGTACCCCCTGAGCGAACAGGGACCGCCGGGGCCCGCTTCGTGCTATCCTGGTCTCAACGGCACGGCCCGCACGGGCCGTGTCTTTCCTTTATTACCAGCCACGACGGCGTGGCGCCGGCTTGTACACCCAGGCTCGGCAGGCGCTAGAAGGAGATGGTGACCGTGAGCGAAGGCAAGGTGACCTGGCTGACCCAGGATGCCTACGACAGGCTCAAGAACGAGCTCGACGAGCTGATCGAGAATCGTCCGGTCATCGCAGCGAAGATCAACGCCAGCCGGGAAGAGGGCGACCTGAAGGAGAACGGTGGCTATCACGCCGCCCGGGAGGAACAGGGTCAGCAGGAAGCCCGAATCCGGCACCTACAGGAGTTGCTTCGCACCGCGAAGGTCGGCGAGGCGCCCAAGGACGACGGCATCGCCGAGCCGGGAATGGTGCTGACGGTGCGGTACGACGGTGACGAGGACGACGAGGAGACCTTCCTGCTCGCCACCCGCGAGGAGGGCGGCGAGGGCGCCGTCGAGACGTACTCGCCGGAGTCACCGCTCGGCAAGGCGCTGTTGGGCGCCAAGGAGGGCGAGGCCCGCGAATACGTGCTGCCGAACGGCGGCACGCAGAAGGTCACCCTGGTCAAGGCGGTGCCCTACACCTCGTGAGGCCGCACGACCCGTCGGCCCGGTGACACCCCGGGCCGCACGTGGTCCCGCCGTCACGACACCCGTTCCCCCGGCCGGTCCGGTCTGCGGGGAGAACGTCCCGAAATCACGTGTCGGTACCCGCGCGTGTCCGTGGGCGCGCCCGGACTCCCGGGGCGCCCGCGATCCGGTGCGGGTACCGACCCGTGCGTATCCGTGCGGAAGGGCCGACCACGGTCACTCCTGCGCGATCCGTTCGAGCAGGGGGCGCACCCGGGGCGGCACCGGCGTGGACAGGGCGATCGAGGTGGCCGTTCGGCGTACCCCCGCCACGCCGACGACCTCGTCGATCACCCGCTGGAGGTCGTCGTTGGACCGCGCGACGAGCCGGACGAACAGGTCCCCCTGGCCGGTCGTCGCGTGGACCTCGCACACCTCGTCGATCGCGGCCAGGGCGGCCGCGACCTCGGCACGGTGTCCCTGCGCGATCTCCAGCACGGCGAACGCGGTCAACCCGTACCCCATCTCGGCCAGGTCGAGCTCCGGGGGGAACCCGGTGAGCACGCCCGCGGCGGTGAGCCGGTCGAGCCGGGCCTGCACGGTGCCGCGCGCCACCCCCAGCCTGCGCGCGCACTCCAGCACGCCGAGACGTGGCGCGTCGGTCAGCAGCAACAGCAACCGCGCGTCCAGCGAGTCCAGCCTCATGCGCACCTCCTGCACAAGTTGTCCAGTCTGATCACCCGAATGCCAACTCGGCTGAACAGACTGACCAGCACGAGCGGCGACTGTTGCTCAGTATGCCCTCCCCGCGCATGCTCTCGGGCATGGCCAACCCAGCACTCGACGACGTCAGTTACGACCAGCTACGCCAACTCGTCGGCCTGGTCGACCACGACCTGTCGACCGACCCGTTCCCCGTCACCGCGATGGACGCGGTCGTGTTCACCGTCGGCAACGCCACGCAGACCGCGTGGTGGTACCAGTCCGCCTTCGGCATGGAGCTCGTCGCCTACTCGGGCCCGGAGACCGGCAACCACGACCACAAGTCGTTCGTGCTGAAGTCCGGCTCGGCGCGGTTCGTGGTCAACGGCGGGGTCCGTCCCGACTCACCGCTGCTCGACCACCACCGCAGGCACGGCGACGGGGTCACCGACCTCGCCCTCGAGGTGTCCGATGTGGACAAGTGTGTGGCGCACGCCCGTGCCCAGGGCGCGACGGTGCTCGAGGAACCGCACGACGTCTCGGACGAGGCCGGCACCGTGCGCCGGGCGGCGATCGCCACCTACGGCGAGACACGGCACTCGCTCATCGACCGCTCGCGCTACTCGGGTCCGTACCTGCCCGGTTACGAGGCACGGACCCGCACGGTCCCGCGGCCGGAGGGTGCCCCGCGTCGCCTGTTCCAGGCCGTCGACCACTGTGTGGGCAACGTCGAGATGGGCCGGATGGACGAGTGGGTGGACTTCTACCACCGCATCATGGGCTTCGTGAACATGGCGGAGTTCGTCGGCGACGACATCGCCACCGAGTACTCGGCCCTGATGAGCAAGGTGGTCTCGAACGGCAACCACCGGGTGAAGTTCCCGCTCAACGAGCCGGCCGTGGGCAAGAAGCGGTCGCAGATCGACGAGTTCCTGGAGTTCTACGGCGGCTCCGGGTGTCAGCACATCGCGCTGGCGACCAACGACATCATCGCCACGGTGACCGCGATGCGCGAGGCCGGGGTGCAGTTCCTCGCCACGCCGGACAGCTACTACGACGACCCGGAGCTGCGGGCGCGGATCGGCGAGGTCCGGGTGCCGATCGAGACGTTGAAGGAGCACGGCATCCTCGTCGACCGGGACGAGGACGGCTACCTGCTGCAGATCTTCACCAAGCCGATCGGTGACCGGCCCACCGTGTTCTACGAGCTGATCGAGCGCCACGGCTCGCTCGGCTTCGGCAAGGGCAACTTCAAGGCCCTCTTCGAGGCCATCGAGCGCGAGCAGGAGCGCCGCGGCAACCTCTGACGCGGCCGCTCGTCCCGCGTGCGGGGCACATTCCCCGCGTCCGGTGCCGTGAGGGGCACATCCGCTGCGTCACGCGCAGGGAATGTGCCCCTCACGGCACCACCCGGTGTGGTCAGAACATGACCGTGAAGCCGGCGCGTTGGAGTTGGGCGGCGACGGTCTCGCAGTGGTCGGGGCCGCGGGTCTCCAGTTTCAGGGCGATCTCGACCTCGCCCATCGCGAGGCGACCCGAGATCCGGGAGTGTTCGACGTCGAGCACGTTCGCCCCGAGTTCGCTCACCCGGGACAGCACACTCACCAACGAACCCGGCCGGTCCGGCACGCACAGCCGCAGGTTGAGATAGCGTCCCGCCGCCGTCATGCCGTGCTGGATGATCTGCAACAGCAGCAACGGGTCGACGTTGCCGCCGGAGAGCACGGCGACGACGGGCGGTTCGAACATCTTCTCGTGTTCGAGCAACGCGGCCACGGCGGCGGCCCCGGCGGGTTCGACCACGAGCTTGCGCCGCTCCAGACACTGCAGCACCGCACGGGACAGCGACTCCTCCCCCACGGTCACCACGTCGTCCACGAGCGAGTTCACGTGCGCGAAGCTGACCGGGCCGGGCTCGCCCACCGCGATACCGTCGGCCATCGTCTGCGTCCGTTCGACCCGCACCGGCCCCCCGCTCGCCAGTGAGCGCGGGAAGGCCGCGGCCTCCTCCGCCTGCACCCCGACGACGTGGACATCCGGCCGCTCCGCCTTGACCGCCGCGGCGACACCACCGACGAGACCACCACCGCCCGTCGCGACCAGCACCGTGGCCACCTCGGGAAGCTGCTCCAGGATCTCCAGGCCCAGGGTGCCCTGCCCGGCGATGATGTCCGGGTGGTCGAACGGGTGGATGAACACCGCCCCGGTGCGCTCGGCAAACGCCTTCGCCTCGGCCAGGGTTTCCTCCAGCACCGCGCCGTGCAGGTGGACCTCCGCCCCGTAGCCGCGGGTGGCCGCGAGCTTCGGTAACGGCGCGCGTTCGGGCATGAACACCGTCGCCTTCGTGTCCAGCAGCGATGCGGCGAGCGCGACGCCCTGGGCGTGATTGCCCGCGCTGGCCGCGACGACACCACGGGCCCGTTCGGCCTCGCTCAACCCGTGGATGCGGGTGTAGGCGCCTCTGATCTTGAAGGATCCGGTGCGTTGCAGATTTTCGCACTTGAGGTGCACCGGCCCTCCGTGCGCGGATTCGAGGTCGCGTGCGTGTTCCATCGGCGTGTTACGCACGACGGTCGACAGCAACTGCCTCGCCTCGCGGATTGTGTCCACGCTGACAAGTCCCATGCCCGCGATGATGTCACCGCCGACCGGATCACGACGAGGTTACGCACACGGTCCGGATCACGATTGGGTAAGCTTGTGCCGCGTCGGTCGCCCTGCGCGGTCACGGGGAACACTGCGGGGGACGGAGTACCGGGGCGCGGCCTCCGGTACTCCCGGTGACGGCGACACAGAACCCGATCGAGTGAGGGAGACACCATGGGACGGGCGAGTACCGCATCCGCGTCGGGTTCCGCCGGTGTCCTGCCGTTGCTCGCCGGCGTGCTCTCGGCCATGACCCTGACCGGCGCCGCCGTGTACACCGTCGCGGAGGCGCCGTGCGAGCCCGCCCGGTACACCGAGCAGGACGGCGCAGTCACGCTCGTGGGCGGGTGCGTCGATGCCGCGGACCTGCACGAGGACGACGTCGTCCGCGATCACGACCGCCCGGCCCTGCCGGGACTCCCCCCGGAGAGCTACCGCCCGTGACGCCGCGAAGGCCCCCTTCGCCGCGCCTGGTGCCGTGAAGGACTCCTTCACTGCGCCTGGTGCCGTGAAGGCCCCCTTCACTGCCAATGACGCAGCGAAGGAGTCCTTCACGGCACAACACCGGCACCCGCCGTGGGGTCAGTGTGTGTCGAGGGCGGAGCGGAGGTCGGCCAGGAGGTCGTGCGGGTCCTCGATGCCGACCGACAGGCGGACCAGGGACGGGGGCACCTGGAGGGTCGAGTCGGCGACGCTGGCGTGCGTCATCCGGCCCGGGTGCTCGACCAGCGACTCGACACCGCCGAGCGACTCCGCGAGGACGAACAACTTCGTGGCCGCGGCCGTGTCCAGCGCGGCCTGTTCGCCGTCGGAGTGGGTGAACGACACCATGCCGCCGAAGCGCCGCATCTGCTTGGCCGCCAGCGCGTGCCCCGGGTGTTCGGCCAGCCCCGGGTAGTACACGCGGTCCACCTTCGGATGCACCGACAGTGCCTCGGCGATCAGCTCGGCATTGGCGCAGTGGCGTTCCATCCGCACGGCGAGCGTCTTCAGCCCGCGCAGGGTCAGCCAGGCGTCGAACGCGCCGGGCACCGCGCCCGCCGAGTTCCGGAGGAAGAACAGCTGCTCGCGCAGCTCGTCGGAGTGGGTCATCACCGCGCCGCCGACGACGTCCGAGTGGCCGCCGAGGTACTTGGTGGTGGAGTGCACCACCACGTCCGCCCCGAGTTCCAGCGGTGTCTGCAGGTACGGGGTCGCGAAGGTGTTGTCCACGACCACGCGGGCGCCGCTGACATGGGCGATCTCGGACAACGCGCCGATGTCGGCGATCCCGAGCAACGGGTTGGTGGGCGACTCGCACCAGATCAGCTTGGTCTCCGGGCGGATCGCGGAACGGACCTCGTCCAGGTCGGACAGGGACGCGACGCTGTAGTGGATGCCCCACCCGGTCAGCACCTTGTCGATGAGCCGGAAGGTGCCGCCGTAGACGTCGTTGCCGAGCACCAGGTGATCACCCGGACGCAGGGTCGTCCGCAACACCGCGTCGCTGGCGGCCATCCCGGAGGAAAAGGCCAGCGCGTGCCGACCGCCCTCCAGGGCGGCCAGCGCCTCCTCCAGCGCGCTCCGGGTCGGGTTGGCCGTGCGCGAGTACTCGTAGTCTCCCTCGCGGGTACCGCCCACCCCGTCCTGTGCGTAGGTGGAGGTCTGGTAGATCGGCACGATGACCGACCCGGTGCGGGGATCGGGCTCCTGACCGGCGTGGATGGCGCGCGTCTCGAAGCCGTAGTCGGCGGGGTCTGCAACCATGCCCACAGCCTACGGCGGGCCCCCGGCACACGCCGCCGTGGATCGGCGAACCGGGCCCGACACACGACGGGCCGTGGAGCGACGGCTCACCCGTTCCGTCACCCCACGGCCCCGTGGCGCCGGGTCACCGACCCGTCACCCGTGTGACATCACCACCGGCGTCTCACCACTGCGGTGTCACCACTGCGGCGGCTGGCCCGGCTGCTGCCCGAATCCGCCCTGCTGTTGCTGCTGCGGCGGCTGCCCGTACTGGCCGGGCTGGCCGGGCTGGGCGAACCCGCCACTGCCCGGGTACTGCCCGCCCGGCTGGGCGAA
>NZ_KE387056.1:87769-96674 GCF_000430445.1 Saccharomonospora iraqiensis subsp. iraqiensis
TGCATCCCCGGCGGGACGAGCTGCGTCGACTCCGGACCCTGGCCCCCGCCCTGCTGACCGCCACCCTGCTGGCCGCCCGCGGCGTCCCCGCCGGCGCCGACGCCGGGCTGACCGGGCTGGACCACCTGCGTCTGTTCGGGGCCGTCCCCGAACGGCTGCTGGTCGGCCTTGGGCTGCTGCGACGGCTGTACCACCTGGGTCGCCTCGGGCGCACCGAACGGACTGCTCTCCTGTGACTCCGGCTCGCCGGACGAGCCCTGGGCGGGCTGCTCACCGTCGCCCTGGTTGGGTGGTTGCGGAGCACTCATGTGGGCCTTGTACCCCCTTGACGAGGACCGTGGGTGATTTCGCTCGCGCACACGCTATCGGATCACGCTCCGTACGCCACCGAACGCCCCGCCGGGCACGCCCCGGATGCGCAGCCGGATCAGGACCCGCCGGAGAGGAACTCCAGCAGGTCCTGCCTCGTGACCACGCCCGCGGGTTTCCCGCCGACCAGCACGAGCGCGCCGTCGGCCGTGCCGAGCGCCTTCATGGCCACGTCCAACCGCGACCCCGCACCGATCGTCGGCAGCGGCGGCGACATGTGCTGGTCCAACCGGTCGGCCAGGGCGGCCTTGCCGGTGAACAGCGCCTCCAGCAGGTCCCGCTCGTTCACGGCGCCGACCACCTCGGCGGCCATCACGGGGGGCTCCGCGCTGACGACCGGCATCTGGCTGACGCCGAACTCCCGCAGGATGGTCACGGCCTCCGCCACCGTCTCGGTCGGATGGGTGTGCACCAGGTCCGGCAGGGTGCCGTCCTTGCGCCGGAGCACGTCGCCGACGGTGTAGTCCTGTTCCTCCGGCGCCAGGAAGCCGTAGGACGACATCCACCCGTCGTTGAACACCTTGCCCAGGTACCCGCGGCCGCCGTCGGGCAGCAGCACCACGATCACGTCGTCCGGGTCCACCCGCTGCGCGAGTTCGAGCGCCGCCGCGACGGCCATTCCGCACGAGCCGCCGACCAGCAGGGCCTCCTCCCGCGCCAGCCGCCGGGTCATGGTGAACGAGTCGGCGTCGGAGACCGGGATGATCTCGTCGGCGACCGTGCGGTCGTAGGTCTCCGGCCAGAAGTCCTCGCCGACGCCCTCCACGAGATACGGCCTGCCGGTACCGCCCGAGTACACCGAACCCTCCGGGTCGGCACCGATGATCCGGACGCGGCCCTCGGAGATCTCCTTGAGGTACCGGCCGGTGCCGGAGATGGTGCCGCCGGTGCCGACGCCCGCGACGAAGTGCGTCACCCGGCCCTCGGTCTGCCGCCAGATCTCCGGCCCCGTGGATTCGTAGTGGCTGGCCGGGTTCGCCGGGTTGGCGTACTGGTCCGGTTTCCACGCGCCCTCGGTCTCCCGGGCGAGCCGGTCGGAGACGCTGTAGTACGACTCCGGGTGGTCCGGCGGCACGGCGGTGGGGCACACGACGACCTCGGCGCCGTAGGCCTTGAGGACGTTGCGCTTGTCCTCGCTGACCTTGTCGGGACACACGAACACGCACCGGTACCCCTTGCGCTGGGCGACCATGGCGAGCCCGACGCCGGTGTTGCCCGAGGTCGGTTCGACGATGGTGCCCCCGGGCGGCAGTTCCCCGGAGGCCTCCGCGGCCTCGACCATGCGCAGCGCGATCCGGTCCTTGACACTGCTACCGGGGTTGAGGTACTCGACCTTGGCCAGCACGGTCGGGCGCAGGCCGTCGGCGAGCGAGTTGAGCCTGACCAGAGGGGTGTCCCCGACCAGGTCGATGACGTGTTCGGCGTAATCCATGTCACCAGGGTAGACACGACGGCGCCGCCCCGGTACCTCGGATCGGCGGGCTCTGCGACACATTGTCCGAATAGGACCGCCTGTGGTTGGCTTCGCCGGTCACCGTCCGACGAGACCGAGGAGCCCCCACGTGAGACCCCACCGGAGACCCCGGGCCCGTGCGCTCGGGGCGACCGCCCTGGCCGGTGTCCTGCTGGCCGCGACGCAGACCCCCGCGGGCGCGCAGCCGGGCGGAACGCCCGCCGACCACCACCGGGCCGACTTCACGCTGACCCTGCTGTTCACCAACGACACCGAGTCCGCCCTGCTGGGCATCCCCGGCGACGGCACGGACACCGGCCGCATCGTCGACGGCGGCACCCACCCGTACGGCAGCCCCTCCCGCACGAAGACGCTGATGGACCGGCTGCGCCGGGAGGCCACCACGGGGCCACCCGCGCCCGGCCAGGCGGGCCACCGCGGCGAGATCGTGCTCTCCGGCGGAGACAACTTCCTCCCGGGGCCCGAACACTCGGCGAGCACCGTGGAGGGGGCTCCGTTCCACGACGCGCTCGCCTTCGACGGCATCGGCTACGACGCGAGCGCGATCGGCAACCACGACTTCGACCTCGGCCCCGCGGAACTGTCCCGGTTCCTCACCGGGATCGACGGCCCGACCACCTTCCTCGGCGCGAACCTCGACGTCTCCGCCGAGCCCGCGCTGCGCGCGCACGCCGACGACGGCACGCTGGCCTCGGCCACGGTGCTGCGCACCCGGGGCGAGCGGGTCGGCGTGATCGGCCTGACCACTCCCGACCTGCCCGCACTGTCCAGCCCGCGCGACGTCGGGGTGCGCGGTGATCTGGCCGGGATCACCAACGCCCTCTCCCGGGACCTCGCCGGCCGGGGTGTCGACAAGGTGGTGCTGGTCAGCCACCTCCAGGACATCGACAACGAGCTCGCGCTGGTGCCCGAGCTGCGCGGCGTGGACGCCGTCGTCGGCGCGGGCGGCGGCGAGATCCTGGCCGACCCGGGGGACCGGCTGATCCCCGGGGACACCGCCGAACGGGGTTTCCCGCTGTGGGCGGACGACGCCGACGGCGAGCGGGTGCCGGTGGTGACGGTGCCGGGCGACTACTCCTACATCGGCAGACTCGTGCTGAACTTCGACCGCGGCGGGGACCTGCTCGCCGTGGACGAGCCGCGCACCGGCCCGGTCCGGGTCTCCGGGGTGGGCCCGGACGCGGTGCACGGCGACCCCGCGCTCCGCGAGTGGGTGGAGGAGCCGGTGGCCGAGCACCTGAGCGGGATGGCCGCCGACGTGGTGGCCACCAGTGAGGTGCCCCTGGACGGCGTCCGCCACGCGGTCCGCACCCGGGAGACGAATCTGGGTGATCTCGTCGCCGACAGCCTGCTCCGGGCCGGACAGCGGCGGGCGGACGAGTACGACGTCGCACCGCCGGAGGTCGCCCTCCAGAACGGCGGTGGCATCCGCAACGACTCGGTCCTGCCCCCGGGCGAGCTGACGACCCTGGACACCTACGACATCGCCCCCTTCTCCAACTTCGTCACGGTGGTGCCCGAGGTACCCCGGGCCACGCTGCGGCAGCTGCTCGAACGCGGTGTCGCGGCGGCACCGGCGGCGGCGGGTGCGTTCATGCAGGTCGCCGGGCTCTCGTTCACCTACGACACGACGCGCCGGGCGCAGCGTGTACGGGAGGGCACCAACGAGATCGAGACCCCCGGCGAGCGGGTCCGGGACGTGACCCTGGACGACGGGACGGTGCTGGTCGCCGACGGCGAGGTCGTCGACGGGCCGCCGGTGTCGGTGGCGACCAACGACTTCTCCGCGCGCGGCGGCGACGGGTACCCGTTCGGCGACCTGGCGTTCACCCCGGTCGGCACGACCTACCAGCAGGCCCTGCGGGACCATCTCACCGGGGAGCTCGGGGGCAGCGTCCCCCGGACCACCTACCCCGAGGGCGGTACCGGACGGATCACCGCCGTCGGCGGTGACGGCTGACCACGCCGTCCGACGACATCCGAGGTCCGACACCCGGGGGAGCGGGACCGGTCCCGGCCCCCGGGTGTCGGCGGATGTGTCCGGGGGCACCCGGATCAGTGGTTCCGCCGACCCGGGCAGGCAGGATATATACCTAAGCAAACGCTTAGCCGACCCGAAGGAGTGTCCACATGCCGGAAGCCGTGATCGTGTCCGCGGCCCGTTCGCCGATCGGCCGCGCGGGCAAGGGCTCCCTGGTGAACATGCGGCCCGACGACCTCACCACGCAGATGGTGCGGGCGGCGCTGGACAAGGTCCCCCAGCTCGACCCCGCCGAGATCGACGACCTGATGCTCGGCTGCGGCCTCCCCGGCGGGGAGTCCGGCTTCAACATGGGCCGTGTCGTCGCCGTGCAGCTCGGCTACGACCACCTCCCCGGGTGCACGATCACCCGCTACTGCTCGTCCAGCCTGCAGACCACCCGGATGGCCCTGCACGCGATCCGCGCGGGTGAGGGCGACGTGTTCATCTCCGCGGGGGTGGAGACGGTCTCCCGCGGCGTGAACGGCACCTCCGACTCGTGGCCGGACACGCACAACCCGTTGTTCGCCGACGCCGAGGCCCGCACCGCGCGCTGGGCGGAGCAGGGCGGCGACGACTGGGTCGACCCGCGGGAGAACGGCCTGCTGCCCGACGTCTACATCGCGATGGGGCAGACCGCCGAGAACCTGGCGCGGGTGAAGGGCGTCTCCCGCGAGGAGATGGACGAGTTCGGTGTGCGCTCGCAGAACCTCGCCGAGAAGGCCATCGCGGACGGCTTCTGGGCGAACGAGATCACCCCGGTGACCCTGCCGGACGGCACCGTGGTCTCCGCCGACGACGGCCCCCGCCCCGGGGTCACGGTGGAGAAGGCCGCGGGCCTCAATCCGGTGTTCCGCCCGGACGGCCGGGTCACCGCCGCGAACGCCTGCCCGCTCAACGACGGCGCGGCCGCGCTGGTCATCATGAGCGACACGAAGGCGCAGGAACTGGGCCTCACGCCGCTGGCCCGCATCGTGTCCACCGGCGTGTCCGGCCTGTCCCCGGAGATCATGGGCCTGGGGCCGGTCGAGGCGTCGAAGCAGGCGCTGTCCCGCGCCGGGATGTCGATCGACGACATCGACCTGGTGGAGATCAACGAGGCGTTCGCCGCCCAGGTGATCCCCTCCTACCGGGATCTCGGCATCGACCTCGACAAGCTGAACGTCAACGGCGGCGCGATCGCGGTCGGCCACCCGTTCGGCATGACCGGGGCCCGGATCACCACGACCCTGCTCAACTCGCTGCAACACCACGACAAGCAGTTCGGTCTGGAGACCATGTGCGTCGGCGGCGGCCAGGGCATGGCCATGGTCCTGGAGCGGATGAGCTGACGTCCCCGTGCCCGCGGCCGGTGGGATCCGCACGGACCCACCGGCCGCGCTCCGGACCCGCCCCGGTCACACCGTCTTCGGCCGGGCCGCGCAGATGACCGTGGCGGGTTCGGGGTAGGTGAGCGAGAAGGCCGCCTCGACGTCCGCGCACGCCCGACGCGAATCGGTCGTGCCCTCGGCGACCTTCAGCACGGCCAGTTCGGCGGCCGGATCGGTGCAGCGCACACGTTCGTAGCCGGCGGGGTCGTCAGTGGCGACGTTGGTCAGGCAGTCGCCCTGTTCGACGTTGAGCATCAGACACACCAACGCGCCGTCCGGATGCTCGTAGCGGTCGTACGGACCCGCCGGGCAGCCGGCCGCGGGATCGTCGACCAGCGCGGCGACCCGCAGTGTGGCCTGCTCGTGCGAGCAGTCCCGGACCTCGGGTTCGTCCGCCGTGTAGCTGAAAGACGCGATGTGGAGGCAGGTGCCCGCCTCGACCTCGGGCACCGCCGTCGCCGCGTGCCATCCGGTGAAGCCCACGGCGGCCGCGATCAGGGCGACGGCGACGGCGACCCCGGCCCACGCCGTGCCCTTCCGCGGCGGGGGCGGCGACATCGGCTGCTGCCCGATCGGCGACATCCCGTACGGCACCGCTCCGGGCTGTCCGGGTTGCCAGGGCTGTCCGGGTTGCCAGGGCTGCCCGGGCGGTCCTCCCTGCGGGTACTGCGCTCCCGGCGGACCTTCGGAGGGGGGAACCGTCACCGTGACCTCACACCATCTTCACGCGGAAAACGACCGTGCCGATTGAACACCAGCCGACGACGGCACCGGGACACCCCCGGACGTTCCGGGCGCGGGCGGTGTCCCCTCGTCGGACACGCGAACGGGGGCGCCCGGCCGGCGGGCCGGACGCCCCCGCGGTCCAGGAGCGGCGTGGGTGCCTGGCGCCTACTCGCTCTGCAGGTAGGACAGCAGTCGCAGGATCTCCAGGTACAGCCACACGAGGGTGACCATCAGGCCGAAGGCGACGAACCAGGCGAACTTCGCGGGCGCACCCTGACGGATCGCCTGGTCGGCCATGTCGAAGTCCAGCAGGAAGCTGAACGCGGCCACACCGATCACCACGATGCTGAAGATGATCGCGATCGGCCCGCCGTCCCGCAGGCCGGTGTTCACCCCGAACAGGCCGAGCACGAGGTTGGCGAGCATGAGGACCAGCACGCCGCCCAGCGCGCCCATCATCCACTTGCGGAACTTGGGCGTGACCTTGACCGCGCCGGTCTTGTAGACCACGAGCATCACGACGAACACCGCCGCGGTCCCCAGGATCGCCTGCAGCGCGATGCCGGGGTAGATCATCTCGAAGACCCCGGTGATCGCGCCGAGGAACACCCCTTCGGCGGCGGAGTACGCCAGCGTCATGGGCGCACTGGCCATCTGCTTGAAGGCGATGATCAGGGCCAGGACCAGGCCCACGAGCATGCCCGCGATCATGGCACCGAAGACGGCGCCCATGGATTCCGCCGCGACCTGCGACTGCGCCCAGACGGCGGTGATGACACCGACGAGCAGCGTCACGCCGAGGCTGGCCCCGGTCTTCATGACGACGTCGTCGACGGTCATCGGCCGGTCGGCCGACCCGGAGGGCGCCTGCGGCGGGCCGTGCCCGGGCTGGCCGCCCAGTGGCTGGTTGAAGCCCGCGTACGGGGCACCCGCCGCACCCTGGGGCAGGTTGCGGAAGGCAGGGTTGCTGGAAGTTCGCACCTGATCCTCCTGGATCTTCTGGCACTTGCGTCGGGACAACGACCGGGCGTGCCGGTCGGTTCCCGGTTGTCGGTAAACGCGACTTTACCCGCACCCCGTGCGAGCCGACGTGCGCCGATCGTGACCCGGAACAGGTCGGGCCGGGACACCGACGTCCACCACCTGGCCGATTGCCCTGGTCATGTTTTCACGGGACCCTCACCAGGCGTACCCCACACCGCCCGGCGGGGCGGCGATGTGACGTGCGTCGCACCGGGCGCGGGACGGGGAAGAACTGGGGAAAGGGGTAGTCCGTGGCGCGAAGACGCCTGTTCACCACTGTACGCGGACCGGGCGGATCACTGCTCGCGACGCTCGCCCTGACGGCACTGGCCCTGGCGACGCTGTCCGTCGTGGCCGTCCCGCCGTCGGCCACGGCCGAGGTGCGGGAGGGGATCGGCCACGAGACCACCCCGGGCCAGTCCTGGGGCGGACGCGACCGCTCCGCCGAGCACGACTGGCTCGGCTCCTACGAGGTCGGTGGGGAGCAGGTCTTCTGTGTCTCGTTCGCGCTGAAGGCGCCGGACACCGACGAGACGTACGAACCCGGCGACGAACTGCTCGACAAGTGGGGCGAGCCGCTCGACCCCGACGTCGCCGCGAACATCTCCTACCTGCTGCTGCGCTACGGCGACACGCGGGACGCCGACGAGGCCGCCGCGCTGGCACACCTGCTGCACTCGTGGACGGCCGCGCCGCGGAACTCCGCCGATCTCGACCCGGACAAGCCGTTCACCGAGATCGCCTACGACGTCGAGGCACATCTCGACGCCCTGCCGGACGGTGCCCGGGCCGCGGTCGACCGGATGCGGGACGAGGCGGAGACCTACCGCGGCCCGTGGGAGGTCGAGCTCACCGCACCCGAGGACGACCAGACGATCGGCACCCCCGCGGAGTGGTCGGTGCGGATCACCAACGCCGAGGGCACCGGCGTCCCCGACGTGGACGTCGCCCTGGACCTCACCGACCTCGAACCCGGGGAGGGGGACGCCTCCGGGCCGGCGACCGTGACGACCGGTGAGGACGGGGCCGCGGCGGTCACCCTGGCCCCGACCGGGGAGGAACCGACCGTGCGGGCGACGCTGGCCGCTCCGGCCGAGCGGCCCTACGTGCGGGAACCGGTCACCACCGACACCCAGCGGGTCGTGTCCACGGGCGGCGAGCAGGAACTGACGGCCGAGGCCACGACGACGGCCCGCACCGCCCCGGGCGCCGTCCGGGTGGCCAAGGTGGACGAGGAGACCGGCGACGGGATCGCGGGGGTGCCGCTGGAACTCACCGGCGGGGACGGCACCTCCCCCGCGGTCGGCCGGGACGGCGAACCACTCGTCGGCGAGGACGGCGAGCCGTTGGTGGTGACGAGTGCGGGCGCCGACGGCACGGCCGCCGTCGAGAACCTGCGCACGCCGCAGACCGTGTGCCTGACCGAGGTCCGCCCGCCGAACGGCTACGGCGACGCCTTCGACCCGGAGAATCCGCCGTCCGCCTGCGGGGAGCTCACCCCGGGCGAGACGTTGGCACTGCGGATCGCGAACGTGCCCGACGACGTCCCGGAGACCATCCCCGCGGGGGAACCCACCCTGACGGTCGAGCGGGCCGCGACCACGTCCGGCGCGCCGGTGGGCGCCCTGCTGGGTCTCGGCGGCCTCGCACTGCTGGCGTCGGTGGTGACCGGACGGGTCGCGCGGAGGAGGTTCGCCCGACGGTGACCGGGTGGGCGACGGAGCGGACGACACAGTGGGTGTCGGTGGGGTGATGGCGGGATGACGGCCTCGACACGGGACCGACGGCGGTGGCTCCGGCCGTACCTGCTCGGGGTGGGCAGCGTCCTGGTCGCCGAACTCGTGGTCACGGGGGTGCTCGCGCTGCGTGCGCCCACCGTGACCGCCGGGACCGCCGTCCCCGCCCCGTCCGACCGCCCGTCGG
>NZ_KE387056.1:96774-103947 GCF_000430445.1 Saccharomonospora iraqiensis subsp. iraqiensis
GCCCGGCCCGGCCACGCCCGTCGCCGGACCGGCCCAGCAGCGCCCCGTCCCCGGAGGTGCCGTCCCCGGGGGTGCCGCCGCCGGAGGTGTCGTCGTCGGGACTGGTGCCGCCTGGTGTGCTGTCGGGCACGGTGCCCCCTCGGGGTCAGGAGTCGAGGCCGTCGCGATCGGCCCACTCCAGAAGGGTGTCCAGGGAATGGGCCACGTCCTCGATCCCCGCGTGCAGATCACCCAGTTCGGCGAACCGGCCGGGGACGGTGGCGATGGTGCAGTCGCGCGGGTCGACGTCGTCGATCTCGTCCCACCGGACAGGGGTGGACACGGTCGCCCGCGGCGACCCGCGCACCGAGTAGGCACACGCGATCGTGTGGTCGCGGGCGTTCTGGTTGTAGTCCACGAACACCGCCGTCGGGTCCCGGTCCCGGCGCCACCAGGCAGTGGTCACCGCGCGCGGCGCACGCCGCTCGACCTCGACGGCGAAGGCGTGTGCCGCCCGCCGCACCTGCCCGAAGTCCCAGCGCGGCGCGATCCGGACGTAGATGTGCAGGCCGTTGCCGCCCGAGGTCTTGGGGAAGCCGACGATGCCGAGTTCGTCCAGCACCTCGTGGGCGACGTGGGCGGCCCGGCGCACGGTGGCGAACTCGCAGCGCGGCATCGGGTCCAGGTCGATGCGCCACTCGTCGGGGTGCTCGGTGTCGGCACTGCGGGAGTTCCACGGGTGGAACTCGACCGTCGACATCTGCACCGCCCAGATCACCTGGGCGAGTTCGGTGACGCAGAGTTCGTCGGCGGTGCGGCTGTAGCGCGGGAAGAACACCCGCACGGTCTCCAGCCAGTCCGGCGCGCCACGCGGGACCCGCTTCTGGTGCACCTTCTCCCCGGACACCCCGTCCGGGAACCGGTGCAACATGCACGGCCGCTCGTACAGGCCGCGGACCACGCCGTCACCGACCGCGCGGTAGTACTCGACCAGGTCGAGCTTGGTCGCCCCGCGCTCCGGGAAGTACACCCGGTCCGGGTGGGTGATCCGCACCGTGCGACCCCCGACGTCGACCTCGACGGCGTCGCTGCCCATGACCCCACGGTAGCGGCGCGGCCGGGGCACCGGGGGACGAGAAAGCACGTCCGTGGTTCAGGCCCGCGCGGCGCCCAGGACGTTCAGAGCGGGAATGAGCTCCCGCTCCTCGTGGTCGAGGTGGGCTTCGAGCTGCCGCGTGAGCTGCCCGACCTGATCGGCGACCGCGCCCGCGTCGGCCCCCTCGTCCGCGACGACGGTGCGCAGCCGGTCGAGCAGCGCCGCGATCGCCTCGTGTTCGGCGCGCAGGCGCGCGAGCACGCCGGCGAGCTCCGGGTTGGCGTCGTCGAGCAGCGGGAAGGTGCCGTCGTCCTCGGTGTGGTGATGGTGCCCCAACCCTCGGCACAGGGCCAGGCAGTTGATCCGCAGCTGGGCGCCCAGGCGCGGTCCGGACCGGGCCACCTCCGTACGGAGGGCCGCGAGTTCGCGCCGGAAGACGTCGTGGATGACCGTGAGCGCGTCGCCCCACGGCAGGTCCTCGGCCGGTCCACCCTCGACCGGCCGGAGCGCCACGACCGGGATGACCCGGTCGGTCCGCCGCTGATACTCCGCCCAGGTCGGGTCGATCTCGGCCGCACGGGCGAACGCCGCGTCGCGCTCCGCGCCGTCCAGTACCTCCGCGTCGGCCGTGTAGGTGAACGCCCCGGTCTCGACCGTCACACGGGGCTCAGTCAGGAGGTTGCGGTACCACTGCGGGTGCGCCTCGGCGCCGGCCGCCGAGGCGATGACCAGCGTGCGCCCGTTTCCGTCGTGCAGGAACTCCACCGGAACGGTGTGCGGCCGGCCGCTCCGGCGGCCGGTGGTGGTCAGCAGGACGAGCCGCGACCCCGGGAGAGCACCTCCCACGTTGCCGCGGTTGGCCCGGAACTCCTCGATGACGGGCTGCTCGAAGTCGGACATGACACTCCGTTATGGATACTCAACGCACGTCGGAGCTGTTCCGCGGCACGGAAACGCTCGACGACGTGGTCGGGCCGGTGTGCTGCGGTGGTCACGGTCTCGGTGGTGGGAGCGGCACGGGACGCGCGCCGATCGCGCGGTCACCGGAGGCGGTGCGGGTGGGAGCGGGTCAGAGTCGCCCTGCGGACCGAGACGTCACGGCAACCTCCCCGGGAAACATCCGGTGTCCGAGGCTTCGGGGGCGTCGCCGCTCGCCGGAAGTCCCGTGACACACGGCTCATCCAACCGGCCCCGGTCACCGCGGTCAAGGCGGCATCAGGAATTCACCGGAACGGCCCCCCGGCCTCGGCGGCGCCTGCCCGCACCGGTCGTGGCGAACCGGTTCCGGGGCCGTGCGAGCATGCGGTATGGCCGTCTTCGAACGCACCCGCCGCTTCGCGCGGGAGGAACGCACCGAGCTGGCGCGGTATCTCCGGACACTGACCCCGCACCAGTGGGACACGGAGAGCCTGTGCGCGGGATGGCGCGTGCGCGACGTCGTCGCCCACGCCATCAGCTACGACGAACTCGGCCCCCGGGGCCTGTTCGACCGCGCCCGGCGGGGCCGGTCGCTGGCCGCGATGAACGAGATCGGCGTCGCCGAGTACAACACGCTGCCGACGGACGAGCTGGTCGCGCTGCTGGAGCGCTACGCCGACCCGCGTGGGTTCCACGGTCTGAGTGGCGGTGTGAGCGCGCTGGAGGACGGGCTGATCCACCACCAGGACATCCGCCGCGCGCTCGGCCACCACCGCGAGATCCCGGCCGAGCGGCTCGTCACGACCCTGCGCCTGGCGCTGCTCGCACCCCCGCTCGGGGCCCTCCTCCGCATCCGGGGCCTGCGCCTCGTCGCCACCGACGTCGACTGGTCCGCCGGCCGCGGCCGGATCGTGCAGGGCCCCGGCGAGGCACTCCTCATGGCGATGGCGGGCCGCACCGGTGTCGTGGACGAGCTGACCGGCCCGGGGCAACCGATCCTCGCCTCCCGCATCGGGAAGTGATCACTCCGGGAGGACGGTCGGGGAGTTCCGGATGACACCGTCCTCGGTACTGCTCGGGAGCGAGGGCGGCGAACACATCGGGCTGATCCTCCGGGCCCCGTCGCATCCGGACGCTTCGGACTTTCGGGACGGCGGCTGGGTCTCCGCTTCGATCTCGGTCCGCGCCGGGTGCTTCACCGGAACCCTCGGGGCGAGTCTCCGGATCGAGGAACTGGCCGACTTCCGTGACGAGCTACGAGCGGTCCACGACACGCTGCAGGGCACCGCGCAGCTGGACAGCCTCGAAGACTGGATCAGCCTCACCATCCGGTGCACAAGGACCGGAACCCTGACCGTGACCGGAGAGGCTACGGACGCGCTGGAGAACCGACTCCGTTTCGAGCTGCACGGACTCGACCAATCACACCTGCCACCTGCGATGGCAGCGCTGGAAGACGGCTTGCGCGAGTTCCCGGCCCCTGGGACACCGACATGACCACACCGGCGCTGGGCTGCCGGAGGATGACGGCCCGCACCGGCCCAGCGCCTGCGCTGGGCAGCGCCACTACACCGGCAACCATCTTGGAGAACAGAAGTCCGTCGTGGTCGGAATGACCTGAGGATTCGTGCGGCGGCGAGCCCTTTCTCTCGTGGAGCACCACAGCGATCATGCCTGTATGGCGAGGACATCCGACGACGGGCGTTATCCATCGATCGAGCCGCACGAGTCAGGCATGCTGGAGGTCGGCGACGGCCATTCGCTGTATTGGGAGGTGTCGGGCAACCCCGATGGCAAGCCGGCCGTCGCCCTGCACGGCGGTCCCGGGTCGGGGAGCTCTCCGAGATTGCGGAGCCTGTTCGACCCGAACCGCTACCGCGTGGTCCTGTTCGACCAGCGCAACTCCGGGCGCAGCAACCCTTCGGCGGCCGATCCGGTCGTCGACCTGTCGGCCAACACCACCCAGCACCTCGTCGCCGACCTGGAGGCGCTGCGGGTCCACCTGGGAATCGAGCGCTGGCTGGTGGAGGGTGGCTCGTGGGGCGTCACCCTCGGTCTCGCCTACGCGCAGGCATATCCGGAGCGGGTGACCGAACTGGTGCTCGCGGCCGTGACCAACGGCGACCGGCGCGACACCGACTGGATCACTCGTGACATGGGCCGGGTTTTCCCGCGCGAGTGGGAGCGGTTCCGCGACGGCGTACCCGCCGCCGAACGCGACGGCGACCTGTCGGCCGCCTACAGCCGGCTGCTTCACGATCCCGACCCCGAGGTCCGGGCCAAGGCCGCACGCGGGTGGTGCGAGTGGGAGGACACCCACATGTCGCTGGCCCCCGACGCCGCACCGTTCCTGTCGGTCGCCGACCCGGCATTTCAGCTGGCCTTCGCTCGCATCGTGACCCACTACTGGTCCCACGGCTGCTTCCTGGACGAGGGGCAGTTGCTGCGTGACATCGAGCGGCTCCACGGGATTCCTGCCGTGTTGATCCACGGGCGTTACGACGTCAGCGGTCCACTCGACACGGCGTGGGCATTGCACCGCGCTTGGCCCGGCAGCGAGCTGGTGGTCCTCGACGACACCGGACACCGCGGCGGCAGCATGACCGCAGCGATCATCGCAGCCACCGACCGCTTCGCCCGGGATCAGCGTGAGTAGTTGTCGGGGGGCATACTGCTTCCCACCTTGGGAGTGGGCCCTTGTGCCATCCCGTCGACCTGGCGTAGCCCGATCACGCTGGGTCAAGGGGGCAACCTGCCTCGGGGCCGGCGGCTGATGTTGCCAGGCTTGCCCGTCCGGCGAGGACCTCTTCTTCTGGTCAACGTCAGGCGCCATCTTGAGGACATGATGTGAGGGTCGGCGTCTGTGGGGCGTAAGGGGGCCGACCTGCGGTGACAGTGCCCCCGACGGGTCTCGAACCCGCACTGCGTCGATTCCAGGGCGACAGTCGCCGATGTCTACTGCTAACTGTCCTCACCTGGCACCAACTGTGTCGTTAGCAGAAGCTAATGCTCGTTCTTCGTCTTCGGCTGTCCGCGCATAGCTGCATATTCCGAGGGAAACCCGGGGATTGAGACAACGGCCCCTTACACTCGTTCGCCGACCTGGCGACGAGTGTCGACAACCTCAACCACCAACAACTAGTTCTAAGAGACTGAAGGCGCTACTAGCTTCATACCGAGCTGTCGATATACCTCGAACGGAGTTTCGTAGGGAACTTCAAAAGCCCTGCAGACATCCGGGATCTTCACTCTCGTTTTCGACTGAGGAGCCGGCACCTCACGCGTCACTACCACCCCGCCTACTGCCATCGCTAGCGCTATTATCCTTATGTCGGCAGAAGCCATGAAATCGCTAACGGCGGCCTGCCCGTAGGGGCGGTCTTTGTCATTCGCCCACGTAGCAAGTCGAGCCAAGTTATCCAGTGAGTCAGCGGAGTCCTCAAGCCAAAACTCCGCTGGCAGTTTGTTTGCCCAGTCCACGAGTTCACCTTTGCCGGCAAGAATCTCAGTGCGCACAGCCGCTACGGAGCCAACGCGCCCGCCGAGGATAGGGTCTTCAAGCCAGTCCCAAAACCCCGGTGCAAAATCAAACCCATAGTAAAGGCGCGCAGCCTCCATGAACGCGTTAGCATCGAGGAGATACATGATCAAAACCCCAGGAGCTTGGCATAAGAGTCGAAAACGTTAAGGGCACGGAGAGAGGTGAGCCTCATGGCTTCTGATAACTCTGTGCGCCCTTCGAGTGCATCGCCGATTACCGCGCGGGCAAACCTTGCTCCGATTCTGTAGTTCTGGTTGTAGTAGAAGTTTCCCCCTCCACTTACTTCGCTCGCCTTATGAGAGGCCAGACGCTGAACTTCGGCATCGTATACGGACTCAAAATCGTCGAACTCGATGAGACGATTCCTGCGGATGGCTTGGAGAATCACCAAGGTGCCACAGCGATAAACCTCGGACAGGCGCTTGAGCTGCCCGGCGAGTTCAAGCCTTGACATGCCGGGATAACGCTCTTTTAGATCTTCTGAAGGCACTAGGACCTCAGAAGCGACAGTGTTGCACCACTGCTCGATCTCTGATTTCGATCTCTGGGCGGGATCTTCTCGACTGATTCCGCCGGATCCTAGCCACACGTGCGCGAATTCGTGCGCTAAGGTAAAGATTTGACCATTCAAAGTCTGGCGAGCATTCACAAAAACAAGAGGGGCATACTCATCGACCAGAGAAAATCCCCGAAACTCGTCTTCGTCTAAAGGTCTATGAGTATTGTTGTCAACCATCGAGGTGACAACAGTCAGGCCGCCGATTTCTTCGAACTTGTCGATGAGATGCTTGCGCACGGCAGACCCATTGCCGAAACGCTCCTGTACTTCGAAATCAAGTTTCGTGCGAATATCTTCTGCAGCGGCAGTGGCGCTCGTTTTTGCAGCGGAGGCTACAACGGTCACCTTTGGGAGCATATGGTCTTGCGCGTAGCCACGGTACCAGTCTTGTTTCCGAATGCTCTGGTTCAATACTGCAAACAGATTTGCAGACGGCTCGCCGACAGGACCTCCGAAACCTTCCCTGTAGTCGGGTATAGGAAGTTCCATTCTCGGCGGCTCCTGGAGGAGGAGATATCCGAAAGGGACCCCGGCGGTCTTGGCGAACTTTTCGAGTTGTTTGATAGTTGGCTGCTGTTGGCCAGCGATCCATTCGTTCAGTGGTAAGGTTCCGTGAACGTCGTCAGCTTCGATTCCAGCCCAGTCTGCAGCCCATTCCAAGACCGAAGGGGAGACAGGAACTCTAGTTACCACCGCTGTCCCTCCCACGCCTAGCGACCTCCACTCCAAGAGCCATCATTCGGGACTCTCGCGATGCCCGCAACCGGCTGATTGGCTGAGTGCCCAATCTCGCACGGTTTGGGTAGAGCGATCGCGGAACGTGTGCGCATTGTTACCGCTTGGTGGTCATCCCGTCGCCCGATGGCGTCTCGATCACGCCGTGTCGGGGCCGCAACCGTCCTCGGGACCGCAACGCCCGGCTGCCAGGCTTGCGGCCCCGGCGCGGCGTGATAGCCATCACGTCAGGCGACGGGATGACCACCAAGCAGCCCCCACCCTGCCCACCGGCACCGCGGCTGCCCTTCCGGTGGGCATCCCGGATCCTGCCCGTCCGGCGAGGACATCTCTTTCTCGTTCGGC
>NZ_KE387056.1:104047-106312 GCF_000430445.1 Saccharomonospora iraqiensis subsp. iraqiensis
GCCGGGGCCGGCGGGGGGAACGCTCCGGTCTCCCCCCGCCGCGCCGGTTCCTCGGCCTGCCCCGGTCCGGCACGGGCGTCAGCCCTCCGGCGTGAACCGCGGGAACGCGAGGTCCCCGGCGTAGCGGGCCGCGTCGGCCAGGGTCTCCTCGATCCGCAGCAGCTGGTTGTACTTCGCCACCCGCTCACTGCGCGCCGGGGCACCGGTCTTGATCTGGCCGACGCCGGTGGCCACCGCCAGGTCGGAGATCGTGGTGTCCTCGGTCTCGCCGGAGCGGTGGCTCATCATCGACTTGTAGCCGCAGGAGGTGGCCAGCGTGACCGCGTCCAGCGTCTCGGACAGGGTGCCGATCTGGTTGACCTTGACGAGCAGGGCGTTCGCGATCTTGCGGTTGATGCCCTCCTCCAGCCGGTCCGGGTTGGTGACGAACAGGTCGTCCCCGACCAGCTGCACGCTCTCGCCGAGTTCGGCGGTCAGCCGTGCCCAGCCGTCCCAGTCGTCCTCCGAGAGCGGGTCCTCGATGGAGACCAGCGGGTAGGCGTCGACCAGCTCGCTGTAGTAGCCGATCATCTGCTCGGCACTGCGCTTGCTGCCCTCGAAGGTGTAGGTGTTGTCCGAGAAGAACTCGGTCGCCGCGACGTCGAGCGCCAGAGCGATGTCCCGGCCGGGCCGGTAGCCCGCCTTCTCGATCGCGGTGACGATGATGTCCAGCGCCTCGCGGTTGGACGACAGGCTCGGCGCGAAGCCGCCCTCGTCACCGAGGCCGGTACCCAGGCCCCGGCTCTTCAGCACCGACTTCAGCGCCTGGTAGGTCTCCGCACCCCACCGCAGCGACTCGCGGAAGGACTCCGCGCCGATCGGCGCGATCATGAACTCCTGGATGTCCACGTCGGTGTCGGCGTGCGCGCCGCCGTTCAGGATGTTCATCATCGGCACGGGCAGCACGTGCGCGTTCGGCCCGCCGAGGTAGCGGAAGAGTTCGAGCTCCGCCGAGTCGGCGGCCGCCTTCGCCACGGCGAGCGACACCCCGAGCATCGCGTTGGCGCCCAGCCTGCTCTTGTCCGGCGTGCCGTCGAGGTCGAGCAGCTTCTGGTCGATGATGCGCTGGTCGACGGCCTCGACACCGGCCAGGTCCGGACCGATCTCGTCGAGCACGGCCGCGACCGCGCGCTGGACACCCTTGCCGTTGTAGCGCTTGTCCCCGTCGCGCAGCTCCACGGCCTCGTGCTCGCCCGTCGAGGCACCCGAGGGCACCGCGGCCCGCGTCATCGTGCCGTCGTCCAGGGCGACCTCCACCTCGACGGTGGGGTTGCCGCGAGAGTCCAGAATCTCGCGCGCGCCTACCTGCTCGATAACCGCCACACTCAGCTCCTCACCCGGTTGTGTGTCACTGCGTCGGCTTCCCGCGGACACGCCGACCGGCCGCGCCGTGTGGACGCGGCGACGACCTCAGCCTAGCCGCCGGGGCCTGTCCGGCCGTCGGCTACCCGGGCGGGGTGCGATCTAGGACTCCTCCGACCCGCCTCCGTCGCCGTCGCCGGAGCTGTCCGCGCGGTGGGCGCCCGGCAGGTCACCCCCTCCGTCGGGGGTGGTCCGCTCCCCGGAGCCGTCGGCCGAGCCGTTCGCGGAGGCCCCGGTTCCGTTGTCCTCGGACCGGATCTCCTGCCACCCGACCGGGAGATCCACCTCGTCCGAGATGTGCTGCCAGAAGGCCCAGCTGTTGCCACCGATGTCCTGCACCGTGAACAGGCGTGCGCCGTAGGGCTGGTCCTGGGGCTGGGAGTACTCGATCGAGTCGCCGACCACTTCGCGCAGCCGCTCGAAGTGCGCGTCGACGTCGTCGACGTAGACGACGTTGAGCTGGCCGACCGGCCCGTCGACCCCCTTGGCGTCCCAGTAGTTCTCGTCCACGGCGGTGAGATGGATCTCGGTCCCCCCGGCCACCAGGGTGGCCTGGAACACCTCACCGGCCGCGTCGACGTAGCGCACCTTCTCCTTGAACCCGAACACCCTGGTCAGCCACTCCACGGCCTCGGTGGCGTCGGTGTAGTACAGGTACGGCGCGAGGCCGAGATACCTCGGGACTTCGTCGCTCATGACGTGCAAGTTCACCACATCGGCCCAGTCCCGCGCGCACTCACCCCTCGACTCACACCTCCGCGCCGACGGCCCGCTCACGCGGCCAGAAGCGGCGCCAGCCGTCGGCGTCGAGGGTGGCGGGGTCGAAGCCGTGGACGCGCGCGGCCCGCTCGGCCTCCCGGACGT
>NZ_KE387057.1:0-5451 GCF_000430445.1 Saccharomonospora iraqiensis subsp. iraqiensis
CGGCGGGGCGCAACAGCGCGGCCGCGCCCGCCTGGGGCGCGAGCCTGCCCGCCACCTCGGACATCGGGGCCAGCAGCGGCAGCGCCCCGTCGTCGGTCTGCACCGTCTCGTAGGCGATCGCGGTCGTGCCCGCCTCCAGCAGTGCCCGGGTGAGCGACCCGTCCGCGGCGAGGTGCAGATAGGTGAACAGCACCTGATCCGCGCGCAGGTGCGCGTACTCGGCCGCGACCGGCTCCTTCACCTTGAGCACCAGCTCGCCCTCGGCCCACACGTCCGCGGCGGCGTGCAGGACCGTGGCCCCGGCCGACTCGTACTCCGCGTCCGTGATCGCCGAACCGGCCCCCGCGCCGGTCTCGACGAACACCTCGTGCCCTCTGCGGGTGAGCTCGTCGACGCCGGTGGGGGTCAGTGCGACCCGGTACTCGTGCTTCTTCGTCTCCCGGGGGACGGCGATCCGCACGTCTGCCTCCTCGTTCTCGGCGCGGCCGGTGGGGATCACCCGCGGGCCGCGTTCCACGTCCCGACCGTGGGTGCACGGTGGGGAAGGTCCATCCTCCCCACCGGCGCAAGGAGTACCCGCTCCGGCGCGGTCCGACGGAGCGCACCCGGGTCAGGCGCCCGGTGGTGTCCGGCTACCGTGCGGCGTGCAGTGCCCCGAGAGCGAGCTCGGCGAGCAGCTCGGCGAGTTCCGGGTCGGGCAGGTGGCGACTGTGCGGGGTGGAGTTCATCAGTCCGAACACGGCGTGCGCGGTGGACCGTGCGCGGGTGTCGTCCAGGTGCGGGACGGCGGCGCGGAGCGCGTCCACCCAGACCTCGACGTAGCGGCGTTGCAGCGCGCGCACCTGTCTGCGGTCGTCCTCGGTCAGGTTGGCCAGGTCGCGTTCCTGCACCGTGATCAGCGCGGGCTGGGTCAGGGCGAAGTCGACGTGGAACCGCACCAGCCCGGCCAGGACCTCGTCGGGAGGACCGTCGTGCCCGGCGTGTCCGAGGGCTCCGTCCAACAGGTACCGGCTGATCGAGGTGAGCATCTCGCCGAGCATGGCGTCCTTGCTGCGGAAGTGCCGGTACAGTGCCGGGCCGGAAATGCCCACGGCGGCGCCGATGTCGTCGATCCCGACGCCGTGGAATCCGCGGTCGGCGAACAGCTCGGCCGCGGCCGCGAGGATCTCCTCGCGCCGACTCGCCTTGTCACCGCGGATCAGGGGGGAACCGGAGGACACCGGCACACTCTAGCGCTTTCGTTAGCGCGCGCTAATGACGGGCCGACCTCCGGCGTAAGCCGTCCGGGTGGAGTTCGATTCCGGCTCCCACTCCGCGAGGCGGTCACCTGGTAAGCATTTTCCTCGGCCGATCGTCGATGGAAGGTGCGCCATGATGGTGCGGACCCGTCGGTTCCTCGCAACGATAACAATCACGTTACTCGCCCTGGCGGGGGGAGTCGTGCCGACGGCCGCCGCGCCCGCCGTCGACTACGTCGCGCTGGGCGACTCGTATTCCTCCGGGGTGGGCGCCGGATCGTACGGCGATTCCGGCAATTGCAAACGCAGTTCCAACGCGTATCCGGCGCTCTGGGCGGAATCGCACCCGGTTTCCGACTTCGAATTCGCCGCCTGCCTCGGCGCCCGCACGTCCGACGTGATCAGCCAGGCGTCCGCGCTGGACGCGGGCACCACGCTGGTGACCCTGTCGGTCGGCGGGAACGACGCGGGCTTCACCGACGTGATGATCGACTGCACGCTCGGGACGGACCAGCAGTGCGTCGACCGGGTGGCCACCGCGGAGGACTACGCCACGACCACACTGCCCGGCCTGCTCGACGACGTCTACGCCACGGTGACCGCCAACGCCCCGAACGCGGAGGTGATCGTGCTGGGATATCCCCGCTTCTACGAGATCGGGGGCTCGTGCCGGGCGGGGCTGAGCGACACGAAACGGTCGGCGATCAACTCGGGTGCGGACACGCTGGCCGAGGTCACCGCGCAGCGCGCGGCGGCCGCGGGCGTCACCTTCGTCGATGCACGGGGCCACTTCGACGGCCACGAGATCTGCTCCGACGGCGAGTGGTGGCTGCACAGCCTCACCTGGCCCGTCGACGAGTCCTACCACCCGACCGCCGCGGGGCAGGCGTCCGGATACCTGCCCGCACTGGAGTCCGTGACCGGCTGAGCCGGCCGGCACGGGACCCTGGACACCACCCGTTAGTGGCCGCTAACCTCGCATCGGACGTTAACGGCTGCTAACTTGAGGGTGTGATGGACACTCCGGCGCTGACCAGCTCCGTCGATCCCGGCGGGGAAGCGGGTACCCGCAACACCCGTGCGCACACCGAGCTGGTGGACGATCTGCGTGCCCGCCTGGCCGACGTGCGTCCGGGCGGACCCGAGAAGGCACGGGCCCGGCATGTCGAACGGGGCAAGCTGTTGCCCCGCGACCGGGTGGACGCACTGCTCGACCCCGGTTCGCCGCTGCTGGAACTCTCCCCGCTGGCGGCCACCGGGCTCTACGACGACGAGGCCCCGGCCGCCGGGATCATCACCGGGATCGGCCGGGTGTCCGGCCGCGAGTGCGTGATCGTGGCGAACGACGCCACCGTCAAGGGCGGCACCTACTACCCGGTGACGGTGAAGAAGCACCTCCGGGCGCAGGAGGTGGCGCTGCACAACAACCTGCCCTGCCTCTACCTCGTCGACTCCGGCGGCGCGTTCCTGCCGCGTCAGGACGAGGTGTTCCCGGACCGCGAGCACTTCGGCCGCATCTTCTACAACCAGGCCACCATGTCCGCGCGCGGGATTCCGCAGATCGCGGCCGTGCTCGGGTCCTGCACGGCGGGCGGCGCCTACGTCCCCGCCATGAGCGACGAGGCGGTGATCGTGCGGAACCAGGGCACGATCTTCCTCGGCGGACCACCGCTGGTGAAGGCCGCGACGGGGGAGGAGGTCACCGCCGAGGAACTGGGCGGCGGCGACGTGCACGCCCGGCAGTCCGGGGTGACCGACCACCTGGCCGCCGACGACGCCGACGCCCTGCGCATCGTGCGCTCCATCGTCGCCACCCTCGGGCCCCCACCGCCGCGTCCGTGGGAGACGGCGCCGGTCGAGGAACCCGCCGTCGATCCGGACGACCTCTACGCGGCCGTGCCCGTCGACTCCCGCACCCCGTACGACGTGCGGGAGGTGATCGCGCGGGTGGTGGACGGCAGCCGGTTCGCCGAGTTCAAGAAGGAGTACGGCACGACACTGGTCACCGGTTTCGCCCACATCCACGGGCACCCGGTGGGCATCGTGGCCAACAACGGGGTGCTGTTCGGGGAATCGGCGATGAAGGGGGCGCACTTCATCGAACTGTGCGACCGGCGTTCGATTCCACTGGTGTTCCTGCAGAACATCACCGGATTCATGGTGGGGCGCGACTACGAGGCCGGCGGCATCGCCAAGCACGGCGCGAAGATGGTAACCGCCGTGGCCTGCGCCCGGGTCCCGAAATTCACAGTGATCATCGGCGGATCGTTCGGTGCGGGCAACTACTCGATGTGCGGCCGGGCGTACTCGCCCCGGTTCCTGTGGATGTGGCCGAACGCCCGGATCTCGGTGATGGGGGGCGAACAGGCCGCCTCGGTCCTGGCCACGGTGCGCCGGGACGGATTCGAGGCGCGCGGGCAGGAGTGGTCGGCAGAGGCCGAGGAGGAGTTCAAGGAACCGATCCGGGAGCAGTACGAGACGCAGGGCAACCCGTACTACTCCACCGCGCGCATCTGGGACGACGGCGTGATCGACCCGAAGGACACCCGGACGGTGCTGGGGCTGGCGTTGTCCGCGGCGGGCAACGCGCCGCTCGAACCGGTCAACTACGGCGTCTTCAGGATGTGAGGGGCATGTTCGACACGGTTCTGGTCGCGAACCGGGGCGAGATCGCCGTCCGGGTGATCACCACGCTGCGCCGGATGGGGATCCGCTCGGTGGCGGTCTACAGCGACGCCGACGCCGACGCCCGGCACGTCGCCGAGGCCGATGTCGCCGTCCGGGTCGGTCCGGCCGAGGCCACGCGGAGTTACCTGTCCGTACCGGACATCGTGCGCGCCGCCGTGGACTCCGGCGCGCAGGCGGTGCACCCCGGCTACGGGTTCCTCTCCGAGAACGCCGCCTTCGCCCGCGCCTGCGCCGACGC
Source organism: Saccharomonospora iraqiensis subsp. iraqiensis (assembly GCF_000430445.1). Lineage (GTDB taxonomy): Bacteria > Actinomycetota > Actinomycetes > Mycobacteriales > Pseudonocardiaceae > Saccharomonospora > Saccharomonospora iraqiensis. Next base: position 4,165 of record NZ_KE387057.1, read on the forward strand.
CGGGATCGTGTTCATCGGACCGCCCCCGTCGGCGATCGAGGCGATGGGCGACAAGATCCGCGCCAAGGACACCGTGTCCGCCGCGGGCGTTCCCGTGGTCCCCGGGGAGAGTGACGTGTCCGGGGTGGATTCCGTGGCGGCGGCCGCCGACCGGGTGGGCTATCCGGTGCTGTTGAAGCCGTCGGCCGGTGGTGGCGGCAAGGGGATGCGGGTGGTGACCTCCCCCGAGGGCCTTCCGGAGGCGGTGGAGTCGGCGCGGCGCGAGGCGCGCGGGGCGTTCGGCGACGACCGGCTGCTCGTCGAGCGGTTCGTCACCGCGCCGCGGCACATCGAGATCCAGGTGCTCGCCGACTCCCACGGTCACTGCCTGCACCTCGGTGAGCGGGAGTGCAGCCTGCAGCGGCGGCACCAGAAGATCGTCGAGGAGGCACCGTCGGCGCTGCTCGACGCGGACACGCGCGAGCGCATGGGACGGGCCGCTGTGGAGGCCGCACGCTCGGTCGGGTACGTCGGCGCGGGCACCGTCGAGTGCATCGTCTCCGCCGACCGCCCGGACGAGTTCTTCTTCCTGGAGATGAACACCCGGCTGCAGGTGGAGCACCCGGTCACCGAACTGGTCACCGGCGTGGACCTGGTGGAGTGGCAGGTGCGCGTGGCGGCGGGGGAGCGGCTGACGCTGACCTCCGACGACGTGCGTCTGGAGGGGCACGCCGCCGAGGCCCGTGTCTACGCCGAGGACCCGGCGCGCGAGTTCGTGCCCACCGGGGGCACGGTGCTCGGCCTGGCCGAACCCGAGGCGGGCCACGTCCGGGTGGACTCCGGCCTGCACCCGGGCGCGGTCGTCGGCTCGCACTACGACCCGATGCTGGCCAAGGTCGTCGCCTGGGGGCCCGACCGGGCCTCGGCCCTGCACCGGCTGGACCGTGCCCTCGCCGACACCGCGGTGCTGGGCGTGCCGACGAACGTGCCGTTCCTGCGTGCGCTCGTCCGGCACCCGGAGGTGCGTGCGGGCCGGCTCGACACCGCGCTGGTGGAACGCGAGCTCGGCACGCTGACGGCCGGCGACGTGCCGGACGAGTTCCTCGTCGCGGCGGCGCTGGACCGGCTGGTGCGGCTGTACCCGGCGGGTCCGGTCGTCGACCCGTGGGACGTGCCGAACGGATGGCGGCTCGGGGGCAGCGCGGGGGTGGCGTTCCTGCTGCGCGCCGGGACGACCGAGGCCCTGGTCCATGTCGCGGGCACGCCGGAGGCGGCGCGGGTGACCGTGGGCGACGGCGACCCGGTCGA
>NZ_KE387057.1:5551-18008 GCF_000430445.1 Saccharomonospora iraqiensis subsp. iraqiensis
CGTCGAGCAGCGGCACCAGGTCGGACAGCATCGGCTCGGCGAGTACCAGCGGCCCGACGAGGTCGCGGTAGCCGCCCGCACGATGCGTCCGGTGCGCGGGCACGGCCTCGGACAGCGGCGCCAGCCCCGGTGGGAACACCGCCGCGTCGTCACACAGACCCCGGGCGAAGGCGGGGATCGGCTCCGGTGCGCTCACTGCCCCGGCCCCCGTCCCGACCAGGTCCAGGCGTAACCGGGGTCCTCGCACGCCAGGCCGCCCTCGCCGAGTTCGAGCGGGCGGAAGGTGTCCACCATGACGGCGAGCTCGTCGACCGACTGCACGCCGATGCTGCGTTCGTACGCGCCCGGCTGCGGGCCGTGCGAGTAGCCGCCGGGGTGCACCGAGATCGAGCCCTGGTCGATCCCGGACCCCTTGCGGGCGCTGTAGTCGCCGCCGCAGTAGAACATGACCTCGTCGGAGTCCACATTGGAGTGGTAGTAGGGCACCGGGATGGCCAGCGGGTGGTAGTCCACCTTGCGCGGCACGAAGTTGCACACCACGAAGTTGTGGCCCTCGAACACCTGGTGCACGGGCGGCGGCTGGTGCACCCGGCCGGTGATGGGCTCGAAGTCGTGGATGCTGAACCGGTACGGGTACAGGCAGCCGTCCCAGCCGACGACGTCGAACGGATGCGTCGGATACACCATCCGGGTGCCCACGATCCTGCCGCCGGCGTGGTGCTTGACGTAGACCTCGACGTCGGTGCCCTCGGCCAGCAGCGGCTCGTCGGGCCCGTGCAGGTCCCGCTCGCAGTACGGCGCGTGCTCCAGCAGCTGCCCGTAGCGGGACAGGTAGCGCTTCGGTGGGGCGATGTGGCTGTTCGCCTCGATCGCGTAGGCCCGCAGCGGTTCCCCGCCGTGCGGCAGCCAGCGGTGCGTGGTGGAGGTCGGGATGATCACGTAGTCGCCCGCGCCGGCCTCCAACGCGCCGAACACGGTCTCCACCGTGGCGGCACCGGACTCGACGTAGACGACCTCGTCGCCGAGCGCGTTGCGGTAGAGCGGGGAGTCCTTGCCCGCCACGACGTAGGAGATCCGCACATCGCCGTTGCCGAGCACGAGGCGGCGTCCGGTGACGACGTCGGTGTCGGCGGCGCCGCGTGCGTCGAAGAGGTCGTGCAGTTTCAGGTGGCGCGGCTTGAGCGGGTGGTTCGGGGTGGTCGTGGTGTCCGGCGGCTCCCACACCTGCGAGTCCACGATCGCCGACGGGATCTCGCGGTGGTAGAGCAGCGACGAGTCGGAGGAGAAGCCCTCCTCGCCCATCAGCTCCTCGTAGTAGAGGCCGCCGTCGTCCGTGCGGTGCTGGGTGTGCCGTTTCGGGGGCACGTTTCCGACCCGGCGGTAGTACGCCATGACTGCCTCCTTGCTGTCGGTGGCGGGCCGAGGAAGGCCGCGGTCGCGGGGGACCTGCCCATATAGTTAAACCATTTACTACCTTCGGGTCAAGGGCGCGTCGCTCGCCCGCAGGGTCAGGTGCGACCCCGGACGTCGAAGTCCTCGCGGCCGGAGACCAGCTTGTCCAGCAGCATCACCAGGATGCGCTGTTCCTCGGCGGAGAGCACGTCGACCCAGTCGCGTTCCCGCTCGTTCTGCTCGCCGAAAACCGTCACCATCTCCTCGTGCCCGGCGTCGGTGAGCGAAAGCAGCACCGACCGTCCGTCGCGCGTGCCGGGGTCGCGCTCCAGCAACCCGTCGGCGACCAGGGTCTTGGTCAGATTGGACACCGCGGCCCGGCTCATCCCGGTCAGTTCGGCGGCCTTCTTCGGCTCCAGCGGGCCGGCCAGCCAGACGACGAACAGCAGCCGGAACCCCGACCACGACCGGCCGCGCGGCCGGTGGATCGAGGCCTCCAGGTCGTAGGTGACGATGTTGGAGGCCCGGTTCAGGGTGAGCAGCAGCTGCGTGGCGAGCTGGTGGCGGAACCCGTACTCGCGGTACAGCCTGCGGTTGGCCAGCTCGACGAACGACCAGAAGTCCAGCTCGTCGTCGGAAGGACCGCCCTGTCCGGGCTCCCCGGGTTCGTGCGCCGCCATGCTCCACACCTTAAGGGGGTCGGATAGTTAAAGCATGAACCATATCGACGTGAGGTGGCCACCGCAGCGGTTAGCGTTAACACGATTACTATAAGCGTGTTAACGCTGTCAGGTCTGGCGCGCCTCGATCACATCCACAGCCTGTGCACTGGCAGCGGCCACGACGCCTCGGATGCGGCAGCGGGCCCGTTCAGCACACCGGCTTCTCCGAACGATCTCGTCGCGGAAGCCGCACGCCACGGCGCGGGCGATCCGCAGCAGTGTGGCGGTGAGGTTCCGGTCGGCGGGTGGACGCAGCGCCCGCACCTCGGCGGTGTCCGGGTCGTCGCTGGGAAGGTTGGTAACCGAGCCAGTAGTTAATGTCGGACTACTTGATGGTGACGAGGTTCCGAAGGTGGAGTTCGAGCTTGTCTTTCGCCTTCTTCTCGAGCTGCCGGACCCGCTCCCGGGTGACACCGAGTTCGGCGCCGATCGTCTCGAGCGTGTCCGGGTCTCCCACGAAACCGTGGCGCCGCTCGAGCACGTAGCGTTCGCGGTCGGGCAGGCTCCGCATGGCAGGTTTGATGTCGTCCGGATGCAGACCGAACAGATCGGGCTCCGTGGTGGGCAGGTATCGCTCGGAGAGGTTCGTGAGTTGGGCCTCATCCAGCGATTCGACGACTGTGGTGAGGGATAACGTGTGTGGCAATTCACGGATCTCCCGAACTTTTTCCGGTGCGACGCTCGCCCGCTTCGCGACCTCCTCGGCAGCGGGTCGTTCCTCGGATTGGCAAAGGTCTGATTCGGCCTTGCGCACCTTGTTGACGACCTCGACGACGTGGACGGGAAGCCGGATCGTCCGGGTCTGGTCGGCGAGTGCACGGGTGATCGCTTGTTTGATCCACCACGACGCATAGGTAGAGAGCTTGTTTCCGGTCCGGTAGTTGAACTTCTGCACGGCTCGGATGAGCCCCAGAGTGCCTTCCTGCAGGATATCGAGCTCGTCGAGTCCCTGGTGGTAATAACGCCATGCGATGGAGGACACCAGACGCAGATTGGCCGTGATCATGCGCCGGAACGCCTTGCGGCCTTCCTGGGCTATATATTGAAGATCAGCTCTGTCAGAGGGAAACTCGGCGCATAGTTTCTCCTCTGCGTAAAGTCCGGCCTCGATAGTCTGCGCCAGTTCGATCTCCTCATTGGCAGTCAGTAGTGTGGTCTTCGATATCTGGGAGTGATGCAGCCTCGCGATATCGAGCGTGGTGGAACATTCCTCAGCATCTTCTACGAGTTGGACGCTGAATTGTATGTCCCACGGTTGCCTTTCCGGTCGTCCGCTGCCCGAAGAGTAGTCTCCGAGACCGAGGTGGGCGAGTCGGATACCGGAAGTGTCCAGCGTTTCGTCGCCGTGTAGGTCGCCGATGCCGATGTCGGCGCGGAGGTGTTCCGGCCCACCCGATTTCCGGGGCGATACCGGTGCCGGTGTGTCGGAACATGCCGACTCCGCGTTCTCGGCTGGCCCCGCCAGCTCGGCCAGTCCCGCGACCAGCGGAACCCCGGACCCGAGGAGCCGCCGCAACAGCAGCGGAATCTCTCCTTTCGGCACCGCGTATTCCTGAAGGACTTCGGAGACAGCGTAGAATGTGACACGCTGTCCTCCGGCTCCCCGGAGCAGTGCGCTGAACGCCAGCTCCAGCGGCGATTGGCGCAGGGTGGAGCCACCGGTGTGATCGGTTTGTGTAGCGTTGTCGGCTGAGCTCATGGTCGGCGGCTGCGGTGTCATGGCCTCGGTACCAGGTCTTCGAGCAACTCCATGGCGGCATGGCGGGACAGTTCCTCGTGGTAGCGGTCATTGGAGAACCCACGCAGACAGCCGTAGCAGCTCGTTTCCTCGCCGCACTCACACCCGGCGACCCGTGCCATCGCGGCGGGCACCACCGTGTCCAAGGCGTCGGCGATGCGTAGCGCGTTGCCCGCGCCGCCGGGGGTGGTGTCGAAGAGCACCAGCGACGGCCTGCCATCCGAGCCTCGGTGCACGGTGCCGTCGATGTCGTCGCGGCTGATCTCCAACGCGGTCGAAGCTCCTTCCAGCAACGCGTATACCGCGGACCGGTAATTCGCGGCCGGGGCAAGAGCGGCCAGGCCGTCGATCCGTACCTCCACGAAGTCGGTTTCGTAACGATGCGCCAGAGATTGCCGGACCAGCGTGCCCTTGCATGTTTGCCGGTTCAGCAGATGTTGGTGTTCACGAGGGATTTTTTTATTTGCGGGCGTTCCCCAGCCGCAGGTCTGACAGAGGTAGAAGCCCCGTCGCTGTGGGCCCTCGTTGATGACCACGAACAAGCCACGGGCACCGGCTCGCCACCGTAAAATCCCACCTGTCGGGAAGTGGGTGAGGCCCTGCCGGAGATCGGCCTGGGTGTCGACGAGGTACTTCGCGATCGACCCTGCCCGACGTGGTGGTTCGGCGGCACCTTGTGCGTCACTGGAGCAGGCGACGAAGCCGTAGGTGGGTTCGGCGTATTGGAGCGCGGCCCGCCTGGCCCCCCTCTTGCATGAGGGGCATTCGACGTCCGGAGTGTCGACATCTTCGCGATAGTGACCGCACTTTTCGCAGGTGACGTAGTATCGCGTGACCAATCCGCGTCCGGGTAGTCGGTAAACCCCACCGGAAGTCCAGCGCTTCCCGCCCGCGACCACTTGAGACCCGGGAGCGTACTCACTGATCGCCATACTGAGGTCACGGGTCAGCTCCAGCTGTGCTCCTTCGTTACTCACGGTGCTGGTCCGGAGCTCCACCGTATCGACAGGGAATCCGTACTTGGGAAGCACGTTGTGGTTGGCCAGGAAATTGATGAGGGGTTGCTTCCGCAAGGTTGCCAGTACTCTCTTGCACTGACCGGCGAGCGCGAAGTTTTCTTCGCGCGTGGCCTCGGCCTTGCGTGCCTCGAACGCTGTGACGTCGTGTTCCAACTGCGCGCGGGCTTTCTCGAGCAGGTTCACCAGTTCGTCCACCCAGCCGTCGTTCTCGACTTCCATCGCTTTGGCGACAGCAGGGGGAAGGACGGCATCCAGGCTGGCCTGCACGTCGTCGGGTACGGGCGCGAGGAACGAGCGGACCAACTCGCATGGGAGGACATAATCGGACGGTGCCGGGTCCGGGCGGAGAAAGAAGTCCCCCGCCGTCGTCCATGTCTGGTGGCGTTCGGCCTTCATCGTGCGAAAGAATGCGGCCAATGCCACCGAGTGTGCGTGCCGCCGGTCAATCCGGACGTTCTCCAGTGGAACGACCGGGGGCCGTGTCTCACCGGAGATCATGGTCGCTGGGTCGGCGAACCGGGAGAGGTCATGGGAGCGGCGTTGCGCGAATGTCAGGACCAACGCGGCCGCATCGGAGCGACGTCCGGCACGCCCGGCGCGTTGGACGTAGTTCGCCGTCGTCGGGGGCATGTTGCGCAGCACCACGGCCTGCAGCTCGCCGACATCGACACCGAGTTCGAACGTTGTGGAACACGACAGTGCGTTGACTTCGCCCCGTACGAATTCCCCTTGGATTTCGGCAGCCTTCTCACTCGTCCACTGGGCGGTGTGCTCGCGCACCTTCATCGGCACAGGGAGCGAGTCGAGGTAGAGAAGCCGGTAATGATTGCCCTCGTCACTGAGTACGGGGCGGTGCCACGATCGCAGCTCTCCGTCACAGCGGTAGGTCGGGCAGACGCCCCGCACCGACACGGCGGTGATACGACGACACCGATCGCACCGGAACAGTGCTTCCCCTTCGGCGACCGGACGCAGCCGTACCTTGCGGTGGTTGATCTGCCGAACGATGCCGTGTTTGGAGACGGCCTGGGAGGACAGCCAGCTGTGTGGCCCGTCGCCGGGCTGGGTCGGGTCGAGCTCGTTCCACAGCTTATCGAGAACCTCCCTGGTGTCGACCCGAGCGTCGAGCTGCTGGAGTATTCGCTTCACGTAGTCGGTACGGGTGTTACTCGCGGCGTCCGGGAGCCAGCTCAGCACCTTCTTCTTCTTTTCGGACCCGGAACCACGCATGTAGATGGGTCCACGGCGAGGCCGGAAGGCGTCGTGCGACGCCTCGACGTCCTCGGGCATGTCGAGTGCCCCTTGCCTGCGCAGCGTCCGGACGAGTTCCTGCAGCAGGTCCCAGCACTCCTGCGGCTCGAGACCGAACCCGGTCAAGCTTTGAGGCGGTGCCCAGTGCGCCTTGCGAGCCAGTTCCATCCGTAAGAGACCGGTTCCTTCGAGTGACTGACGCTCGTCGAAGCTGATGACCTCCTGCATCACCCACCGCGACACCTCGCGGGTGCGAGCTCTCCCGGACGTGTCCTCATCGAAGACCCGCGCGCGCTTCGCGATCTTTGCCGTACTGTCGATGAGGTCCTCGATCGTGGCGGGCTCACCGTCCTCCGCATCGGCGTGTCGATGCAGACCCTGCAGGATCAGACGACGGCGCGTCAGCCGGCCGTGGGTCTCTTGAAGGTACGGGGCAAAGTAGGCGGCCATCTGCCTGCTGTCGCTGAAGAACAGCAGCTTGCGTCCCTGGCCCGGAAGGTCCACGGAATCTCCCTGGCCGGGAGGTAGCGTCTGGTAGAGCGATGTGCCGAGGACCGAGACGGCGGCCTCATTGCCGCTCTCGAACAGCCGTACCGTACCGGGGCCGACGGCTCCGCACAGCACACACGAGTTCAACGTGTCTGTGCTGGGGTCGAGTTGTTGTACGGCGCGGAACTCGGTGCCGGAACAGTCCTCGTGGGCACAGTGTGCCGGCGCCTGCTCATGCAGAGCCCCACAGGTGGTGCACAGGTATCGACGGCTGATCCCTGCCGCTTTTTCATCGGAGAACAGGGCGTCGTCCTCATCTTCGGCGACCACGCCGTCGAAGTGCGCGTCCTCCAGCAGCAGCCATGCGTGCCGACGGTCGATCCCCGACCGGTACGGTACGTGGCGGACGACGGTGCCGGAGGTGTCAAATGCGCCGTGTAGGTGCACGGTGCCGCAGCGGCGGCACCCACCGAGTTCGAATACCACACGGGAACATCGCTGGCATTTCTCATGCCTGCTCAAACTCAGGTGTGGCCCGTCGCTGCCCAGACAGCTGAACGCCCCTTCACTGGCTCGGGCGAACAGATGGTACCGGCTCGACAGCACCGGCGAGTCGTCGGCACCGCGGACCCGATTGGCGAGCGTGACCAGGTTTGTCAGAGCTTCTCGTGCCGTGGTGTCGTCGACCGGATCCTCCCCGAACAGCGCGGTGATGAGGTCGGTCAGTGCGCGTGGTCCGTTCGTGAGCAGATTGTGCAGGGTTCGCAGGCGTTCCTCGGCACGCAGAACGGTAGCCGCGTCCGCCGGCGTCTCGGTCTCCCCGCGGGTGGTCCAGCCGTGCGCCCGTGCCGCCTCCAACACGCTGGCGGCTGGGTCACTGCTCTCGGCCAGTTCGGCGTACCGGGAAGCGGGCAGCGGTCCCCACGTCGTCTCGACCGGATGGGTCTGTACCGTCGCGCTGACAACATCCTGCGCGGCGGTGTCGGAGGTCTTCCACTCGAAGGGAAGGTTGAACAGGGAGCTCGCGAATTGGGTGACCGCTTCGGGATCCCGGTCCGAGCCGACGGTCGCGCTGGTCGCGATGGCCCGGATGCTGTTCTCGTTCCCGACACGGTCAATGAGCCTGCGCAACAGCATCGCCAGCTCCGCGCCTTTGGCACCGTCGTAGACGTGCGCCTCGTCCAGAATGATGTGGCTCCACGTCCCGGCGTGCGGGCCGTCGAACAGATCCATGTCCTGCGGTCGCAGCAGCAGGTATTCCAGCATGGCGTAATTGGTCAGCAGCAGGTGAGGCGGCTCGCGCCGCATCTCCCGTCTGCTGAGCAGTTCGTTGTCAAGGCGTGGTTCACCCGGGTTGAGTTGGTGGAACTTCTCCTCGGCCCGGTCCGGGGTCTCCTCCGTCTCGCCGGTGTAACGACCGAATGTGATATCGCTGATGTCGGCGAGTATTCGCCGCAGCCGCTTCAGCTGATCGTTGGCCAGTGCGTTCATCGGATACAGCAGCAGCGCCCGAACCCCCGGGCCGAGCCTGCCGTTCGCCCGCTCCCTGGCGAGGTGCTCCAGCACGGGAACAAGGAAGCTCTCCGTCTTGCCCGACCCGGTTCCCGTGGCCACGACAATGTTGCGTCCCGCCACCGCTTTGCGAATCGCCTGTTCCTGGTGCCGGTAGAGCGGCCGGTCCGCGGGGAGAGCCGGACTCGCGAACGACAACAGTTGGCGGCTGAGGACACCTTCCTGCACGAGGTCGGCCAGGCTGGCTCCGGGGGCGTAGGCCGGAGTGGCCTCGAGCAGAGGCCCTTTGATGAGTGTCGGACTGTTGTCGATCGCGCGCTCCAGGGCGTCGGCCAATGCCGGGTCGCGTAGGGAAAGCAGCGAGCGGAGATAGCGTCGGTAGCCTTCGTCGAGCTGGGTACTTGCGGCAAGCGGGTCGAAGGTCATCGTGCGTTTCTCTTCCAGAGAGGATTCGGCAGGACGTGGATCAGACAGTCCGTGCGGTGTGGGCGGAGACGAGAACTTCCGCGTAAGTGAGATCCGCGGTGGTGAGGTCGGGGTTGGCGAGGGCGACCTCCGTCCAGCTACACCGCATCTGACGGTCCACCAGCGCTGCGGCACGGTCTCCCTGCGCGGCGAGCCGGGCCACGAGTGCCAGGGCGACCGAGAGCGCCGGCACGACGTAGCCATCGCCCCGGGAACGGCGAGCATCGACCAACTCGACCACCCACTCTCGGCCGGATACCGACGCGAACTCCCGTACCTGGTCGAGTTCGTCGGCCAGCGCGTTACTGTCCAGGGATCGGAGCGCGGTGGTATGATCGATGTCCGTCGTGTCAGGGGTGTTGACGAATACGGACGATCCCGAGACGTCCGGTGGCCGCCGTCCAGACAGGGTCTCGAGTGTGGCGGGAGTGCACCGTCGGGACACAACGTCGAGCAGTTCCTGCTCGTCCCGGGTGAGTTCCTGAAGATCCCACAGCGGATTGTCGGCGAGATACGGCAGTAGCGGACTGCTCAACAGCAATGCTGCCAATGGCGCGTGCTCCCACAGCGGGACGACATCACGCGGTGTCTTGACCTCCCGGAATGGGTGCGCTGCCAGACCGGAACGGATCAACGTGCCGACCAGTTCGTCCGCACACAGGCCCGCTTTCCCTGCGGCGTGCAGAGAGCGCAGTGGTGTATGGCCGAGGTGTGTCGCGCACTCCTGGGCGGTGGCACGGTGCAGGGGACTTCCGGGTGAGCGATCGGCGCGTGCGGCACAGACCCACAGCAACGGGAGCGCCTCAGGTTCGGTCGGTAGGGAATCCTCTCCCGCCAGGTAGCGGGCGATGTGCTGCGCGGACGGCTCCTCAAGGGTGGGAACACCAGTGACGGTGCCGACCCGACGGGCGATTCCCGTGGTGGGGAGCTTCCCCCGGTACGGCCATCCGTCCGGAGGGGCGACTCCGACCGGTAGGACGGTGACATCCAGCGACCCGGCATGGTTCAGCCACGGAGACAACACGACGCTGTCCTCGTCCTCGGAAACAGATGTTACCTGCGGCGGCTCCCATGGCGCGTAAACGGCGTGGACGGTGACTACTGCGGGATCCTGGGAGCGGCCGAGCAGGTGCAGCGAGGTGCCGTCGGTCTCAATGTCGGTAGCCGGCGGTGGGGTGATCACCGTGGCGATCCGTGCCGGTTTTCCCGGCAGGTCCAGCCACAGCGTCAGGGAATCACGGGTGCGTGCATCGTCGAGTAGTCGCTTCAACCGGTACCGGATGGTTTGTTTGGTTCGGGTTCCCCACAGTTCCTGGACGAGGGCCCCGTGGTCGTCCCGTACGGTGATGCTGGGCGTCGGGAACTCTTCCCGGACCGCATCCGGTAGATGAAGGTCAAGTTCGGCGTCCGCATGCAGGTCAGCGGTGGAGAGCGATACCGGGTTGATCGCCCATTCGCCGGATTCGCCGCTGATCCGCGTGCGCACTGCGGCGTAGGGCAGGCTGACCACGAGTGGCAGTTCCGCATCTTCGCCCTCGACGGTCCGCACAGTAATCTCGGTATGCGTCCACGCACGTGGTAGATGCACCGCCGGAGGTGCGTCGAGTTCGCGGGGAGTGCTCAGCCGGATGTTCGCACCGACCAGCGTTCCGTCCTCAGCGAACAGACGGACTCGGCGATTGGAGTCGATCGCCACCGACAGCCCTTCGGCGAGGGTGAACGCTTCGGTGACAACCGTGCCGTCGGAGCCGGTCAGCCGGACACGGAAACGCCCGAGTCCCGGCCTCGGAAGGAGGTCCGCCAACACCCCAGAGACGTCGTGGGCGGAGTCGGCCACGGCTGACATCGGCGGCTCACCTTCGCAACAGACGTCAACAGTCCAGCCTTTCCGCTCGCTGTCGACCATGACCTCCGGCAGGTCCCCGTACACGGGGTTGCCGTCGCGGTCGGTCAACCCGCGCAGCGGTGTGCCGAACTCGAAGGTCACCGCAGGTGCTGTCTCGTGGACGTGTCGCCAGTCGCCGATCTGCCCCGGTTCCTCCAGACGGACGGAACGGATCGCGGTGGTCCGGTCGAGCGCTACCCTGGCCAACCACCACCCTTGCCAACCTGGCGGGGATGGTGCCTGTTCCAAGACACGCCGTTCACCGAGGAAGGCTTCCTCCGGCAGTGGCTCCGGGTGCAGCAACCACAGCTCGTCGTGCTCGAGTCGGTTCCCGGGCAGCAGTGTGCCGTCGGGGGCGAAGACCAGTAGCGGATCGTCCCAGGGAACGACCGGTAGCTGATAGGTGTGTCCGGTTAAGGTGCGACACTCGATCGAAGCGGTGGGCGCCGTGATGACCTGTGTCCCGTGGGTCTCGCCGCGCACATCGCCGTTGAACAGCCACACCGTCGTAATCTCTTCCGCTTCGCGGACCGTGACCACGCTCCGCTCGACATCGAGAGCCAGGGCGGGTGGTGTGGCATCACGGTCACGGTCGGTGATTCCCGAGACCGAGAGCAAAAGGGGGAGTCCCGCGATCTCGTGCGGGATCGAGCCTGCCACATCGGTTAGCCGGCCCACGTTCCCGAGCTCGTTGACGAGGTGGGACCAGCATTCCGTCCACCCGCGAAGCCATGTCTTCGCGCTCGGTGGACTTGTTTTCGTATTAGCGGACCGGTTCGTGATGAATTTTCGGAGCTCGGTGAGCAGTGTTTCCGCCACGACGTGTGCGGCGGCGAATTCGGTGAGGGCGACCAGCGTGCAGATCGGCCATCGCCGGAATACGGTGAGTGGGTCGGAACGTGGTGCCTCGGTGCACCGCAGCTGGTCGTAGGCACGTAGTGCGCGCAGGACCAGCGCTCGGCGATGGGGCGAGTCGATCGCGTCATCGCAGCGCAGTGCCGCTACTGGATCCCGTTTCCATCGCTGTTCGCTGTCTTCGAGCAGTTCGAAGGCCCCGACGGTCCGGACCGGTGGGGGCGCTGGTGCGAGTGCGCGCCGCGCGCCTCGGTGCTCCTCAGAGGCTGTCGTGAGCATGGTTTCCATTCCTTCGCATGACATGTTCTTTCTATGTCAGAAGGATGGGAGTATGGGGAGCCGAGACATGATCGTTGTCAGATCGTCGATGAGTCACGACAGGGTTGCCGTCCCCGATTTCCACCGGAGATGGGCAATGACGTCCAACAAGGTGATCAGGAGGTTCCAGCGTGTTGTCGTCTCTGATCCGGAAGACAGCCGGTCACCGCACCGGTTCGTAGCCGGTGATGGCGGCGACCTTCTCCGCCGAGGGGGAGGCCGCGTCGAAGCGGTGGCCGAGCCACTCCGAGACGAGTTTCCGGGCCAGTTCCAACCCGATCACCCGTTCGCCCACGCACAGCACCTGGGCGTCGTTGCTCAGCACCGAACGCTGCACCGAGTAGCTGTCGTGGGCGGTGACCGCGCGAATGCCGGGCACCTTGTTCGCGCTGATCGCCACGCCCAGGCCCGTGCCGCACACCAGCAGGGCCCGGTCGGCCTCGCCGTCGGCGACCCTGCGGGCGGCGGTGACCGCCACGTGCGGGTAGGCCGTGTGTTCGTCGGCCCCCACTCCGACGTCGACCACGTGCGCCACCCGGGGGTCCGCCGCCAGGTCCTGTTTCAGGGCGTCCTTGTAGGACAGTCCCGCGTCGTCGGAGCCGACCACGATCCGCAGCGGTGTCTGCTCGCTCACTGGCTTGCCTCCTTCGTTCCGGCGAGGATTTTTCCGACCCGGTCGAGGACGAGGCCCAGGGACGTCGCTCCCGGGTCGGGGGTTCCGAGGCTGCGTTCGGCCAGCGGCCGGGCCCGTCCCGTCCGGGGGGTGAGCTCGGCCGTGGCCTCGGCCGCCTCCCGCGCGGCGCGGGCGGAG
>NZ_KE387057.1:18108-48599 GCF_000430445.1 Saccharomonospora iraqiensis subsp. iraqiensis
CGTCCGGCTCCACCGGTCCGGTGGGCGCGACGGTGCCCTTGCGGTAGGCGGGGGTGTCGGCGGGCGCCTGCCACAGCCGCTCCAGCTCGTCGTCCAGCCAGGTCAGGGTGAGCGAGCAGCCCGCCATGTCCAGACTGGTCACCAGCTCGCCGACCTCGGGGGCGACGACCTCCAGCCCCGCCTCGGCCAGCAGCCGGGCCACCGTCCGGTAGGTCACGAACAGTTCTTCGTACTTGGTCGCGCCGAGTCCGTTGAGGATCGCCGTCACCCGGCCGGAGGCGGCCTCCGGCGCGTCCGCCAACACCCCGTCGACCAGGGTCTGCGCCAGCTCCGCGGCGGAGGGCAGGGCTTGTTCGGAGATGCCGGGTTCGCCGTGGATGCCCAGGCCCAGCCCCATCCGCCCGGCGGGCACCGTGAACAGTGGGTCGTCGCCGCCCGGCAGGGTGCAGCCGTCGAACGCCACACCGAGGCTGCGGGTGCGGGCGTTGGCGTGCTCGGCGACGCGCACCACCTCGGCGAGGTCATAACCCTCCTCGGCCGCCGCGGCGGCGACCTTGAACACGACGAAGTCGCCCGCCACGCCCCGACGTCGGTCCCGCGCCCCGGCGGGGGCGCTGGCCACGTCGTCGGTGACCACGACGGTGTGCGCGGCGATCCCGTCGCCGCGCAGGCGATCCACGGCGAGGCCGAAGTTGAGGGTGTCCCCGGCGTAGTTGCCGAAGGAGAACACCACCCCGCCTCCCCGCTCGGCCGCGCGGGCGACCGAGTAGGCGTCCTCGGCCGACGGGGCGGTGAAGATGTTGCCCACCACGGCCCCGTCGGCGAAGCCCGGCCCGACGGTGCCGCAGAACGCCGGGTAGTGCCCGGATCCGCCGCCGGTGACCACGGCGACCTTGCCCCGGTGGGGTCGCGTGGCGCGCACCACTCCACCGGGCACCCGGCGCACGCGGTCGGGGTGTGCCGTCACGAACCCGGCCACCATGTCGTCGCTGAACGTCGCCGGATCGTCGTACAAGCGGGTCATCTCTACTCCTCGATCACCACGTCGTCGATCAGGACACCGGGGCCCAGTGCGGGCGGGCCCGGTCGAGGGCGGCCAGGTATTCGCGGTAGCCGCGTTCGTAGAACCCGGCCACCTCGGCGCGGGGCCGCACGGTCCACCGGGCCGCCGCCCACCGCTCGCGGTCCACCGGATCGCCGAGGGCGTCCCACGCGGTCATCGCGGCCCCCCGCGCGCCCGCTCCCTCCTCCTGCGGCAGGTGCAACGGCCTGCCGAGCACGTCGGCGAAGATCTGGCTCCACCGCGCCGACCGCGCACCGCCGCCGCAGGCGGAGACCTCCCCGGTCAGGCCCGCGGCCTCCAGGTTGTGCCGGGCGGCGTAGGCCAGCGCCTCGCACATGGCCCGCACCAGGTCGGCCCGCGTGGTCTCCAGCGAGAGCCCGGTGAACTGGCCCCGGGCGTGCGGGTCCACGAACGGGGCACGTTCCCCGGAGGTGGACAGGAAGGACAACGCGCCGACGCCCCCGGCTCCGGGTTCGGTCGCGTCGAGCATGGTGTCGAGTTCGTCGGTATCGGCGCCGACCATGCCCAGCACCCAGTCGAGATTGGCGGTGCCCACCATCGCCGGCATCACCCGCAGGTGATGCTCCGGCAGCGGGGTCGCCAGCCACATCCCCGCGGTCTCGCCCCCTGCGCCGATCTCGACCTCGTCGCGCAGCACCTGGCAACCCAGCGTCGTACCGATCACCAGCGAGCCCTCGCCGACCTCGCGGACGCCGGAGCCGATCGCGCAGGCGGGCAGGTCGAACGGTCCGGCCGACACCGGCAGACCCGACGGCAGGCCCAGCATCCGCGCGTTGTCGGCGGTCAACGCGAACAGCGTTTTCGGCGGGGCCGGTTCGGCCAGCAGCCCGGCGTAGGCGTCGAGCCCGCAGACACGCAGGGCCTCGGCCGAGTAGGTGCGGGTGCGGGGGTCGAGGAACGGCAGCGAGGCGTCCGAGACGTCAACGGTGATCTCGCCGGTGAGCCGGTGCACGATCGTGTCCACGCAGTACCCGGCGACCGTGGCCCGCTCCAGCCGTTCGGGCTCGTGTTCGGCCAGATGCGCCAGCAACGGCCCCGCCGACCCGGGGAACAGGCCCGCACCGGTGAGTTCGTGGAGCCTGCGTTCGACGCCCGACCCGCGCCAGCGGTCGAGCACCCCGGTGGCACGGGCGTCCAGCCAGGAGATCGCGGGCCCGACCGGTTCGCCGTCGGCGTCGCGCAACCACAGCCCGTCGCCCTGCCCGGTGAGGGCCAGCGCCTCGACCGGTTCGTCGGCGCGCTCGGCGGCGGCCGCCACGTCACGGATCACCGTGCGGGCCGAGTCGAGAACCTCCGCCGGGTCGTGCTCCACCCGGCCGCCGGGACGGCGGTGCAGGGTGGAGCGCCTGCTGTGGGTCACGAGTGCGGTGCCGTCGCGGCGCAGCAGGGACGCCTTGGTCACCGACGTGCCGATGTCGACTCCGATGATCATGACCGCACCTCCCCGATCCGGGACAGCACGTCCGGATTGGCCACGAACCGCGGGCGCTCACCGTCGAGGAAGCGGGCGATCTCCCCGGCGACGATTTCGGCCGCCCGGTGCGCCGTCTGCCGGGTGGCCCCGGCCAGGTGCGGGGTGGTGATCACATTGGGCGCGTCGAACAGCGGCCAGTGGCGCGGGGGCGGTTCGAGGTCGTAGACGTCGACGGCGAGCGCGCCCAGGTGTCCGGACTTGAGCAGCTCCGGCAGCGGCGTGTAGTCCAGCAGGCCGCCGCGCGCGGAGTTGACCAGCACCGCGCCCCGGGGCAGCAACGCCAGGTTGTCCGCGTTCAGCAGGTGTTCGGTCTCCGGGGTCAGGCGTGCGTGCAGGCTGACCACGGAGCTGCGCCGCAACAACTCGTCCAGTTCGACCGGTTCGACGCCGTCGGCGGCGGCTTCCTCCGCGCGCACGAACGGGTCGGCGACCAGCACGTGCGCACCGAAGGCACGCAGCACCCGCGCCACGATCCGGCCGATGGCGCCGTACCCGACCAGACCGGCCGTGCTGCCGTCCAGTTCCAGGCCCGCGTTGTCGTAGGCGTAGTAGTCCCCGCGCCAGTGGCCGTCCTTCAGTTCGGCGTCCGAACCGGGGATGCGGCGCAGCGCGGCCAGGATCAGTCCGACCGCGAACTCGGCGGCCGCCGCGGCGTTGCGCCCGGGCGCGTAGCTGACCACGACCCCGTGCTCCGTGGCGGCGTCGAGGTCCACGTTCACCGGGCCGCCCCGGCAGACACCGACGAACCGCAGCTGCGGATTCGCGGCCAGCACGTCGGCGGTGATCGGGGCCATCTGGGTGGCCACCACCTCGACACCGGGTAGTGCGTCGAGCATCTGACGTTCGGTGCCGCTGGCTTCCCGCACCCCCGCGACCGGTCCGAACGGCTCCACCGGCCACGGCAGGCACAGCGTGGACACATCGAGGTCGTGCCCCGGCACCTGACGGTGCAGGGCGTCGGCGAACAGGTGCGGACCGACGAAGTGGTCGCCCGCGGCGAGAACACTGGTCATGGTGAGGACTCCTTCGTCACACACCGCCCGGAGGCGGCCCCTGGTACACAGCGGTCCGCTGTCGGACCGGGGACGGGAACGGTCAGTACCCGACGGGTTCGGGAAGGTACTTCGTGAGCAACCGGCGCACCTCCTCCTGATCCGCGGCGACGTGGGCCGCCCGCGCGAGCGCGTCCCCGGCGGGGGCGTAGTCGGGGTTGGGCAGGGCGATCACCGTCATCCCCGCCGCGGCGGCCGCACGCAGGCCGTTGCTGGAGTCCTCCACCGCCAGGCACCGGTCGGGCCGCTCTCCCAGCTTGTCCGCGGCGGCGAGGTAGACGTCCGGGCTCGGTTTCCCGCGGGGCACCTCGGCGCTGGACACGGTCGCGGTGAAGAGCCGGGCGAGGTCGTGGCCGGTGAGCACGGCGTCGATCAGCCGTCGCGGGGCCGAGGACGCGAGCGCGATCGGCGCCCGCCGGGCGACGTCGCTGACCATCCGCCCGGCACCGTCCAGGAGCCGGATCTCCCCGGTGTCCAGTGCGGCCACCATGTCGTCGACGACGAGCTGCTCGGTGCGTTCGGCGGACTCGGTGGTGCCGCTGAACTCGGCGAGGAACGCGGCCCACTCCGGTGCGCTCATCCCCTGCACCCGCCGGGTCTGTGCGGCCGTCCAGCTCCGGCCGTGGGCCTCGGCGAAGCGCGCCCACATCCGCTCCCAGAGGTGTTCGCTGTGAACGAGGACGCCGTCCATGTCGAACACCACCGCGCGGTGCATGTCGGCCGTCGCCTCGGGGTTCCCCATCTCGCTACCTCCCGCCCGTTCACTGACGAAGGTAAAATTAACACCTGTGTCGTTACCTGTCACGGGTCCTGGTGAGATCGATCGCGTCCGCGCGTCCGTCGCACGGTCGGTCGCCGGTACGGGCAAGATGGCCACATGACGTCCGCACCGAAGAAGAAGTCCTCCCGGATCCAGCGTCAGCAGCGGATCGTCGACCATGTCGTCGCCCACGGATCCGCCGCCGCAGGCGAGCTGTCCGAGCTGACCGGCGTCAGTCTGATGACCGTGCACCGAGACCTGGACGACCTGGTCAGCCGGGGGGTCCTGCGCAAATTCCACGGCGGGGTGTCCGCGCAGCCGTCGACGGTGTTCGAGAGCAGTTCCGACTTCCGGCTGCACACGCACCTCGCCGAGAAGGAGGCGCTGGGGCGGGAGGCATTGCGATTCCTCACACCGGGGATGTCCGTGTTGCTGGACGACTCGACCACTGCCCTCGCGCTGGCCCGCCTGCTGCCGGACGTGGGGCCGCTGACGGTGGTGACCAACTACCGGCAAGTGCTGGAGACCCTGCGCGACGCCACCGACATCCGGCTGATCGGGCTCGGTGGCGAGTACTCCCGCACCCACGACTCCTATCTGGGGCTGCCCTGCCAGGAGATGATCGCCGGCTTCTCGGTCGATGTGGTCTTCCTGTCCACCTCGGCGATGAACGCCCGGTTGACCTACCACCAGGAGCAGGACCTCGTGCTCGTCAAGCGGGCGATGTTGGCGAGCGCGGCCACCAAGGTGCTGATGATGGACGCGAGCAAGGTCGGCCGTTCCGCGCTGCACCAGCTGGTGCCGGTCAGCGCGTTCGACCACGTGCTCCTGGCGGGCTCGCTCGGTGCGGACCTCGTGTCGGAGATCGCGGAGTACGCCGACGTGCGCACCGTGCCGGTGGATCGACCGGCCGCGAACGAATCGGAATAACGTCTTGTGCGTTAACTGAAACATGCTCCATGATATGTCGGCCGTGACCGGGCGTGTCCCGTGCACCCCGGGCCTTCCGACTCGTGGAGACAGTGATGTCCCGACAGACACCGGTGTCCCGACAGACACCAGCGGAGACCGCGGCCGAGCGCCCGGTCAGCTTCTTCGACCGTATCGGTATACCCCGGCCACTGGTCTGGGGTTTCGTCGCCGTGCTGATCTTCATGATCGGCGACGGCGTGGAGATCACGTACCTCGCCGAGTACCTGTCCCGGCCCGACGGGGGTGGGCTGGAGGGGTCCACGGCGACCTTCGCCACCGTCACCGTCTACGGCGTCGCGGTGATGGTGGCGTCCTGGTTCTCCGGCACGCTGTCGGCGATCTGGGGTCCCCGGAGGGTCATGTGGCTCGGCGGGGCGTGGTGGATCGTGTTCGAGGTCCTGTTCCTCTTCGTCGCGATCCCGCTGCAGGACACCGCGATCATCGTCATCACGTACGGCATCCGCGGCTTCGCCTACCCGTTGTTCGCGTTCGCGTTCCTGGTGTGGGCGCAGGTCGCGAGTCCCACCGGTATGCGTGGTTCGGTGGCGGGCTGGTTCTGGTTCGCCTTCACCGGCGGCCTGCCGACCCTCGGTGCCGCGGTGGCCGCGCTGGCGATCGGCCCGTTCGGACTGAGCCTGTACGGGACGCTGATCCTGTCGCTCGTCCTGGTCGTGATCGGGGTGCTCATCGGCAGCTTCGGTGTGCGCGAGCGGCACGGGCTCGAACCGATCGCCGACGAGAGTGTGGAGAATCCGCGTAGCCTGAAGCGGCTCGGGGAGGGTGTGGACATCCTCTGGCGGGACCGCAGGACGCTGGCGGGCGGACTGGTCCGCATCGTCAACACCGCACCGCAGTACGGCTTCTTCGCGATGTTCCCGTTCACCCTGGGCCCGGAGACACCGGGCGGTGGGTTCCTCAGCACGGCCGAGGTGTCCACGCTCGCCACCCTCGCCTACGGCGCGAACATCGCGGCGAACCTGTTCTTCGGTGTGTTCGGTGACCGGTTCGGCTGGCGCCGCACGGTGACCTGGTTCGGGTGTGTGGGCTGTGCCGTGGGGATCCCGGTGTGGTACTTCGGCGCCGTGCTCTCCGAGAGCTTCCTGATCGCTGCCGCATGCGGCGCCGTCTACGGGATCCTGCTCGCCGGGTTCGTGCCGCTGTCGGCGCTGATGCCGTCGATGGTGGCGCCGAAGGACAAGGGCTCGGCCCTGGCGATCCTCAACTTCGGTGCCGGGGGCGCGGCGTTCGTCGGCCCGATGATGGTCACCGTGCTGCACCCGTTCGTCGGCGGTGGCGGGGTGGCGATCGCCTTCAGCCTGCTGTACCTGGCGATGGCGGTGTTGTGCCGCTACCTCACCGACGAGTCCGACCCGGGGGAGTGGCACCGGAACGCGTCCCGCTCCACCGAGGCCGTACCCACAGTGGCGTAGTGGGAAAGCCCGGTGTGCCCACGACGACCGGGAGTGGGCACACCGGGCCTGTCCACGCTCTGCCCGGAACCCGGCAGGCGCCGGCGGAGTCACAACCCGCGGATCCTGCGGCCGTGTTCGCTGTCCGGGTACAGGAGCGCGTCGGCGACCCTGCCGCCCGCATCCTTGGCTCCACCGCCGAAGTTGAGGGTTCCCTTCGCGGTGGCGACCGCTGCCACACCGTCCCGGTAGGTGGCTTTGCGCGCCCACCGCACGGTGGACAGCAGGCGATACAGTTCCTCCTCGCTCAACGGTGTCCCCGAGTCCCGCTGAACGGCATCTGCCGACCATCCTGGTCGACGGTGACCGTGTCGATCACCCGGTGTGCGAGCCGGGTGGCGAAGTCCCGCTGGTCCATCGACATCGCCAGGTTCTTCGCCACCGGCACGCCCTCGACGTTGCGGTCGTAGAAGATCTGCCGCGCGTCCTCGACCCGTTGGCCCCAGAAGAGCTCGAACGGCACGCGCACGCGCGCCAGGGCGTCCACGGTGAGGCCGTGTCCCTCCGGATCGTCGTGGAGCTGGTGCCAGGCGGCCACCTGCGTCTCGCCGTCGATCGCGACCACGGGGGAACCCGGGGCGATCGAGATGGTGCGGAAGCCGGTCCCGGACACGAGTTCGTCCCCGATCGAAAGCAGCTCGTCGCCCAGCCACAGCGTCACCGGCGGAGTCGACTCGCGGGGTCGGCGTCGGAGTGGTGAAAGCCGTCATCGGCGTGGGCGCGGGTTGGTGCGTTTCCCACCGGTCGTGGCGGCCCGGTCTCGGTGTTACAGGCGTCCGCGGCGCCGCGTGCAGGCGATCTGTCGGGTTGACTGCCAGCTAGTCATCCAGTTAGTATTCCCGGCATGATCACAAACGAAATAACGCAGTACCTCGGTCCGGAGGGTGAGTGGACGGCGGTGCTGTCCTTCGGGCCGCGCTCGGTGGACGGCCCGGTGTCGATCACGGTGAGCCCGACCGATCCGGAACGGCCACCGCACGGCGGGTTGTCCTCGGTCGCGCTCCGCGAGATCGACATCCGGGCGGCGATCAAGGCGCGGGAGCCGCGCACGGTCGATTCAGCTTTCGGTCGCTGGCGGATGGAGCAGAACCGGATACGCGAGGCGCGGCAGCTCTTCGAGAGCGAAGGGATGACCGACCACTATCTCACGGCACTGTCGCAGCTCTACCTCTCGGCCGTCGCACGCGGCGAACACCGGCCGTTGCGGTGGCTGGCGGACTGCACCGGCCGGACGTACTCGACGGTCAAGTCCCACCTCTGGCAGGCGACCCGACGGGGAATCCTGGAGCGCTCGTCCGGCCGGGCCGGGGGTGCGCTCACCGAGAAGGGGAAAGCGTTGTCCCGCCGCAACGCGCGACCCGGTGGTGCACAGGACGACGAGGAGTGAGCCGGGCGGCGGTGGTGCCGTGCAGGACTCCTTCCCTGCGTCGCGTGCGGCGAAGGAGTCCTGCACGACAACGGTCCCGCCCGCGCTCGCCTCACGAGTCGTCGAGCGGGCGCAGCATCTCCAGCAGGCCCCGCAACGGTTCCAACTCCTGTGTCGACTGTGGATCGAGATCGGGGTTGAGGTGCATGAGGTTGTTGCGGAACTGTGCGGCGGTTCGCAGCTGGGCGAGGAACTGCTCCCGGTCGAGCGACCAGTGCAGCGGTGTCCAGAGGTCCTCCGACTCGAACACGTGCGGATACTCGCCGAGCGTGAGGTCCTTGACGTCGTGCACCCGATTCCGACGGTGCGGCCGGAGTCCGTTCCGGACCTGATCGAGGCCGATGCGGCCGTCGTCGATCGCGCGGCCGACGATCCGGCGCAACCTCCGTTCGACCTCGGAGACCAGCAGGAACGGCTGGAGCTGGTTGCCCAGCTGGTCGGTGAGGTCGGCCGTGGTGATGATCCCGCAGACCCGCTTCTGCGCATCGCGAACGAAGACGAATCCTCGATCGCGGATCTCCGGGAGCCAGTCGAGCAGATCATCGGCCCCGTCCGCGTCCCGTGCCGGACCCATCGCCTGTTTCAGGGTGGGGGAGGGGTTGGCGAGGTAGGCCTTGCCGACACTCTCCCAGCTGACCGCGCCGACGAGTCGTCCGTCGTCGTCCAGCACGGCGAGCTGGGAGTACTTCTTCGCCGTCATCGTCGTGGTCGCCGAGGGCAGCGGGTCGTCGACCCGCACCGACTCGACGGGACACTCCGCCGAAGGGAGCTGGTCCACCAGGAACGCGACCGGACGGTCGTCCAGGGACGGTTCGTCCGGGAGTTCGTTCGCCGTCGGAGGCGGGAACTCGGCGTGCGGTCCGGTGCCCACCGGCACGATCCGGACGGAGCTGTTGATGTTGCCCTCGGTGAACGACGGAGTGGTGGCCAGTCCGAGTTCGGCGAGCCTGTCCTGGATCTTCTCGATGACCGCGGGCCACCGGCGGGTGTGCCCCCAGAGGCCGAGCAGTTCACGGACGGTGAGCCGGACCTCCTCGCCCCGTTCGACGGCCGCGTCGACGATCTCCTCCAGACGGCGCACGGGTGCGGTCGACTCCTGCTCGGTGGCACTCTCCGGGCCGGGATCCGCGCCCCGCTCCGCGAGTTCGGTGATGCGCGCGGCGGCGTTGTTCCGCCGGAGCTCGAAGACGGTGAGCAGTGATCCCATGCTGTCGCGCAGGTCCTGGTGCAGCAGGTCACGGTCGAGGCCCTTGGTCCGCCACTCGACCGGTCGGGTGTGTCGGAACCCGAATCCGGCCTCCGGGCGGAACCGGTACGGGCCGGTGACCACACCGACCGCGAACTGACGCCGGCCGTTCGACGCCACGGGGATCACGACGTGATCGCCGACCGAGATCTCCTCCCGGAACCGCCACAGCTGGCCGGTCCAGTTGGCGATCACCTGGGGACTGAGGTCCGGATACTCGCGGGTGAGCAGCTCCCGGACCTGCTCGCGGTTCTCGACCTGCGCGAGATCACCGGTCTCGTCCCAGTTGATGAGGACGAGTCCCTCCGCGAGCGCGGCCTGTTCCTGCTCGCCCCGACGTCCTGTCCGGACCATCCATGCGCGTGCCATACGGGTACGTGTTCCCCCCACCGAGATCGTGTGTGACTGATCTTCACCGTACGTACCGGCCACCGGGAGAAAGTGTCGCCCGACCCGCGTCGTGACTGGTTCGTTAGCGGTGTCGGGAGCGTCGGTAAGCAATGCAGAGGAGCCATGGGATGAACGCCGCCTGGCCGGACGATCAGCAGCCGTCCCGGAGCATGTCCACCGCTTCCCGGAGTCCGTAGCGTGACTCCAGAGCCATGCCGCGATCCACGAGCTTCACGGCTTCGTGATGGGCGAGCTCCTCGAGGATTACTCCACTCCACGCCGGGCGGTAAAGGCCCTCGACCGCGAGCGACAGCAGGAAGTCACGCTGCAGGCTGGGCCAGAGGACACAGGTGTCGAGCAGTGCCGTGAACACTCGGAGAGTGTCGCATAGCGCGCTACATGCCTCCGGTGTGGTGCCGACGACGCCGGGCCACCTCCTTGCGCGCTGAGCGCAGCCTGGCCAGGGTGGTGTCGATGTCCTCGTCCTCGTCGACGGCCGTGGCCTCGAGCGCCGCATACTGTTCGGCACGCCGCCGGTCGCGGTACGAGAGCAGGTCCCGCAATGCGATCCTGCGGTGTGTTCCCACGCGGTCGAACGGGATTTCACCGTCGTCGAGCAGTCGGACGACAGTCGGTCTGCTGACGCCGAGGAGTTCGGCGGCCTGTTGGGTGGTCAGTGTCGTGTTCTGCGGCGCTACGGTCACCGCGAGGCCGTGTCGGAGCGCTTCCACCACATGCCGCAGGACGCGGGATACCTCTTCCGGCAGCTCCACCTGCTCGTCGCGGCCGGCGCCACTGAGGAGATACGCGGATCGCCCATCCGCGGCCCCCGTGTGTCCGTGCGTCTCCAGGAAGGCTTGAACGCTGGCCAGTTGCCGCTGCTCCGCAGTCTCGGGAACGTACGTTTCCTGTCGTAGCTCCGTGCCCATACGTCCTCCTCAGTCGCTCGTAACGTAACTCGTTTCGTTTTGTTCGTCCAGTCGTCCGGATGCTGGTCGGAGCGGCTTCACCTACAGGAGTGGACCGGGGCCGGAGTTGGAACAGGGCCTCCCGCGTGGTGCGTTGCGACTATCGCGCCGTCCGCCACGCCTGGAACGCTTCGGCGCTGGTGTAGGACGGGGTGTAGCCGAACACCGTCTTGAGTCGGGTGTTGTCCAACACCGGGCGGTACCGCAGGAACACCGTCTGTTCCGGACCATACGGGGTCACGCCGAGGCGCGAACCGAGCGCCAGCGCGCCCCGCAGCACCGGTTCCGGGATCGCCAGCGTGGGCTTACCCAAGGCGGCGGCGATCTCGTCGACGGTCATCGCGCCATCCCCCGCGACGTTGAAGACCCCCGTGATCGGGTTGGTCACGGCCCGCTCGATCACCGCGACCACATCGCTGTCCCAGACGAACACGAACGGGGAGTCGGCGCCACGGATCTTCAGCAGGCGGGGCTTCTCGAACAGCGCGGTGATCTGGTTCTTCACCCGCGCACCGAGGATCGTGCCGATGCGCAGCACCACCTGCTCCAGCTCGGGATTACTCGACCGCATTTCGGCCAGGCGCTCCTCGACCAGCCGCTTGTGGCGGCTGTAAGGAAACGCCTCGTTGCCGCGCACCGGGTCGTCCTCGGTCAACCACCCGTCGTGCGCGGCGCCGTTGTCCGGGTGATAGCCGTAGGCCGCACCGGACGACGACACGACCACCCGTCGCACCCCGTGCGCGCGGCAGGCGTCCAGCACGTTGCCGGTGCCGGTGACGTCGACGGCGTACTGGCGTTCCCGGGACGAGTTCTTCCCCGGCGTGACCACGGCTGCCAGGTGCACCACCACCTCGACGTCCCGTCCCGCGAAGGCGCGTTCCACCGAGCCGGCCTCGGTCACATCGAGCAGCACATGCTCCACCCCGGACACCGCGGAGGGCGGCTCGGTGAGGTCGCCGCTGACGACGCGGTGCCCCGCCGCGGCCAGCCCGCGCACCACCGAAGCCCCGAGGAAGCCGTTGCCGCCGGTGACCAGCACGTTCCGAGGCACCGTCGATTCGATCATGCTGGTTCCACCTTCGTTTCCGTACCCCGTTTCCACCGCAGGCTCCACAATTGGGCGACAGTGAGTCCGGCGATGATGTCCCAGATCCCCCACCACGCTGCCACCAGTGCCATGCCGCCGAGGCCATCGAAGAAGCTGAACACCAGCAGCAGGCCGAGCCCCGAGTTCCGGATACCGACCTCGAACGTCATCGCCTTGGTGCTCGCCTGCGGCAGGCGGGTCAGCTTCGCCACCCCGAAGCCGGTGCCCAGCGCCACCGCGTCGTGCAGAAACACCGCCAGCAGTACCACGCCGATGTAGTCGAGGAAGACACCCCAATTGTCGGCCACCCCGACCACGATCACTCCGGCCAGCGCGAGAAACGACACCGGGCCGAGAACACGCGCGCCAACCCGGGCGAGCCCCGGCTGCAGCCGCGCGATCGTCAGGCCGGCCGCGAACGGCAGGCCGATCACGAACCCGACTTCGGCGAGCATGTCCGCCGCGCCGAGTTCGATCTCACGGAGCACGGTGTGTCCGGTGGGATGCAGACCGCCCCAGAACGCGAGGTTCAACGGCATGAGAACGATCGCGAGCACGTTGCCGACACCGGTCATGGACACCGACAGCGCGACGTCGCCGCGGGCGCGGTGGGTGAGCACGTTCGACACGTTGCCGGGCGGGCAGCACGCCACGAGGAGCATCCCCAGCGCCACCGAGGCACGCACGTCCAGCACCAGGGTGAGCACGAACGTGATCGCCGGAAGCAGCAGGAACTGCGCCAGCACACCGAGAGCGATCGTGCCGGGCCTGCGCGCGGCGGCGACGAAGTCCGCAGGGCGGGTGTCCAGCGCGATGCCGAACAAGATCGCGCCCAGCACGATCTTCAGCGTGGTCAGCGAACTCGGCTCGAACTCGATACGGATCGCGTCGACGTCCCCGGCCAGCTCGATCACGGCAGCACGCCCAGCTTCGTGATCTCCGCCCGCACCGCGCGACGGTAGGCGTCCTTGTTGACGTAGTAGCTCATCCGCTCCAGGCCGAGGTAGCGGTAGCCGCCGGAGAGGTCCGGGCGCGGTCCGCGCATTCGCGCTTCGAACGCCGCCGCCCGTCGCGGGGCACGGTGTCGAGCGGTGAGGTAGGACGCCACCAGCTCGGCCTGTTCGTAGCGGCCCTGCCAGCCGAGGCCGGAAGCCTCCACCATTCCGAGCACGAACAGATTCGGCGCCGATTCGGAGAAGATGTTCAGATACAGAT
The DNA here is from genome assembly GCF_000430445.1 of Saccharomonospora iraqiensis subsp. iraqiensis. GTDB lineage: Bacteria > Actinomycetota > Actinomycetes > Mycobacteriales > Pseudonocardiaceae > Saccharomonospora > Saccharomonospora iraqiensis. The sequence goes on from NZ_KE387057.1 coordinate 31,252, forward strand.
CAGGACTGGTTCCGCTGCCGGGTCCGCGCCAGTTCAGCAGCGCCGGGTCGAGGAACGGGTAGTGCAGGTGGTAGCCGGTGGCCAGAACCACGACGTCGTAGTCGCCGCGCTCGCCGTCGGTGAACAGCACGCCGTCGCCGTCGAGGCGGTCGACATCGCGGCGCACGCGGATGTCGCCGTGCCCGAGGTGGTGCAGAATCAGCGAGTTCACGATCGGATGGGACTCGTAGAGTTTGTGGTCCGGCTTCGGGAAGCCGAACCGCACCGGGTCACCGGTGAACAGTTTCAGTACCCGGCTGTCCACGGCCTGCTTGATTCGCGGCGGCAGCGGCCTGCCTTGGTTCAGCGTGTCGGCGGGTCGACCGAAGAGGTACTTCGGCACGAAGTGATATCCGCGCCGTACGCTGATGTCCACCGACGCGGCGTGGTGCACGGCGTCGACGGCGATGTCGCAGCCGGAGTTGCCCGCACCGATGATCAACACCCGTTTGCCCGCGAATACCTCGGCACGTTTGTAACGACTGGTGTGCCACAGTTCACCGTCGAACTCACCCCGCAACGTGGGGATCGTCGGCTTGCTGAGGGTTCCGTTCGCGACCAGTACCCCGGCGTGATGCTCGGTGTGGTCGCCGTCCGGTCCGGTGCTGGTGACCGCCCACCCGTCGTCCGCCGGTTGTACCCGGGTGACTTCCGTACCGAACCGGTACCGCTCGACGAGACCGAAGGCGTCGGCGAAGTCTCGGAAATAGGCGCGCAGCTCCCGATGGCTGGGGTAGTCGACGTGCGTGTTCGCCATCGGGAACTCGGCGAACTCGGTCGTGGTGCGCGACGAGATCAGATGTGCGGATTCGTAGACGGTGCTGCGCGGGTTGTCGATGTTCCACAGGCCGCCGACATCGTCGCCCAGCTCATAGCCGACCACGGCGTGGCCGTGGCGCTGCAGGTTGCGTGCCCCCGCCAGACCGGAGGGTCCGGCACCGATGACGGCATAGGTCTGTTCGGACATCGTCGCCTCGCTCACTTCCTCAGTCGGCGGGTCATCAGCCGGACGTAACCTGCGGGTGCAAGCCTGCGCACGTGCCAGGACAGCCGGGCGATCCGCCCGACCAGCACGCGGTCGCGGTCGCGGCGCACCGCGCGCAGTACGGCTCGCGCGACGTCGTCCGGGGTGACCTGGGCACCGGTGGTGCTGCGTTCGGTGCCGTCGGCGCGGGCGGCGGCCTCGCGCAGACCGTGTGTGACGAACGTCGGATGCACCACGGTCACGCCGACGCCGTCGGCGGCCAGCTCCGGGCGTAGCGCGTCGAACAGTCCGGTGACCGCGTGCTTCGCTCCGACGTAGGCGGGCCGCCCGAGCACCGGCGCGAACCCCGCCACGGAACTCATCGTGACCACCCGGCCGCGTGTGGCGCGCAGGGCAGGCAACGCTGCCTGCGTACAGGCCACAGCGCCGAGGTAGTTGACCTCCAGCACCCGCCGGTGGATGTCGACACCGTGGTCCTCGAACGCGCCGATCGCCGAGATCCCGGCGTTGTTCACCAACACGTCGATCCGCCCTGTGCGGCTCATGATGGTGGCGAAGGTGGCTTCGACCCGGGCCTGGTCGGTGATGTCGCAGGCGAGATACCGGTCTTCGCCCTCGGGCAGGGCGGTGCCGAGATCGAGCCCCACGACCTCGTATCCGGCCGCGCCGAACCGCCGCATCAGCCGGGTTCCGATCCCGCCTGCGGCCCCGGTGATGACGGCGACGGGCACCGGGGCACCTTCCGCGCTCATGCCGTGCCATCCTGCCTGTCCCGCTCACTGAAAGGAACCACACAACGTGAAACTTTTTCGCCGGTGCTGAGGTGGCTCGTGCGTGTGGGGAGGCAGCATCGTCGTCCCCGAGCCCCGCCACCTGCCGACGTGCCTGTGGGTCGAGGCAGCGCAGCGCCCTCCCCGGGGTCGAACCGGAACAGGCGAACGAGTCCGGCAGGTGCGTTCGTTGCTCCTCCGATGTCGTTCGGAGCGGCTTCACCTACAGGGGTGGACCGGAGCCGGAGTGGGAACAGGGCCTCCCGCGTGGTGCGTTGGGAGCCGCATGCGAGCCATGGTTCTGGAACAGTACGGCGGGCCCGAGGAGCTGGTCCCGCGTGAGCACGCCGACCCGAAAGTGGCGCCCGGTGAGGTTCTCATCGGTGTGAAGGCGGCCGGGGTGAACCCGGTGGACTGGAAGATCGGCGCCGGGTACCTCGACGGCATGTTGGAGACCCACTTCCCGGTCATCCCCGGATGGGACGTCGCCGGGGTGGTGGAAGCCACGGGGCTGGACGTCACCGAGTACGCGGTCGGCGACGAGGTCGTCGGCTACCTGCGCAAGGACTGGGTGGAGTACGGCTCCTACGCCGAGTTCGTGTCCGCGCACGTGCGGCTGATCGCGCCGAAACCGGCGTCGCTGGACTGGACGCACGCCGCCGGGCTTCCCCTCGTCGGGCTCACCGCCTGGCAGACCCTCGACCGGGTGAAGGTGGGGCGGGGCGACACCGTCCTCGTGCACGCCGCCGCGGGCGGGGTCGGCTCGATCGCCACCCAGCTCGCCGTGGCGCGGGGTGCCCGCGTGCTCGGCACGGCCGCCGAGCACAACCACGACTTCCTGCGCGAACTCGGTGCCGAGCCCGTCTCCTACGGCGACGGGCTGGTCGGTCGGGTCCGTGAGCTCGCCCCGGACGGGGTGGACGCGGCCGTGGACTACGTCGGCGGGGACTCGATCGACGCCTCGCGGGAGCTGCTGCGCGAGGCGTCCCGGCTGGCCTCGGTCGCCGACCCGCGGGCGGACGAGGTCGGCGGGGTCTACATGTGGGTGCGCCCGGACGCCGGGCAGTTGGGCGAGCTGGCCGCGATGGCCGGTGACGGCCGGCTGCGGGTCAACGTCGACCGGGTGTTGCCCCTGGAGGAGGCCGCCGAGGCGTGGCGGCTCAACCAGCAGGGCACCACGCGCGGCAAGATCGTGCTCACGGTGGAGTGACGTCGCCGTCGACGATCACATCACCGGTCCGAGCACGGCGAGCACGCCCAGGCCGACCAGCACGAGCGCCGAGGCCCGGGTGAACAGCCGTTTCGCCCGAGCGGTGGCGACCAGGCGGTGCAGCACGCCCGTGCAGGCCGCCAGCCACACCGCCATCACCGTCACGTGGGCGGTGGCCAGGGTGAGGATCTGCCCGGCCACCGCCAGGCCGGTGTCCAGGAACTGCGGGACGAGCGTGAGGTAGACCAGCGCCGCCTTCGGGTTCAGCACGTTGCCCAACAGTGCCTCGACGTAGGTGCGGGGAAGGGAGACCGCGTCCGGCGCGGTGTCGGCGGAGCCGGACGGCGTGGCCGTCCTCCCGGAGGCGCGCCAGGTCCACAGGCCGAGCCCGACCAGGTAGAGAGCGCCGAGGTGGGTGACGACCGTGAACACCGTGTCGGAACGCACGAGCACCGCCGACAGGCCCACGGCGGCGAGGGTGGCGTGGGTGTAGATGCCGGTCGCGGTGCCGAGCACCACCGGAACGGCCTGCCGTCCGCCCCCGGCGGCGACGTGCCGGATGAGCAGGGTGAGGCTGGCGCCCGGCGTCGCGACGAGGGGGAACACGACCGCGACGAACGCCGCCAGCGTGGAGGGGTGTGTCACGATACTCCCGGTTGCTGGATTGGGGTCCGCGACGTTACGGCGATCGGTACGGCGGATCCGGGAAGGCCGTCCCGACCGCGGTGCGGGGAGAGGTTCGATGCTGGAGATCGAGGACCGCCCGTCGGACTCGCCATACGTCGCCCGGGTGTGGCGGGGACGCAGTAGCGGCGTCGAACGCATGAGGTCGGTGGCGACCTCGCACTGGGAACTCGTCGGGTGGACACACCGCGGCCGCGTCCGGGTCGGGGTGCGTGGTCCGGAGACCGCGGCGAGCCTCGCGGACGTGCCGGACGACTCGGAATCGTTCGGGATCAGTTTCGCGCACGGCACGTCGATGCCGCATCTGCCGGTGACCCGGCTCGTCGACGGGCAGGTCGACAGTCCCTGTGCGACACCACGGAGCTTCGTGCTGCGGGGTGCGGAGTGGGCACTGCCCGACTTCGACAGCGCCGAGCAGTTCGTGGCCCGGCTCGTGCGGGAGGGAGTGCTCGTGCGGGATCCACTGGTGGCCGAGGCCGTCTCCGGCGAGGTCACGGGTGTGGGTGCGCGTTCGGTGCAGCGGCGGGTCGTGGCGGCGACCGGCCTCACCCGGAGCACCATCCGGCAGATCGAGCGGGCCCGGCGGGCCGCGTTGCTCCTGCGCGCGGAGGCCGCGCCGGTGGACGTCGTGCACCGGCTCGGCTACCACGACCAGCCGCACCTGTCCCGCTCCCTCGTCCGTTTCCTCGGCCGCACGGCGACGCACCTGCGGCGGGGCGACACCGCCGAACCCCTGTCGCTTCTGTACAAGACCGACGCCTGAACGGCCGCTAGCGTGTCCTGCGCGCCGACGCGGGACCGGCGCGAGACACCCGTTCAGGAGGGGAACACCACAGGCATGGGCAGGATCATCGCGAACTTCTTCATCTCGCTCGACGGCGTGGTCGAATCGCCGGACGAGTGGCACTTCCCGTACTTCGACGACGAGATGGGGGCCGTGGTCGCGGCCGGCATGGAGACGAACAAGGCCTTCCTCATGGGACGCACCCTCTACGACGAGTGGGCCGCCTACTGGCCGGACAGCACGGACGAACCGTTCGCGACCCACTTCAACACCATGCCGAAGTACGTGATCTCCGGTTCGCTGACCGACCCCTCCTGGAACAACACGACGGTGCTGCCCGGTGACGTCGACGCGGTGCGTGCGGTCAAGGAGAGCATCGACGGTGACCTCGGCATGTCGGGCAGCGCGAGCACGGTGCGCTGGCTGTTTGCCCACGGGCTGCTCGACGAACTCCGTCTGTTGGTGCATCCGATCGTCGTCGGCCACGGACACCGGCTGTTCGACGGGAACACCGCCACGCACAAGCTCACCCTCGCCGACAGCGGCACGCTCTCCAGCGGAGTTCTCAACCTCACCTACGTGCCGACCTCCTGACGACCGGGACAGGCGGGACCATCGATTCCGGCCCCGGTCGCCCCGTCCGGCGGATAGGGTCACCGGCGTGGCAGAGCCGGACTTCCTGACCCGCACCCGTGCGGCCTACGACACGATCACCGAGCCCTATACGGAGTGGATCGCCGCCGAGCTGGCGGCACGGCCGCTCGACCGTGCCGTCCTCGGCGGCTTCGCCGAGCTCGTCACCGCCGCCGACGCGGGCCCGGTGGTCGAGATCGGCTGCGGGCCGGGCCGTATCACCGCACACCTGCACGGCCTCGGCCTCGCGGTGTCCGGGATCGACCTCTCGCCCCGCATGGTCGCCCGCGCCCGGCGGGACCATCCGCACCTGCGGTTCGCCGAGGGCTCCCTGCTCGGCCTCGACCTCGCCGACGGGGCGCTCGGCGGCCTCGTGGCGTGGTACTCGATCATCCATGTGCCGGATGAGCGCCTGCCGGACGTGTTCGCCGAGTTCCACCGCGTGCTGGCCCCCGGCGGGTACGCGCAGCTCGCGTTCGCGGTGGGTGACGAGGTGGTACACCGCGACGAGCTCGGCGGGCACCCGGTGTCGCTGGACTTCCACCCGCGCCGCCCGGAAGGGGTGGCCGACCTGCTGCGCGCGGCGGGCCTGCCGCCGCGCGCTCAGTTGGTCCGTGAGCCGGACACCGACGGCGACTACCCGGAGCAGGAACCGCAGGCGTTCCTGCTGGCGAGGAAACCGCTCGGGACGGGGCGGATGCGTCCCGAATGACACCCGCCGGTCCGGGGGAAAGCGGCTCGGTACGGACCCGGCTGCGGGCAGCTCACTGACCTGCGGCCATGCGTCGTTTCGTTGTGACACACTGTTCACGGCGAAAGGGGGCCGGTCGATGCAGGGTGACGTGTCGCGCAGCGCCAGTACGTTCGAGGTCAAAGATCTCGTCGAGATGGCGTGGCAGGGTAAGATCAGGGTGCCGCACTTCCAGCGCTCCTTCCGGTGGAAATTGGCGGACGCGGAGAAACTGTTCGACAGCATCGTGCGGAACTATCCGATCGGGAGTCTCCTGCTCTGGGCCCGCCCGGCTCCGGCCGCTGAACTGCACCTCGGGGCGCTGCGTCTGGACGCTCCCGAGCTGCCCGAGGCACTCTGGGTGGTAGACGGGCAGCAGCGCATCACCAGCATGGCCAACGTACTGAACCCGGAGGCGGGCAACGATCCGCGGTTCGCCCTCGCCTACGACCTCAGCGCCGACAAGTTCGTCAGGCCGCGGGAAACCGCCGATCCGACCGTCCTGCCACTTCCCGTCCTCTATGATCCGCAGAAGTTGATGAAGTGGTTCTGGGACCACCCCGAGATCAAGGACCACTTCGACCGGGCGAGCGCGATCACCGACAAGATTCGTACGTATGCGGTTCCCGCCTATCTCGTCAAACACAGTGACGAGCGTGTTCTCCGAGACATTTTCGACCGGATGAACAACTACGGGAAGCGGCTGACCAAGGCGGAGGTGTTCTCGGCACTCAACGCCGGGGAGGAGAGCGCGGCCGGGGAGAAGCTGGACTTCGCTCTCATCGCGTCCCACGTCGACGAGGACCGGCAGTTCGGTGAGCTGGACGAGGGTACCGTTCTCCAGGCGGTCCTGGCGCGCAGAGACCCGGACATCCAGCGCGAGGTACGGGTCGAATTCACCGACGGCGGTGAGGACCGGGACACCGCGTACCGGGCCGCGGAGAACGCACTCCTCCGGGCCGTGTCGTTCCTTCAACTCGAGGCGCAGGTGCCTCACCTCGCGCTCCTGCCGTACCGCTACCTGCTGATCGTGCTGGCCCGGTTCTTCGCGCATCATCCCGAACCCGAGGCGCAGAACGTGAAACTGCTCCGCCGGTGGTTCTGGCGGGCGGCGGCGGTGGGGCCGGGAATATTCCCCGGGGGTACGACCGGAGCGACCCGGATCTACGGCCAGAAGATCGTTCCCGGGCAGGAGTCGAGCTCCGTGCAGGCGTTGTTGGACGCGGTCGGGCCCGAACCGGCCGACTCTCCCGTACCGGATGTCCGGAAGTTCCGGGCGAACTCCGCGGCCGGGAAGATCGTGTTGTGCAGCTGGTGGGCCCTGGAACCGCGGGATCCGATCACGGGGGAGCCGTTCAGCTCGGCGGAGCTGGCGGAAAGTCTCACGGGTCAGTGGACCGCCTCGGACGCGATTCACAAGATCGTCACCACGGACCGGCTCGACGCTGATCGTCGGAACAGCGCCGCGAACCGGTTGTTCCTTCCGGTTCTCCGGCAGGACGTCGCCGAGACATCCGCTTCGCTCGCCGTCGAACTGACAGCGGTGTCGGAGGAGCAGCAGGACCAGGTGTGCAGGTCTCGCAGATCCCACCTCGTATCACCGGAAGCCGCTGAGCTCTTGCGGTCCGGGCGACTGCACGAGTTCATCGATGTCCGGCAGCAGTTGGTGTACGACACCGTCTGGTCGTTTCTCCGGCAACGGTGCGAGTGGGGATTCGAGGACACACCCCCACTGTCGGAGCTCGTCATCGAGGACGAGGACGGGGACGGGGACGATGGCTCGTACTGAGCAGCGCCACGGGGTCTGGCTCGACGAGTACCGCGTGGGAACGCTGAATCAGCGCGGGGACCACACCTGGTTCACGTTCACCGAGGAGTATCTCGACGACGCGGATCGCCCGGTACTCGGACTGATCTTCGAGCAGGACATGCACGCGCGCCACGCCAGTGCGCTACGGCTGCCCCCGTGGTTCTCCAATCTGCTTCCGGAGGGCAAGCTGCGGGAGTGGATCGCCGCCGACCGGCACGTGTCGGTGGACCGGGAGATGGAACTGCTCGCCCAGGTGGGGCACGATCTGCCCGGGGCGGTCCGGGTGCTGCCCGAGGACGGCGAGCCGTCCGGGTGGCGCCCGGAGGCGGCGAGCGGTGCGCCCAGGGATGCCGGTCACTCCGGGTGGAAGTTCTCGCTCGCCGGAGTCGGTCTCAAGTTCTCGATGGTCAAGCACAACGACCGGTTGACCTTGCCCGCCTCGGGCGAGGGTGGCGACTGGATCGTCAAACTCCCGGACCGGGTCTACCCCGACGTCCCGGTCAACGAGTACGCGATGATGTCGCTGGCCGGCGCGGTGGGCATCGACGTCCCCGAGGTCCGGCTGGTGCATCGTGACCAGGTGCACGATCTCCCCGCGCACATCTGGCCGGAGAAGGAGGAATTCGCCTACGCGGTCAGCCGCTTCGACCGCGACGGCGGGAGACGCCTGGTGCACATCGAGGACATGGCCCAGATCCGCAACACCTACCCCGAGCGGAAGTATCAGGGCAACTTCGAGACCGTCGCCGCACTCGTCCATCGGCGCCGTGACCTTCCCGCGCTCCGGGAGTTCGCCCGCAGGCTGGCCTTCATCGTACTGATCTCGAACGGCGACGCGCATTTCAAGAACTGGTCACTCATCTACCGCGATCGGCGTGTCCCCACGCTCGCGCCCGCGTACGATCTCGTGTCCACCGCCTTCTACCAGGCCGGCGACGGCCCGGAGGACCTCGGACTGAAGTTCGGCGGGACCAGGGACTTCGGTCGGGTCACCCTCGGCACGTTCGCCCGACTGGAGCGGCGGCTCGGAGCGCATGCCGCGGGACTGGCGGACGTGGCGGCGGAGACGGTGCACCGCGTCCGCGTCGAGTGGCCACGGTTCGCTCCGCTGCTGCGCGACAACGCGCCTCTCCGGGAGGCGATCGACACGAGCATCACCGAGCGCTCCCGGACGCTGCTCGCTACGGCATGATGCGGGCCGTCCGGTGGGGTCCTGTCCCAGGACGATGCTCCACCGGACGGCCCGTACCCGGTCCGGTTACTTCAGCTCGCTGCTGGACTTGCCCAGCAGGCGGCGGGCCACGATCAGCTGCTGGATCTGCTGGGTGCCCTCGAAGATGTCCAGGATCTTCGAGTCGCGGCTCCACTTCTCCAGCAGGGACTCCTCCGAGTAGCCCAGCGTGCCCGCGAGTTCGACGCAGCCCAGCGTGACGTCGACGGCCGTGCGGCCCGCCTTCGCCTTGGCCATCGAGGCCTGCAGCGAGTTGGGCTTGCGGTTGTCGGCCATCCACGCCGACTCCAGGGTCAGCAGGTACGCCGCCTCGTAGTCGGCCTCCAGCCGCAGGTACCGCGCGGCGGCCGCGTGCTGGAGGTTCGCCGGCCGGTCGTAGTCGACCTCGACCCCCGCCTCGGTCAGCAGCCGTTCGGTCTCCTCCAACGCCGCCCGCGCGACGCCGACGGCCATGGCGGCCACCAGCGGGCGGGTGTTGTCGAAGGTCTGCATGACCCCGGCGAAACCCTTCTTGGTGTCGATCTCCGGGGTGCCGAGCAGGTTCTCCTTCGGCACGCGGCAGTTGTCGAAGCGCAGCACCGCGGTGTCCGAGGCGCGGATGCCGAGCTTGTGCTCCAGCCGCACCACCTCGAAGCCGGGCGTGCCCTTCTCCACGACGAACGACTTGATCGCCGCGCGGCCGAGGTCCTTGTCCAGGGTGGCCCAGACCACGACCGAGTCGGCACGCTCGCCCGAGGTGACGAAGATCTTCTCGCCGTTGAGGACGTAGTGGTCGCCGTCCTCGGTGGCCGTGGTCGTGATGGCCGCCGAGTCGGATCCGCATCCCGGTTCGGTGATCGCCATCGCCGACCAGGTGCCCGCGAACCGCTCCAGCTGCTCGTCGTTGGCCACCGAGGCGATCGCGGCGTTGCCGAGGCCCTGGCGCGGCATGGACAGCAGCATCGCCACGTCGCCCCAGCACATCTCGATGGTGCCGAGCACGGTGGACAGGTTGCCGCCGTTGCGGTTGCCGGAGTCCTTCTCGTCCTCCTTGCGGCGCACGCCCGCCGCGCCCGCGCCCCCCTCGCCGGAGGTGTTCAGCCCGTCCAGCAGGGAGGCGAGCATGTCCAGCTCGACCGGGTACTCGTGCTCGGCCCGGTCGTACTTGCGCGAGATCGGGCGGAACACCTCGGACGCGGCCTGCCGCGCCTGGTTGACCAGTCCCTTCGCCTTCTTCGGGACCTCAAGGTTGATCATGCGCTGACGACCCCCTCCATGACGGCGATGGCGCGCAGGTCGCGGTACCAGCGTTCCACCGGGTGTTCCTTGATGTAGCCGTGGCCACCGAGCAGCTGTACCCCGGCGTTGCCGATCCACATGCCCTTCTCCGCCGCGAGCGAGTGCGCCAGGGCGACCTCCCGGGCGTTGTTCCTGCCCTGTTCGGCCCGCGCGGCGGCACGCAGCATGGTCAGCCGCATGCTCTCCAGCTCGATGCCGATGTCGGCGACCTGGAACGCCACGCCCTGTCGGTGGCTGACCGGCTCGCCGAACGCCTGCCGCTCGTTGACGTAGGGGACGACGTAGTCGAGCACGGCCTTGCCGGTGCCGCAGGCCAGCGCCGCCCAGCCGAGCCGGGACGAGCGCACCACCCGGGTGAACACGTCCGCCCTGCCGCCGCCGATCAACGCACCGGCGGGCACCTTCGCGCCGTCGAGCACGACCTTGCCGGTGGCCGCGCCGCGCAGCCCCATCGCCGGGTCGGCCTCGACCGACAGACCCGCGGTGCCGGACTCCACGAGGAACAGCGCGGGCCCACGGCCCTCCAGATCGGCCGAGACGACGAACAGTTCGGCCTGCGCCGCCCGCGGGACCAGATTCTTCACCCCGTCCAGCTGGTACCCGTCCGGGGTGCGGCGGGCCTTCGTCGCCGGGGCGAACACGTCGAACAGCGGCCGCTGCTCCTGCAGCGCGAGCGCCGCGGCGGGCACGTTCTCGTCGGTGAACGCGGGCAGGTACGTCGACTGCTGGTGCGCGTCGCCGTGCTCGGCCAGCACGTTCGCCACCGCGGACGGGGCGAGCACCGCCACCGCGAGGCCGAGGTCACCGTGGGCGAGTGCCTCGGCCACCAGCGCGTTGGTGACCGACGAGCGCTCGGTGCCCATGCCGCCGAGCTCCTCCGGGACACCGACGGCGGTCAGGCCCAGTTCGGCGGCCCGTCCCAGCAGGCCGTCGGGTGGGGTGAGTTTCTCGTCCGCCCCGGCCGCGGCGGGGCGCAGCTGCTCGGCGGCGAACTCGGTCACCGTCTCGACGATCATCTGCTGTTCGTCGGTCGGTGTCAGGTCGAACAGCCCGGTGTCGGGCGCGTCCGTCGGCCGCGCGGGCTCGCTCATCCGGGTGGTCGCCTGGAACGTCCGCTGCGCCGCGCCCGCCGCGCGGAAGCCCTGCCGCGTGGCCGTGGCCACGACGTTCTCCACGGGCTTCCGCAGTCCGGCGCGGTCGAGCAGTGTGGAACCGGCGAGCCGGTTGAGCGCCGCGAGGCCGAGGCCCATGGCGTCGCGTTTGGTCGCATTCTGTCTGGCCACAGCTGTCCCCTCCGGTCTACCTACTCGCGAGTAGGTTAGCGGGTGACCGTGGCCGGACGCCAGTAGGGTCGCCGCGTCCGTCGTGATCCGGGTGTCTCAGGTGATGCCGAGCACGGCACGCAGCAGCGTGCCGAGCTCGGCGGCCAGGTTCGGCCGGGCCGCCACCCGGCGGGTCCGGGTCAGATCGTTGGCGATCGTCAGCGCCGCGTGGACGACGATCCGGATTTCCCGGGTATTCGACCCGGGATGGACCGCCTGCAACAGCCCGACCCACTGGGCGACGTAGTCCCGCTGGATGCGCAGCAGTTCGCCACGGTCCCGCTCGGGAATGTGCACCCGGTCCACCGTGAAGGCCACCAGCAGCTCGGGCGGGCCGGTCAGGGTGCGCACGTACGAGTCGGCCAGCCTGCGCAACGCCTCGGTCTCGTCCGGCGGCGCGCTCGTGCGCACGGCGTGTTCGGCGGCCAGGCCGAGGCGGTCGCCCGCGCGGCGTCCGATCGCGGCCAGCAGGCTGCCCTTACTGGAGAAGTGCCGGTACACGCTCGGCCCGGCGATGCCCGCGGCCTGCCCGATGTCCTCCATGCTCACGTCGGTGAAGCCCCGTGTGCGGAACAACTCGGCGGCCTCGGTGAGCAGTTGCTCGCGCCGCGAGGGATGCCCCAGGGTCGGCGTCTCCCCGGCCGGTGCGGTGTTCCCGGCCGGTGCGGAGTCCCCGGCCGTCGGTGCCGGCAGATCCGCGTGCAGGACGCGCAGGGCCAGGGTGGTCAGCAGCTCGGTGAACCGTCGCTTCGGCAGGCTCGTGTGGTGTACCGACACGCTGCCGAACACCGACAGCGCCGCCCAGCACAGCAGTTCGGCGTCGTCGGCGGCCAGCTCGGGGCGGCGCTGCATCAGCACCTTCGACCACGCCGTGAGCATCGCGGTCGAGCGGCTCCGGATCTCGTGTTGGGTTCGCGCGTCCAGGTGACGGCCCTCCCACCGCCACAGCGCGGCGACGTCCCGGCGTTCGACCGAACGTGCGGCGAGGCGTTCGAGCAGGTCCCGGATCCGCTCGGGGGTGGCGGTACCCGCCCCCTCCAGCGCGTCGGCGGTGGCGGTCTCCATGTCCCGCAGCCCGGTGAGCAGCACGTGCGCGAGGACGGCCTGCTTGTCGGTGAAGTGCCGGTACAGCGCGGGGCCGGTGACGCCCGCGGCCGCGGCGATGTCGTTGATCCCGACGCCGTGGTACCCGCGCTCGCGGAACAGCTCCGACGCCACCGCGGCGAGCTGGGCCCTGCGGTCGCGGCCGCGTCTGGTCCTGCTGGTGTCACCGTCCATAACGTGAGCACACTCTAGCGTCTGTGGTCCCCGGGGCAACCCGTTGACAGCCTGCGCGAATGCGGGATTATGTTAGTAGCGATTAGCACCACGAGAAGCAGCACCACGAAAGGCGGACTCCGCCAGGAAGGACCGTGGGTGTGAGTACAGAGGCGTTCATCTACGAGGCGATCCGTACGCCTCGTGGCAAGAACAAGGGCGGCGCCCTGCACGGGGTCAAGCCGCTGGACCTGGTCGTCGGCCTGATCGACGAACTGAAGTCGCGCCACCCCGACATGGACCCCGCGCTGATCGACGACATCATCCTCGGTGTCGTCTCCCCGGTGGGTGACCAGGGTGCCGACATCGCACGCGCCGCGGCGATCGCGTCCGGGCTGCCCGAGACGGTCGCGGGCGTGCAGCTCAACCGGTTCTGCGCGTCCGGGCTGGAGGCCGTCAACCAGGCGGCCCAGAAGGTCCGCGCGGGCTGGGACCGGCTCATCCTCGGCGGCGGCGTCGAGTCGATGTCGCGGGTGCCGATGGGCTCCGACGGTGGCGCGATGTTCACCGACCCGGCCACCAACTACGACTCCTACTTCGTCCCGCAGGGCATCGGCGCCGACCTGATCGCCACCCTGGAGGGCTTCTCCCGGGAGGACGTCGACCGCTTCGCCGTGCGCTCGCAGGAGAAGGCCGAGGCCGCCTGGGCGGGCGGGTACTTCTCGAAGTCCGTGGTGCCGGTCAAGGACATCAACGGCGTCACGATCCTGGACCACGACGAGCACCGCCGTCCGGGCACGACCGTGGAGTCGCTCGGCAAGCTCAAGCCCGCCTTCGCCGACATCGGCGAGATGGCCGGGTTCGACGCGGTGGCCACGCAGAAGTACCACTCGGTCGAGCAGATCAACCACGTGCACACCGGCGGCAACTCGTCGGGCATCGTCGACGGCGCCGCGCTGGTGCTGGTCGGTGACGAGGAGACCGGCAAGCAGGCCGGACTCACGCCGCGGGCGCGCATCGTGTCCACCGCCGTCACCGGCTCCGACCCCACGATCATGCTGACCGGCCCGACGCCGGCCACGCAGAAGGCGTTGAAGCAGGCCGGGCTCACCGTCGACGACATCGACCTGTTCGAGCTGAACGAGGCGTTCGCCTCCGTGGTCCTCAAGTGGATGAAGGACCTCAAGATCCCGGAGGAGAAGGTCAACGTCAACGGCGGTGCCATCGCGATGGGCCACCCGCTCGGCGCGACCGGCGCGATGATCCTGGGCACGATGGTCGACGAACTGGAGCGGCGTCAGGCCCGGCGCGCGCTCGTGACCCTGTGCATCGGCGGCGGCATGGGGCTGGCCACCATCATCGAGCGCGTGTGAGGGACGAAGAACAACGATGACTGAATCCAAGACCATCCGCTGGGAGACCGACTCCGACGGCATCGTCGTGCTCACGCTCGACGACCCGAACCAGTCGGCCAACACCATGAACGCCGACTTCCGCGAGTCGCTGGCCGCGACCGTGGACCGCCTGGAGGCCGAGAAGGACTCCATCACCGGTGTGGTGCTGACCTCGGCGAAGAAGACCTTCTTCGCCGGTGGTGACCTCAACGACCTGATCCAGGCAACGCCCGAGCTGGCCGGCGCCATGACCGAGCAGACCAACGCCGTCAAGCGGGACCTGCGCAGGCTGGAGACGCTGGGCAAGCCGGTCGTCGCCGCGATGAACGGCGCCGCCCTCGGTGGCGGCCTGGAGCTGGCGCTGGCCTGCCACCACCGGATCGCCGCCGACGTCAAGGGCAGCCAGATCGGCCTGCCCGAGGTGACGCTGGGCCTGCTGCCCGGGGGCGGCGGCGTCGTGCGCACCGTGCGCCTGCTGGGCATCCAGAGCGCCGTGCTCAACGTGCTCGTCGAGGGCCAGCGGCACAAGCCGGCGAAGGCGCTGGAACTGGGCCTGATCGACGAACTGCTCGACTCGACCGACGAGCTGCTGCCCAAGGCCAAGGAGTGGATCAAGGCCAACCCCGAGGCCCAGCAGCCGTGGGACGTCAAGGGCTACAAGATCCCCGGTGGCACGCCGTCCACCCCGAGCTTCGCGGCGAACCTGCCCGCGTTCCCGGCGACGCTGCGCAAGCAGCTCAAGGGCGCGCCGATGCCCGCCCCGCGGGCCATCCTCTCCGCCGCGGTCGAGGGCAGCCAGGTCGACGTGGACACCGCCTCCGAGATCGAGACGCGGTACTTCGTCAGCCTGGCCACCGGCCAGGTCGCGAAGAACATGACCAAGGCGTTCTTCTTCGACCTGCAGCACATCAACTCGGGCGGGTCCCGGCCCGACGGGTACGAGAAGTACCAGGCCCGCAAGGTCGGTGTGCTCGGCGCGGGCATGATGGGCGCGGCCATCGCCTACGTCTCCGCCAAGGCCGGCATCGACGTCGTGCTCAAGGACGTCTCGACCGAGAACGCGGAGAAGGGCAAGGACTACGCCCGCAAGCTGGAGGAGAAGGCGCTCAAGCGCGGCAAGACCACGCAGGAGCGTTCGGACGCGCTGCTGGGCCGGATCACCGCGACCGGGGACCCGCAGGACCTGTCCGGCGTCGACTTCGTGATCGAGGCCGTGTTCGAGAGCACCGAGCTCAAGCACAAGGTCTTCTCCGAGATCGAGGACGTCGTGAACGCCGACGCCGTGCTCGGCTCGAACACCTCCACGCTGCCCATCACCGGCCTGGCCGAGGGGGTCCGGCGGCAGGAGGACTTCATCGGCATCCACTTCTTCTCGCCGGTGGACAAGATGCCGCTCGTGGAGATCATCCGTGGGGAGAAGACCTCGGACGCCACGCTGGCCAAGGTCATCGACTACACGATGCAGATCAAGAAGACCCCGATCGTGGTCAACGACAGCCGCGGGTTCTTCACCAGCCGGGTGATCGGCACGTTCATCAACGAGGCCGTCGCGGCCGTCGGCGAGGGCGTCGAGCCGGCCACCATCGAGCAGGCGGGTTCGCAGGCGGGCTACCCGTCGCCGCCGCTGCAGCTGATGGACGAGCTGACCCTGACACTGCCGCGCAAGATCCGTGAGGAGACGCGGGCCGGTGTCGAGGCCGCGGGTGGCACCTGGACGCCGCACCCGTCGGACGCGGTCATCGACCGGATGATCGACGAGTTCGACCGCAAGGGCCGCTCCAGCGGTGCCGGGTTCTACGAGTACGACGAGTCCGGCAAGCGCACGCGGCTGTGGCCGGGGCTGCGCGAGGCGTACAACAGCGGCAGCGGTGAGGTTCCGTTCGAGGACCTGAAGGAGCGGATGCTCTTCGCCGAGGCGCTGGAGACCGTCAAGTGCTTCGACGAGGGTGTGCTGCGGTCGGTGCAGGACGCCAACATCGGCTCGATCTTCGGCATCGGGTTCCCGGCGTGGACCGGCGGTGTGGCGCAGTACATGAACCAGTACCCGGGCGGCCTCAAGGGCTTCGTGGCCCGCTCGCGTGAACTGGCGCAGCGCTACGGCAGCCACTTCGAGCCGCCGCAGTCCCTGGTCGACAAGGCCGACAAGGGCGAGATCTACGAGTAACCGCCCGGCCCGGCCGGGTTGGTGAGCGTGAGGGGCACTTTCCCTGCGTTGAGTGCAGGGAAAGTGCCCCTCACTGCGTCGGACGCAGGGAAAGTGCCCTTCACGGCAACCCCGGCGGGTGGTCAGAGCAGGGGTGGGACCATCGCCTCGATGAGGTGGGGGCCCGGTTCGGCGAGGGCGGTGCGGAGCTGGTCGGCGAGTTGCTCGGCCGTCTTCGCCTGTGTGGCGGGCACGCCCATGCCCTCGGCGATGCGGGTGAAGTCCATGTCCGGGGTGGACAGATCGAGCAGACTGTTCGCCTTCGGGCCGGAGGTGTCGGCGCCGACCCGTTGCAGCTCCATCCGCAGGATGGCGTAGGCGCGGTTGTTCAGCACCACCGTGGTGACGTTCAGGTTCTCCCGCGCCTGGGTCCACAGTGCGGAGATGGTGTAGAGCGCGCTGCCGTCCGACTCCAGGTTGATCACCGGACGGTCCGGCGCGGCGATCGCGGCACCGGTGGCCACCGGCATCCCCTGCCCGATCGCACCGCCGGTCAACGTGAGCACGTCGTGCCGGGGCGCACCCGCCGTGGCCGGGGGTACCAGCAGCCCCGAGGTGTTGGCCTCGTCGGAAATGATCGCGTTCTCCGGCAGCAGCGCCCCGAGGACCTGCGCCCAGTTCTGCGGGGTCAGCTCCCCCTCGGGCAGGTCCGGACGGTGCGCGGGGGCCAGGTCCGGTTCCGTGTCCGGGGCCACCAGGTCGGCCAGCTCCTCCAGCGCCGTGACGACGTCGTCGTCCTCCCCGGCCAGGGTGTGTGTCTGCGCGCCCTCGGGCACCAGGTCGCTGGCCTTGCCGGGGTAGGCGAAGAACGACACCGGCGCGCGGGTACCCGCCACGACGACGTGCCGCACGCCGTCGAGCTGGTAGGCCACCTGCTCGGCCAGGTATCCCAGCCGGTCGAGGGCGGGCAGCCCCGCGCCCCGTTCGACCCGCGCCGGGAAGGTCTCCAGGAACGGCCGGGCGCCGGTGGCCTTCGCGATCCGGCTCGCCGCGCGCAGTCCGGCCTCCCGGCAGGCCG
>NZ_KE387057.1:48699-51231 GCF_000430445.1 Saccharomonospora iraqiensis subsp. iraqiensis
GGCCGTCACCGGCACGCCGTGCTCCGTGGCCTCCGCGAGCACGGCGGCCACCTCCTCGGCCGTGCCGGGCCGGACCACACAGCGCGGCTTCGCCCGCCCGCCGGTCAGCGCCTCGTCGCCGGTGTAGTCCTCGGTCACCTCGTCGCCGGTCAGCACATGGTCCGCACCGACGATGCCGGTCAGTCGCCGCGTCACGTCGTCCGTCGCCTCGCCCATGGGGACGCAGCCTAGTACGCCCGTCGAGCGCCTGGCTATGAATCCGATTCATGTTTCGGCCGCCGGAGGGGGACGGCGCCGGGACAGGTGCCCGCGGAACCGTCCCACTCGGCAGGGGCCGGACTCAGGCGCGGGCGTAGGAGAGCGTCTCGCCCTCCACCCCCCGCAACCACAGGTCCTGCGCGGCCGCGGCCATCTCGGGCAGCCCCTCGACGATCGTGCCGAACACGTTGCCGGGCACCCATCCCGCATCGCCGTTGATCAGCAGATTGTTCCGCCCGTAGAAGAAGGCCAGGTCGGTGGCGCCCTGCTCGCCGTGCGCCACGCTGCCCTCGTCGTAGCCGTAGGCCGGGTTGCCGATTTCCCACGGCTCGAAGCCGAAGTAGACGACGTCGCCGGGGATGGGGGTCACGGTCGGGTTCTCCCGGCCCGGCTTCGGGTCCGCGAACGGCGGGACGAGGGTGTAGACCTCGTTGCGGGCGTACTTGGCGTGGTAGGCCGATCCGCTCTGCGGCAGCGCGTCCCACACCGCCCGGCAGGTGCGCGGCGCCTCGTCGTCGAGCAGCCGCGCGCGGCAGGACACCCCGCGTTTGTCGAGGGTGATCGTGATGTACCGGGCGGACGCGTCCGCCCGGTCGGCCGTTCCCGCCGTCACCGGGCCACCGAGGCGACGACCTCGCCCCAGATGTCCAGGGCCTCGTCGATCTGCTCGGAGGTGACCACCAGCGGCGGGATCATGCGCACCACGTTCATGTACGCCCCACAGGTCAACAGCAGCAGGCCCTTCTCCGCGGCCTTCTTCTGCACCGCCTGCGCCGTGGCGTTGTCCGGCGCGCCGTCCGCGGTGACGAACTCGGAGCCGACCAGCAGTCCCATGCCCCGCACGTCACCGATCCCGGGGGTCTTGTCGCCCACCGCCCGCGCGCCGTCGAGCAGCTGCCTGCCCCGCGCGGCGGCGTTGTCCACCAGGTTCTCCTCCCGGATGACCTCCAGCGTGGCCAGGGCCGCCGCGCAGGCGACCGCGTTGCCCCCGTAGGTGCCCCCCTGCGAACCGGGCCAGGCCTTGCCCATCAGGTCCCGCGACGCGGCGATCCCGGACAGCGGGAACCCGCTGGCCAGCCCCTTGGCGATGAGCACCACGTCGGGGTGGACGTCGAAGTGCTCGTGCCCCCAGAACTTCCCGGTGCGGCCGAACCCGGTCTGGATCTCGTCCATCACCAGCAGGATCCCGTGCTCGTCGGCGCGGCGGCGCAGGCCGGCCATGAACTCGCTGTTCGCGGGCACGTAGCCGCCCTCGCCGAGCATGGGTTCGACGAAGAACGCGGCCGTCTCCTGCGGCGCGGTCTGGGTGGCGAAGAGGTAGTCCAGCTCGCGCAGCGCGAAGTCGGTGGCCGTCTTCTCGTCCCAGCCGTAGTGGTAGGCGTGCGGGAAGGGCGCCACGTGCACGCCCGCCATCAGCGGGGAGATGCCCGCGCCGAACCGGGTGCCCGAGGTGGTCATCGACGCCGCCGCCACGGTGCGCCCGTGGAAGCCGCCCTGGAACACGACGACGTTCGGCCTGCCCGTGGCCTGCCGCGCCAGTCGCAGCGCCGCCTCGACGGCCTCGCTGCCGGAGTTGGCGAAGAACAGCGAGTCGAGCCCGGACGGCAGGACCTCGCCGAGCCGTTCGCCGAGTTCGAGCAGCGGCCGGTGCATGACGGTGGTGTACTGGCCGTGGATGAGCTTGCCGACCTGCTCCTGCGCCGCCTGTACCACCTTCGGGTGGCAGTGGCCCGTGCTCGTGACCCCGATACCCGCGGTGAAGTCGAGATGACGCCGACCGCTGGTGTCGTAGAGATAGGCGCCTTCGCCGTGGTCGACGACGACGGGGGTCGCCTGCTTGAGAATGGGGGAGAGCTGGGCCATGACAGCGTGCTCCTTTGCGACGGTGGCCGGTGGGGTATGCGTGAAGGGCACTTTTCCTGCGTTGAATGCAGGGAACGTGCCCCTCGCTGCGTCACACGCAGGGAAAGTGCCCTTCACGCTCACGCGGGCCCGGGTGCGGCCCGGAGGGTTGTAGATTGTCAACAATATTCGTAGCATGGTGCCCGCAGCGGCGCAAACAGCTACTTTCGGAGGAGTTTCGGATGGGCAGCCTCAGCGAGTCCGGCGTGGTCGACGCGGTCGACAAGGATCTGTTCGTCGGCGGCAAGTGGACCCCCGCCACGGACGGGCGGACGTTCGCGGTGCGGGACCCCGCCACCAACGGCGTGCTGTGCGAGGTCGCCGACGCCTCCCCGGCGGACGGCGCCGCCGCGCTGGACGCCGCCGTCGCCG
>NZ_KE387057.1:51331-53539 GCF_000430445.1 Saccharomonospora iraqiensis subsp. iraqiensis
CGTCCGTGGGGCCGCGCCGCGTCCGGCCCCGCCGGTCGGGGGCGGGGCACTCCACGGCGGCGGACAGTCCCGGGCGGAGGGGTCGTCGCTGAGGACCCCGCGGAGGTGGCGCAGCGCCGACACGCCGTCCATCAGCGCGTGGTGGATCTTGCTGTAGAGCGCGAACCGACCGTCCTCGAGGCCTTCGATCAGGTGGATCTCCCAGAGCGGCCGGTGCCGGTCCAGTGGTGTGCTGTGCAGCCGGGAGGTCAGTTCCAGCAACTCCCGGACCCGGCCGGGTCCGGGCAGTGCGGAGTGCCGGAAGTGGTAGTCGAGGTTGAGTTCGGGGTCCTCGGCCCAGGACAGGTAGCCCCGGGTGCTCACCGGGTTCGCGGGTCGCCGCCGGAACACCCGCCGGGTGCGGGTGTGCCGGAGCAGCCCGGCACGGACCTCGCGCAGGTGGTCGGGTCCGGCGTCGGCGGGCGGGGTGAACAGTTCGAGGCCCCCGACATGCATCGGGTGTTCGCGGGTCTCGATCGCGAGAAACACCGAGTCCGTGATCGGCATCAACGTCATCGCGCCTCATTCCGCCGCCCCGACGACGTGGCGACACGTCGTGGTGGCGAGTCTACGTAACTACGGTGGGTCCATGACGACGATTCCCACCGATCCGGACACCGGCGAGTTCCATCGCGCCCCGAACCACTTCACCGCCCGCATCACCGCCGACGGCCGGGACGGTTGGCCGGTCGAACCGGGCCGTTACCGCCTGGTGGTCAGCCGGGCGTGCCCGTGGGCGAGCCGCGGGCTGGTGGTGCGCCGGTTGCTCGGGTTGGAGGACGCGCTGTCCGTCGCCGTGGCCGACCCGATCCAGGACGAGAAGAGCTGGCGGTTCACCCTCGACCCGGACGGCCGCGACCCGGTGCTCGGCATCCGGTACCTCGCCGAGGCGTACCACGCGGCCGAACCGGACTACGACGGCGGAATCAGCGTGCCCGCGATCGTCGACGTACCCAGCGGCAGGCTGGTGACCAACGACTACCCGCGGATCACACTCGATCTGTCGACGGAGTGGACCGCGCACCACCGCCCGGGTGCCCCCGACCTCTATCCGGAGAACCTGCGCGACGAGATCGACGCGATCAACCGCCGGGTGCACGCGGACGTCAACGCCGCCGTGTACGAAGCGGGCTTCGCCACCACCCGGGCGGCCTACACCGACGCCTACGACCGGCTGTTCGCGTGCCTGGACGAGCTCTCCGACCGGCTGGAACACCGCCGCTATCTGGTCGGTGACAGCATCACCGAGGCCGACATCCGCCTGTTCACCACGCTCGTGCGGTTCGACGCCGTCTACCACGGCCACTTCAAGTGCAACCGGCACAAACTCACCGAGCTGCCGGTGCTGTGGGCCTACGCCCGCGACCTGTTCCAGACGCCCGGCTTCGGCGACACGGTCGACTTCGACCACATCAAGCGGCACTACTACCAGGTGCACGAGCAGATCAACCCGACGCGGATCGTGCCGAAGGGGCCCGACCTCACCGGCTGGACGCGCCCGCACGGCCGGGAGGAACTGGGCGGCAGGCCGTTCGGCGACGGGACCCCGCCCGGGCCGCCGCCGGAGTCCGAGCGTCCGGACGAGCCAGTGGTGACCGGGCCCTGAGCAAGATCGTATCCTCGCCCGGTGTCGTCGACCGGTGCGCGCAGCGTTGTGGCGACCCTGTCCGAGCTCGGGGTCGAGGTCACGTTCGGGCTGCCCGGTGTCCACACGCTCGAGCTGTGGGACGCGCTGGGGGAGTCCGACATCGCCGTCGTGGGGGTGCGGCACGAACAGGCGGCCGGGCACGCCGCCGACGGTTTCGCCCGCGCCACCGGTGACCTCGGCGTCGCCCTGGTGACGACCGGCCCCGGCGCCGCGAACACCGTCACCGCGATGGGGGAGGCCCTGGCCTCGGCGTCGGCGGTGCTGCTGATCACCACCGAGGTGCCGACCGACCTGCGCACCCCGGGCACGGTCCGGGGCAGCCTGCACGAGATGGCCGACCAGCGGGCACTGTTCCGCCCGGTCACGAAGGCGACGTTCGGTGTCGACCACCCGGCCGCGATCGCCGGGGTGCTGCGCCGCGCCGCCCGTGCGGCGCTGAGTCCGCAGAGCGGGCCCGTCTACGTCGGGATCCCCGCCGATCTCCTGCACCGCGATCCGGCGGTGCCCGGGTCCGGCGCGCG
>NZ_KE387058.1:0-2773 GCF_000430445.1 Saccharomonospora iraqiensis subsp. iraqiensis
GCACCGCCGCTGGCCGCGACGACCGACGTGCTCGCCGACGCCCTGGCGGCGGTGCGCGCGCACGCGGGAGACGGCCCCGCCCCGCACGTCGAGGTGGAGACCTACACCTGGGGTGTCCTGCCGGACGGGCACCGGCAGGACCTCACCGCCGGGATCGCCGACGAGCTGCGCTGGGCGCGTTCGGAGGTGGCGGCGTGGGGGTGAGGACCGGAACCGACGACGGAGGTGGTGGCGTGCGCAAACTCCTGGTGCTCGACGTGGTGGGGATGACCCCCGACCTGCTGCGGCACATGCCGAACCTGTCCGCGCTGGCGGAACAGGGGTGGCAGGCCGAGCTCGGCACCGTGCTGCCCGCGGTGACGTGCAGCGTCCAGTCGACGCTGCTCACCGGGACCATGCCCGCCGAGCACGGCGCGGTCGCCAACGGCTGGTACTTCCGCGACCTCGGCGAGGTGTACCTGTGGCGCCAGCACAACCGGCTGGTGCAGGGCCCGAAGGTGTGGGAGACGGCACGGGCCGCGCACCCCGGCTACACCGCCGCGAACGTCTGCTGGTGGTACGCGATGGGGGCGAGCACCGACGTCACCGTGACGCCGCGCCCGATCTACCACGCCGACGGACGCAAGTCGCCGGACTGCTACGTGCGCCCCCCGGCCCTGCACGACGAGCTCACCGCCGAGCTGGGCGAGTTCCCGCTGTTCCACTACTGGGGGCCGACCGCGTCGCTCACCTCGTCGCGGTGGATCGTGGCCGCGACGCGGCGGCTGCTGCGCACCGAGGACCCGGACCTGCTGCTGGCCTACGTCCCGCACCTGGACTACGACCTCCAGCGGTACGGGCCGCACTCGCCCGAGGCGGTGCGCGCGGCCCGCGCGGTGGACGCCGAACTCGCCCCGCTGCTCGACGAGGCACGCGGGCGCGGGCGCACGGTGGTGGCGCTGTCCGAGTACGGCATCACCCCGGCCGACACCCCCGTCGACGTCAACCGGGTGCTCCGGCGCGAGGGGTTGCTGGAGGTCTACACCCAGGCCGGGATGGAGTACCTCGACCCGTGGACCTCGCGGGCGTTCGCCGTGGCCGACCACCAGGTGGCCCACGTCTACGTCGCCGACGGGGCGGACCTGCCCCGGGTGCGGCGGGTGCTGGAGAGCCTGCCGGGGGTGGACGAGGTGCTCGACCGCGCCGCCCAGGCCCGGTACGGGCTCGACCACGAGCGCTCGGGCGAACTGGTCGCGGTGGCCGAGCCGGGGGCGTGGTTCACCTACTACTACTGGCTCGACGAGGACCGCCGCCCCGACTTCGCCCGGGGCGTGGAGATCCACCGCAAACCGGGTTTCGACCCGGCCGAGCTGTTCTTCGACCCGGAGGACGCGCTGGTGAAGGCCAGGGCGGGGCTGAACCTGGTCCGCAAGAAGCTCGGGCTGCGCTACGCCATGAACGTCGTGCCCACCGACCCCCGGTGGGTGCGCGGGTCGCACGGCAGGCTGCCGGACTCCGCCGCGGGCGGTCCGGTCCTGCTCTGCTCCGATCCGGCCGTCCCGTCCGCCGTGGAGGCGACGGGCCGGCTGGCGGCCACCGACGTCGCCGATCTGCTGTTGCACCTGCAGGGAATCCGAGAGGAGGCTCGACGATGAGCCGACCGGTCACCTTGTTCACCGGCCAGTGGGCCGACCTGCCGTTCGAACAGGTCTGCCACTACGCCGCGGACTGGGGCTACGACGGACTGGAGATCGCCTGTTCGGGCGACCACTTCGAGGTCGACCGTGCCCTGTCCGAGCCGGACTACGTGGACAACCGGCGCAAGCTGCTCGACTCGTACGGGCTGAACGTGTGGACGATCTCCAACCACCTCGTCGGGCAGGCCGTCTGTGACGACCCGATCGACGTGCGCCACCGCAACATCCTGCCCGCCCGCATCTGGGGGGACGGCGACCCGGAGGGCGTGCGGCAGCGGGCGGCGGCGGAACTGGCCGACACCGCACGGGCCGCGGCGCGGCTGGGGGTGGACACGGTCGTCGGGTTCACCGGCTCGAAGATCTGGAAGTACGTCGCGATGTTCCCCCCGGTGCCACCGGAGCTGATCGACGACGGCTACGCCGACTTCGCCCGCCGGTGGAACCCGATCCTGGACGTCTTCGACGAGGTGGGCGTGCGGTTCGCCCACGAGGTGCACCCGAGCGAGATCGCCTACGACTACTGGACGACGACGCGGGCGCTGGCGGCCGTCGACCACCGCCCGGCCTTCGGTCTGAACTGGGACCCGTCGCACTTCGTGTGGCAGGACCTCGACCCGGTCGGGTTCATCCTCGACTTCGCCGACCGCATCTACCACGTCGACTGCAAGGACACCAAGACCCGGTTCGACGGCCGCAACGGCAGGCTCGGCTCGCACCTCGCCTGGGCCGACCCCCGCCGCGGCTGGGATTTCGTCTCCACCGGACACGGCGACGTGGACTGGGAGAGTGCCTTCCGCGCGCTGAACGCCATCGGCTACACCGGGCCGATCTCGGTGGAGTGGGAGGACGCGGGCATGGACCGGTTGCGGGGTGCGGCCGAGGCCGTCACCCACCTCCGCGGCCTGCTGTTCGACAAGCCGGAGGCGGCCTTCGACGCCGCCTTCGCAACGGAGAGCGCGTGAACGGGGCGCACGGGAGCACACGGAGGAGGCGGCGATGAGAGACAGCACGACAGGTGACGGCGTGGCAGGCGGGGCAGGTCACGGGGCGGACGGTGACGGGCCGGCGGGCGCCGGCGCGACGGGTGCCGCGGCGGG
>NZ_KE387058.1:2873-7316 GCF_000430445.1 Saccharomonospora iraqiensis subsp. iraqiensis
TGCAGCCGCGTGTTCGCGACGCAGTTCAGCGCGGTGCCGCCCGCCAGCGCGAGGTCGGTGTGCCCGGTGCGGGCGTGCAGCCACCGGGCCAGCTCCAGCAGCACCTCCTCGGTGACGCACTGCACGCTCGCGGCGAGGTCGGCGTGCTCCGGCCGGAGCTCGTCGCCGGTGTGGCGCGCGGGCGCGAACCGCTCCCACGGCACCGGGTCGGTGTGGAAACCCCCGTCGCCGGTGGTCCGGATCAGTCCGCGCAGCTCGGGGGCGAACCGGGCGGTGCCGTACGAGGCCAGCGCCATCACCTTGTACTCGTCGCTGGACCGCCGGAAGCCGAGGTGCGCGGTGACCTCCTCGTAGGTGAGCCCGAGCGAGTGCGGCAACGGTTGCCGGGCGAGCTCGACGAACTTGCCGTCGCGGTACTCCCCGGCCAGGGCGGACTCCGCCTCGCCCCGGCCGTCCGAGGTCAGCACGGCGCAGTCGGTGAACGGCCCGGCCAGGGCCGCCGAGGCGGCGTGCGCGAGATGGTGCCGGACGAACCGGACGCGGCCCGGGTCCAGACCGGGCAGGGCGGTGCCGAGGAACGCGGGCGCGCGCCGGGCGTAGAGGGTGCGCAGCTTCTCCCAGCCGCCCCCGTCCGTGCCGCCGAGGCCCTCGTCGACCAGCGTGGGGTCGTAGGAGTAGGCCACCGCGTCGAGGTCACCGGGTTCCAGCCCCGCCTCGTCCAGGCACCACCGCGCCGCCCGTTCCGGCAGCTCCCACGCGGAGAACGGCACCGGCGACTTGCCGTGCTTGCGGCGGGTGAAGCGTTCCTCCTCGGCGGCGGCCACGATGCGCCCGTCCACGACGAGCGCCGCGGCCGGGTCGTGGAACACCGCGTTGATCCCGAGCACTCGCACCTGGCCCCACCTCCCGATCGGGTGTGGGTCGCTTCCGCGACCCCTACTGTGCCGCTACCCGGCGAAGCGGCTCTCAAACGGCGCGCCCGCCCGGCCCCGGCCGCGTCGCGGGCCCGGGGAGGCCGTGGATCCGGTGCTCAGGCCGCGGTCCCGACCGCGGCGAACCAGGCGACCGTCCGGCGCAGACCCTCGTCGAGGGAGACGCCGGGTTCCCAGCCGAGCGCGGTGCGGGCGAGGGTGATGTCCGGGCACCGCCGTCGCGGGTCGTCGGGTGCGCCGGGGACGGTGGTCACCGGCGAGTCGGATCCGGTGTGCCACAGGATCCGCTCGGCGATCGCGCGCACGGTGCGTTCGTGCGGGTCGCCGAGGTTGACCGGACCGGCGATCCGGCCGCGCAGCAGCGCGAGCAGGCCGTCGACCGTGTCGTCGACGTAGCAGATCGACCGGGTCTGCTCCCCGCTGCCCGCGACGGTCAGCGGTTTCCCCGCCAACGCCTGGGTCACGAACGTGGGGACGACGCGACCGTCGTCGCCGCGCATGCGCGGGCCGTAGGTGTTGAAGATCCGGGCGATCGCGACATCGGTGCCGTACCGCGCGGCGTAGGCGGTGGTCAGCGCCTCGGCGTAGCGTTTCGCCTCGTCGTACACGCTGCGCGGACCGACCGGGTCGACGTTGCCGCGGTAGGTCTCCGGTTGCGGGTGCCGCTCCGGGTCGCCGTAGACCTCGCTGGTGGAGGCGAGCAGGAACCGGGCGCCGTTGCGGGTGGCCACGTCCAGCGCGTGTCCGGTGCCGAGTGCGCCCGCCCATAGCGTCTCGACCCCCAGCCTGCGGTAGTCGACCGGGGAGGCGGGTGAGGCGAGGTGCAGCACCGCGTCCACCGCGCCGAGCTCGGGCAGCGGTTCGGTCACGTCGTGCTCGACGAGCCGGAACCCGGCCCGGGAGTCGAGGTCGTCGACGTTGTCCGCCGACCCGGTCGCGAAATTGTCCACACAGGACACCCGGTGTCCCTCGTCGTGCAGTCTGCGGCACAGATGTGATCCGAGGAATCCGGATCCGCCGGTGACGAGTACGTGGTGCCGACCGGTGACCATGGAGGGCCGATTACCACCGCCGGTGCGGTGTGAAACGGCGTGACCGGGGTATCAACGCCACCATGCGCGTGCTCGTGACGGGATGGCCGAGTTTCCTCCGCGGTGAGGCCACCGCGGGGGACGTGCTGAGCATGCGCCGGGTCCGGGAGGCGCTTCACCGGGCGGGGGTCGCCGCCGACGTCGCCTTCAGTCCGGCCCTGGCCCCGGAGGCGGTGCACCTCGACGACACGGACCCGGGCGACTACAGCCACCTGGTGTTCGCCTGCGGACCGGTGCACGGCGAGCAGGTCGAGTGGTTGCACCGGCGCTACGCCGGGTGCCGGCGGATCGCCGTCGGGGTGTCGGTCGTCGACCCCACCTCCGGGGCCGTCGCGGGGTTCCACCGTGTCCTCGCCCGGGACGGGCTCGGCCCGCCGCAGGCGGACCTCTCGTTCGCCGCGTCGACCGTGCCGACGGCGGTGGTGGGGGTGGCCCTCGCCCCGGGCCAGCACGAGTACGGCGGACGCCGCAGGCACGAACAGGTGCACAAGGCGCTGCTGACCTGGGTGGCCGGACGGGACGTCGCCCCGGTCCCGCTGGACACGCGGCTGGACACCGCGGACTGGCGACACTGCGCCACCCCGGACCAGTTCGTCGCGCTGCTGGGGCGGCTGGACGCGGTGCTCACCACGCGGATGCACGGACTGGTGCTCGCGCTGCGCGCCGGTGTGCCCGCGATCGCCGTCGACCCCGTCTCCGGCGGTGGCAAGGTGACCGCCCAGGCGCACGCACTCGGCTGGCCCGCGCTCATCGCGGCCGAGCACGTCTGCGCGGAGACGCTGGACCACTGGTGGCGCTGGTGCGTCTCGCCCGCCGCCCACCGGTACTCGGACCGTCCGCCGGGCGGCACGGGCACGCTGGTCGCCGACCTGGTGGGGGAGGTGCTGCGGTGAGGACGTCGGTGGTGATCGCCACCCGCGACCGGGCCCCGGAGCTCGCCCGGACCCTGGGCAGGTTGCGGGCGGTGCGGCCGGCGCCGCCGGTGATCGTCGTGGACAACGGCTCCGGGGACGACACCGCCGAGCGCGTGCGGCGGGACTTCGACGGGGTGCGGCTGATCCGGAACCCGGAGAACGTCGGCATGGCCGCGCGCAACCTCGGGGTGGAGGCCGCCGACACCCCCTACGTCGCCTTCAGCGACGACGACTCGTGGTGGGAACCCGGTGCGCTGGCGCAGGCGGAGATCCTGTTCGACGCCTACCCGCGGCTGGGCCTGATCGCCGCGACCACCCTCGTGGAACCCGAACGGCGGCCGGACCCGGTGTGCGGCGTGATGGCGCACAGTCCGCTGGGCACCGCACCGGACCTGCCGGGACCGCTCGTGCTCGGCTTCCTGGGGTGCTCGGCGATCGTGCGGCGCAGCGCGTTCCTCGACGCGGGCGGGTTCAGCCCGCTGCTGCACTTCGGGGCGGAGGAGAAGCTGCTCGCCTACGACCTCGCCGCACGCGGGTGGGCCCTGTGCTACGTCGACCGGATCACCGCGCACCACCACCCGTCCGCGGTGCGGCCGCCCGGAGCCTGGCGCCGGCGCCTCGAACGCCGCAACAACGCGCTGATCACCTGGATGCGCCGCCCCGCGGGCGACTGTGTGCGGGCGCTCGGGCCGCTGGTGTTCGACCCCATGGCCGGGGCGGGTGCGCTGCGCAGACTGCCGTCGGCACTCCGTGCGCGGCGGCGGCTGCCGCACGAGGTGGAGCGCCAGATCCGGGAGCTCGCGTGACCGCCGTGACGGTCGTGATGATCACGCACAACCGGCGGGCGGAGGCGCTGCGCACGCTCGCGGCGATGACGACGCTGCCGGACGCGGCGCCGGTGATCGTGGCCGACAACGCCTCCACCGACGGCACCGCCGACGCGGTCGCCGAGCGGTTCCCCGGGGTGGCGCTGCTGCGGTGCGACCGCAATCTGGGCGCGCTCGCCCGCAACCTCGCGGTGCGCCACGTGCACACGCCGTACGTGGCGTTCTGCGACGACGACACGTGCTGGCAGCCGGGCGCACTGTCCCGCGCCGCCGCGGTGCTCGACGCCCACCCGCCGTTGGCCTCGGTCACCGGCCGCTGCCTCGTCGAACCCGACCTCACCGAGGACCCGATCGTGCCCGAGCTGCGGCACTCGCCCGTGCCCGGGCCGGACTGGCTCCCCGGCCCGGCCCTGCTCGGCGTGCTGGCCGCGCTCAGCGCGTTCCGGGTCACGGCGTTCCGGGAGGTCGGCGGGTTCTCCCCGCGGCTGTGGCTGGGTGGTGAGGAGGAACTGCTGGCGCTGGACCTCGCCGCGCACGGCTGGTGGATGTGCTTCGACGACGGGATCGTCGTACACCACGCCCCGTCGGCGGCGCGGGACCCGCGGCGGCGCCGCCGGCTCGGCATCCGCAACACGCTGTGGACCCTGTGGCTGCGCAGACCCGCGGCCACCGCGGCGCG
>NZ_KE387058.1:7416-13629 GCF_000430445.1 Saccharomonospora iraqiensis subsp. iraqiensis
TCCGGGTGCGCCGGGGCGAGGCACCGGCGGCGGCCTCCCGGGGTCCGTTCGAGCTGATCGTGGCCAACCCGCCGTACGTCCCCTGGCCGGGGACGGGGCGGCGGGTCACCCGGTGGGACGCGGGCGGGGACGGGCGGGCGGTGCTCGACCCGTTGTGCGAGACCGTGCCGGAGCTGCTGGCGTGGCACGGGTCGTTCCTGCTCGTGCAGTCCGCGTTGTCCGGGGTCGACGCCACGCTCGCCGCGCTGCGCGGCAGACGGCTGGTGACGACGGTGCCGGTGCGGCGGTGGGTGCCGTTCGGCCCGGTGCTGCGCCACCGGCGCGAGTACCTGGAACGACGTGGCCTCGTGCGGCGGGACCAGCGCGAGGAGGAACTGGTGGTGATCCGTGCCGACCGACGCGAACGACCGGAGTGAGGCACGGCCGGCTGCCACACGGCCGGCTGTCACCGGGCGCGAACGACGGCGGGTCACGGTCGTGCCCGGCGGTCCCGTGCTCGTGGAAGGCCCGGTCGAACTCCGGCTCGCGGACGGCAGCACCGTGGTCTCCGACCGCTTCCAGGTCGCCGTCTGCGCCTGCCGCCGCAGCCGGACCTGGCCCTTCTGCGACACCAGCCACCGCCGCCGCCGCTGACCCCGCGAGTCGCCACCCCGGACCCGCGAGTTGACGTTCCAGACCCGCGAGTAGCCACCTGAGGCCCGCGAGTCGACGCCCCGGACCCGCGAGTTGACGCTCCGGACCCGCGAGTCGTCACCCCGGACCCGCGAGTCGACGTCGGAAACCCGCGGGTCGCCATCCCGGACCCGAGGATCCGCGTGCGGCCGGTGGCCTCACGTCCCCGGGGCGGCGCCGAGGGGCTCACGCAGCGAGCTCGCGCCGGCGTCCCACCGGCCGAGCACGTGCTCCGCGAGGTGGGTCTCGGTCAGTTCGGTCGCGCGGATGCCGAAGAGCACGTCGGCGGCGAGCCCGGGCTCGTGGTCGAGGAGGTCGCCGATCACCTCGTGGCGCATCACCTGTTCGTGGACCGCGTCGGCCTCGATGTGCTCGGTGAAGAAGAGCCGACAGGCCTCCGGCGCCCCGTGCCGGTCCAACGCGGTCACCATCCGGCGTGCGCCCGGTGCGGTACTGATCTCGGCCGCGGCGAAGTGGCCCACGAGCGCACCTCGCAGCCCACGGTGCAGACCGAACAGGGACATGAGGTTGACGGTCGCGAACGACGGGGCGGGCACGTGCTCGGCGTAGTGCAGATACCCCGCCCGGAGGCCCGCGGCCTCCAGCAGGTCCGCGTAGAGCCGCGAATGCATCCGCTCGTACCGGCCGCCGCCGAACTCGTCGAACTCGACGGCGACCAGCGCCGCCTTGGCCTGCCCACGCAACCGCGGGATGACCCAGGCGTGCGGGTCGGCCTCCTTGAGGTGGTAGATCGAGCGGTGCACCAGGTACTCCCGCAGCTGCCACCACGCGCCGTCGTCCGCCAGCCGGTGGGTCAGGCCCGTGCCGTGCACGGGCTCGACCAGCAGCTCGTCCAGCGCGGCGTCGACCGCCTCCCGCCCCTGTCCGCCGGGGATCTCCGCGCGCAGTCCGTCCAGGAAACGACGCTCCAGCCGACCGCGGGAGCGCAGCAGCTCGGGATCCCACTCCCACGCCGGATCCACCCCGGTGAAGCCCCGGTAGTGCAGCTCGTAGCAGACCTGGAGGGCGAGGTGCAGGTCGTCACCGAACGGGTCGGTGTCGTCGGCGTGCCGCGCGGTCGTGTCCCCGAGGGAGCGGACGGCGGCGTCCCGGTCGCCGGGTCGGTGCCGCAGCGCCGTCGTCAGCACCTCGGACACCGGACCACGCGGACCCGGCAACGGAGGCACCGACCGCGCCGCGTCGGTCGGGGGGTGGCCGACCGTCGTGGGGCCGGCGGGATTCGCGATGCTCACACCGTCGCAGTACCCGGTGCGGGGGGTCGGGACACGGGACACCGCGGGGCCGGCCGCGGATCCCGGTCAACAGAACAGCAGGCAGCCGTCGTCCTCGTCGTCCCCACCGTCGTCGCCCCCACCGTCGTCACCGCCACCGTCGTCGCCGGTGTCCGGTGGGGGGTCCGCCGGTTCGGGCGGCTCCTCGGGGGGTTCCGTGGTGGGTGGTGGATCGTCCCGGGTCGGGGTCGGCGAGGCCCCGTCCGCCCCGTCGTCGCGGGGGTCGGGGTCGTTTTCCCCGTCGTCCGGCCCGCCGCCGCCCCGCCCCGGGGCACCACCGGAGTCCCCGGTCTTCTCCGGTTCGTCGGTCCCGGTGTCGTCGGCCCCGCCGTCCGTCGGGACGAGGTAGGTGTGTCCCGCTCCGCCGTCGGGGACGGCCGGGACGGTGGGGGAGGGGTCGGCGTCCCGGGTACCGATCCGTGGCTCGGCGCCGCCCGGGAGCATGCCGACGGTCACCGCACTGATGCCGCAGCCGACGACGACGGCACCCATGACCGCCAGCACCCGCATGCGGGAGCCGGGTTCCGGCGGAACCCGGTCGTTCCCGTCGTCGTCGGAGAACCGCGTCGACACGTCGTCACCCACCGGACAAGTCTCTCGGGCCGGGAACGGCCCGGTCCGCCTCACCGTATGTCATTGCTGTGAAGCTCTCGGCAGGCATTGTGCCGGACACCGCGCCGGCGGAGGTGACATGTCGCGAAATCGTGTCACGCCGTCACCCCCGGTGCACGATCGGTCACGCGACGGCGATCGCGGCGGTGCGACCGGTGGCGGTGCGTCCGGCGCGCCACGCCGTCGTTTCGACGTCCCCCTCGCGGGGTAGTTGCCGCCCGGAGGTGGAACACCATGGCGACATCCGTCGAGAAGCTGCGGGAGGCCCTGTCCGGGGCCGATTTCCCCGCCGACCGGGACGAGCTGGTCCGGCAGGCCGAGCGGTCCGAAGCGGACTCCGAGACGATCCGCGCGCTGCGGGCGATCCCGCCGACCGACTACGCCAACCTCACCGAGGTGGAGCGGTCGGTGTCGTTCGAGCAGCCGCAACCGGCGGGCGAGGAGGCACGTCGCAGGCACAGCCGACACGACAAGGCGGGTGTGGCCGAGAGCGAACAGGAGACGCCCACCCACCCGATCGTCGAGGAGCTGGGCGAGAACCGGGGGTCGTGACGGCATCGACAGAGCGGACCGGCTCCGCCCCGATCGGGGCGGAGCCGGTCCGTGGAGCCGGCACGGGACCGGGTCCGGGCGGGGAAGTTCGTCTCCGGCCGGCGATCAGGGTGAGGTCGTCCCCGGGGTGGTTCCGGTCGTCGACCGCCGCTGCTGCGGCGGCACGAGCACGTCTCCCCGGCCGGTGGGCGCCTCCGGGGTGGCCTCGGGGACCGTGTCCCGGCGCAGTGTCTCGTGGCGCAGCGTCTCCCGGACACCGTCCTGCTGCAGCTCGGCGTTGGCCTCCCGCTGCTGCTCGATCGCCTCGATCAGCTCGTGGGTACTCATGTGCGCCACGAAGGAGATGCCCACCCGGTGCGCCTCGCTGGTCAACTCTCCCATCGTCATCGTGAAAAGATCCGTACGTTCGCCGGCCATAGTGTCCTCCGCGTCTGCGTGTACTCCGATCGGGTAGCCAGCGGTGCGCAGCGTTAACCCACCAGGTGGAATGACATGGATCGCACAGGAGGCGGTACATGAAGGCGACGATCCGGCTCGGCACGATCGCGGGGATCCGCGTGGGTGTGCACTGGAGTGTGCTGGGCATCCTGATCATCCTGGTGGTGGCGCTGGGGGTGGCGCGCTGGCCGCTGCTCGTGCCGGGCTATCCCACGGCCGCCTACGTGGGCGCGGCGGTCGTGGCCGCGCTGCTGTTCCTCGGATCCCTGCTGGCGCACGAGCTCTCGCACGCCGTGGTGGCACGCCGCAACGACGTCGAGGTCGACGACATCACGCTGTGGCTGCTGGGCGGGGTGGCGAAGCTGCGCAGCGAGGCCCGCACCCCGCGGGCGGACCTGCGCATCGCCGCGGCCGGACCGCTGATGAGCCTGCTGGTCGCCGCGCTGTTCGGACTGCTCGCCGTGCTGCTGGTGACCGTGGACGCCGGGGTGCTGATCGTCGGGATCGCCGCGTATCTCGCGGCGATCAACGTGGTGCTCGCGGTGTTCAACCTGATCCCGGCCGCGCCCCTGGACGGGGGGCGCATCCTGCGGGCCGCGCTGTGGGCGTGGAAGGGGGACCGGGCCCGCGCCGCGATCTGGAGTGCCCGCGCGGGACGCGGTTTCGGCTTCGCGCTGACGCTGCTCGGCGCGTGGCGCCTGCTGTTCACCGGCTCGGGTGACGGCCTCTGGTGGATCCTGATCGGTCTGTTCATCGTCACGGTGGCGCGGGCGGAGGAGCAGCAGGCCGCGCTCGGCGCCACCCTGGGGGAGGTGCGGGTCGGTGAGGTGATGTCGGCCGACCCCGACACGGCCGACGGCGGGCTCACCGTGCAGGACTTCCTGCACGGTGTCGCGCTGGTCCGCAGGCACTCGGCCTTCCCGCTGGTGGATGCCGAGGGCGGTCTCGAGGGACTGGTGACGCTGAACCGGCTGCGGTCGGTCCCGGCCGGGGCGCGGACGGAGACCACCCTGCGCGCCATCGCCTGCCCGCCCGCCGAGATCCCGACCTCGCACCCGGACGAACCGCTGACCGAGCTGCTCACCCGGATGCAGGGCTGCGCCGACGGTCGTGCCCTGGTCTACGACGGGGAGAAACTCGTGGGCATCGTGACCCCCACCGACGTGAGCCACGCCGTGACCCTGCGCGGCCTGGGGGTGGACACCGCCCCGCAGGACCGCCCGGGCGGGGAGCAGGACCGGCAGGGCGGCGGGGCCGGAGGAACCGACCCCGACGGACCGCCGCCGTCCCGGCGGGTGTGACCCGGCCCCGCCGACGGACAGGTGGAGGACGGGCCCAAGCTGTACAAGGCCGATCACGCGGGAACGGTGTCCGAGACTGCTCGGTGCGGTCGATTCCCACTCCGATGGCCACGTGCAGCTGGTCGACTGTGACGGTCCCCGCGGCTGCGCCCGGTGGGACAAGCGAGGGTGGAGAGGCTCCGGGGAGAACCACTGCACCGCAGTCGTAGCGGGGTGCATCCTGCCGGAGCGGGAAAGGAGTCTTAACATGCGTCAGGGCCAGGGTCCCGGTCTGCCCCGGGTAGCACCTGGCCTGGCGACTGGCCCACCACCCACGGTGGCGCGCTCCTGGATACGACTATACAGCGGCGCGCCCCGTCGTGCCCAGCCCTGCCCCGTGGGCGGTGTCAGCAGCCGGTGTCCATGTCGAGTTCGTAGACGCAATGCTCCAGCAGCGCCCGGCAGTCCGGGTCACCTTCGCGGTGGGCACGGACGGCGCCGGCGACGACGTCGGCCGCCCACAGCGGCTCAGCCGGGCCGGGGACGTGCTCGATGGTGAACCTGCTGCCCTTGGGTAGCTCGTACCGGGCTCCCTGCACAGCGCGCACGTCACGCGCGTTGAGCGCCGTGGTACGGCCTTCCATCAGCAGCCGTTCGACACCGTAGCCGTGCAGCTCCAACACTAACGTGCGCACACATCGCGCTCGTGCCCGTTCCTGACGCGCCGGTGCGGCACCGGGCCACCCACCACCACCAGGTGCAGTGCCTCCAACGCCGCCAACTGCTTAACCGCGGCACGCTGTTCGGCCGCGTCCATCTCGTTCCAGTGCAGCTTCCCCGCCGAGCGCCGACGCCCCCGCAAGCTGTCCAGCACCTCACGCGCGAGGTCGTGACCCCCTTGCTCGAACACCGCCGCGGCCACCACGTAGTAGCCGCCCGCCCGGGATTCGCGGAACGACTCATCGGCATACGCACACTGCGGCGATGAGAAGGCACCGGAGTCGGCTGCCGGGGTCTCGGCCATCGCCCGATTGTCCCGATCACCACGACAGGCCCACGGCCACCCTGTCCGCTCGATCGGATGAAGTTCTCCCTGATCGCCCGCTGTCACGTCGGCGCGCGGCTGTGCTGGTGCCGGTGCGGGCAGGACGAACACCTGGTGCGGCTGCTCGGCTTTCGTCGTCCGATTGGCGTACGGCCGGAGGCGCCTCCGGTGGTGATCAGTGGCTCCAGGAGCTGCTGAGGAACGAGGGACGGCTGTCGATCAACTCCCGGACAGCTGTTAGGGCCGCCCGCCCACGCCGGTGGCGGCCTCACCGGGCCGTCCGCCCGGCACCTTCGGGGCCAGGGGCGGGGTCGCCGCGCCC
>NZ_KE387058.1:13729-22645 GCF_000430445.1 Saccharomonospora iraqiensis subsp. iraqiensis
AGCCAGGCCGGGCCGCCGAAGCCGAACGGCGGGGCCGTCCCGGACCAGGGCAGCGGCACCCGGCAGCCGTCCCGGCCCCGGTCGGTGTGCCCGGAGCGCTCCCACACCGGGTCGGTGAGCACCTCGTCGGGCAGGTCGGTCACCTCCGGCAGGCCCAGTTCCTCCCCCTGGTACACGTACACCGACCCGGGCAGCGCGAACGTCAGCAGCGCCGCCGCCCGGGCCCGGGCGAGCCCGAGCTCGCCCCCGCCGTACCGGGTGACGTGCCGCTGGACGTCGTGGTTGGACAGCACCCACGTCGTCGGTGCGTCCACATCGGCGACCGCGGCCAGCGACGCGTCGACGACCTCCCGGAAGGCCGCCGCCGACCAGTCCGTCTCCACGTAGTGGAAGTTGAACGCCTGGTGCAGCTCGTCGGCGCGCAGGTACCGGGCCAGCCGGTCGGCGCTGGGCACCCAGGCCTCGGCGACGGCGATCCGCTCCCCGGGGTAGGAGTCGAGGATCTTGCGCCACTCCCGGTAGATGTCGTGCACCCCGTCCTGGTCGAAGAACGGCAGCTCGCGCGTGGTGAGCAGGCCCGCCTGGTCGGTGCGGCCCACGTCCGGCAGCCCGTCCGCCTTGACCAGGCCGTGCGCGACGTCGATGCGGAACCCGTCCACCCCCCGGTCGAGCCAGAACCGCAGGATGTCCTCGAACTCGGCGTGCACGTCGGGGTGCTGCCAGTTCAGGTCCGGCTGGGCCGGGTCGAACAGGTGCAGGTACCACTGCCCGTCCGACACCTGCGTCCACGCCGGTCCGCCGAACATCGACTCCCAGTCGTTCGGGGGCCCGCCGTCGCGCCCCTCGCGGAACACGTAACGCTGCCGCGCGGCCGAGCCGGGCTCCGCGGCCAGCGCCTCGACGAACCACGGGTGCCGCGACGACGTGTGGTTCGGCACCACGTCCACGATCACCCGCAGCCCCCGCCCGTGCGCCTCGGCGATCAGTGCCTCGGCGTCGGCGAGGTCGCCGAACAGCGGGTCCACCGCGCGGTAGTCGGCGACGTCGTAGCCGCCGTCGGCCATCGGGGAGGAGTAGAACGGCGTCAGCCACAGCGCGTCCACCCCGAGGTCGGCCAGGTGGTCCAGCCGGTTCCGCACACCACCGAGGTCGCCGACCCCGTCGCCGTCCGAGTCGGCGAAGCTGCGCACGTAGATCTGGTAGATCGCCGCCGTGCGCCACCAGTCGTTGCCCATGGAATCCCCTTTCAGCTCTTGACCCCGCCCGCCGTCAGGCCGGCGACGAGATGACGTTGGACGAGGAAGAACACGATCGCCGACGGCAGCAGCACCAGCACCGAGGCCGCGGTGAGCAGTCCCCACTCGGCCTTGAAGTCGCTGACGAAGGTCGCCATCCCGATGGGGAGCGTGTAGCGGTCCTCGCTCTGCATGAACACGCTCGCGAACGCGACCTCGCCCCAGGCCGTGACGAACGAGTAGAACACCGTCACCGCGATGCCCGGCCGGGACAGCGGCACGATCAGCCGCCAGAACGTGCCGAACGGGCTCAGCCCGTCCACCCGGCCGGACTCGTCGATCGCGACCGGGATGGTGTCGAAGTAGCCCTTCAGCATCCACGCGCAGTACGGCACCGAGACGGTGCAGCCCGCGAGCACCAGCCCGGTGTAGGAGTTGAGCAGCCCCAGGCCGGACAGCACGTTGTAGAGCGGGACGATCAGCACCGCCGCCGGGAACATCTGGGTGATCAGGAAGCTCCACATCAGCGGGCGCTGGCCCGGGAACCGCAACCGGGAGGCGGCGTAGCCCGCGGTGGCCGAGATGAGCACGGCCACCACCGTGGTCGCCGCCGCCACGATCAGCGAGTTGGCGAACCAGACGCCGAACCGGGTTTCGGTGAGCACCTGCGCGTAGTTGTCCAGCCCGAGCGGGCCGAGCTCGCCGGGCCGGGTCCAGGTGCCGCGGTCGGTCTTCAGGGAGGTCAGGGCCACCCAGGCCACCGGGAAGACCGCGATGACGCTCGCCACGACCAGCGTCGTGTGCAGTGCCGTGGAGGACCCTCTGCCGCGGGTGTGCCGTCCCCGTGTCGGGGTACGGCGGGTCAGCGTGTCGGGAGTGCTCATGTGCCCACCCCACTCGTCTGCCGTTCCAGCCAGCGGCGGTAGAAGAACGCGAACACGACCAGCATCGAGGCGATGATCGCGCCGTACGTCGCCGCGCCGGCGTAGTCGCGGATACCCTGGAACGCCCGGTCGTAGGCCTCCGTGACCAGGATGTTCGTGGCTCCGCCCGGGCCGCCGCCGGTGAGCATCGCGATCACCGGGAACTGGTTGAACGTCCAGATCGTGCCGAGCAGGATCACCGTGCCGGACACCGGCCGCAGCCCCGGCAGGGTGACGGCGCGGAAGCGCTGCCACGGTGAGGCGCCGTCCACCTCGGCCGCCTCGTAGAGGTCGTGCGGCACGGTCTGCAACCCGCCGAGCAGGGCGACCATCATGAACGGCACCCCGAGCCAGACGTTGACCAGGATGACCGAGACCTTCGCCGCGAACGGCTGTCCCAGCCAGTCCACCCCGGGGATGCCCACCGTGGTCAGCACGGCGTTGAGCACCCCGCCGGAGTCGTTGAGGATCAGCCGCCAGCCGAACGCCGCCACGAACGGCGGCACCGCCCACGGCAGGATCAGCAGCATCCGGTACAGGCCGCGCCCGCGCAGCGCACGGTTGAGCAGCATCGCCAGCCCGAGGCCGATCGAGTAGTGCAGCACCACGCAGGTGACCGTCCACACGAGAGTCCACACCAGTCTCGGGTAGAAGGTGCCCTCGGCGCCGGAGAGGATGTCGACGTAGTTGTCCAGCCCGACGAACTCGTACGTCGCCGGAATCTCGTTGGCCCCGATGGTGCGGGCACTGTTCATCTCGTTGGCGTTGGTCAGGGACAGGTGGACGCCCTGCGCCAACGGGTAGAGCACCAGCACGGCCAGCACGGCGACCACCGGGGCCACCATCGCCCAGGCGTACCAGTGCCGGGTGAACAGCCGGCGTCCCCGCCGCCGGGGCGGCGCCGGTGCCGGCGCCGCCCCGGTCGGGGGACTGGTGACCGTCGAGGTCATGAGTCGAAGCCCGGAACCGCGCCGGCCGCCTCCCGCTGTGCCTCGGCGAGCCCGTCGGAGATGGAGGCGTCGCCGCCGAGGATCCGCTCGTAGTACGGCGTGAACAGGTCGTAGAGGTCACCGGCGCCCGGCGCGGGCGGCCGCGGCACGGCCTGCTCGACCGGATCGGCGAAGGCGGAGATCACCTCGTTGCCGGCCACCTCGGGCCGCTCGTAGACCGACTTGCGGGTCGGCAGCGTGTTGTTCTGCTCGGCGACGTACGCCTGGCTCTCGGCGGAGTTGAGGTACTCGACGAACAGCAGCGACGCGGCCAGGTCCGGCGTGCCGGCGTAGATCGTGAGGTTGTGCCCGCCGACCGGGCCGCCCTGCCCCTCGGGACCGGCGGGCACCGGGGCGACGCCGAGGTTGTCGGCGTCGGAGAAGGCGTCGCCGGACAGCACGTCGGACACCGACCAGGGGCCGTTCAGGATCATGCTGACCGACCCGTCCTTGAAGCCGTTCTGCATGTTCGTGTACTTGTTCGCACTGGTGTCGGTGGTGCCGACGCCGTCGACGGTGAGGCCCTGCGCGGTCTCGACCGCGGCGGTCACCTCGGGACTGTCGATGGTGATCTTCTCGGCGTCCATGTCCACGTAGTCGCCGCCCTGCCCGTAGACGAACGGCAGCAGGAAGTACGAGTCCGCGTTGACGAAGAACCCGGTCGTGCCGTCGATCTCGGATTCCAGCTTCTCCGCGGTCGCGCGCAGTTCGCTCCAGGTCTGCGGTGGCTTCTCGATGCCCGCGCGCTCGAAGTGTTCCTTGTTGTAGAGCAACCCGAGCGTGTCGGTGACCTCCGGGACGCCGTACGTCTGTCCCTCGTAGACGTTGCTTTCCTTCGGCACCGCGAGGTAATCCTCGGAACCGGACAGTGCCGGGGTGTCGTCCAGCGGCTGCAGGTAGCCGAGCGCGGCGAAGGTGGGGGTCCAGCCCACGTCGGCCCGCATCACGTCGGGTGCGCCGTCCCCGCTCTGCGCCGCGGTCTTGAACTTGTCGTCGGCGCCGTCGAACGGGACGTTGACGTACTCGACGTCGATGTTCGGGTACTCGTCCTCGAACCGGGACACCAGTTCCTGGAACGCGGGAGCCTCGTTGGTCGCGTCCGAGGTGTCCCACCAGGTGACCGTGCCGGACACGGACTGCGGGTCCTGCCGGGCCTGCTCGACCGCCTCGGCCACCCGCGCCTCGGCGTCGCTCGCGCCTCCGCCACCGCACGCGGTGGCGACGAGGGTGGTGGCCGCGGCCAGTGCCGCGATTCTGCTGGTCCGTTTCATGCGCTCTCCTCGCTGAGACCGGGATCGGCAGCGAACCGTAGCCAGCCGGGCGGGGAGCGTGCAAGAGTTTGCAGCAACTTTCAGGAAGTTGCTCGTGGGGCTCGCGGTCGGGATGTTCCGATACGGCTCGGGCGGGAGCAACGATCGTTGGTTGAGTCGCGCAGGGGGCCGTCCGTAGCGTCGGGTTCTGTTACTGACAGCGACTGGGGGCCGGGTGCTGCGACGGGTGGCGCGCCTGCCCGGAGAGGGAAACCCATCCACGCGAAACGAACACGATCCCGTCTCGCCTGCGGCGCGGTCACGGTGATGACACTGGGCCTGCTTCCGACCGCTGCCTGCTCCGAGGAGCCGTCGCCGGAGTCGGCCGGGCTCACCGACGCCCGCGACCTGAACACCCCGGTGGTGACCGCGGGCACGGTCACCCGGTCCGACGGCGACACCCCGGCCGCGGATGCCACCGTGGAGCTGCTGGCCTACCCCGACAGCGAGAAGATGGCCGCTCTGGAGGAGGGAGACACCTTCGACCTCACCCCGGTCGGCCGCACCACCACCGACGCGGACGGCACCTACGAGATGCGCGTCGATCCGGACATCGACCTGTCCCGGTTCGCCCGGGACGGGCGGACGATGGATGTCAGCCTCAGGGCCACGACCGCCGAGGGGACGGCCGTGGAGGAGGCCAGTCTGTCCCCGGACGAGGCCACGGGCGGTGCGGGAGCCGAAGCGGCTCTGGCCGGAGAGGACCGCAAGTCGAGCCTGCCGGCGAACGCCGACCTGGAGCTGACCCCGATGAGTTAGCGGGAGTCGTTGCAGACCGAGGAGCACGCAGCCGCCCCCCGGGCCGCCACCTCCGGCGACTACACCGTCCAGTACAGCCAGGATTTCGGGACACAGTGGAC
Organism: Saccharomonospora iraqiensis subsp. iraqiensis; assembly: GCF_000430445.1. Classification (GTDB taxonomy): domain Bacteria; phylum Actinomycetota; class Actinomycetes; order Mycobacteriales; family Pseudonocardiaceae; genus Saccharomonospora; species Saccharomonospora iraqiensis. Next base: position 19,047 of record NZ_KE387058.1, read on the forward strand.
CAATGTGGGCGCCATCTTCGTCAAGACCACCAGTGTGTGGGCAATACTCATCCACCGCGTCAACGCCGACGCCGGCCTCGGGGTCGCGGTCGACTCGGGATACGAGTCGCACCGTCGACCGATACCCGAGCAGCGAGATCCAGTTTCCCCGGCAGGGGCGTTACAACGGGTTCAACCTGTCGACCCGCACCGGCTTTTCCCAGTCAGCCGCTCACGAGTTCGAGTTCATGTCGGGCGGGCGCGCAGTGTGCGGGACACCGGCTGACTCTTCTTACCCCAATGATCCCCGTGTCCTCGTCGTGCAGGATCACTAGCGTGGGAATCGTTCGCGCAGCGCTGGCGCTGGTGGCGGTGTTGGCCGTCACCAGCGCCTGCTCCGAGTGGGTGCACACGGACGGGCCTCTGGCTGTCGGTGGGGACTCGCTCGACGAACCCGGTGCGAAGGGGTGTTCTCCCCAGGAAGGAGGGAGAATGACCACGACCGCCAACAACGGCCCTATCAGTAATGAGGGGGACGCGCCTCTCACGATCACTGATGTTTCCACGGTCGGATCGCGGGGAATGAGCATTCTTGAAGCTGTTCTCGTGCCGAGAAACGGTCCACCCAACGGGGCGGAGTATCCGCCGGAACCGGACGTGGCCAGACCGACCTGGGGGCAGCGTGTGCCCGCTGAAGGGGCGACAATTGAGCCGGGGGAGACGTGGTGGTTCGTCATCGGACTGCGGGCCGAGACTCGCCGTGCGGAAGTCGAACGGTTCCGGGTGGACTACCGGGATCCGGATGGCACCCCATACCGTGCCCGTACCGGAATGTCATGGTTTCACCTTCCGGACTGCCACGATCCCTGGCCCGACACATGAACGGAACGGCCGGTGGTGCGGCGTATCCGCCGGAGTCGGAGGTGAGTGCCGGGCCGACGTGGGAGCAACGGAGTCCGGCCCGAGGGTGCGGTCATCGAGCCGGGGGGCTGTGATGCCCTCCCGCGGGCGAAGGACCGGGTCGCACGCGGATCAGTCGTCGGTCCGTCGGGGCGGCACGAGCGCCGCGGGCAGCAGTGCGAGCACGGACAGCGCCACGGTCAAGGCGAAGGCGGTGCCGTACGCCCCGGCGGCCGAGGCACCGTTGGCGACGTCGTGTTGCGCGACCGTCAGCAGTGCCGTGGTCCCGAACGCCCCACCCACCCGCTGTACGACGCTGAGGGCGGTGGTGCCGTGCGGGATGAGTCCGGGTGGCAGGCGGCGGTAGGCGGCGGCCGTGACGGGCACGGTCGCCAGGCCCAGACCCAACCCGCGGACGAGCAGCGCCACGACGAGGAGTCCGGGGCCCGCCTCCGGCGTCACGGCGAACGGCACCGTGCCCACGGCGGCGACGACCGTCCCGGTGAGCAGCAGCGGACGAGGGCCCATGCGGTCGGTCAGACGGCCCGCGACCGGCAGGGCGACCATCGTGCCCACCGCGAGCGGAGCCAGCGCGAGCCCCGTCTCCAGTCCCGAGGCACCCCGGACCTGTTGGAGGAACAGCGGTAGCAACACCATCGGACCGAAGATCGACGCCCCGGCCAGGGCCATGAGCGTGGAGGCCGCCGCGAATCCCCGGTCGCGGAAGAGGTCGAGGTTCACCAGCGGATTCCGGCGCCGTGCGGCGTGCACCGGATAGGCGATCAGGAGACACCCGCCGACCACCGCCGCCACCCAGGCGGCGACGATGCCGTGCCCGGCCGGGTCGGCCAGGCCGGAGCCGCCGTACAGCAGCAGCGCCAAGCCGGGGCTGAGCAGGAGCAGCCCACGGACGTCGAGCGGCACGGGCGCGGACGGCGACGAACCGGCGTCCGGGATCCGGTTCCAGGACAGCACGAGCCCGGCCACCCCGATCGGCACACTCACCCAGAAGACCCACCGCCATCCCGGTCCGTCGACCAGCAACCCGCCGAGTACCGGGCCGAGCAGCGGCGCCAGCTGCCCCGGCACGGCGACGAGGGCCATGATCCGCCCGAGCCGGTCGGGACCCGCCGCGGTCGCGAGGATGGTCTGCAGCGCGGGCAGGATCAGTCCGCCACCGAGGCCCTGCGCGACCCGGAAGACGACCAGGCTCGGGACGGACCAGGCGGTGCCGCACAGCACCGAGGACACCACGAACAGGGCCAGACCGGCCCGCCATACCGCGCGCACACCGAGCCGGTGCACCAGCCACGCCATCGTCGGCACGACCGCGGCCAGCGCGAGCAGATACCCGCTCGCCACCCAGTGCATCCGCGCGGCCCGGGCTCCGAAATCGTCGGCGACGGCGTCGAGGGACACCCCGACGATCGTGGTGTTCAGCAACGACGCGAACCCGCCCACCATGAGCACCGAGGCGAGGCGCATCAAACCCGGATCGAGCGGACGGGACGCCGGAACTGTTGGCATGCCAACAGTGTGCCAGGTAGTCTGTTGGCATGCCAACAGAGATGCGACCGGAACTCGGTGTCCACGTGCCGGAGGGGCCACTCAGCTCTCTGCTGCTTCAGGTCGTCCGCGCGCACGCGGCGTTGGCGGGTGCGCTGCTCGACGAGCTCGGGCTGGTGGCGCCGCAGGAGGTGGTGTTGCTCCACCTCGACGACCACGGTGCGGTGCCGCAGCCGGACCTCGTCCGCTTCCTCAATCGGGACCGTTCCACGGTCACCGCGACGCTGCAGGCGCTGGAGCGGGCGGGGCTCGTCGTGCGGGTGTCGTCGACCGTCGACCGGCGCTCCCGGGAGGTGCGCCTGACGGAGGCGGGCCGACGACTCTGTCCCCGTATCCGGAGGGCGTGGGCGGAACTGGAGCGACAAACCTTCGGCGCACTGTCCGAAGAGGATCGGGCAGCCACGGCAGCGACGTTGCGCCGGGTCCGGGACGCCGCACGGGCGCGGCTGGACGAAGGACACACCGGAACGGAGGACGGACATGGGTGAGGCGGTCGGTTTTCACGCCTACGGCGGGCCGGACGTGCTGCGGTTGCTCCACATCGACGTCGGCGCACCCGCGGCGGGCCAGGTGCGGGTGCGGGTGCGAGCGGCCGGGGTGAACCCGGTCGACTGCAAGCTTCGGCGCGGAGACTTCGCCGAGGGCGGGGACACCTTCCCGCAGCGCCTGGGCAACGAGTTCGCGGGCACGGTGGAGCAGGTGGGGCCCGGCGTCACCGGGCTCGCACCGGGCGACGACGTTCTCGGCTTCACGGTGCTGCAGGCGTACGCCACGGCGATCGTCGTCGACGCCGCACAGGTGGTCGCGAAACCGGAGCCGCTGTCGTGGCCGGTGGCGGGGAGCCTGTCGGCGGTGGGGCAGGCGGCGCACGGCGCGGTCCGGGAGCTTGGGATCGCCCACGGGAACACGGTGTTGGTCCACGGTGCCGGGGGCGGTGTCGGTACGGTCGCCGTGCAACTGGCCCGTCGTGCGGGAGCGACCGTGGTCGGCACCGCCCATCCCGACGATGCCGACCACGTGCGGGCTCTGGGCGCCGTTCCGGTGGCTTACGGGGACGGAATCGTCGACCGGGTGCGGGCGGCCGCGCCGCGCGGGGTGGACGCCGCCCTCGACACGGCCGGGGGCGAGGCGGTCGCCGTGTCGGTGGCACTGGC
>NZ_KE387058.1:22745-25606 GCF_000430445.1 Saccharomonospora iraqiensis subsp. iraqiensis
CCCTCGGGGCGCGACGCCCCACCGGGGCCGCGGGAGTGGCTGCTGGCGCTGACGCACTCCCGGCTCGCCCGGGTGCTGACCAACCCGATCGTGGCGCTGGTGCTGTTCATCGGGTCGTTCTACGGCCTGTACTTCTCCGGGCTGTTCGACGCCGCGCTGTCCGAGCACTGGGCCCACCTCGCCATGAACGCCCACTTCCTGCTGGCGGGCTACGTCTTCTTCTGGCCGGTGATCGGGGTCGACCCGGCCCCGCGCCGGCTGCCCCCGCTGGGCAGACTGGGGCTGCTGTTCGCGTCGGTGCCGTTCCACGCGTTCTTCGGGGTCATCCTGATGAACATGCAGACGGTGATCGGGGCCGGGTTCTACCGGGCGCTCGACCTGCCCTGGATGGAGGACCTGCTCGCCGACCAGCGGCTCGGCGGTGGCATCGCGTGGGCCTCGGGCGAGATCCCCGTGCTGATCGTGATGATCGCGTTGCTGGTGCAGTGGGTCCGCTCGGACGAACGCGAGGCCCGGCGACGCGACCGCCGGGAGGACGCCACGGGTGACGCCGAACTCGCCGCCTACAACGCGATGCTGCGGCAGATGGCCGAGCAGGACGGGCGGCGCCGGGTGGAATAGGTCACCCGATCGCGGCACCCCGGGGTCCGTCGCCGCCGCGGCGGGCCACCCGTGCCGCGTGTGCCCAGCGGTTCCGCCCCCGCCGCGGCGGGGGGCGTCCGGCCGTCCGGTGTCTCCGCGTGGTGCGCCCGTGCTCACGACCGGTGGCCCATCGGTGAGGCGGGGTGATGAGGTCGTCGGCTTCGCTCTACGATCGGAGTATGGCCGAGTTCATTTACACCATGAAAAAGGTGCGCAAGACCGTCGGGGACAAGGTGATCCTCGACGACGTCAGCACCGCGTTCTTCCCCGGCGCCAAGATCGGCGTGGTGGGACCGAACGGTGCGGGTAAGTCCACCGTTCTGAAGATCATGGCTGGGCTCGACCAACCGAGCAACGGGGAGGCCTTCATCCAGCCGGGGGCCAGCGTCGGCATCCTCCAGCAGGAGCCGCCGCTGAACGAGGAGAAGACCGTCCGCGGCAACGTGGAGGAGGGGCTCGGCGAGATCAAGGTCAAGTTGGACCGCTTCAACGAGATCGCCGAGAAGCTGGCCACCGACTACAGCGACGCCCTGATGGAGGAGATGGGCAAGCTGCAGGAGGACCTCGACCACGCCGACGCCTGGGAGCTGGACTCGCAGCTCGAACAGGCGATGGACGCGCTGCGCTGCCCCCCGGGGGACGAGCCGGTGAGCCACCTCTCCGGTGGTGAGCGCCGCCGGGTGGCGCTGTGCAAGCTGCTGCTGTCGGGGCCGGACCTGTTGCTGCTGGACGAGCCCACCAACCACCTGGACGCCGAGAGCGTGCTCTGGCTGGAGCAGTTCCTGGCGACCTACCCGGGTGCCGTCCTCGCCGTGACCCACGACAGGTACTTCCTGGACAACGTCGCGGAATGGATCATGGAGCTGGACCGGGGCCGGGTCGAGGGCTACGAGGGCAACTACTCGACCTACCTGGAGAAGAAGCGGGAACGCCTGGAGGTCCAGGGCAAGAAGGACGCCAAGCTCGCGAAGCGGCTGAAGAACGAGCTGGAGTGGGTCCGCTCGAACGCGAAGGCGCGGCAGTCCAAGTCCCGCTCGCGGCTGCAGCGGTACGAGGAGATGGCCGCCGAGGCGGAGAAGAGCAAGAAGCTGGACTTCGAGGAGATCCAGATCCCGCCGGGGCCCCGCCTGGGCAACGTGGTGGTCGAGGTGGAGAACCTGCGCAAGGGCTTCGACGACCGGCTGCTGATCGACGACCTGTCCTTCACGTTGCCGCGCAATGGCATCGTCGGCGTGATCGGCCCCAACGGCGTCGGCAAGACGACGCTGTTCAAGACGATCGTGGGTCTGGAGGAGGCCGACTCCGGCACCGTCAAGGTCGGCGACACCGTCAAACTCTCCTACGTCGACCAGCAGCGCGCGGGCATCGACCCGGAGAAGACGGTGTGGCAGGTCGTGTCCGACGGCCTCGACTACATCCACGTCGGCCAGGTCGAGATGCCCTCCCGCGCCTACGTCAGCGCGTTCGGTTTCAAGGGCCCCGACCAGCAGAAGCCCGCGGGTGTGCTCTCCGGTGGTGAGCGCAACCGGCTCAACCTGGCGATGACCCTCAAACAGGGCGGCAACCTGATCCTGCTCGACGAGCCCACCAACGACCTCGACGTCGAGACCCTCGGCTCGCTGGAGAACGCGCTCGAACAGTTCCCCGGCTGCGCCGTGGTGATCTCGCACGACAGGTGGTTCCTGGACCGCGTGGCCACCCACATCCTCGCGTGGGAGGGGACCGAGGAGAACCCGGCGAAGTGGTTCTGGTTCGAGGGCAACTTCGAGGGCTACGAGAAGAACAAGATCGAACGGCTGGGTGCGGAGGCCGCCCGGCCGCACAGGGTGACGCACCGCAAGCTGACGCGCGACTGACACGAGTGGCGTGCCGCCGGCACCGCGTGGCGAGTGCCCGGCGACGACCGAGCCCCCCGGAGCCAACGTTGAGCGGGAGACCCAGTGGTAGCCACTGAGCACACCAACGCGAGCGCGGTCAACGGCCGCCGAGCCGCTGCCCACGACGGCGTCGAGGAGGACCCGGGTTCGGTCGCCCGGCTCGTCGAGCACGCCACCGCCCTCGAGGTGCGGGCCCCCGAGCTCGCGTTGATCCTCGGTGAGCGCGCCGCCGCGCTGGCCGAGTCGGCGGGGGACAACGAGCTGTGGGTGCGGGCGGAGAGCCTGGTCGTGCACGCCCGGGTCCGGCTGGGGCACCGGGCGTCCACGGTCGGCCGGGCGGTC
>NZ_KE387058.1:25706-30798 GCF_000430445.1 Saccharomonospora iraqiensis subsp. iraqiensis
CGGGTCCGCGCCAACGTCGTCGGCGCGGACCCGGGCGATCGTGCGGCTCGGTCAGACGGTGACCCGGGTTCCCCGGGTGACGCGGGTGCCTCGGGTGACGCGGGTGCCCGCCGTCACCCGGGTGCCGCGGGTGACCCGGGTGCCGCGGGTGACCCGCGTTCCCGCCGTCACCCGGGTGCCACGGGTGACCCGCGTGCCCGCCGTCACCCTCGTGCCCCGTGTGACCCGTGTACCGCGCGTCACACGGGTTCCCGCGGTCACCCGGGTACCGCAGGTGACGCGCGTACCCCGCGTGACGCGCGTTCCGGTGGCCGAAGGGATGTCCCCCGGAAACGAAACAACGGTGCGCGTGGGCGAATCGGAGGTCAGAGTGCCGGGCATGACGAGTCCTCCCGTAACGGCTGTGTGATCTTCTCCAGAAGTGGGAACGGCGCAAGGTCCGTCCAGGTGAAAACTACGAGGTCTCCCCGGGGGGAACAAGACCGTTGCGTTCCGTGCGCCCGCACGTACGTTGAATTGCAACCTTTCGCGAGAATGCTTTCGCCTCAACGTGGGAGGGCCGCCGTGGCAAGCGGGGGAGAAGGGGCCGGAGCGTCGCCTGCCGGACGTACGGTTTCACCCGACTGGTGCGGCGTGCCCGGACTCGGTCGGCTACCCTGCGGCGGGTGAGCATCCTCGAGACGACCCTGGTCTTCGTGGCGATACCGGTGGCGATCTATGCCTTCTTCGCACTGGTGACGCTGCGGTCCAAGTTCGCGAGCAGGCCCAGGTACCGGCCGGGACAGCACTGGGATTACCCACCGGTGTGGTGGGCGGCCAACCCGGAAGGTGCCGGTGAACGGCACACGGAGGCCGGGAGATCGGCCCCGTCGACAGCGCGCGGAGGTGCCCGTGGCAACTGGTGAGTCGACCCGCGACCCGGTGGCGGCGCGGCTGCCCGGGTCGACGGGACTGGAAGGCACGTCCCGCGAGCCCGGCGCCGCGGTCACCGCGAGTGGCCGAGTGTCCGTGGCGCAGATGTACGAGCCCAGTACTCCGTCCGGACCATTCAGCACGGCGCAGCTCGCCCGGTTGGACGAGGCGTTGACCCTGGCCAGCCGCGAGACCGAACTGGACTTCAGCATCTATCTCGGTGAACTCGGCGAGGACAGCCGGGCGGGTGCCGAGCAGCTGCACGACTCCCTCGGTGCGGCGGGGGACAACGCGGTGCTCATCGCCGTGTCCCCCGGTGAGCGCGTGGTCGAGGTCGTCACCGGGGCCGACGCCGTGCCCCGGCTCTCCGACCGCGGCTGCAAACTGGCCGTCATGAGCATGACCGCCTCCTTCAAGGAAGGCGACCTCCTCGCCGGCCTGATCGGTGGCCTGCGCATGATGGCCGACCAGGCGGGCCCACCACCCCGCCGCTGACCCCACCGTTGTGCCGTGAAGGCCCCCTTCCCTGCGTTCGAGGCAGCGAAGGGGGCCTTCACGGCGTTCAGGGCAGGGAAGGGGTCCTTCACGGTTCACCCTGTCGGGTGGCCGGGTCGGTCAGCTCTGGTCGAACTCGCGGGCGGCCAGGGCGCGGACCACGCCCGCCCGGCCCTCGGTGACCAGGCGGCGCAGGGCCGCGGGGTGCGCCTCCTCCAGCCAGGCGTCGGCCGCCGCGATGCCGTCCCGCGACACCTCCCAGGACGGGTACAGCCCCACCACCGTGGGCTGCGCCCGCTCGCTGGAGCGCCGTGCCCACACCTCGTCGAGCACGGCGAAGTAGCTCGCGGTGTAGTCGGTGAGCAGGTGCTTCTGCGCCGGGTGGGAGAACCCGGCGATGATCGCCTCGTTCACCGCGTTGGGGGACTCGTCGTCGTAAACCGCCCGGTTCCAGGCGGCGGCCTTCGCCTCCGGGTCGGGCCGCAGCGCCCGGGCCCGCTCCGCGTGCCGGCGTCCGGCCGCGGTGTCGTCCCGTTCCCGTTCGGCGTCGATCTCGGCGTCCCCGGCACGGCCGTGGGCGACCAGTGCGTGCAGCAACCGCCACCGCAGGTCGGTGTCCACCGTCAGTCCGGGTAGCGGTGCGGAACCGTCCAGCCAGCCCGCCAGGACGTCCAGCAGCGCCGGTTCGAGGACCGATCCGGTCAGCGAGTTGACGAACGCGAGCTGGTGGTCCGAGCCCGGCTCGGCCGAGCGGGCCAGCTCCAGCAGTCGCGCGGTGAAGCCGGGCCAGCCGTGCTCGCGGGCCCACTCCGGGTCGGCGTAGGAGTTCAGCGCGGTCTGGGCCTGCAGCAGCAGCCGCTGCACCACGCCGACCTCCGTCTCGGCCGCGATGCCGCGCTGGACGAGGGTGACGAAGTCGCGGGCCTTCAGCTCGGCCTCGCGGGTCATCTCCCACGCCGCCGACCAGCACAACGTCCGCGGCAGCGGCTCGGTGACGTCGGCGATCCGGTCCACCAGGGTGACCAGCGAGTCACTGTCCAGCCGCATCGTGCAGTAGGTGAGGTCGTCGTCGTTGACCAGCACCAGGCTGCCCGCGGGCACACCGACGAGGTCGTGCACCTCCGTGCGCTCGCCGTCCACGTCGAGCTCGACGCGGTGGGTGCGCACGAGCTTGCCGGAGCCGTCGTCGTCGTAGACCCCGACGGCGACCCGGTGCGTGCGCAGCTCGCCCGCACCGGGTCTCGCGCCGCCCTGCAGGACGGCGAAGGCCGAGTAGCGACCCGCCGAATCCACCTCGAACCGGGGGCGCAGGCTGTTCAGCCCGGTGGTCTCCAGCCACTGCGAGCTCCACCAGGACAGATCCCGTCCGGAGGCCTCCTCCAGGGCGGTGAGCAGGTCGGCCAGCGTGGCGTTGTCCCAGGCGTGCCGGTCGAAGTAGACCTTCAGCCCGGAGAGGAAGTTCTCCAGCCCCACGTAGGCCACGAGCTGTTTGAGCACGCTCGCGCCCTTGGCGTAGGTGATGCCGTCGAAGTTCACCTCGACCGCGTGCAGGTCCACGATGTCGGCGGCGATCGGGTGCGTGGAGGGCAGCTGGTCCTGCCGGTAGGCCCAGGACTTCTCGATGTTGGCGAAGCTGGTCCAGGCCCCCGTGTACTCGGTGGCCTCGGCCTGCGCGAGCACACTGGCGAAGGTGGCGAACGACTCGTTCAGCCACAGGTCGTCCCACCACCGCATGGTCACCAGGTCGCCGAACCACATGTGCGCCATCTCGTGCAGCAGTGTCTCGGCACGGCGCTCGTAGGCGTACCGGGTGACGCGGCTGCGGAAGACGTAGTCCTCCAGGAACGTGACCGCGCCCGCGTTCTCCATCGCCCCGGCGTTGAACTCGGGGACGAACAACTGGTCGTACTTCTGGAACGGGTACGGCACCCCGAAGTTGGCGTGGTAGAAGCCGAACCCCTGCTTCGTCTCGGTGAACAGCCGGTCGGCGTCCATGTATTCGGCCAGCGAGGCACGGCAGTACAGGCCGAGCGGAATGGTGCGGTGAGCGTCGCTGTAGGTGTCCCGCCACTCGGCGTACGGCCCGGCGATCAGCGCGACCAGGTAGGTCGAGATCCGTTCGGAAGGGGCGAACACCGTGCGCACGGCCCCCTCCGGGGTGTCCTCGGTGGACTCCACGAGGGCGTTCGACACGATCGTCCAGTCCCGGGGGGCGAGCACGGTGAGCCGGTGGACGGCCTTGAGGTCCGGCTGGTCGAAGCAGGCGAACATGCGCTTGGCGTCGGCCGTCTCGAACTGGGTGTAGAGGTACACGCCGTCGTCGACCGGGTCGATGAACCGGTGCAGGCCCTCACCCGTGTTCATGTACCGGCAGTCGGCACGGACGACGAGCGCGTTCGACGCGGCCAGGTCCGGCAGGATGATCCCGGTGTCCTCGACATAGTCGGAGACGTCGAGTTCCCGGCCGTTGAGCACGGCCGAGTGGACATCCTCGGCCACGACGTCCACCCACGACTTCTCACCCGGCCGCGTGGCGGCGAACCGGATCGTCGTCGTGGAGTCGAAGGTCCGCTCGCCGGGTCGGCCCCGGCCGTCGGTGAGGTCGAGTTCGATGTCGTAGGACTCGACCTCGAGAAGGTCGGCGCGCTGCCGGGCTTGCTCGCGGGTGAGATTCGGGGCGGGCACTGGCACCTCTGTGCTGGTCGTCGGTTTCGTCTCGGTCGGCACGGGCCCGTCCCGGCGTGGACGGGCGGTGCGTGTGATGGTGATCCAATCATGCGCCGCGGCGCTCGGCGACGGGAACAACCGGGGCGCCGGCGCTGTTGCACGTCAGTGACTACCCGCGACCGGACGTCGCAATCGGCAACCGCGGCCGGAGGCCGTGCGTGGCGCGACCGAAGGTCGCCACCGGCAACCAGGAGCGAGCATGCCCGAAGCAGGACAGGACACCCGCCCCCGCGTCGACTTCTACTTCGACCCGATGTGCCCGTTCGCGTGGATCACCTCCCGGTGGATCCTCGAGGTGGAGCGGCACCGCGACATCGACCTCCGGTTCCGGGTGATGAGCCTCGCGGTGCTCAACGAGGGGCAGGACCTGCCCGACGAGTACCGCGACCTGATGGCACAGGCGTGGGCACCCGTGCGGGTGGCGGTGGCACTGGCCCGGCACAGCGGGGAACAGGTCCTGCGGGACTACTACACCGCCTTCGGCACGCGCTATCACAACCAGGACGTCAAGGACGTCGACGTGGTGCTCAAGGACGCACTCGACGAGGTGGGCGCCCCGGCGGAGCTGCTGGCGGCGGCCGGGTCCACCGAGTACGACGCGGAGTTGCGCGCGAGTCACCACGAGGGGATGGACCCGGTGGGGATGGACGTGGGGACCCCGACCATCCACATCGACGGCGTCGCCTTCTTCGGCCCCGTGCTCAACTCCGTCCCCCGGGGAGAGGACGCCGTGCGGATGTTCGACGGCGCCTACATGATGGCGAGCTACCCGGACTTCTTCGAGCTCAAGCGCACCCGCACCGGTGAGCTGAACTTCGACTGAGTGCCACGGCGGGGCGGACGGCCCGGTCTCACCGCAGCGCGGCCTCGGCCACCGGTGGGGGCAGTGGCGCCCGGGCCACGGCCTCGTCGGTGGTCAGGGCACCGGAGTCCCGCTCGCGCCGCAGGTGTGCCAGCG
>NZ_KE387059.1:0-2063 GCF_000430445.1 Saccharomonospora iraqiensis subsp. iraqiensis
CACGGCCGCGCGGTACCCGGGGCCGGGGTCGAGGTCGGCCAGGCGGACCGCCTCCGCCGAGACCGCGTCGTCGGCCGAGGCGAGCAGCCGCGGGGGTTCGTCCGGGCCGGAGATCGTCAGGGCGCGCAGCGGGATCCGCAGTCCGCGCCGGGTGGCCTTCATGACCGCCTCCTTGCGGGTCCAGAACCGGAAGAAGGCCTCCGCGCCGGCCCGTCCGGAGCAACCGTCGAGGCCGGCGAGTTCGGTCTCGTTGAGCACGTAGGCGCGCAGCGAGTCGTCCACGTCCCGCCCGGCGGCCTCCACGTCGAGGCCCACGGCCGTGCCGTCGGTGGCGGCCACACCGACCCGGTCCCCGGAATGTGAGATCGACAACTCCAGCGTCGACCCGGGGATCCGGACCGGCCCGTGCGGGCGTCCGCAGTCGGCGCAGCGTGCGTCGAACCGGATCTCGTGCGCGCGGCCACCCAGCCGCGCGGCCGCCACCGTCTTGGCCAGCACCCGGCCGGTGAGGAACCGGGAGCGGTCCTCGGCCCGGCGGTAGGCCCCGTACCGCGCGTGCTCGTCCGAGTCCAGCACACCCAGCGCGGCGTCGGTCGCGGTCATCGGTGTCGTCCACCACACCGCGCACTCGGTCATCTCGCCTCTCCGCCTCGCGCCGCCCACCGGGTGTCCCCGGCAGACATGTCCCCGGCCCCCACGTCCCGCCACGCACCGTGGCGGACGATCTCGAACCTACGTCGAGGGCGGGACTCCCGCCAAGCCCGGTGATGCGCTACCTTGCTGGCTAAGCGACCGCTTAGTCGCCAATCATCGAGGTCATCGAGGGAGTCTGCGGCGATGGATTTCAGCCTGAGCGTGGAGGAACGGGAGATCCGGGACTGGGTCCGGACGTTCGTGCAGAAGGAGCTCGTCCCGCTCGAACAGGAGGTGCTCCGCAGGGAACGGGCCCACCAGCCGGGGCTGACCGACGACGAGCTGCGGGAGCTGCAGCTCAAGGCGAAGGAATCCGGGTTCTGGGGGGTGCAGACCCCGGAGGAGTACGGCGGGATGGGCCTGTCCGCCACCATGACCGCACTGCTGGAGGCAGAGCTCGGCCGCACGTACGTGCCGTTCCGCTTCGGCGGTGCGGCCGACAACATCCTGTTCCACGCGAACGAGGAGCAGAAGCAGCGGTATCTCCTGCCCACCATCGAGGGCACCCGCACGTCCTGCTTCGCGATCACCGAGCCGGGTGCGGGCTCGGACGCGAAGGCGATCCGCACGACGGCCCGCAAGGACGGCTCCGACTGGATCATCAACGGGGAGAAGACGTTCATCACCGGCGGCAACGAGGCGGACTTCACCATGGTGTTCGCCATCACCGACCCGGAGAAGGGCGCGAACGGGGGTGTCACCTGCTTCCTCGTCGACCGCGACATGGGCTGGCGCTCGGAGTACATCGACACGATGGGCGAGTGGGGGCCCGCGTCCCTGATCTTCGACGACGTGCGGGTGCCGGAGAGCCAGATCCTCGGTGAGCTGGGCCAGGGCTTCACCCTGGCGATGCAGTGGATCGGCCGCGGCCGCTACCTGCTGCCCGCGCGGGCGATCGGGTCGTGCGAGCGGCTGGTGTCGATGGCGATCGAGCACGCCAACACCCGCGAGACGTTCGGCGCGCCGATCGCCGACCGGCAGGCCATCCAGTGGATGATCGCCGACTCCGGCGTGGAGATCGAGGCGCTGCGCTGGCTGGTGCTGCACGCCGCGTGGCAGGTGGACCAGGGCATGGACTCCCGGCACGCGCAGTCGATGGCCAAACTCTTCGGTGGGCAGAAGGCCAACGAGATCGTCGACCGGGTGCTGCAGATTCACGGGGGGATGGGCTACACCCGGGAGCTCCCGGTGGAGCGCTGGTACCGCGAGCTGCGGCTGCTGCGGATCTATGAGGGCACCGACGAGATCCAACGGCGGACGATCGCGCGCAACCTGCTGAAGGGACACGCCAAGGTCGGCGGTGCCCTGGGCTGATCGACCTCGGCCGGACCGGCACCGGGTCGGCCGGCGCCCCGGCGGGCGGCGCGGCG
>NZ_KE387059.1:2163-3994 GCF_000430445.1 Saccharomonospora iraqiensis subsp. iraqiensis
CGCGGTGGCCCTCGCCGCCGGGTGCTCGTCGTCCGGTGCGGGCACGGGCGGCGCCCCGCGGTCGGATCCGCCCCCGGCGTCGGCGGTCGAGGTGACCAAGCCGTACGACGACCTGCGGCCCACCCGGGTGGAGATCCCCGCGATCGGCGCGGCCTCGGACCTGATCACGGTGGCGGTGACCGTGGAGGGCGAGATGGCCGTGCCCTCGGCGCGGGAGCCGATGCAGGCGGCGTGGTACCGCCTGTCCCCGGTCCCGGGCGAGGACGGACCCGCGATCCTGCTCGGCCACGTCGACGGCTACGGCGATCCGGGGATCTTCCACGACCTGCACCGCCTGGAACCCGGCGACGAGATCCGGGTCGACCGCAGTGACGACCGGCGGCTGACGTTCACGGTCACCGACTCGCAGCGGGTGCCCAAGGAGCAGTTCCCCACCGAGGCCGTCTACGGCAACACCGAGGGTCCGGAGCTGCGGCTGATCACCTGTGGCGGCGTGTTCGACGACGCCGAACACAGCTACACCGACAACATCATCGTCAACGCCGAACCGGCGTGACGCCGCACCGCCCGGGTCGGGTGGTGTGTGCCGTGAGGGCCCCCTTCGCTGCGTGTGCCGCAGGGAAGGGGGCCCTCACGGCGTGTGACGCGGGGAAGGGGTCCTTCACGGCAACCCCCGGGCCGGGGTGCACCGGGCGGTCGGGGCGGGTATGTCGCGCGTGGCACGATGGCGGTCGTGCCGCGCGACGTGCGCGCGTACTCACCGCAGGTTTCCGCCCCGCCGGAAGGACCGTGCCCGCGAGGCCGGGCACCGGGGCGCGAGCACACCCGAGGAGCAGATCGTGACGAAGTCCCCGCCTCGTCCGGCCACACGTGTGTCGTGGCCCGCCCTGGCGCTGAACGTGGTCCGTGGCGCGTTGATCGGTATGGCCGAGACCGTGCCGGGGATCAGCGGCGGCACCGTGGCGCTGGTGGTGCGGGTCTACGACAGCGTGATCACCTCGGCGGGCCATCTGCTCTCGGGGGTCGTCAAGGCGGTGACCCGACGGGGTCACCCCTCCTCCGCCGAGGAGTTCCGCCAGGTCCACTGGCGGGTCGTGCTGCCCCTGCTGGTGGGGATGCTCGCGGCCGTCGTTCTGGTCGCCGGGGTGATGGAAGGGCTGATGGCCGACCACCCGGTGCCGATGCGGGCGCTGTTCTTCGGTCTGGTGCTGGCGTCGCTGTGGGTGCCGTTCTCGCTGGCGGCACACGCACCCACGTCGGCGGGGGACACTGCGGCGGCGGATGCTCCACCCCGGTGGCGCCCGTTCGACTGGGGCCTCGGCGCTGCGGCCGCCGTGCTGACCTTCCTGATCGTGAGCATTCCCCCCGGTGATGTCGGCACGAACCCGGTGATCGTGCTGTTCTCGGCGGCGATCGCCGTGTCGGCGCTGGTACTGCCCGGGCTGTCCGGGTCGTTCATCCTGCTCACCATCGGGCTCTACGAGACGACGCTCGGGGCCGTCAACGACCGTGACCTCGGCTATCTCGGGTTGTTCGCGCTGGGGGCGCTGCTGGGGCTCGCCTCGATCGTCAAGGGCCTGCAGTGGCTGCTGGAACACAAGGAGCGCGTCACCCTGGTGGTGCTGACGGGCCTGCTCGCGGGCAGTCTGCGCGCACTGTGGCCGTGGCAGGACGACGACCGGGGCCTGCTGGCCCCCAGCGAGCACCTCGGTCCGTCGCTCGCCCTCGGCGCGGCGGGGTTCCTGGTGGTCGCCGGCTTCCTCGTCGTCGACCGCAGGATGCGCACCGGCGCCGGGCACGGCCGGGCCCCGGGCACCTCGTCGTCGGACGT
>NZ_KE387060.1:0-2566 GCF_000430445.1 Saccharomonospora iraqiensis subsp. iraqiensis
CGCACCGTCCGGGCCGTCCGGGCCGTCCGGGCCGTCGAGAACGGCGGCGACCCCACCCTGGGCCCACCGGGTGTTGCCGTCGGAGACGGACCCCTTGGACACCACGAGCACGCGCAGCCCGAGTTCGGTCGCCCGCAGCGCCGCCGTCAGCCCGGCGACCCCGCTGCCGAGCACGACCAGATCGGCGGCCGCCTCCCACCCGGTTTGCGACCCTGAGTCGGAAACCTCGGAAACCGGGGTGACGACGCCGGTCCGCCGGGAGGTCATTCCCCACCGCCGGGGTTGCCGATCTCGACCATCCGGCGCACCGAGTCCCGCGCCCGCGCGGCGGTGTCCGGGTCGACGTCGACCTCGTCGACGCCGTCGGTCAGCGACCGCAGCAGCGCCGCCGGGGTGATCATCTTCATGTACCGGCAGGACGCGCGGTCGTTCACCGCGCGGAAGTCGATCTCCGGAGCGGCCTTGCGCAGCTGGTGCAGCATGCCCACCTCGGTGGCCACCAGCACCGACTCCGCCCGCGTGTCCCGGGCGGCGGTCAGCATGTCCCCCGTGGACAGGATCTTGACCTTGTCCTCGGGCACCGCACCCTCCCCCGCGAGGTAGAGCGCCGAGGTGGCGCACCCGCACTCGGGGTGGATGAACAGGTCGGCGTCCGGGTCGGCGGCGGCGCGCTCGGCCAGTTCCGGGCCGTTGATCCCCGCGTGCACGTGGCACTCCCCCGCCCAGATGTGCAGGTTCTCCCGGCCGGTCTCCCGTTTGACGTGCGCGCCGAGGAACTGGTCCGGGCAGAACAGCACCTCCCGGTCGGCAGGCACGGACGCGACGACGTCCACCGCGTTCGACGACGTGCAGCAGATGTCGGTCTCGGCCTTCACCTCGGCCGTGGTGTTCACATAGGACACGACGACCGCACCGGGGTGCTGTGCCTTCCACCCCCGGAGCTGTTCCGCCGTGATCGAGTCGGCCAGCGAGCACCCCGCGCGCGCGTCCGGGATCAGCACGGTCTTCTCCGGCGCGAGGATCTTGGCCGTCTCGGCCATGAAGTGCACACCGCAGAACACGATCGTGGACGCGTCGCTGGCCGCCGCGATCCGGCTGAGCGCGAGCGAGTCGCCGGTGTGGTCGGCGACCTCCTGGATCTCCGGGAGCTGGTAGTTGTGCGCGAGCAGGACGGCGTCGCGGTCGGCGGCCAGTCTGCGCACCTCGTCCGCCCAGGCCGCGTCCGCGCGGACACCGCCGTACGGGACGAGTTCGTCCACGTCTGCCGTCATTTGTCCCTCCGGGAGTTTTCGTCTTAGAATCGAAAACCGTGCCCTCTCATATTAACAGCAGCAGCCCCCTCGCACACGAGGTGCTCGCGGCGGTTCTGCGCGTGCGATGCGCCACAGGCCCCGTCGCGGCGGGACAGGACCCCGCGGTGCTGCAGGTACTGCTGTGGCGGCGGGCACTCGACCCGCACCTCGGCCGCTGGTCGCTGCCCGGGGGGCGGCTGCGCCCGGACGAGGACGTGGAGGGCTCGATCCGCAGGCAGCTGGCCGAGAAGGTGGACGTCCGCACGCTCTCCCACGTCGAGCAGCTGTCCGTGTTCAGCGCGCCCGACCGGGTTCCCGGGCCACGCGTGGTCGCGACCGCCTTCCTCGGCCTGGTGCCCGCGGACGTCGACCCGGTGCTGCCGGAGGACACCGCGTGGCACGACGTCGCGGACCTGCCGCGGACCGCGTTCGACCACGGCGAGATCACCCGGAGCGCCCGCGACCGGCTGCGCGCCAAGCTCAGCTACACCAACCTCGGGTTCGCCCTCGCGGCGGCGGAGTTCACCGTGTCGACGCTGCGGGACGTGTACTCCGCCGCGCTGGGGTACCGCGTCTCGGCCACCAACCTCCAGCGGGTGCTGTCCCGACGCGGACTGCTCGTCCCGACCGGGGGAACCGCACCCCCCGGCCGCGGCGGCGGCCGGCCCGCCGCGTTGTACCGGTTCACCCACCACGACCTGCGGGTGACCGATCCGTTCGCGGTGTTCAAGCCCCCGGCCCGGACCCGGACGGCGGCGACACGTCCGCGGCCGCGACCGCGGTCGTGAACGGGCGGCGCCGCCGTCGAACCCGTAACGTGAGGACGTGACCGACGCGAGTGGACCGGGCGGGCCCGAGGCGACGACACTGCCGCTGTTCCCCCTGCACACCGTGCTCCTGCCCGGTGTGCACCTGCCGCTGTCGGTGTTCGAACCGCGCTACCGGCAACTCACCGTCGACCTGATGACCGGGACGGTGCCCGACCGGCTGTTCGGGGTCGTGGCGATCCGGCACCCCGGCGTGCGGGAGGTGGAGACCACCGGGGACCTCGCGGCGATCGGCTGCGCGGCGCGGCTGCGGGAGGCCGAACGGCACCCCGACGGACGGTTCGAGGTCATCACCACCGGTGTGCGCCGGTTCCGGGTGCTCGATCTCGACACGCACACGGCGTGCTACCTGACCGGGCACGTGGAGTGGATCGACGACACCCCCGTCCCGGACGCGGCCGCGCACGCCGCCGCCCAGCTCGCCGGGCTCGCCCGGGCCGCGCACCG
>NZ_KE387060.1:2666-5027 GCF_000430445.1 Saccharomonospora iraqiensis subsp. iraqiensis
GCGCCCGCCTCCCGCAGCGGCGCCCCGAGCAGCGCCAACGGCGCGGCGGCCCCGAACCACACCGTGTCGCAGCCACGGGAGCGCACGAGCTGCCGTGCCCGGCGCAGCACGTCCGGGGTGGGCAGCATGAGCGAGGTGGGGTGCCGCACGACCTCGAACGGGGCCGCGGCGTCGAACTCCCGGTCCGAGCCGGTGGCCCGCTCCCAGGCGGGGGCGTAGACCACCAGCTCGTCGGCGGGCAGGCGGGTGACCAACGAGTTCAGATAGGACTGGATGCCGCCGGGCCGGGGCGGGAAGTCGTTGGTCACCAGCAGCGTTCGGCGCATACCGGCAGACTATCCCGTCCCGGCCCGGGGCGGCGGTGCCACGGGCGTCAGGCGACCCGGCGTGCGCCGCTGAACTGGTCCTGCAACGGACCCACCTTGACCACGTCACCGGTGGTGGGCGCGTGCACCATCTGGCCGTTGCCGATGTAGATGCCGACGTGCGAGACCGGCGAGTAGAAGAACACCAGGTCACCCGGCTGCAGCTGGGACCGGGACACCGGCGTGCCGTACTGCGACTGCGACCGGCTGGTCCGGGGGATGCTGACACCCGCCTGGTTGTAGGCCCACTGGGTCAGCCCCGAACAGTCGAACTCGCTCGGGCCCGTGGCGCCCCACACGTACGGGCTGCCCCGCTTGCCCATCGCCGCGTCGATCGCGACCTGCGCGGCGGGGCCGGGAGCCTGGATCGGGCCGGGGTCCGGGCCGATGTCCTGCTGCGCGGCGACGTCGGAGCTGCTGAGCAGGCTCGCCTGCTGCTCAAGCTCGGCGATCTGGTCGTCGAGCTCCTTCTTCCGCGCCTCCAGGTCGGCGGCGATCCGTTCGGCCTTGTCCCGGGCCTTCTCGGCCTGCTCGCGGGCCTCGGCCGCCTGGTTCTTCGCGTCCTCGGCGCGCTGGACGGCGTCCCGCAGGCGGCTCAGCGCCCGGTTCTTGTCCGTGGCCAGCACGCCGATCGCCGAGGACCGTTCGAGGAAGCCCTCCGCGGAGTCCTCGGTGATCAGGGCCGACATCCGGTTGAGCGAGTTGCCGCTGGTGAACGTCGTGCCCGCGAACCGGTCGACATCGACCCGGTACCGTTCCTCGTCGGCACGCGCCTGCTTCTCGGCCTCCTCGGCCTCGGTCAGGCGGGTGCTCAACTCGTCGAGTTCGTCCTGTTTGGCCTTCAGATCCTCCTGCGCCTGGAGGTACTTCTCGTTCAGCTTCTCGGCCTTGCTGGACAGCTCGCGGTACTCCTCGAGTTCCTCGGAACCGCTCGGGGGCTGTTGCAGAGGCTGCTGAACGGGTTGCTGGGGGGCGGGGACGGGTAACGCGGTGGCCGGTGCCTGGGCGAAGGTGACGCCCGCGAGGACGGCGCAGACCGCCAGGGTTCCCGGAGCCAGTCGTTTCACGGGATGCGACCGCACGTCGCGTGTGTCTCCTTTGCTCTCCGGCCGCCGACCGGGCACACGATCCGCGCCGGAGGTCGGGGGCCCTCCGCCGCGCGTTCTCCGCCGGCACCGGACACGGTGGTACCGCGCCGGCGGGCTCGGCGGCCGCGCGCCGGGACGGTGGTGTCCGGCTCTCGGTGGGTGTGTCCGGCGCAGCTCCCCGACAAGCTGGCTCGGCGGCGACCCCGCGTCGCCGACGCTGGTGGAACGGCTGCCTGACGCGAGATCTCGGCCAGATTACGAAAGCACCGCGATGCCGTCCACCAACTGAGCGAAGGGAATCGACGACCGTGCGTTGAGCGGTACGCCGACCTGCGGTTCACCTGATCGTGTGACACACACGACACGCCGCCCACATCAGCCGGGGAACCGTTCACCTGATCGTCGGGACCGCTCACCGAACGGCGGCACGGTGCACGTCCGCCGGGTGGTGTGGTCCACGCCCCGCCCGGGACCCCGGACGGCGGTGGCGGTCCCGGGCTCAGCCCGTGTACTCCCAGTGCCACGGCTCCTCGCGCCCCCCGCCCTGGCGGGCCCAGGCCGGGTGGACCCACCCGAGCGCGGGCGCGTTCGCCCGCATCCAGCGGTGCGCCGGGGTGCCGAACGACTCGACCCCGCCGCAGAGGTCCACCGCCAGGCCCCAGCCGTGGTTGCTGGTGCCGGGCACCGCGGCCAGGGCCGGTTTACGCCGGTACAGGTCGACCTGGGCGTCGAACGTCCGGTACGAGTCGGTCACACAGAGCGGCTCACCGAACCGGCGGGCGAACCGCTCCGACAGCGCCCGGTAGGCCTGCGCGGCGTCACAGCGCAACACGTGCCCCTCCGGACCGAACGGACACAGCGCGGCGCCCGGGATCATCCCGTTCGGGTAGCCGCCCCACGGCCCGGCC
>NZ_KE387060.1:5127-11800 GCF_000430445.1 Saccharomonospora iraqiensis subsp. iraqiensis
CCGGCCTGGACCGCGCCGCCGACGCCGTCGACTCGGGCGCCGCCGCCGACCTCCTCACCCGCTGGACCGCCCGGGCCTGATCCGCACGCCCACCCACCCGGCACCGGCCGTGGTTGTCGTGAAGGGCACTTTTCCTGCGCCTGTCGCGGTGAGGGGCACATTCGCTGCGTGAAACGCAGGGAATGTGCCCCTCACGCGAAAAGCGGGGGTCCCGGACGTGTCCGGGACCCCCGCTCTCGTCGACGGGTGGGCGGAGTGTCAGTGGTGGCCGGGGCCGGTGTGGTACTCGAAGACCAGGCCCCCGATCGCGATGAGCAGGGCGATGCCGCTGAGCACGATGAGCCAGGTGTACATGAACGCCAGCCCGATGCCGACCAGTGCCGCACCGGCGGCGACGCCCACCGGCCAGTAGCTGCCCGGGCTGAAGAACCCGAGGTCGCCTGCGCCGTCGCTGATCTCGGCGTCCTCGTGGTCCTCCGGACGCGGCTCGATGCGGCGCGCGACGAAGCGGAAATAGCTACCGACCAGCAGTGCCAGCCCACCCGAGAGCAGCAGCGCCACCGTGCCGATCGGCTCGACGCCGTCCCGTGTCATGGAACCGGTCAGCACCGCGTAGACGATCGCCACGACCAGGGCGAAGATCGCGACGATGTCGAAAACCCGGGCTTCCACCTTCATGAGTGTCTGTTCCTTCTCACTCGATCGCTACGGTCACGGCGCGCTGCCGGCGCTCAGCCGGACCCGGTGCGCAGCGTGCGGTCGGTCGCGAACGGACTGGTCGTCGTCGCGGTCGGGCTGCACAGCTGTTCGTCGCAGCCCTCACCCTGCATGACGGTCAGCGCCTCGGCAGCGGTGTAGGGCAGCCCGGTGTCCGGGTTCACCTGCGAACGCAGCTGCATGTAGCGGTCGTACTTGTCCGGGGACAACGCACGGACCTCGAAGTTCATCATCGCGTGGTACGAGCCGCACAGCTCGGCGCACCGACCGACGAAGGCACCTTCCTGGTCGATGGTGTTCTGGAACGTACTGTCCTGGTTGTTCTTGTCCGGGTGCGGCAGCACGTCCCGCTTGAAGTGGAACGCGGGCACCCAGAAGGAGTGAATGACGTCCGTCGAACGGAGGTTGTACTCGATGGTCCGGTCGGTCGGAAGCACCAGCAGCGGGATCTCGCTCGACGTGCCGACGGTGTTCACCGGTTCACCCTCCGGGGTAGTCGTCCCCGGGTAGGCGAATTCCCAGTTCCACTGGAACGCGGTCACGTCGACCTCGACGTCCGGCTCGTCCTCCTCGGCCAGCACGGAACTCTCCGTCACCGCCGTGAAGAAGAACAGCACGCACACCATGATGACCGGTACGACGACCACGAACAGTTCGAGTGGCACGTTGTACTGGAACTGCCGGGGCAGTGCCTCGGTGTCGCCCTTCTTCTTCCGGTGGAACGCGGAACTCCAGAAGATCAGGCCCCACACGATCGCACCGACGATCAGCGCCGCGACGACCGTCCAGGTCCACAGCATCCGCATGTCGTCCGCCTGCGGGGTGACCCCGTCCGGCCAGCCGAACCGCAGAATCTCCTCACCGGAACACCCGGTCGCCGTGACAGCGACGAGTCCCGCGAGCGCGGCCGTCTTGCCCACCCTGCCCCGCCGTGTCCGCGGGGTGCGCTCTGGAACGCCCACTGACGTGATGCCTCCTCGCCCGATCCGTTGCGACGCCTGCCGACTCTAGCCGAGACCCGGCGCGGCGGAGTCACCGCCTTCCCCGGCATACTTGCCCTCTACGACTTCGGCGGCGACGAACAAGGGGTGTGTGAGTAGGCGTGTGCGGTCTGCTTGGACTGGTGTGTGCCAGCGAGAACGACGCGGCCAGGGCCCGGTACGCGGTGGGCGGGGCACTGCGCTGTCAGCGACACCGCGGCCCGGACGAGTCCGACACGTGGGCCGACGCGGAGGTCGTCTACGGCTTCAACCGCCTCGCGATCATCGACGTCGACCACTCGCACCAGCCGCTGACCTGGGGTCCCGAGGACAACCCGACCCGGTACACGATCAACTTCAACGGTGAGATCTACAACTATCCCGAACTCCGCCGCGAGCTCGCCGACGAGCACGGTGCGACGTTCACCACAGAGGGGGACACCGAGGCGATCGTCGCGGCGTACCACCACCTCGGGCCGGCCGCGGTGGGGCGGCTGCGCGGGATGTTCGCGTTCCTGATCTGGGACTCCGAGCGCAAGGTCGTCTTCGGGGCGCGGGACCCGTTCGGCATCAAGCCGCTGTTCTACGCCTCCGGCCCGTACGGCGTGGCCTTCGCCAGCGAGAAGAAGAGCCTGCTGGAACTGCTCGGCACCCTGGGCGCCACCGACGAGGTGGACGACACGGCCTTGCAGCACTACCTCGCACTGCAGTACGTGCCCGAGCCGGAGACGCTGCACGAGGGTGTCCGCCGCATCGAGTCGGGCACCTCGTTCACCGTCGCGCCCGGCGGCGAGCTGCGGACCGAGCGCTACTTCTCCCCCGAGTTCCGGGCCACCCCGGTGTCCGGCCCCGCGGGGGTGGCGGCGCTGCACGAGCGGATCGCCGAGGTCATGCGGGACTCGGTCGCCAAGCACATGCGTGCCGACGTCACGGTCGGCGCCTTCCTCTCCGGCGGGATCGACTCGACCGCCATCGCCGCGCTGGCCAAGGAGCACAACCCGAACCTGGTGACCTTCACCACCGGGTTCGAGCGGGAGGGCTACTCCGAGGTGGACGTCGCCGCCGAGTCGGCGGCCGCCATCGGGGTCGAGCACGTGGTGCGCACCGTCTCCGCCCAGGAGATGATGGACACCCTCCCGCTGATCGTGTGGTATCTGGACGACCCGGTGGCCGACCCCGCGCTCGTGCCGCTCTGGTTCATCGCGCGGGAGGCCCGCGAACGGGTGAAGGTCGTGCTCTCCGGTGAGGGCTCCGACGAGCTCTTCGGCGGCTACACGATCTACCGCGAACCGCTCTCCCTCGCCCCGTTCGAGAAGGTCCCCGGCGCCGTCCGCAGGCTCCTCGGGAAGGTGTCCTCGGCGATCCCCGAGGGCACGCGGGGCAAGGACCTGCTCCGCCGCGGTTCACTGCCGCTGGAGCAGCGGTACTACGGCAACGCGCGGATCTTCCGGGACGACCAGCTGCGGCGGGTGTTGCGCACGTTCTCCCCGGAGGTGGGACACCGGGACGTCACCGCGCCCTGGTACGCCCTGTCCGAGGGCTGGGACCCGGTCGCCCGGATGCAGCACGTCGACCTGTTCACCTGGTTGCGTGGGGACATCCTGGTCAAGGCGGACAAGATGACGATGGCGAACTCGCTCGAACTGCGGGTGCCGTTCCTCGACCCGGAGGTGTTCCGGGTCGCGTCCACGATCCCGCTCGACCAGAAGATCACCCCGGAGACGACGAAGTTCGCGCTGCGCCGCGCCCTCGACGGGATCGTTCCGTCGCACGTGCTGAACCGCCGCAAGCTGGGCTTCCCGGTGCCGATCCGGCACTGGTTGGCCACCGACATGTACGACTGGGCGCGCGGGATCATCAACGACTCCGCCACCGAGGACCTGCTGGACAAGAACGCCGTGCTGGGACTGCTGGAGGAGCACCGGGCGGGCACGCTCGACCACAGCAGGCGGCTGTGGGCGCTGCTGGTGTTCATGCTCTGGTACGGCATCTTCGTCGAGGGCCGGATCAAGCCCGAGGTGCCCGAGCCGCACTACCCGGTCAAGCTCTGAAGCGTCACGACGTCTCCCCGGACGCCGTCGGCCGTTCGGCCGACGGCGTCGGTGTCGTCGGGCCCGACGCCGCGGACGGTGTCGCGTGGGCGAGGGGCACGATGTCGTGCCAGCGGTGGAAGACGTCGTCCGGGTCGAACTCCGCCTTGACGGCGGCCAGTCTGCGGTAGTTGTCGACGCCGTACCCGGCGACGATCCGGTCGGCTCCCTCGTCGCCGATGAAGTTGAGATAGACGTCCCCGGTGGAGTACGGACGCATGTCGGCGCACAGGGACCGCGCCCAGGTCCGGGCACGCTCGTCGTCGGCGGGGTCGCTCCAGACACCGAACGGGTGCACCGCCCAGGCCGCCTTCCGGTCGAATCCGGGCCACTCCCGCCCCCGTGCGACGGCACCACCCCAGGGGAACAGGATCTGCTGGGAGGCCGACGGCACGGGCATCTCGGGCGCGCGGGCGTGGAATTGGTCGAGCGCCGCGTCCGGCAGGTCCCGCAGGTTCTCGTCGGACCAGTAGTTGCGCATCCCCGGCGGGTCGTCGAGCATCCGCTGCAGCTCGGAGTAGGGCACGTCACCCACGACACGACCGGGTGGCTCGGCGTCCAGCAGCGGCGTGACGAACTCCCGCAGCGCCGACTCCGGCCCGGTGTAGGTGACGAGCACGGCACAGCACAGGGTGCCGACCAGCTCGTCCGGCACGAAGTCGTCGGGCTGGGCGGTGAGGTAGATCAGCCCGCCGCCCACCTCGTCCGGCGCGTCGGTCAGCAGGTCCCGGTAGATCCGGGCCACGGCGGGGCCGTCCCGGCCCGGCCACAGCAGGAGCGCGATCGAGAACTCGGGCAGCGGGTGCAGGGCGAACGTGAGCGACGTCGCGACGCCGAAGTTGCCCCCTCCCCCGTGCAGGGCCCAGAACAGGTCCGGGTGGGTGTCCTCGTTCGCGGCGACCAGCCTGCCGTCGGCGGTCATCAGTTCCACGGACCGCAGGTTGTCGCAGGCGAGGCCGAACCGGCGTTCCAGCCAGCCCGAGCCGCCGCCGAGAGTGAGCCCCGCGACGCCCGTCGTCGACACCCGGCCGCCGGTGGCCGCCAGGCCGTGCGGTTCGGTGGCGCGGTCGAAATCCGCCCAGGTGGCGCCGCCCTGTGCCGTGGCGGTGCGGCGCACCGGGTCGACGGACACCTGGTTCATCGGCCGCAGGTCCACGACGAGGCCGCCGTCGGTCAGGCTCGCGCCCGCCACACTGTGTCCACCCCCGCGGACGGCGACCTCCAGTCCCTCCCGCCGGGCGAACGACACCGCCGTGGCGATGTCGGTGGGGTTCTCACAGCGTGCGATGACCCGTGGCCGCGCGGTCATCATCGCGTTGAAGATCGCGCGGACGTCCTCGTAGTCCGGATCGACCGGGGTCACGACCCGGCCGTCGAGACGGGAGCGCAGGTCGTCCAGGGCGCGGGGATCGAGCAGGTCGTCGGTCATCACGGGCCTCCTTGCCGGGTTCACCCACTGGGTCGCGACGGCACCCGGTGGTGTGACAGCCCGCGCCGACGGATCGGCACCGTCCCGTCGACACACGAAAGCCCCCTGTCCCGGCCGTCGGGACGGTCGGGACAGGGGGCCCCATGCTGCTGAGAGGAGCCGGAACCCGCGCCCGGTGGGCGTCGGGCTCAGCGGCCCCTCCGACTCAGTGGAACGAGTCGCCGCAGGCGCAGGAGCCGCCCGCGTTCGGGTTGTCGATGGTGAAGCCCTGCTTCTCGATGGAGTCCACGAAGTCGATCTCCGCACCCTGGACGTACGGGGCGCTCATCCGGTCGACCGCGACCTGCAGGCCGTTGAAGTCCCGGAACAGGTCCCCGTCGAGCGTGCGCTCGTCGAAGAACAGCTGGTACCGCAGACCGGCACAGCCACCGGGCTGGACGGCGATGCGCAGGTGCATGTCGTCGCGGCCCTCTTGTTCGAGCAGTGCCTTCGCCTTCGCGGCGGCGGCGTCGGTCAGGATGACGCCGTGCGTGGCTTCGCCGGCGTCGGCGGGGGTGTTGCCGGTCTGCTCAGCGGTCGTCATGACTCTCCCTCACGGTGTTGGTGCAGGCGGGTACCGAGTGCAACGCGAGCAGGCACCCGATCTGTTCCCGTCTCCCATGGTGACACATCTGCCGACCGCATGAACATCGACGGCGGCCGCTGCAATATCCTGGTGCCCGTGAGGTTCCTGCGCCGTTCCGGCACCGACGAGGCCGACCCCACCGAGGTGGGTGACCACACCGAACCGGTCGACGACGACCCGACCGCCGGGTCCGCCACGTCCCGGGGCCACACCCCGGGCAAGGGCCGTCCGACGCCGAAGCGCAGGGAGGCCGAGGGGCGGCGCCGGGGGCCGATCGCCCCGCCCCCGCGCACCACGCGGGAGGCGATCCGGCGGAACCGGGAACTGCGGAAGAAGAACCCGGTCAGCAAGGAGGAGCGCCGCGAGGCCGCGCGGGAGCGCCGCGAGCGGATGATGGCCGGGGACGAACGGTACCTGCTCCCGCGGGACCGCGGCCCGGTCAAGGCCTACGTGCGCGACCTGGTGGATTCCCGGCGCAACGTGCTGGGCCTGTTCATGCCGATGGCGATCCTGGTGTTCGTGACGCTGCTGGTGCCGATCCCGGCGGTGCAGACCTACGCCACACTGCTCACCACGGTCGTGCTGCTGCTCATGATCTTCGAGGGCTTCCTCAACGGGAGGCGGATCACCAAGGCGGCCCGGGAGAAGTTCCCCAAGGAGACGATCCGGGGCGCCTCGCTCGGCTGGTACGCCTTCGTCCGGGCGAGCCAGATCCGCAAGCTCCGCGTGCCCAAGCCCCGCGTGCGCCCCGGCCAGCCGATCGGCTGACCCGCACCCGACAGCGCCGGACGGGCCGCACACGGACGTGCGCCCGGTGGCGCACCGGGCCCGA
>NZ_KE387061.1:0-2151 GCF_000430445.1 Saccharomonospora iraqiensis subsp. iraqiensis
ACGCTCACCGCCCCGGCGGCCGCGGCCGCTCCCGGCGCCGCGGGTGCCGGTTCCGACCAGCCGGGGCAGTCCCGTCCCGGGAATCCGCACTTCGGGGACCCGGGACACCCCCACCCCGGGCCACCCGGGCTGCGCAAATTCGCCCCGGAGGGATTCCGGATCGGCAGCGCCGTCGCGGGTGGTGGGCACCACGCGGAGCAGCCCTATCCGGACCCGTTCGGTTCGGACACGCGGTACCGGCGGGAGCTGGCCACCCAGTTCGACTCGCTCTCGCCGGAGAACCAGATGAAGTGGGAGTACCTGCGCCCGGAGCCCGGCGTCTACGACTTCGACGCCGCCGACGCCATCGTGGACTTCGCCGAGCGCAACGGCCAGGTCGTGCGGGGTCACACCCTGCTGTGGCACAGCCAGAACCCGGAGTGGCTGGAGCAGGGGGACTTCACCGCGGACGAGCTGCGGACGATGCTGCGTGAGCACATCACGACGGTGGTGGGCCGCTACGCCGGGCGCATCCAGCAGTGGGACGTGGCCAACGAGATCTTCGACTCCCAGGGCGCGTTGCGCACGGAGGAGAACATCTGGATCCGGGAACTCGGCCCCGGCATCATCGCCGACGCCTTCCGCTGGGCGCACGAGGCCGACCCGCAGGCGGACCTGTTCTTCAACGACTACGGCGTCGCGGGGACCAACGCCAAGAGCGACGCCTACTACGCGCTGATCACCGACCTGCTCGACGAGGGTGTGCCGGTGCACGGCTTCTCCGCGCAGGCGCACCTGAGCCTGTCCTACGGCTTCCCCGCGGACATGGAGGACAATTTGCGCCGGTTCGACGACCTCGGCCTGGCGACCGCGGTCACGGAACTGGACGTGCGGATGGAGCTCCCGGACAGCGGCGTGCCCACCCGGGACCAGTTGGGCCGCCAGGCCGACTACTACGGGCGGGCACTGACGGCCTGCCTGAACGTCGACGGCTGCGACTCGTTCACGATCTGGGGCGTGCCCGACCGGTACTCCTGGGTGCCGGTCTTCTTCGAGGGGCAGGGCGCGGCGACGGTGCTGTGGGACGACTACTCCCCCAAGCCCGCCTACCACGCGCTCCGCACGCGCCTGGCCCGTGCGGGACACGGGGCCGCGAACCCGATGTGATCCACGCCGAGTCCCCGTTTACCCGGTGCGGGCCCGGGTTATCCGCGACGGTGCGGTACGCCCCTTCCGGGGTCGTACCGCACCGTTCGCAGACGAGGGGAGACACATGGCCAACAACGCCCACTTCATCGTCGCCGGACCGGGAGGAGCCCCGCACCTGATCGTCCGGGACGACCGGGGAACCCCGGTCACCGTCCTGGAGCTCCCGGTCGAGATCACCGAGCCCGCGCAGGCCGAGCAGCATCTGCGGGACGCGGGCTGGAACCGCAGCTCCGACGCCGACTGGGCGGAATCCGACGACGGCTGGGTGGTTCCCGTCCTCCCCGCCTGAGCACCGCGGGTGCTCAGCACCCGCCCGCCCGAGAGCACCCGCTCGAGAGCGCCGCTGAGCGGGCGCCGGATGACTGCCTGCCCGCTCGGGCTCAGGCCAGGGCCGCGCCGAGTTGCCGGAGGTGTGCGGTCGCGCCGCCGAGGGTGAACTCGGTGCGTTTGGCCGCGACGAAGTGGCGGTGGATCTCGTGGTCGGTGTCGATGCCGACCCCGCCGTGCAGGTGGACCGCCGCGTGCGCGACCCGGTGGCCCGCCTCGGAGGCCCAGTACTTGGCGGTGGCCAGTTCCTGCGCGGCGTCGGCGCCCGTGGCGCCCTCGGACAGCCGCCAGGCGGCCTGCCACAGCGTCAGCCGGACGGCCTCCACGTCGAGGTGGGCGTCGGCGAGCCGGTGCCGCACCGCCTGGAACGACCCGATCGGCTTGCCGAACTGTTCGCGCTCCCGCGCGTACTCGGCCGTGCGTTCCACGGCCCGTTCGAGCACCCCGAGCTGGGTCGCGCACAGCCCCACGGTCGTCCGGGCGCGGGCCAGGTCGGTCGCCGCGGCGGGCAGCACCGTCTCCACGGCGACGTCGTCCGCCTCCACCAGCGCGGCGTCCGCGTGGTCGACGACCGACTGCGGCGACACCGACAACCCCGGTGCGCCGGCGCCGACCAGGGCCAGCACCTCGTCCTCC
>NZ_KE387061.1:2251-4888 GCF_000430445.1 Saccharomonospora iraqiensis subsp. iraqiensis
GACCACCGGGGCACGCCGCGCACGGAGGGCACGGACCGCGCTGACGGCGACGGCCGTGCTCGCCCTGGTGTGCTGCGCGTGGTTCGGCCACTCGTGGTTCTCCACCGCCCGGAGCGAGTACGCCGGGCGCGCGTCGGCCCGGGAGGCCGCCCTCGACGCCGGGACGGCGGCCCTGGACACCCTGCACACCGTCGACCACACCCGGGCCGGGCGGTCGGTGGACACCTGGATCGACGTGACCACGGGGGACCTCGCCGAGCGTTTCCGGAAGGGCCGCGGCGACGAGATCGCCGACGTCGAACGCAGCGGGACCACGGCGGAGGCGTCGGTGGCCGGTGCGGCCCTGTCCCACCTCGACGTCGACGCGGGCACGGCGCGGATGCTCGCGGTGGTGGAGATCGATCTCGAATCCGGGTCCGACGGGCCGCGTGCGCGCCGGAACGTGCTCGTGGCGGAGCTGAGCCGGACCGGGGACGGCTGGAAGGTCGCCTCGGTACAGGAGGCGCGATGACCACCGAGGACACGCCGGACACGGACCCCGCGGGCCCCGGTCGCCCGGCAGGGGACGGGGCGGGAGGGGCTCCGTCCGGGGACACGCGCACCGTGGCCCGGGGAGGGGCCGACCGGAGTGGGCCGTCCCGGTCGGCGACGTGGTTGGCCGTGCTCACGGCGGTGACGGTGCTCGCGGGTGCGGCGGCCGCGTGGTTCGCCGTCGAGGAACGACGCCTGAGCGGGGGCAACGCGGCCTTCGCCGATCCGGCGGCGACGACGGCGGTGGTCGAGGAGACCACGGCGATGGTGCAGGGGCTGCTGTCCTACAGTCACCGCGACCTCGCCCGGACCGAGCGGGTCGCCGAGGAGTCGCTCGTGGGGAGGGCGGCCGAGCAGTACCGGTCCACTTTCGACAAGGTGGCGGCCCGCGCGGACGGGGAGGAGACGGTGCGCTCCACCACGGTGCGCGAGGTGGGGGTGCGTGCGCTGGACGACGCGCGTGCGCGGGTGCTCGTGTTCGTCGACCAGCAGACCATTTCGGCCGACGGCGGAGCCGGTGAGTCGGGAACCGCCTGCCTGGAGCTGGAGCTGCGCAGGATCGACGGCGCGTGGCGGATCGCCCGGATGCGGACCGTGTGACCGACCGGCCGCGCGCGGTCCGCAGCCTGCGGTGGTCCGGGCCGGTGATGGTCGCCGGGGGTCGCAGGGGAGGTCCGATCCGGCACGCCGGCCCGGACCGGGAGGTCGTCCCGGGCGGCGCCGCGGCGGCTTTTCCGGGGCGCGGCGAATTCGGAGTCTTTCGTCACATCATCCCCGGAATGGGGGTCGCGTCCTTGTGTTCCGGTTGAACTCAATTCTAGTCTTGCGGCGATCTCACTCTCCCCGAAGGAGCGATTCTGCCATGGGCCGGAAGAATCGAATTCCGCTCCACCGCCCGGTTTTCCGTGGTGGCGGCCGGGCGGGTGAGATCTCCGGCTCCGGGTGTGAATCACCCGGACCGCGGCCCACGCCGGACGAGAGGTAGTTTCGTTGCGAATCGCGCTGCTCTCCTATCGGAGCAAGCCGCACAGCGGTGGCCAGGGTGTCTACGTGCGGCAGCTCAGCCGCGGCCTCGCCGAGCTCGGCCACGAGGTGGAGGTCTTCTCCGGACAGCCCTACCCGGAGCTCGACCCGCCCGTGTCGCTGACCGAGGTACCCAGTCTGGACCTCTATCGCGAACCGGACCCGTTCCGCACACCGCGCCCGGCCGAGATCCGGGACTGGCTGGACGTCGCCGAGGTGGCGACGATGTGGACGGCCGGCTTCCCCGAGCCGCTGACGTTCAGCGTGCGGGCCGCGCGGCTGCTGCGGCAGCGCGCCCACGAGTTCGACGTGGTCCACGACAACCAGTGCCTCGGCTACGGCCTGCTGTCGGTGCGGCGCGCCGGGATCCCGCTGGTGGCCACGGTGCACCACCCGATCACCCGGGACCGGGTGGCCGACCTCGCCGCGGCGCCCTGGTGGCGCCGACCCGCGATGCGCCGGTGGTACGGCTTCGTCCGGATGCAGGCCAGGGTCGCCCGGCGTATCCCCGAGCTGATCACCGTCTCCCGGGCGTCGGCCGACGACATCGCCGAGGACTTCCGGGTGTCGGCGGACCGGATCACCACCGTCCCGCTGGGGGTGGACACCGACCTGTTCCGGCCGCCGGACGCCCCCCGCACACCCGGCCGCATCGTGGCCGTGGCCAGCGCGGACGTCCCGCTGAAGGGGGTACGGCACCTGTTGGAGGCGGTCGCGAAACTGCGGACGGAACGCGACGTGCACCTCACGCTCGTGTCCCGCCTCGCCGAGGGCGGCCCGACCGAGAAGCTCATCGACGAACTGGGGATCGCCGACGCGGTGAACACGGTGAGCGGGATCGACGACACCGAACTGGCCGGCCTGCTCGCCTCGGCCGAGGTGGCGTGCGTGCCGTCGTTGTACGAGGGTTTCTCGCTGCCCACCGTCGAGGCGATGTCGTGCGGGACCCCGCTGGTGGTCAGCCGCGCGGGCGCGCTGCCCGAGGTGGTCGGCCCGGACGGCGGATGTGGTTACCTCGTGCCGCCCGGCGACGCCGAGGCCCTGGCCCACCGGCTCGGGGCGGTGCTCGACGACCCCGCGCTG
>NZ_KE387061.1:4988-8123 GCF_000430445.1 Saccharomonospora iraqiensis subsp. iraqiensis
TCCGCCGGTTCCCGTCGCGGCCCGGCTCGCCGTGGTCCGGCCCGCGGCGATCGAACCCGCCACGGATCCGCCCGCGATGATCGCCGCCGCCACCACCGCGGTCACCGTGCCCAGCGCCGCGAACAGTTCCCACGGGTGCACCTGCTCGGTCAGTGTCGTCCCGACCCAGCCCACGGCCTCCACACCCCAGTCCCAGTGGGTGTTCCACCCGCGGTCCTCGATCCGTTGCCACGTCTGCCCGGTGGCCAGGACGACGGTGCCCCACCAGCCCGCGAGGCCCAACGGTGCCGTCGCCACCGCGACCAGGGGCCACCACCCGGCCCGGTGCCGCCACATCCGCCACAGCGCGGCCGCGACGACGACGGCGAGGAGCACCACCGCGGTGGGCCGGACGAGACCGGCCGCCATGGCGCTCATCCCGGCGAGCGCCCATCTGCGGTCGAGCACCCCCACCAGCGCCCAGGTGGCGGCCGCGAGGAACAGGGCCTCGGTGTAGACCATGTTCAGCGTGATCGCCATGGGGGCGCCCGCGGTGAGCGCGACCAGCAGCAGGCCCACGGACCGGCGCGTGTCGACGAATCGGGCCAGCCGCACGAGTGCGGGGACGGCGAGCAGACCGGCGGCGGTGGTGACCACGAGGGCGGCCACCGCCGGATCGGCCCCGAGGGTGGACACGATCGCGATCAGCGCGGGAAGGGCCGGGAAGAAGGCGAACGGCGCGGCCGGATACGGGTCGCCGTCGATGTCGACGGTGCTGTCCCCGTACCCGCGGTATCCGTGCTCGGCGATGCCGAGGTACCACTGACCGTCCCAGGCGGTCAGCCGGTCGAGCAGGGATCCGCCGTCCCCGGCCGCCATGAGCGCCAGGACACCGACGCCGGCCGCCCGCACCGCGAGGTACACCACCACCGGCACGACCCACCCCGGCACGGAGTCCCTCCACCGGGTGCCCCGGAGCCGTGCCGCGAAGGCCCCCTTCCCCGCGTGGGACGCCGTGAAGGGGTCCCTCACGGCACCGGACGCAGGGAAGGGGTCCCTCACGGCACCTGGTGCAGGGAAGGAGGCCTTCGCGGCGCTCCCGCCCGGGGCCGGGCGGGAGCGCTCGTCGGTCACCGGTGCGATCAACCGGTCACCGGGAGGTGGCCGGGCTGCGGAACCGGCGTCGGGGCCTTGCCGTTCTCGTCCGGCTCGTCACCGGGCAGCTCGTCGTCACTGGGGTCCTCGTCGTCCTCACAGGCGAGGCCGTTGCCATTGCCGTCGAGGCCGTGCGGGTCGGAGGTGTCCTCGTTGAGGATGTCCTGGGCCTCCTCCCGGGTGAGGCTGTCGCAGTCGTAGACCGGGTCCTGCCCGCCGGGGTCCGTGGGCTCGGTGGGCTGCGACGGGTTCGGCGACGGGTTCGACGACGGGGTCGGGTCCTCCTCCGCGCAGTCGGTGGTGGCTTCCTTCTCCCGGTTCGTGGTGAAGTTCTTCTGCTCGGGGCCACGCTCCACCCACGAGGAGATCGTGACCGTACCTTCACCCTGGTCCTCGGTCAGCTCGTCACCCAGCTCCAGATGCACCCGCACCTCGTCGCCGTCGGCGGACCCGGCCGGGATCTCGACCTGGTTGTAGACCGGCCCGAACTCCTGCCCCGCACGGGGGCCCTCGGTGATCTCCTGGCCGGTCACGTCGTCGGGGGTGCCCTCCTCGTCGCCGATCCGGTAGTCACCGACGAAGGTGTGCTCCGTCGTGTTCTTGAACACGACCGTGGCGACCTTCGTCCCGGCGTCGGTCTCGGCGCATTCGTGGACGTTGATCCAGGTGTTCACCTCACCGGGCAGCTCGCCCGACTGGTCCTGCGCCGAGGCGGGGGTCACGAACGCCAACGCGGCGAGCGCGCCCAGCGGAGCTATGAGCGATTTGCGCATCTTTTTCCGTTCTCTGGTCGAGGGACGTGCCGGACCATTTCGCGGCGCGGGTGGTCCGACTCGGGCGGACCCGGGGCTACCGCCCGGTCCGGTCCGCCGGTTTCGTCCCGATCGTTCCGGGTGTTCCGTCCACTCGTCCCGGTTGATCTTGCGGTTGTTATCCGGCGTAACTGTTTCGTTGTTCGGAACGCCACGTCGGAGTGCTGAATCCGCGGGGCCACGGCGGGCCACCGCCCCGACCGACCCCGCCCGCTGCCGACCCGGAGGGACGAACCCGCCATACTGTGCGGACAGGCGATGCCGGGCGGACGCGACGAAGGAGCGAGGGTGGAATCGATCGCGAGCTCACTGCTCTCGCTCGCCTACCAGCTCTTCCAGCCGGGTTTCTGCCCCGGGGACTGGGCGTGGGCGACCACGATGGCGGGCGTGCTCCTCGCACTGTTCCCGGTGGGCGCGGCCGTGGTCACCGCACTCATGCGGAAGTTCACCGGCAACCGCTACCACGGTGCTCCGTTGTACGCGCTGCTCGGCATCGGCGGTGTGCTGGTGCTGCTCGTGCCGTGGATGCTCGCCACGGGGATCTCCAGCGTGTTCCGCACGGTCTTCGGTGGGGACACCGCCGGGCTGTCGTCCGGCGAGTACGAGGCGATGCAGCAGGAGTACTGCTGGGTGGGTCCGCAGGACGAGTACCTCGGCGGCGGTCAGAACGTCTACGAGGCGCTGTTCTACCCGTCCGGTGACACGATCGCCTACGGCTACCACCTGGCGACGCTGACCGTACTCCCGCTGCTGACGCTGCTGGCCGTGATCCTGTTGGCCCGCACGGCGATGCGGCGGGGGCCGAAGTGGCCCGGCAGGCTGCTGTGGGTGCCGTTCCTCGGCTTCACGTTGCTCGCGGCCGGGGTCGAGGCCAACACGGCCGTCCACCTGTGGGTGGGGATGCTGCCCGCGACGGTCCTCGGCGTGATCCCGGTGGCACTGGTGGGGCCGCCGGCCTGGTCGACGATCGAGAACGCCGACCGCGCACCGGACCCGTCCCCGCACCGTTCGGAGCCACCGGCACCGGCGCTGCAGCCCTACCGCGAGCCACCCCGTGCCGACCAGCGGCGGGACCCGAACCGACCGCAGGATCCGCACCGTGCGCAGCGCTCGCCCCACGAGCCGGGGGACCCGTCCGCCGACGGCGCCCGGAACCACCAGCCGCCCCCGTACCGGCCTCCGTCCGAGG
>NZ_AICW01000390.1 GCF_000430445.1 Saccharomonospora iraqiensis subsp. iraqiensis
GTGGCGGGAGATCGACCTGCCGCTGGTGGCGCGCTCGTTCGCCGCCGCCGCGGCCTTCGGCCACGTCGTCGCCCTCGGCGAGTTCGGCGCGACCAGTTTCCTCTCCCGGCCCGACGCGCCGACCCTGCCGGTGTTGATCGCCGACCTGGTCGGCAGGCCGGGTGAGCTGAACAACCTGACGGCCTACGCGGCGTGCGCGCTGCTGATGGTGGTGACGGCCGCGATGGCCCTGGTGATCGAAGCCCTGCGGTCCCCGCAGGCGCGGGTGGGGGAGTTCTGAGCCGTGCTGACCGTGACCGACCTGACCGTGCGCCACGGCGCGCTGACCGCCGTGCGCGGGGTGGACGTGGAGATCGCCGACGGGGAGGTGCTGGCGTTGCTGGGCCCGTCCGGTTCGGGCAAGTCCACCCTGCTGCGCGCCGTCGCCGGGCTGGAACCGGCCGCCACCGGGGAGGTGCGCTGGGACGGGGCCGACCTGTCCGGGGTGCCGGTACACCGGCGCAACTTCGGGCTGGTGTTCCAGGACGGGCAGCTGTTCCCGCACCGCGACGTCGCGGGCAACATCGCGTTCGGGCTGCGGATGCGCGGTGTCGGTGCGCGGGAGCGGGCCGCCCGGGTGCGGGAGCTGCTGGAGCTGGTGGGCCTGCGCGGGTACGGACGGCGCCGGGTGACCGCACTGTCCGGCGGGCAGGCGCAGCGGGTGGCGCTGGCCCGTGCGCTCGCCCCCGAACCGCGGTTGCTGCTGCTCGACGAACCACTGTCCGGTCTGGACGCGGAACTGCGGGAACAGCTCGCGATCGACCTGGCCGAGCTGCTGCGTGCCACCAAGACCACCACCCTGCTCGTCACACACGACCGGGAGGAGGCGTTCACCCTCGCCGACCGGGTCGCCGTGCTCGACGAGGGCATCCTGCGCCAGGTCGGCGCACCGGCCGACGTGTGGCACCGGCCCGCGGACGAGCGCACCGCGCGGTTCCTCGGGGTGACGACCGTGCTCGACGCGCACGCCCGGGACGGCCTCGTGTCCTCGCCGCTCGGGTCGGTCGCACTGCCGTGGGTGGGCGACGGGCCGGTGCGGCTCG
>NZ_KE387062.1:0-3332 GCF_000430445.1 Saccharomonospora iraqiensis subsp. iraqiensis
GGCCAGCGTCTCCCGCACGGCCGCCGTGGCGGCCGCGTCGGCGCGCTGCCACCGGTGCAGCCACTCGGGGTCGGCGGGCTTGGCGGGTTCGTCGAACCACTGACCGACCTG
Organism: Saccharomonospora iraqiensis subsp. iraqiensis; assembly: GCF_000430445.1. Classification (GTDB taxonomy): domain Bacteria; phylum Actinomycetota; class Actinomycetes; order Mycobacteriales; family Pseudonocardiaceae; genus Saccharomonospora; species Saccharomonospora iraqiensis. The sequence continues at coordinate 112 of NZ_KE387062.1, forward strand.
ACGGACGTTGTGCGCGGGCGCGGGCCAGTCCGAGTCGGGCCGCACGAGCAGCACCTCCACGTCGTGGTCCGACAGCAGCCGCTGCACCTGCCGGAACACGGTGGGCCGCCCGAGGCACAACACCTGCTCCGGCTTGTGCTCGGCGACGAACTCCTCCACACCGAGCAGCCACGCACCCCCGGCGAGCGCGGTCGGGCCGCCGAGCCCGAGCCCGCCCGTCTCCGAGATCATCGGCCAGTTGTGCTCCTCGGCCCATTCGCTCGCCGCGCGCACCCCGGCGTCGCAGGCGATCACCAGACCCTGCCGCGCCGAGGGCACCACGAAGGACGGCAACGCGCCGAAGTCGGGCAGCTCGGTCCACCGGTCGCCCCGCGGCCTGCCGTCCAGCGACTCGTACCAGGCGTCGCCGTCGTCGCCGCCCCCGTCGGCGACGTCCGGCACCAGGGGTTCCCGGAACGGGATGTTGAGGTGGACGGGGCCGCACCGCCACTCCCCGTAGGCGGCGTTCCACGCCCGGCAGACCTGGCTGCGCCAGTAGGCGTTCTGGCCGGACCGGTGCTCGGCCACGGCGAGTTCGTCGAAGTACCGCACCGCACCGCCGTAGAGGGCGTGCTGGTCGATCACCTGGTTCGCCCCGGCCGAGCGCAGCTCGGGCGGCCGGTCGGCGGTGAGCACGATCAGCGGCACCCCGGCCCGGTCGGCCTCCAGCACCGCCGGGTGCAGGTTCGCCGCGGCGGTGCCCGACGTGCACACCACGGCCACCGGACGGCCGGTGCGGGCGGCGATCCCGAGCGCGAGGAAGGCCGCCCCGCGTTCGTCGACGCGCACGTGCAGCCGCACCCGGCCCGCCGAGGCGGCGTCGTGCAGCGCGAACGACAGCGGGGCGTTGCGTGACCCGGGACAGAGCACGACGTGCGAGACCGTGTTCCGCACCAGCTCGTCGACCAGCACCCGGGCCTGTGCCGTCGAGGGATTCATCGGCCACCGTCCCGCCCGGCCGGGTGCGGGGTCGGCGTCCGGTGGACGGTCCGGGCCGCCGTGGTGTCGAGACTCGCCAGCACGGGGCCTATTCTCCCAGGCGTGCCTGACGACCGAGTCTCGGAGCTGTTCGACCCCGCCGCGTGGGAAGAGATCGAGGGCTTCGACTTCACCGACATCACCTACCACCGTTCGAGGGAAACCCGGTCCGGCAAGCGTGTCGCCCGGGTGGCGTTCGACCGGCCGGAGGTCCGCAACGCCTTCCGCCCGCACACCGTCGACGAGCTCTACCGCGCGCTCGACCACGCCCGGATGAGCTCCGACGTCGGCTGTGTGCTGCTCACCGGCAACGGACCGTCGCCGACCGACGGGGGTTGGGCGTTCTGCTCCGGTGGTGACCAGCGTATTCGCGGCCGCTCGGGGTATCAGTACGCCGAGGGCGAGACCTCGGACACCATCGACCCGGCGCGCGCCGGGCGGCTGCACATCCTGGAGGTGCAGCGGCTGATCCGGTTCATGCCGAAGGTGGTGGTCGCGGTGGTGCCCGGCTGGGCCGCCGGGGGCGGGCACTCACTGCACGCGGTGTGCGATCTCACCCTCGCCTCGGCCGAGCACGCCCGGTTCAAACAGACCGACACCGACGTCGGCTCGTTCGACGGCGGCTTCGGCTCGGCCTACCTGGCGCGCCAGGTGGGGCAGAAGTTCGCCCGGGAGATCTTCTTCCTCGGCCGCCCCTACACCGCCGAGCAGGCGCACGCGATGGGCGCAGTGAACGAGGTCGTCCCGCACGGGGAGCTGGAGACCGTGGCACTGGAGTGGGCCTTCGAGACGCTGGGCAAGTCCCCCACGGCGCAACGCATGGTCAAGTACGCGCTGAACCTGGTCGACGACGGGCTGGTGGGCCAGCAGGTGTTCGCCGGGGAGAGCACCCGGCTGGCCTACATGCAGGACGAGGCCGTCGAGGGCCGAGACGCCTTCCTGCACAAACGCGACCCGGACTGGTCGGAGTACCCGTACTACTACTGAAGCCGAACCTCCCCAAGCGCGGGGGAAGGGGCCGGTCCCCCGCGCTTGCGGGTCGTGGGGAGAACTTCACCCGGTCCTTTTGGTACGCAACTCCAGACATGAAGAGGTGGCCCTGTATGAGAGCTGAGGAGTTCGACGAGCGGTTCGACCGTGCCGACGACATCACGTCTGAACTCGATCTTTCCTCGCTCCGGCCCCTTTCAACCGAGCAACGACGGGTCGACGTCGATCCCCGGCACGGATGATCGACTCACTCGACCGCGAATCGACTCCGTGCCACCAGTCGTTTTTCTGACGTTGTCCGCGATCTTCGCGTGCCTTGCGGTTGTCATGCTCGCGGGGTTCCTCCGCTCCCGCATGCGGAGCGCGGAGCAGGCCGTGCACCGCTTGCGCCTCTTCCTCGCCCGGTCGACCGCGCGAAAGGGAATCGCCGAGGTCAGTCCCGGTGCGATGTACCCACTCACCCCCGACATGATCAAGGAAGCGGCGGCGCTCGCCGGATACGAGTACGTGGACGTGTTCAATCGGAACGGCGTGGAGTACCTGCGCTTCCGCTCTGCCGAGCGACACCTGTCCGGAGGCGCCGATGTCTGATGCGGCCCTGGAGACCCTCGGGATCTGGCTGTTCGTGCCGTCACTGGCTCTGATATTCGTGCTGGCCGTCGTACAGCGGAACCAGGTCTCGCGAAGTTCGGACCCGGTCAGACGACAACAACAGCGCAAACGATTGACCACGGTGGCGCGGGAGCAACACGACCGCGGGGAACTCGTCATCGACTGGATCGCCTTCCGTGATCTCTCCAGGGCCGATCTGACCGAGGTGCTCGGCAAGCACGGATGGCACTACCGGCGGCAGGAGATCACCGGGAGAGAATGGCGCCTGGTCTTCTGCACAACCACCTCGTGAGCCGCACACGTCGGGCACGGTCGCCGCCCGGTCGGATATCGTCCCCTCCGGCCGGGCCGTCGGTGCGCCGGTCAGTCCAGGGAACGCTGCTTCGCCTGCCGGATGCCGTCGCGTACCGCTGCCCGGACCACGAAGTACAGGATGTAGAAGAAGCCCGCCACGAGCACCAGGTAGGTCAGCACACCGACGGGGAAGGTCGAGCTCATCGGAAGGACGGTAGACGATGCGTGTGGTCGAGGTCGACGGAACCCCGGCCGCCGTCGGACGGCTGCGCGCCGCGCTCGCTGACGCGCTCGACGGCGGCGAGGCG
>NZ_KE387062.1:3432-4757 GCF_000430445.1 Saccharomonospora iraqiensis subsp. iraqiensis
TCGTCCCCGGCCGGACGCCCGGAACAGCCGGGGCCGACGGCGCCCCCGGGGCCGCACCACGCCCCGCCGTCGTCCGGGGAGACCGACGAGGACGACCTCGTGTCGTTCACCGGCTCGGCGGTGGGGGTGCACGGTGTGCACGGTGTGGACGGTGACCTGCCCGGTCGGGGGTCCGCACCGCCGGAGGTCGTCCCCGCACCGGTCCCGGCCGACCCTCCCCGGAACGACCCACCACCACCCGATGGTGGCGAGGAGGACCCGCCGCTGGTGCGTATCCCGCCCGTTCTCCCGGGATTGCCCGACGTGGCCATCGGATAGCTCTCCGGTGTTCACCCCCGGCTCGTTACTCTGTGGGACGGGCACCGAAGGAAGACCCGGACAGTGGAGGCGGTGCACGTGTCACGGTGGCGGAGCCGCGTAGGCCGCGGGAGACGCCGGGAGCGCGAACGGCTCGCCGCGCTGGCGGGCGAGGCGTCGGCCGACGCGGCGGTGGCCATGGAGAGCGCCAAGGTCGCGACGCTCGAACCGGACACCGAAGCCGCGGAGGGTCCGGAGCCGGAGGCCGCCGCGGAACCCGTGGCCGGGGTCCCGGCACCGCGCACGCCCGCACCCCCCGACCTGACCGCCGCCGCGTTCTTCGACGTGGACAACACGATGATGATGGGCGCGTCGATCTTCCACTTCGCCCGCGGCCTGGCGGCCCGCCGGTACTTCAGCACCTCCGACCTGGCCGGATTCGCCTGGCAGCAGGTCAAGTTCCGGGTCGGCGGCCGTGAGGACCACCAGGGCGTGCAGTCCAGCCGGGAGCAGGCCCTGTCCTTCGTGGCCGGGCGCACCGTCGACGAGATGGTGGAGATCGGCGAGGAGATCTTCGACGAGCTGATGGCCGACAAGATCTGGGCCGGCGCCCGGGCGCTCGCCCAGATGCACCTCGACGCGGGGCAGCGGGTGTGGCTGGTCACCGCGACGCCGGTCGAACTCGCCGCCATCATCGCGCGCCGACTCGGCCTCACCGGTGCGCTGGGCACGGTCGCCGAGAGCACCGACGGCGTCTACACCGGCAGGCTCGTCGGGGACATGCTGCACGGCCGCGCCAAGGCGCACGCGGTGCGGGCGCTGGCCGCCAGGGAGGGGCTGAACCTGCGGCGCTGCACCGCCTACTCGGACTCGCAGAACGACGTGCCGATGCTGTCGGTGGTGGGCACGGCGGTCGCGGTGAACCCGGACGCGGGGCTGCGCGACGTCGCCCGCGACCGCGGCTGGGCGATCCGGGACTTCCGCACCGGCCGCAAGGCCGCGCGGATCGGGGTGCCGTCGGTCCTCGG
>NZ_KE387062.1:4857-7323 GCF_000430445.1 Saccharomonospora iraqiensis subsp. iraqiensis
TGGGGGGTCAGCGGCCCTGGCTCGCCACCGCCGCGGCGGCCTTGGCCGCCTCGTCGGGGTCGAGGTAGGTCCCGCCCGGGTTGGTCGGCTTCAGCTCCGCGTCGAGGTCGTAGCGCAGCGGGATGCCGGTGGGGATGTTCAGGCCCGCGATGTCGGCGTCGGAGATGTCGTCGAGATGCTTGACCAGCGCCCGCAGGGAGTTCCCGTGCGCGGCGACCAGCACGTTCCGGCCCGCCCGCAGGTCGGGCACGATCGACGACTCCCAGTACGGCAGGAGCCGGGCGACGACGTCCTTGAGGCACTCGGTCATCGGCAGTTCGGCGCCGAGGTCGGCGTAGCGGACGTCGGCGTCCTGGCTGTACTCGTCACCGGCGGCGATCGGCGGCGGCGGGGTGTCGTACGACCGGCGCCAGAGCATGAACTGCTCCTCGCCGAAGGTGTCCATCGTCTGCTTCTTGTCCTTGCCCTGGAGGGCGCCGTAGTGCCGCTCGTTGAGTCGCCAGTTCCGGCGCACGTCGATCCAGTGCCGCTCGGCGACGTCCAGGGCGATGTTCGCCGTCGAGATCGCACGACGCAGCAGCGAGGTGTGTACGACGTCGGGCAGCACCCCGGACTCGACGAGCAGTTCCCCGCCCCGCCGGGCCTCCTCCTCGCCCGTGGCGGACAACGGGACGTCGACCCAGCCGGTGAACAGGTTCTCCGCGTTCCAGGTGCTCTGTCCGTGCCGCAGCAGCACCAAGGTCCCTAGTTCGGCCATGCTTCAAGACTGCCAGAGAGCCGATCGAGTGGTCGGCGGAGCCTGTGGCTCTACGTACTGTTGAGTAAGAAGTGAATGATCTTCACTCGAACACCTAGCAAGTTGCCAACAAGATTGCGGCGCGATAACCAAAATCGCAAAGCGTTAACGATCAAGGGCAAAATCACCCGAACGGGGTAGTGGGTAGCCTTGTGGTTACCGTGCCGAGTCTGACAAGTTGGCTTGGACCCGCCCGGTCGGCACCACGCACTCCCCGGCCGGACGCGGGCAACGAGGCGCAGCTCGTCTCCCCCCTGCCGAGCTGCGGCCCGCCGGCCCCGTTGGCATCCCCCTCGCCACCGGGTCCACCAAGGCGGGTATGTCCGCGGGGCGGCTCGAGTTTCGCGACTCCCCCCTCCCTCGAGCCGCCCCGCGACACCCCTCCCCCTCCGCTCCACACCGCGTGTACCGCCCGCCGTGTGTGCCGTGAAGGCCCCCTTCCCTGCATCGAATGCAGGGAAGGGGGCCTTCACGGCAACCCCGCCGCGCGGAGGTCAGTCGGCGGTGAGGGAGCCGGGGGTGTGGGAGTCCGGGTGGATGAGGTGTTCGAAGGCACGGAGGTTGGCCAGGGACTCGCCACGGGAGACCCGCCAGTCCCACTCGCGGCGGATCGACTCGGCGAAGCCGAGCTCCAACAGTGTGTTGAAGTCGCCGTCGGCGGCCTCCAACACCTGGCCCAGCAGCTTGTCGATCTCGTTCTCCGTGACCGTGTCCGGTCCGAGCCTGCCGACCAGGTAGATGTCACCCGCCCGGTCGATCGTGTAGTGCACCCCGTAGAGCTTGGCGTTGCGCCGCAGCAGGTAGCGGTAGACGTCCTCGTGGTTCTCGTCCGGACGCCGGCACACGAACGCCTCCACCGCGAACGAGTGCTCCCGGGCGATCAGCCAGCAGTTGGTCTGGAGCTTCTTCGTCCCGGGCAGGGTGACGAAGTAGACACCCGCGCCCTTGCGGTCGTAGTCCAGCTCGGCCGCGTCGAGCGCCGAGCGCACCACGCCGTCGACGGCCCGCACCCGATCACCACCGTTTCCCGTGTGTTCCGTGTCCGCCCCGGCGTCCGTCCCGCCCGCGGCGGCGCCCCGGGCGTTCCCGGTGTCGCGCCCGCGCACACCGTCGTGCCCGCTCACACCGCCACCTCCAGCGCCGAGTCGCGGAAGGCCCGGGTGGCCTCCGCGTAGGTCTCCAGCAGGGCCTCGGTGGTCCGCTCCCAGGAGAACCCGGCCGCGTGGGCGCGCGCCCCGCGGGACAGCGCGTCCCGGTACCCGGCGTCCAGGGCCACCCGGCCGAGCGCGTCGGCCCAGTTCCCGGCACGGTGGTTGCCCACGAGCAGGCCCGAGACACCGTGGTCGACCGCCACCGGGAGGCCGCCGACCTCGGCCGCCACCACCGGGGTCCCGCACGCCTGCGCCTCGAGGGCCACCAGGCCGAACGACTCGTTGTAGCTGGGCACGGCGACGACGTCGGCGGCGCGGTAGACGTCGATCAGCCCGTCGGTGGACTGCGGCGGCAGGAACCGCACCAGATCGTCGATGCCGAGTCGCACCGCCAGCTCTTTCAGCGACGTGGGCTGTTCCAGCCCGGTCCCGGACGGCCCCCCGGCGATGAGCACGACCAGCCGGTCCCGCAGCGCGGGGTCGCGCCGGACCAGCTCGGCCGCGGCGTGCAGCAGCACG
>NZ_KE387062.1:7423-9206 GCF_000430445.1 Saccharomonospora iraqiensis subsp. iraqiensis
TCAACCGGGACACCATCTCGTCCACCCGCTCCCGGGTGTCGGAGGTGACGTCGTCCATTCGCTCCTGTGCGCTGTGCAGGGCCTCCTCCAGCTGTTCGACGGCCTGCCGCACCTGTGGTTGCTCGGACAGCCGGTCCCAGGTCTGCTCGCCGGACTCGGCGAGCCTGCGGTAGAGCCGCAACGCGGAGTCGGTGTACTCGTCGAGCAGCTTGCGCAGTTCCGCCGGGTCGAGACGGTCCCGGAGCTGTTCCAGCTCGCCGGGAAGCTCCTCGATGTTCCGGCGCGCGCTCTCGCTGCTCTCGGTCACCCGTTCCCGCGCCTTCGACACGGCGTCGGCCACCGCCTCCCCCGCGAGGTTGCCCGCACCGAGTGCGGCGAGCAGCGACGTCCGCACCTGCTCCCGCGCGGTGTGCACCGCCTTGCGCACGTCGTCCGTTCGGGTCGTCTCCATCGCCGGATCACTCCTTGGCCGTGGACCCGGTCACGCCGGGCCCGCGGGTGTCGGTGTCGTCGGTCCCGGGTGCCGCCCCGACCTCGCTCTCGTTCTCCCGGAGGAACGAGCCGTAGATGTCGAGCAGCACCTGCTTCTGTCGTTCGGTGAGCCGGGTGTCGGCGTGCACCGCCTCGGCGACCGGCCCGCCGACGGGGTGGTCGAGGATGCCCGCCTGCACGTACAGCGCCTCGGCCGAGATGCGCAGCCCCTTGGCGATCTGCTGCAGGATTTCCGCGCTCGGCTTGCGCAAACCCCGTTCGATCTGGCTGAGGTACGGGTTCGACACCCCGGCCAACCTGGACAACTGACGCAGCGAGATCTTCGCGTGGCTGCGCTGGAGACGGATGTAGCCACCGATGTCCACCCGTGCCGTCACCTCCCCGCCACCGACGGTACGCACGGGTGCTAACTGTGGCAAGCACCCGGCTCGCACCCGTCCGGGTGGTCCGCCTCCGGGAGGAGGTCGTCGAGTCCCCGCCGTACCCAGTCCTCCGCGCGGTCGACCGCCTCCGTCAGCGGTGCGGCGGTCGTGTCGAACAGGTCGACCGGCGGGGCGAGCGTGTGCGCCTCCGCCCGCAGCCAGTCGTTGAACTCCAGCATCTCCGCGATGCGGGGTTCGTCCCATCCACGCCACGCGGGCCGCGCGCGGAGCCGCCGTGCGAGCACGTCCGACTCCGCGGTGAGCGCCAGGTAGCGGATGTCGGCGAAGAACACCCGCTCGGGCAACGGCTCCAGCTCGGGCGGCACGACGGTGCCGCACAGCACCACCGGCCGCCCGCTCTGGTGGATCATCGCGGCCATCCGCAACCACGTCGCCCGGAAGGCGGGATGCCCGTCGACGTCGTCGCGCAGACCGCCGGTCCACAGCACGTCCTGCTCCAGCACGACCACCCGGTCCGCCAGGCGCGCGGCGAGCTCCGGCCCCACCGTGGACTTGCCCGCCGCGCTCGGCCCGGTCAACGCGAACAGGGGCAGCCTGCGGAACGTCCGGCGGTGCGCGCACCGCGCGCAGACCAACGCCCCGTGCTCGACGGACGGGTGCTCCGCGCGGTCCCCGCAGGCGGGGCAGATGCGCAGATCGAGCACGCCCGCGTCAGTCGAACAGGCTCTCGAGGAACGAGCGCCTGCGCCGGTGTCCGTACGGGCGCGGCGAGTCGCGGTAGCCGCCCCGGTACGGGCTCGGCGAGTCGGGCTTGCCCCGGTACGGCGCCGGGGAGTCCCCGTAGCCGTACGGCCGGGTCGGCGGTGGAGGTGGGGGCGCCGCGTGCGGTGGTGGCGGCGCGTGCGGTG
>NZ_KE387062.1:9306-12494 GCF_000430445.1 Saccharomonospora iraqiensis subsp. iraqiensis
GCGGGGTACTCCGGCGCAGGCCGCGGGTGCTGGCGCTGGCCGACCGACTGCGGTTCGACCGGCACGCCGTGCGGTTGATGCGCGCCCTGCGCTCCCGGTACGGGCCGGGGCCGCTGCTGCTGCGCATCCCGGGCAGGCCGATCGCGGTGCTGCTCGACCCGGACGACGTCGAGCGGGTGCTCGACCGCACCCCGTCGCCGTTCACCCCCGCCGCCCGGGAGAAGCGGGCCGCGCTCGGGCACTTCCAGCCGCACGCCGTGCTGGCCTCCCCCATGCCGGAGCGGGCACCCCGACGCCGGCTCAACGAGCGGGTGCTGGAGGCCGACCGTGCCGAGCACCACCTCGCACCCCGGGTGCGCGAGATCGTTCGCGACGAGACCACCCGACTGCTCGCCGACCGCACCGCACTCGCCTGGCCGGAGTTCGAGGTGGCGTGGTGGCGGATCGTCCGACGCCTCGTGCTCGGCGACCACGCCCGGGACGCCACGGAGGTCACCGACGAACTCGCCGCACTGCGCTCGCGCGGGAACTGGGCGTTCCTGCTGCCCGCGGCGCGGCACCGCCGGGAGGCGTTCCGTGCGCGGCTGGCGGCCCACCTCGACCGTGCCGAACCGGGCAGTCTGGCCGCCACGCTCGCCGACCACACCCGCCGGGACGCCGCGGGGCGGGACGTCCTCCCCCGGATCGGCACCGGCGCCGACGACCTCGACCCGTACGGGCAGGTGCCGCACTGGCTGTTCGCGTTCGACGCCGCGGGCATGGTGACGCTGCGCACCCTCGCCGTCCTGTCCACGCACCCGAGAGACGCCGCCCGCGCCCGGGAGGAGGCCCACGCCCGGCCTGGGGACGCGGCGCTGCCGTTCCTGCGCGCGTGCGTGTGGGAGACCGTGCGGTTGTGGCCGACCACCCCGGTGCTGCTGCGGGAGAGCACCACGGCCACGTCCTGGCGGGGCACCACGCTCACCCGGGGGACGCTGTTCGTCGTGTTCGCGCCCTACTTCCACCGGGCACCGGAACTGGTGCCCTTCCCCGACGGCTTCCACCCGCGGGTCCCGCCCGACGACACGCCCGGAGCCACGGAGGGAGCGGGGCGGTGGCCGGGCGTGGTGCCGTTCAGCGCGGGGCCGGGACGGTGTCCGGGGGAGAACCTGGTGCTGCTCGTGACGGCCACGATGCTCGCCGAGTTCCTGCGGCAGGGCCGCTACCGGGTGCTCGCCCCGCGGTCACTCCGCGCGCGGGGCAACGCCCACGACCGGCTGCCCGCCACGCTGAACCACTACGCCCTCCGGTTCGCCCGTGACCCCGCCGAGGGGGCTCAGGCGACCGCGAATGCCGGCTGACCGGCGCAGACGCAGCCGCCGTCGACGGTTCCGCAGTCCACGACCAGGGTGTGCCGCACGACGTCGACGTCCGTGCACCCGGCGTCGGTGCACTCCGCCGTGTCGTCGCCGTGCCGGATCACGGTGCCGTGGCAGTGGTCGAGACCCTCCCGGCAGTTCACGCAGCTCATCCCCCCTTCGTATCACCCGGCCCGTGCGGACCCGACGGCGACACACCCCCGGCACGGTCCCGCTGTGCGGACGGCCACGGCGGAGCGGGTCCGCACGACCTTGACCGCGTCCGCACCCGATGTACCGTCGATCCGTGACGACCGTGTCGGAGACCGGAGGCAGGGGGGCGCGCATGCTCGACCCGGCGGTGCGGGACGCGCTGGTGACCGCGGTCGGCGCGGCGAACGTCATCTCCGACCCGGTCGGCCTGCGCAGTTACGAGTGCGACGGTCTCACCGGCGTCCGCCAGGCGCCGTCACTCGTGGTGCTGCCCACCGACACCGAGGGTGTCGCCGCCGCCGTGCGCGTGTGCCACCGGCACGGGGTGCCGTTCGTCGCACGCGGTGCGGGCACCGGGCTCTCCGGCGGGGCGTTGCCGGTCGCCGACGGCGTGGTGATCTCGCTGCAACGGATGCGGCGGGTCCTCGAGGTGGACCCGCTGGACCGGCGCGCGACCCTGCAACCCGGCGTGACCAACCTGGACATCACCGCGGCCGCCGCGCCGCACGGGCTGTACTTCGCACCCGACCCGTCCAGCCAGCAGGTCTGCACGATCGGCGGCAACGTGGCCGAGAACTCCGGCGGCGCGCACTGCCTGAAGTACGGCTTCACCACCAACCACGTGCTGGAGATGACGGTGGTGCTGCCGGACGGGGAGATCGTCACCCTCGGCGGGGACACCGGTGAACAGCTCGGCCCCGACCTGCGCGGGGTGTTCGTCGGCTCGGAGGGCACGCTCGGCATCGCCTGCGAGATCACCGTCCGGCTGCTGCCGACACCGCAGACGGTGCGCACGCTGCTGGCCGACTTCGACTCGATCCCGCGCGCCGGTGAGGTGGTCGGCGACCTCGTCGCGGCGGGGATCGTGCCCGCCGCGGTGGAGATGATGGACAACCTCGCCATCAACGCCGCGGAGCAGGCCGTGCACGCCGGCTACACCCTGGACACGGCGGCCGCGCTGGTGGTGGAGCTGGACGGACCCGCCGCCGAGTGCGAGGCGCAGTTCGAGCAGGTGACCGCGATCTGCGAACGGCACGGCTGCACGCGCCTGCACATCGCGGGCGATGCGGCCGAACGGGCGAGAATCTGGAAGGGCCGCAAGGCCGCCTTCGCGGCGATGGGCCGGATCAGCCCGGACTACATCGTCCAGGACGGCGTGGTCCCGCGGACCCGGCTGGCGGAGGTGCTCGCCCGCATCGCCGACCTCGGTGCGGAGGCGGGCCTGCGGGTCGCCAACGTCTTCCACGCCGGGGACGGCAACCTGCACCCCCTGGTGCTCTACAACGCCGCGGCCGGGGAGCAGGAGCGCGCGGAGGAGTTGTCGAAACGGATCGCGGAGCTGTGCGTCGAGCTCGGCGGGTCGCTGTCCGGGGAACACGGGATCGGCACGGACAAGGCGTGCTCGATGCCGCGGATGTTCGGCGAGACCGATCTCGCCACGATGGACCGGGTGCGTGCGGCGTTCGACCCGGACGGACTGTGCAACCCGGGCAAGCTGCTGCCCACGCCCCGGTTGTGCGGCGAGGCCCCGGGCCCCTACCGGCCGCACCCGCTGGAGGAGGCCGGGGTGATCGAGCGGCTATGAGCGGAACCGACCGGACGTCCGGGCCCGCCACGACCGGCGGGCGGACGGGCACA
>NZ_KE387062.1:12594-16117 GCF_000430445.1 Saccharomonospora iraqiensis subsp. iraqiensis
CGCGCCCGCGTCGGGGGCCGGGCCGACCCCGACGGCGTCCGCCCGCCCCTCGGGTGCGGGTACCTCCGGCGGGCGCACGAACACCGCCGCCACGATCACCAGCAGTGGCAACGGCAGTGCCCCGAGCAGCGCGGGCGTGTAGCTGCCGGTGGCCTCGTACAGGACGGCGAACAGCACCGGGCCGAAGGCGGTGGACCCCACACTGACGCCGGTGACCACACCCCGGATCGCGCCGATGTGGGTGGTGCCGAAGTGCCGGGGGAAGGTCGCGGCCTCGATGGCGCGGATACTGCCGTTCGCCGCGCCGAGCAACACGCCCAGCGCCACGGCGGACAGGCCCGGCGTGACCGAGGTGCCCAGCAGCAGTGCGCCACCGAGGAACGCCATGGCGAGCGCGACGAGCACCCGGCTCCGCAGGCGGTCGGCCAGCATGCCCACCCCGAGCGTCGACACGAGGTTCGCCACGGTCTGCGGGACGAAGTTCGCGGCCGCCTCCACGGTGCTCAGGCCGTGCGCGGTGAGCAGGTCGATCTGATGGAAGTTGATCGCCGTGGACAGCATTCCGGTGGCGGCGATGCCGCCGGTGACCGTCCAGAAGAACGGCGTCCGCAGCGCCACGGCCCGGGTGAGTCCCCAGGCCGGGCGGGGCGGCGACGCGGCGTCGGTGATCCTGCCGTCCGGCCGTTGGCCGAGGTCGGCGGGCCGGTCCCGCATCCCCAGCAGCGCCACGGGCAGCACCAGGGCGGCGACGACGAGTCCCTCGATCAGCCACGCACGCCGCCACCCGGTCTGCGCGATCAGCGACTCCAGCAGCACCGGGGCCAGCGAGATCAGCGAGACCCCGACGGCGTTGACCAGCCCCATCGCGGTGCCCCGCCTGCGGTCGAACCACAGGGCGACCGCGGTCGTCGCGGCCAGGCCGAGTGCACCCTGCCCCGCCATGCGGATGGCGACGAACCCCGCCGTCAGTCCCACGATCGAGCTCACCGCGGACAGCGCGCACAGGGCGAGCGCGAAGACCGCACCGATCACCGCCATGACCCGGCGCACCCCGAACCGGTCCAGCGCGCGGCCGACGAAGGGCATCGCGACCGCCCCGGTCAGAGTGCCCACCAGATAGGCGGTCGAGATCGCCGAACGGCTGATCCCCAGGTCGGCCAGCATCGGGTCGATGAACACCGACACGGCCGCTGTCTGCCCCGGTGCGGTCGTGGCGACCATCAACGCCGAGAACCCGACGATGTGCCACCCGTAGAACCCGGACGCCCCCAGACTCCCGCGCACGCCTCCCCCTCCTGAGTTAACCGTGAAGGGCACTTTCCCTGCGTGTCACGCAGCGAGGGGCACATTCACTGCGTCAGGCGCAGGGAAAGTGCCCTTCACGGCACACACGCAGGGTGACCGGCCCGGTCAGGTGCCTTCCGCGACGAGGGGTTCCAGGGAGAGGTCCGGGTGGGTGCGCAGGAGGATGCGCATGCTCATGTCGTCGGTGAACAGGGCGAGGTCGGCGCCGTCGGTACGGGTGAGGACCTCGCTGTTGCGACCGGAGTCCACGAGTGCGCGCTGCGCCGGGTCGCCCAGCCTGCGCACGGTCGAGTACGGCAGACGGTCGAGCCGCACCGGCGCGTTGAACTCGTGGGCCATGCGGTGCTCGGCGACCTCGAACTGCATCGGCCCCACCGCGGCGAACACCGGGGTGGCGTCGCCGCGCAGGTCCGAGGTGAGCACCTGGATGACGCCCTCGGAGGCGAGCTGGTCGACGCCCTTGCGGAACTGCTTGGCCTTGCTCAGGTCGGCGGGCCGGGCGACGGCGAAGTGCGCGGGCGCGAAACTCGGCAGACCGGGGAAGCGCACCGCGGGTTTGCCGGTGTAGAGGGTGTCGCCCACCCGCAGCGCCGAGGCGTTCACCAGACCGATCACATCGCCCGGATACGCGGTCTCCACCGTGGAACGCTGCGAGCCGAACACCTGGTGCGCGTACTTGGTGGCGAACGGCTTCTTCGTGGTCGCGTTGGTGACCACCATGCCCCGCTCGAACACCCCCGAGCACACGCGCGCGAAGGCCACCTGATCGCGGTGCGCGCGGTCCATCCCGGTCTGCACCTTGAACACGAACGCCGAGAAGTCGGCGTCCAGCGGGCGCGGGTTCCCGTCCACGTCCGGACGCGGCTCCGGCGCCGGCGCGAGCGAGACCAACAGGTCCAGCAGGTGCTTCACGCCGAAGTTGCGCACCGCCGCGCCGAACAGCACCGGCGTGGCCGAACCGTCCCGGAACCGCGCGGCGTCGAACCCGCCGTCCGAGGCGGTCAGCAGCTCGGTCTCCTCGACGGCCCGGTCCCACTCCTCGCCGTACTCCGCCCCGGCGGCGTCGGCGTCCAGCCGTTCGTCCTCGGCACGTCTCGCGCCGCCCGCGGTGGGGGCGTAGCGCACGAACGACCCGTCGGTGACGTCGAGGACGCCCTTGAGGTGCCCGGAGATCCCGACCGGCCAGGTCAACGGCATCGGCTGCAACCCGATCCGCTCGGTCAGCTCGTCGCACAGCTGAAGCGCCTCGCGACCGGGCCGGTCCCACTTGTTGATGAACGTGATCACCGGGATGCCGCGGTGGCGGCAGACGTCGAACAGTTTCAACGTCTGCGGCTCCAGCCCCTTCGCCGAGTCGAGCAGCATCACCGCCGAGTCCACTGCGGACAGTACGCGGTAGGTGTCCTCGGAGAAGTCGGCGTGGCCCGGGGTGTCCAGCAGGTTGATCACCGTGTCGCCGTAGGTGAACTGCAACGCCGCCGAGGTGATCGAGATGCCGCGGTCCTGCTCCATGGACAGCCAGTCGGAGACCACACCCGCGCGGTCGCCCTTGCCGTGCACCGCACCCGCCTCGTTGATCACGTGCGCGTGCAGCGCCAGCGCCTCGGTGAGCGTGGACTTGCCCGCGTCCGGGTGGCTGATGACGGCGAACGAGCGCCGGCGACGGGCCTCGGCGGCCACATCCGCCCCGTCGGCGGTCGCGGTGCCCGCGACAGGCTTCGCGCTCATGACGGGCTCATCGCACTGAGTTCAGACATACCGGGACGACTATACCCGCGCGGGACGGTACCCTGCCCGTACGGTCCGTGACCGCCGTGGTCACGGACCCCGGGAGGTGGGAGATGTCCACGGTCACCCGGCTCGACCGTGCCCGGGGGCTGCTGCTGGGGCTCGCCCTCGGTGACGCGCTCGGCGCCCCGTTCGAGGGGCACTCCGACGTGACCGAGGCGGACATCCTCGCGCTGGAGCGCGGTGACGGGCCGCTGACGTACACCGACGACACCGCCCTGGCACTGGTGCTCGCCGAACACCTGGCCCGCAGGCTGGGCACCGGACACCCGCTCGACCCGGACACCCTGGCGCCGGAGTTCGCCGAGGTGTGGCGGCGCGAGCCGGACCGCGGCTACGGCGGCACCGTCCGCGAGGTGTTCCGGCTGATCGACACCGGCGTGCCGTGGCGGGAGGCGGGCGCCACCTTCGGCGGCGAGGGTTCCCTGGG
>NZ_KE387062.1:16217-18379 GCF_000430445.1 Saccharomonospora iraqiensis subsp. iraqiensis
CCGGCTCGGCCGGGCGGTGTCCTCGGCCCGGCTCGGCCGGGCGGCGGCGTTGCGTTCCTCGGCGGTGAGTTCGTTGTCGGTGACGGTGAGGGCGTAGTCGCGGCGCGGGTCGAACTCGGCGAAGTCGTCCACCCGGTCGAGCACATCGGCGACGAGCTTGCGCAGGAACACCCGCGGCGCGACGCCGACCTTGCCACCGAGTTCGCCGGTGAGGGCGCGGGCGAAGGTGGCGAGGTAGTCGTCGTCGACCACGGCCTGCACCCGCTCCGGGTTGCGGGCGAGCCCGATGTAGAGGTCGCGGGTCTTGCGCCCCAGTTCGACGAGCCGGTCGAGGTCGAAGCCGGGCAGCCGCAGCTGCACCGCGCGGGGCGAGTCGAACTTCGCGTCGGTGGAGAAGTCCGTCGCCAGGCGCTGCGCGAGCGGGGGCAGCCGTTGCACGCCCTGCTGACCGTCGAAGAACGCGGGTGTGCCGGTGAGCACGAGGAACAGGCCGGGGAAACGGCCGGTGTCGATCTCGTCGATGAACTGGCGCAGCGCGTTGAGGCCCTTCTCCCGGACGTCGCCGCGCACCCGTTGCAGCGTCTCGGTCTCGTCCAGCACCAGCAGCAGGCCGGGGTGTCCACAGTCACGCAGTACGGTGAGTAGGCCCTGCAGGAAGCCGAGGGCGGCGAAGTGGTCGAGGTCGCCCCGCACTCCGGCGGCGCGGCGGGCGGAGGCGGCCACGGACTTCTGCCCGCCGAGCCAGGCGATCAGCGCCTCGGCGGTGGCGTTGTCGCCGTCGGCCAGTGCCGTGCGGTAGCCGCGTAGGGCGGCGGCGAACGCGGGGGTGGTGCGGGCGACCTCGGCCAGCCGTTGTTCGGCGAGTTCGTCCACGGCGGCGGCCAGCGCCCGCTCGTCGTCCTCGGCGACCTCGCCGGTGTCGAGGACGTGCTCCTCCAGCGTGTACAGCCAGGAGTCGACGACGGCGCGCAGGGCGCTGGGCTGGTGGGTGGCGGTGGTAAGCCGTTCGGTGAGCCGCCGGTAGACGGTCTCCAGCCGGTGCAGCGGGGTCTCGGTCTCCGAGATCTGGATCTCGGAGGTGGCCAGGCCCTTGCGTTTGGCGCTCTCGGCCAGCCACCGGGCGAAGAACGTCTTGCCGGAGCCGTACTCCCCGCGCACGGCGTGGAAGGCGGAGCCGCCGCGGGTGGCGGTGGCGAAGTCGTCGTCCATCGCGGTGGTGAACTTCTCCAGGCCGACGGCGAGCAGGTCGAGCCCACTGTGCGGCACGGTGCCGCGCCGCAGCGCGTCCACGACGTCACGCCGCCTGGCTTCACTGACCGCGCCGGTCACCGGCCTTCACCTCCACACCCGTTCGTGCACGTCACCGGACCCGAGTGTGCCTCAGGCGTCGAGCGCGAACTGCACCCGCAGGGTCTCGACGTCGAGGGTGACCCACCGGCCGCCGTCGACCACGGACACCACCGGGTAGCCGTCCACGTTGAGCAGGCGCTGCAGCGTGGTGACGAAGAACTCGGGCCTGCGGGCCGCGCGGCCGGCGACCTCGGCGACGGTGGACAGCGGCAGCCGGTGGTCCGCGTCGACGAGGGCGTCGAGGACGGCGGCGACGACCTTTCTGTCCGGCGGCTTCGGCACGAACGCCTGCTTGCCCGCGTACACGTCGCTGTCCACGACCAGCCGCCCCAGCGACGGCACCTCCTCGGTCTCCGCTGCAGGCGCTGCTGCCCCGTCCGACACCGCCGCCCCCCGCGGCGCCACGTCGAACAGCGGCACGGCGTCGTCCGGCCCGGGTGCCGGTTTTGTCGTGAGGGGCACTTTCCCTTCGTTGGGCGCAGCGAGGGGCACATTTACTGCGTCTGACGCAGGGAAAGTGCCCTTCACGGCAACCCCAGCGGGTGCCGTCGGGTCGGTGGGGGTCCACCAGGTGGGGGTGGTCTCGGCCGGGGTGAGGGCTTTCCAGCCGGTGGGTAGGGGGGTGTCCGGGGTCGGGAGGAACGTCAGGACCGGGACGGTCATCTCCGCCACCGAGGCGCCGCCGTGGTAACCGGCCCGGCGGTTGGTGTAGCGCAGGTCCTCGCGGACGGCGGCGACGATGCCGTCGCCACCGCCGCCACCGTTGCCGCCGGCGAGGACGCGCGGACCGGACAGCGCGACCTCGCCGTCGC
>NZ_KE387062.1:18479-23816 GCF_000430445.1 Saccharomonospora iraqiensis subsp. iraqiensis
CGGCTGGTACGCGGCGGGCGTCGCCGGTGCGGGCTCCGGCCGGCCAGCGCCGTAGACCTCGCGGCGCAGGCGGGTCTGCTGGACGCAGGCGGCGGCGATGACGGTCAGTGCAAGCAACCCGCCGATGACGCTGATCGGGTCACCCTCCGGCGCCTCACCCGTCGCGGGGTCGGTGGGAGTCAGAGCGACGAGGATCAGCAGGACCAGCGTGGCGGCACCGTAGATCGCGGTGAGTCGCTTGTCTGAGGGACGGCGGAGCCGGACCATGGCGTGCGCGAACGGCACCCAGGCGAGGATGCCCATCGACGCGACGGTGACCACGAAGTACCAGCGCCCCGCGAGGGTGCCTGGCGTGCCCGTCGTCGGGTGCGACCGCTGACCGGGCGGCTTGTCGTATGCGGTCATGGAGACCTCCGTTCGTCCGCGTCGGTGGTGTGTCGTGCGACGCCGGTCGAACATTACTGCGCAACGCGGACGTCACCGCCGCCCCTCGGCGCGGATCACACCGCGCCTGCGTCGTGGGTCGACACGCGAGCGCACTCTCCAGCTCGGCACAGGACTGTCGGCACCGAGTGCCATCATGTAACACGCTCGGTGAAAGGAGTTGTTCCTGTGTCGTTCGAAGGCCTTGCCGATGGCGTGTACAAAACACTCCATGCTTTGGCACAGAGCCGGACTGCGCTGGAGCAGGCAGCCACTCTGGTACGCGAGGCTCACCTCTACCTCGCGGCGGAACTAGACAGCTCCAACGCCCCGGAGAGCGCGCCGATCATCGCCGCGACACGACAAGCTGAAGCAGAGATCGCGCAGCTCTACAACCTTCTGATACAGGCAGACCTCTCCCTCAGTACCTACCTCACAAACCTGGGAGGCGAGAGACTTCGCCCTCCTGGATATGGCCGTGTTGATGAACCGAGGACATCGACGACGACAGGGGTACGTGCTCATGACGGCTCGACCTACCCGGCCGCAGCCGCATGGTGCATCGATGTTTTACCTCGACGTGTACGCCGTGGCGAAGAAGGTGAACGCACCATCGGCTATGCGGACGGCACCCTGGACCGGTTCGTTTCCGGCCGAGACTCCGCATGGAGTCCCCTGGTTGTCCAGCGCCTCACGCAACGCGGGCTCCGCCGGAGCAACGCGGAGTTCTTGGGCCGACACGTCGAAATGAAGGTGGCAACGAAGATGATCCTCGAACGGCGGACGTCCAGCGAACTCGTCGTCAATCATGCACCATGTACTCGACGTGGGCCTCTTCTCGGGTGTCATGAAGCCCTTCCCCGCTACCTTCCGGAGGGGTACAGCTTGACGGTGTACGGCACGACGCAGCAGGGCGAACCATTCAGTCACACCTATGAAGGATCGGCGCAATGACCGCAGCGCGCATCACACCGCAGGACGCGTACGACATCGGCACCGTCGATGGTCGTGAGCTCGAACAGGAGTTCCGACGGGTGAATGCCGCACGTCGCTCCAGGGCCGGGGTGCTGTGGTTCCTCTCCGGCGGTGACGCACCGGATGCACCATTGCTGATCGGGGGTGTTCGTGGTGACGTCGGTTGCCTCACGTGGGAGGCGGACGGCAGGCTTTTCCGTCCTCGTCAGGGAAAGAACCCCGGTCGGGTGCCCTACTACACCTACGACGGTCACGACTTCGAGCAGGACGCAGGCGTCGAAGTACCCATCGACGACGTCTACGCCGCGGTGCGGGAGTTCTCCTCCACCGTGCGGCGGCCGGAGTGTGTGGGCTGGATCGAGGTCGACGGAGAACGGTGACACGCCCGTCCGGCGACGGTCGAGGCCCCCGGCACCACCACCGATGTCGGCGGTGGTGGTGCCGGGGGCCTTGGGCATGCGGTCGCCGCGGGACGCGGGGGGTCAGCTCAGGTTCTTCTGCTGGACGTCCCACTCGGTTCGGCACAGGCCGCAGTTCGGGCCGACGAACTGGGCCCGGGCGTCCGCCTCACCCTTGAGCTGCCAGTCCAGCCACTCCACACCGACCCGGCCGAACTCGCCGCCGTTGGGCTCGCTGAACGTGCCGTAGTGGCCGACGTCGAGGTTGCCCATGAACGCGGGCAGGCCGGCGGGCAGGCGGCCCCAGTCGTCCATGGCGTTGTCGTAGGCGATGTCCTCGGGGCCGCCGACGAAGTAGGCGATCGGCGCGTGCAGGTCGTCCAACAGGCGCTTGTCCCACGAGCTCATGATGCCGCTGTTCCACATCACGGTGGTGGTGATGCGCGGGTCGTCGGCCACCTCCATCGTCTCCAGGCCGCCGCAGGACTGGCCCATCACCGCGATGTTGTCGGTGTCGAGCTTGCCGTAGTAGTCGCTCCACGGCCGCGAGTTGCGCTCGATCGCCCAGTCGACGGCGTCGATGAGCATGTCGGCGTCGGTGGAGCCGGACCCGCCGGGCTCGCCGTTGGCGATGACCAGGTAGCCGTGCGAGGCGAACTCGGTGAGGATGTTCTCGAACCACGTCCCGTCGGCGCGGCAGGCGCCGTTGCCCCAGGCCACGATCGGCATCTTCTCGTCGGTCGGGAGCGTGTCGGGACGGTAGACGGTGTGGTCGGGCAGGGTCCAGGTGGTCTCGTAGCTCGCGGGGTAGGGCCCCGTGCCGCCGGTCTGCGCGGCGGCGGTGGTCGGTGCCACCAGGGCGGCGAGCGACAGCGCCGTCGCCGCGACGAGGACGCGGCTCATCAGCCGTTTCATTCCGGTGCCTCCTTGCGCCTGAAGCGTCAGGTTCGACGTTCAAGAAAGCAGCCGGAGACGGACCGCGTCACCGGGCTCGCCGGGGAACCGGCGAAAGTGCCGATGGAGCCACCGATCCCGCGCTGCGCGGAACGTCCGACACACGTCGCAGGTCAGGTGCGGTGTCCGGACACCGCATCGCTGCGACGGCTCCACCCGGTCAGGCTGTGGCGATCCACCCTCAGCCGGTAGCCGAGGCCCGCTGCGCGCGTTCTCCGAGCGAGGTCACGGTGCCGAGATTGTTGTCGCAGGAGGCACCACCACCGCCGGAACCGCCACGTGGACGTCCGGGCTTGCGCGTCCAACGACGGTCGAAGGCCTCGATCGCCTCCCGCTTCCACAGCGGACCGGTACGCAGGCGGTAGAGCGGCTCCGGGAAGTTCTCGTGCGTGGAAGCCAGTTCACGCACGCGCTGACGACTGACACCGAGAATCTCCCCCGCTTCGACGGCCGAGACGAGCTCAGGGACCGTCGGCTGCTCCGCCTCCAGCTCGAAGACCTCTGGCTCGACGGCCCGAACACTGACCACATCAGCGTCGAAGGGCTGTTCCTCGACCCACCCGACGACCTCGCGACAGAGCGTGTCAGCGGCCTCGCCACTGATCGAGGACCCGACCTCGGTCGTGATCCAGAACCCGTTACCGAGCTCCCACCGTGCCAGGCTCCAGTCGCGGTCGTCTTCGACCCGGTCGGACAGCTCGATCAATGTGTCGTTGGTGAGGTCATCGCCGTGGACCCGCACCAGCACCTCGACGATCCAGCACGTCATCACTCAGCCTCCTGCTGCCTACGTTCCCGACGGCGGACCTCATGCCTGGTCGGCGGGGGTATCTCGAGTCCGTTCCTCTTCAGCTTCGTCTTGAGGTCGAGGAGCCGCCTACGTGGGTTGCTGGGAGTCTTCGGGTACCGACCGACGTAATCACCTGCTGGCGTATGGAAACGACGATAGCCCTTACCGTCCGTTTCGACTCTCCAACCTTGCGACTCCGCCCACCCGATGAGCTTCTCGATGTCGTCCTCACGACCCATCGTGCACCTTCCCTTGCAGTGACGCAAGGCTTTACTCGCGACTAATGTGTAACGCGATACTTTAACAGTGAGTGGTGGAGTGATACTGAGAGTCAGTACCATGCAGTTGAGGTCGCTCCCAGGCCGAGACCGCCGTACTGAGGACGATCACTCAAGTGCTTCGACGGCCGTTGGCCCTTGCTGGTCCGCCAACTCTTCGGAGGTCGGTGTTCGGGCACTCTCGTTCAGACGGTCACGGACGTAGGCGGGGAGCGGCTGCGCATTGCGGGCGGCTCAAGCCTTCAACGTGCTCAGGGTCTGTTCGGAAAGTCCACGGATACGGATCGTCGCCATACGGACGGTGTAGTCGCCTCACGGGCTGTCGGACATCGCTCGGACGAGCGAAACTCACGCCGCGTCGTCCGCCTCACCGCGCAGACGGGCCAGGAAACCCTTATCCAGCACGACCCGCTCGTCCTCGGTCAGGACCTCGACGATCTGCCGGTCCAGGTGCGGGGTGTCCCGGGCAGACTCGGCCGGGCACAGCAGCCACAAGCCGTGCGGGGCCTCGTGCGGGCGGCGGGCAGCCTGCTGGAGGCCGGTGAGGAACTCGTGGCCGCCCATGTCCCAGTAGCGGGCGACCAGACCCGCATGGTGTAGAAACAGCAGCCTGCTCTCGCCGGCCGCCTGCGCGTGCAGGCGCTCGCGCAGGCGCGTCCAGGCGTCCGCGACGTAGGTGCGGAAGCCGCGCTTGATCTCGCCGGTCTCGCCGAAGCGGGCGTCGAGTTTGTGCACCCGCTCCCAGTCCTGCTCCTGCTCACGGATCAGCTCGCGGAAGGTCGCCAGGAACATACTGTCCACATGCACCGATTCGAGTGCGTACTCCCCCGCCAGCAGGTCCGGCGCGTACGGCAGGTGGACACCGCGCACGGTCAGGGCCAGGAACCCACCGTACTCCACCTTCCGCGACAGTTTGCCAACCAGCACCTCGTGCGGGTCCAACCCGGCGGCGCGGCCACGGCCATGGACGCTGAGGACACTGCTCGACGACGTCACCCCGCCGGAGCGCTCCGGCGGGCGCGGGCGGAAGACCCGGTCGGTCACGTCGAACTCCAGCGGGAAGCCCGCCTCGCGCAGGGCCTCCTCCACCTGCACGTGGGTGATGCGATCGTCCAGCGCCAGCGCGGGGAAGCGGGCGCGAACCTTCGCCAGCAGGTCCCGCAGGGTGATCCCCGGGTCCCGACGCACCCCGGCCGCGGCCTGCGAAATGCGCAGCGCGCGCACCAGGTCCAGATCCCGCGGGTACAGCTCCAGCCTCGGTGAGGCCGCCGCGTTGCCGGACATCGCCGCGGCCAGCTCCACCAGCCGCGTGTCCGCCTGCGACGGCAGCCCTTCCGGCGCGGGCACGGCGCGCAGTTCCCGCACCACCACGCCCCGGCCCGGCAGCGAGTCCCTGGCCACCAGCTCGTCGGCCCGGGTGCCCAGGGCGACCGCGTAGTCGGCCAGCTCAGGGGCGCTCGGGTCCTGGGTGCCGGGCAGCGACTCCAGTGCGATCAGCAGGTGCTCGCCGCGCCGTGCC
>NZ_KE387062.1:23916-37478 GCF_000430445.1 Saccharomonospora iraqiensis subsp. iraqiensis
CGCGGCCGGCGAGCACGTCGGTGAGCGCGTCGCCGATCCAGGCCTCCCGGCGCGCGGCGAGCACGTCGGCCTCGTCGGCGAGCTCGCGCAGCCGCTGCTGGAGTGCGTCGCGCTCGTCGGTGTCCAGCCGGGACACCGCTTCGAACACCGGGTGCGAGGTCAGTTCCTCGTGCGGCCTGCGTTCGGCGGCGGCGCGGTCCTCGGTGGTGACCGCGTGCAGGAACGCGGTCGGCTCGGACAGGCGGTCGGTGGCGATCAGCCGCTGCGCCGACTCCGACTCGTCGGCGGACAGGGCGT
Source organism: Saccharomonospora iraqiensis subsp. iraqiensis (assembly GCF_000430445.1). Classification (GTDB taxonomy): domain Bacteria; phylum Actinomycetota; class Actinomycetes; order Mycobacteriales; family Pseudonocardiaceae; genus Saccharomonospora; species Saccharomonospora iraqiensis. Next base: position 24,214 of record NZ_KE387062.1, read on the forward strand.
CGTCGCGCAGGTGTCCGTGCCACCGCCCGATCTCGTCGTCGGTCAGCGGCGGCGGGTCGTCGGCACCGACCGGCACGTGCTCCGCCAGCCATCCGTACCGGTCGGCGTCGGCCTGATGGTCCCGGGCGATCCGGGCGAGCGAGCCGGTGTAGCCGCCGTGCTCGTACTCGGTGACCTCCCGCTCGCGCCGGCTCACCAACTTGCTGTGCAGCGACGACCGTTCGCGGCGCAGCCGGTCGATCTGGTCCAGACACTGCTGGATGGCGCCGGCGTTCTCCCGGTGGTTGTAGTCGTGCGCGGCCTGGGCCAGCTGTTCGACGGCGACCTTGAGGTCGGCCATGTCCTCCCGTGAGCTGCCCACCACGCTCACGGCCAACGGCTTGATGGTGTCCGGGAGCTTCTCGCGCACCTCCCGCAGCGCGCGGTCGGTGTGTGCGGTGACCAGGACCCGTTTGCCCTGGGCGAGCAGGTGCGCGAGCAACGCGGCGGCGGTGTAGGTCTTGCCGGTCCCGGGCGGCCCCTGCACCAGCACCTGCGCCGACCTGTCGACCCGCTGGATGATCTCGCGCTGCCGGTCGTTCACCGGCATCGGCAGGAACATCTCGTCGTCGACGGCCACCCGGGCGCCGTCGCCGGTGTAGGTGGCGCTGCGCGGCCGGTGATCCGGGTCGACCAGCGGCACCACACCCTCCGGCACCTCGCCGGTGTCGGTGAGCTGGGAGACGATCGAGTCGAAGATCTCCACCATGCCGCGCTGGGAACGCCTGCGCAGGATGAGCGCGGGAGCGAACGCGGCGCTCGCGTGCTCGGTGACGGCGGGTTCGGTGTCCTGGTCGAGGTATTCGCCGTCGGAGTCGAGGGTGTGCACCAGCCTGCGCGCGAGGGCGCCGGCCTCCTCCCGGTGCAGCGGGTGCGCCTCGAACTCGCGGGCCAGCTCGCGCGTCTCGTTCACCTTGTCCGGGGTGCGGATCACCCCGGGGTCGAGCATGTCCAGCTCCACCTTGAGCACGTCCGGACTGTCACTCCGGCGCACGGACAACCGCGCGGTCTCCTCGTCGAAGTGGAGGGACACCGGGCAGGTCAGCATGTGCCGCCGGACGGGATCGTGCCGGTCAGGGCGCCAGGCGAGCAGACCGGTGCCCAGCACCAGCTCCAGCTCCTCCGGGCTGTTGGTGGACCTGACGTAGAGGGAGAACAGTTCGTTGTACTGCTCCCGCACGACCCGATCGTGGGACTCCTGTTCCGCCCAGGCACGCCAATCGTCGAGCCAACTGTCGAAGGCGGCCTCGATCTCCGGGGAGTCGGCGAGGCGGATCGTGCGGTGACCGGCGGTTTCCGGGCCATGGGCGTCGGTTCCGCTGTCCTCGGCGTCGTCGTCCACGGTGTCGTCGGCCCTGGCGACGGCTTCAGCGGCGGGGACCCGGATCGTCTGGCGCAGCCTCGGCTCGGTGTCCGGCTGATCGAACGGTTCCTCGACCCAGCGCCGGAGCTCGCCCCCGGGTTCCGGCGGGTCGACACGGGGCACCCGGTCGATGACCAGGATCGGGTCGTCCGGGTCCGGTTGGTCGCCATCGTGGTGCGTGCGGGTGACCGCGGGATGGTCGGCCGCACAGTCGTTCAACCACAGCACCGCGCCCTCACGCCGGTAGGCGTCGAGGGTGCGGGGTGCGGTCGTCTTCAGCGACTGTGCCCGCTGGAGGAACTCGAAGAGGTGGCGAGTCCGTTCGGTGATCTCGGTGGCGGTCCCGTCCGTGTCCGTCACCGGACATCACCCCGGGTCACGCCGTTCACTGCCACGTCGCCGCGGTGCACTCGCACTCCCGCGTCCCTCCATAACCGCTCGGATCTCACCCTGACGGGGTCCATGCTGGCCCCGTCGGACGTCGTTCCGACCACCCGCGGTGTCACGGTCGGTTATCGATCCGCAATGCGATTCGACCAACGCGGTTCTGGGGGACGTACTGCGTGTGACGACGCTGTGCGCTTGTGTCAGGGCGGAGTGTGCCCCGTGGTGTGTTGCGGCGGGTCCTCGAGCGGGAGGTTCTCGAATCCGGCCTGCGCGTCCTTGAGACGACGGTCCTCCTCGGCGACCTCCTTGGCCTCGTCGATCGTGCTCTGCGCACGGTCCAGCGGGCCCTCGTCCGCCTCCGAGGCTTCTTCGTCCCGGCGAGCCGGGTTGTCGTCCGTCATCTCCGATCACCTCCTGACCCGGTGCTACCCCTAACGGGTGGTACGCAAACGGGCACGGCCTCGCCTTGTCCCCCTCCGCAGCAGAAACGCCCCGCCCGGATCGGGCGGGGCGTCCGCTCACGCGCAAGCAGGCGTGCGCGCGATTGAGCAGGCACGGATGACGCCGGCTTCCTGTCCGCCGACGCCCGTAGTGTGTGAATCGATCGTCAGACGGCTGCGGGCTAGTCGGTGCCCATCCCCCTGGCGAAGTCACCGTTCAGCCCGGCACTCAACGTCTCACCGACGAAGTCGAGCGAGCCGTTCATCGCCGCCTGCACGTCCATCCACTCGGGCAGCTGACTCGTCTGGATGGTGACGTCCGCTTCGGGGTTGGCCTTCGGGTCCTCGGCCGGGGCGGCCTGGGCCATGCCCGCGCCCACCGACAACGTCGCGGCGGCGAGGAATCCGCTCGCCAGCACGCGCCGAGTACGAATCATGGGTCCTCCTTGTCGTTCGTAGGCGGCGCACCAGCGCCGCCGCTGGAGGACGTTATTGCGACCGCAGGGCGGGCGCCCGTCGAAGTCGCCGCTTCAGGCGACACACGGGCAGGTGGTCTCGTCAGGCGTGGAGTTTGAAGCGCTCAGCGCGGGAACGCGAGGGACGAGTGGTGTGGGGTGTGCGTTGACGCTGCGTTCATGGGGTCGCCGTGTGTTCTCGGTGGTAACGCAGGTACTCGGGATCGATGTGATGCTCTCGAACGGTACGTAACGGATTCATACGGGTACCGCTCAGTGCATCCCAGACGTCGCCCTCTTCGTCCACGAAGATGGCCCCGTTATCGAACAACACGTGATGGTTGGGACACAGGCACAGCATGTTGGTCTCATGATCGGGGCCCTCGTGCGGCCGACCAAGCGCCCGGATGTGGGCAGCCTCCGCGTAGGGCCCGCCCGCCGTTGTCAAACGGAGACCGCAAACCTGACACGTGAAATCGTGCAGTTCCTTCACCCGGTCCACCGCGGACCGGTCACGGACGATCCGGCTGCTGATGTAGTCCACCCGTCGAGTATGCGCCGGGACCGCCTTCTTGAGCGCCTGCTCAACCGTCTTGTTCAGCTTTTCCAGCCTGAACCGCCAGATGCGGTACCCGTCCAGACCAACCGCGTGCCAATAGTTGACGACACGGAACAGACCGTCGTATCGGTAGCCGCGCTCGGGCGAGTAATCCGGATTCCCCCCTGCCCCGCGAATCACCCGCACTGGTCGTTGATCAAGCTGACTCCGTACCAGGCCGATATTGCCTTGGACGAGCTTCTGATCGTTGATCTGCCGGCCCGTGCTCGGGTCACGCCCGCCCTGGCCGGTGTAGATGATGACGTCACCATGGTCTTCATCATCGGGGTAGCCGCCGGACACGACGATCGAATCTGCCCCATCCTTACCGCCGGAGATGCCCCCTTGGTTCGGGCTGTGCAGCCCTGCCAGTCGCAACTCCTGACGGTTGGCGAACAGGGTGCCTTCCGGATAGCCCGGAATTTCGCCGTACTCGCGTTGCGCCACGGCACTGACTTTAAGCCACTAGTTGACGATCAGTCAGTAACAGAGCGGACACAGCTTCGGGCGTCTGGCAGAACCAAGCCACAAAAGAGACCCCGCGGCTCACCGCGGGGTCTCTTGAAAGCGCGCCCGTAGGGATTCGAACCCCAAACCTTCTGATCCGTAGTCAGATGCTCTATCCGTTGAGCTACGGGCGCATCGTCTTCAGTTTTTACCCGACCGGGTCGGGCTGGCGCTCGGCTGGGCCGAACCCCGGCGGAGGCTCCGGGATTTGAACCCGGGAGGGGGAGACCCCCAACCGCATTAGCAGTGCGGCGCCATAGACCAGACTAGGCGAAGCCTCCCAGCTCGTGAGCACTGACCATAGCGTACACGCCTCCGCCAGGGCTTTCCGACCCACCCCCTCCCCCGGGTGGGTCGGCGGCCCCGTCAGGCGCGTGACCGGCTCATTCGCCGCTCGCGTAGGCCACGAACGGGCCCAGGGAGTCCGGGTTCGCCAGCGCGTCGCGGCTGACGGCGGTGTCCGGGTCGACGCCACGGAGGATCTTCTTCACCGGGACCTCGCACTTCTTGCCGTTCAGCGTGCGTGGCACGGCGTCGACCACGACGAACCGGTCGGGCACGTGCCGGGGGGAGAGCGCCTTGCGCAGCTCGCGGCGCAGTCCCGGCTCGAGATCCTCCAGCGACGCGCCCTCGGACAGCACGAGAAAGCACAGCAGCTCCCCCTCCTCGTTCGCCGAGGTGTCGATGACGAGCGAGTCGCGGACGTCGTCGAAGCCTTCCACGACCCGGTAGAACTCGGCGGTGCCCATGCGCACCCCGCCGCGGTTCAGGGTCGAGTCGCTGCGGCCGTAGATGATCGCCGAGCCGCGGTCGGTGATCTTGATCCAGTCGCCGTGCCGCCACACGCCCGGGAAGTCCTCGAAGTACGACTCGCGCAGGCGGGTGCCGTCCGGGTCGTTCCAGAAGGACACCGGCATCGACGGCATCGGCTCGGTGATCACCAGCTCGCCGACCCGGTCGACGAGCTCGTTGCCGGCGTCGTCGTAGGCCGCCACGGCCGCGCCGAGGCAGCGGCAGGACAGCTCACCCAGCCACACCGGCACGTCCGGGGACGCGCCGACGAACGCCGTGCACAGGTCGGTGCCGCCGGACACGGACGCGATCTGCACGTGTTCGCCCACCTCGTCGGCGATCCAGCGGAAGCCGTCGGTCGTCAGCGGGGCGCCGGTGGAACCGAGCGTGCGGAGTGCGGAGAGGTCGAACTCGGCCGCGGGACGCAACCCTTCCTTCAGGCAGCTCTGCACGAACGGCGCGGACGTGCCGAAGTAGGTCACCTCGTGCCGCTCGGCCAGCCGCCACAGGGTCCGCAGGTCCGGGTGGCCGGGGCTGCCGTCGTAGAGGACCACGGTCGTGCCCACCAGCAGGCCGGAGATCAGGAAGTTCCACATCATCCAGCCGGTGGTGGTGAACCAGAGGAACCGGTCGCCCGGCCCGAGGTCGCTGTGCAGGGCCAGCATCTTGAGGTGTTCGAGGGTGATGCCCCCGTGCCCCTGCACGATGCCCTTCGGCAGGCCGGTGGTTCCGGACGAGTACAGCACCCACAGCGGGTGGTCGAACTCGACCGGCTCGAACTCCAGGTCCGCACCGGCGTGCTCGTCGAGCAGCGCGTCCCAGTCGAGCGCGCCCTGCATCTTGCCGTCGCCCTCGTAGTCCACCAGCACCGTGGCGGCCAGGCCGGGGAGGTCGGCGCGCAGCTGCTCGACCGTCGGCCGGACGTCGAACGAGCGGCCGTTGTAGACGTAGCCGTTCACGGCGACGAGGACCTTCGGCTCGATCTGGGTGAACCGGTCGGCGACGGCGCGCACCCCGAAGTCGGGCGAGCACGACGACCAGACCGCGCCGAGGCTGGCGGTGGCGAGGAAGGCCACCAGGGTCTGCGGGCAGTTCGGCGCGAGGGCGACCACCCGGTCGCCCTTCGTGACCCCCAGGTCGGACAGCGCCGAGCGCATCGCGGCGACCTGCGCCCGGAGCACCCCGAAGGTGACCTGCTCCGAGGCCCCGTCCTCGCGCTCGAAGAGGATCGCGACGTCGTCGTCCGACTTGGCCGCGCCGGCGACGTCCCGGCCGAGCGCGTGCTCGGCGTAGTTCAGCGTGCCGCCGGAGAACCACCGCACGCCCGGCATCGTGTCCCCGGACAGCACCTCACCCGGCTCGTCGTGCCAGCGCAGACCGAGGTACTCGGCCAGCGCGGACCAGAACTCGGGCACCGATCCGGTGGAGAACCGCCACAGCTGGTCGTAGTCGTCCACCCGCACGCCACGCTGCCGATGCAACCAGCGCCGGAAATCCGCGATCCGGGTGCGCTCCACCTGCTGCTCGCTCGGCCGCCACAGGACTTCGGGTTCGTCAGCGTCAGCACTCATGGCCGCAGCTTAGGCCACGCCAGGGGCCGCCCACCCCGTCCGGAAACCACACGATTCCCACGCCGCGGGTGTTGCCGTGAAGGGCACTTTCCCCGCGTCACACGCCGTGAGGGGCACATTCACTGCGTCACATGCAGGGAAAGTGCCCCTCACGGGAAACGACGGGTGCGGGGGTGGTCAGCGGAGGTGGGCGTCGAACCAGGCCAGGGTGCGTTCCCAGGCTTCGGCGGCGGCGTCCGGGGCGGTGTCGAAGCGGTGGCTGGCGCCCGCGTAGCGGACGACGTTCGTCGCGACCTTCGCCGCGGACGCGGCCTCGCGGAGACGTTCCACCTCCGCCTCGCCGGTCTGGTCCCCGTCGTCGCCGTACAGTCCCAGCCAGGGGCTCCGTAGCCCACCGGCGATGTCGGTCAGTGCCGGGAGTTCGGGCGAGGCGGGGGTGGTCAGGCCCCGGCCGCCGACACTCACCGCCGCGCCGAGCTCGCGGTTGGCCGCCACCACCAGTGACGCCGTTCCCCCCAGGTCGAAACCGACGACGCCGAGCAGGTCGCCCCGGATGCCCCGGTCGTCCACCAGCCACGCCAACGTCGTGTCGGTGGCCGACAGCAGGTCCTGTCCGCTGTGCCTGCCGTCGAGGTCCTGCAGGTGCGGCGTCACCGCGAGCCATCCCTCACCGGCCAGGGAGGCGACCAGGAACCGCGCCGCCTCGGTCACCCCGCCCACCTCGTGCAGCACCACCAGCCCGCCGCGCACCGCGCCGTCGGGTTCGGCGTGGGTCATGGTGATCCCCCGCCCGTCGGCGCGCTCGTAGTCGTGCGTGTGCGTCTGCGTCATGGGTCCACTCAACCACTGTTACTGCACCCGAGGTCAACGTCGACCGGAAGATATCGGACGGGATATAGGTTGGTCCCGGAATGTTTTCTCGACGCCGAGGAGCCGCCATGTCCCCCACCGTCCCGACCCGCGCCGACCTCGCGGCGCTGCCGCCCTACGTCCCCGGCCGCACCGTCCCGGGGGCGATCAAGCTGGCCAGCAACGAGGTCCCGGGCGGCCCGTTACCGAGCGTCTCGGACGCGATCGCGCGGGCGACGGCGGAGGTCAACCGCTATCCGGACATGGGCGCGTGGGCACTGGTGGACCGCCTCGCGCGGGAGCTCGACGTGCCCGGGGAACGGGTCGCCGTGGGCTGCGGCTCGGTGTCGTTGTGCCAGCAGTTCGTCCAGGCGCTGTGCGAACCGGGCGACGAGGTGCTGTTCGCCTGGCGCTCGTTCGAGGCGTATCCGATCGTGACGCAGGTGGGCAACGCCACACCCGTGCGCGTCCCGCTGACCGACTCGCACCACCACGACCTGACGGCGATGCTGGACGCGATCACCGACCGGACCCGCGTGGTGTTCGTGTGCAACCCGAACAACCCGACCGGTACCGCGGTGCGCCGCGCGGAGCTGGTCCGGTTCCTCGACGCCGTGCCCCGGAACGTCCTCGTGGTGCTCGACGAGGCCTACCGCGAGTTCGTGACCGACCCGGAGGTCCCCGACGGGCTGGAGTTCACCGACCGGCCGAACGTCGCGGTGCTGCGCACGTTCTCCAAGGCGTACGGCCTGGCGGGGCTGCGCGTCGGCTACGCCGTGGCCGCCGCGCCGGTGATCGAGGCGGTGCGCAAGGTGTACGTGGCGTTCAGCGTCAACGCGCTCGCGCAGACGGCGGCGCTGGCCTCCCTGGACGCCCGGGAGGAGCTGCTCGCCCGCTGCGCCGACATCGTGCGGGAGCGCACCCGGGTGTACGACGCGCTCACCGCCGCCGGCTACGCCGTGCCGGAGACCCAGGCGAACTTCGTGTGGCTGCCGCTGGGCGGGCGCACGGACGCCTTCGCGGAGCACGCGCTGGAGCACAAGGTGGTCGTGCGCCCGTTCACCGGGGAGGGTGTGCGGATCACCGTGGGCACCCCGGAGGAGAACGACGTCCTGTTGGAGGCGGCCCGCACGTTCCCGGGCTGACCGGCGCGGCCGGGCCACCCGCGGCGACGGTCTCCCGGACCGTGCGACGCGGGGGTCCGGTCGGCAGGGACGGCCGCACGACGGTGCACGTGCGGACTCGCGGGTATGGAGTGTCGACTCGCAGGCACAGAGCGGCGACTCGCGGGCATGGAGTGGCGACTCGCGGTGGGTGGGTCAGCGGAGGAGGAGTTGGATCATGGCGGCGACGCCGATGGTGACGATGACGGCGCGCAGGGCCTTCGGGGACAGCTTGCGGCCGATGCGGGCGCCGAGCAGGCCGCCGACGACGGAGCCGACCGCGAGCAGGGCCACGGCGGCCCAGCTGATCGGGGCCACGAAGGCGTAGACGGCTCCGGCGACGACGTTGACCACGGCGGCGAGCACGTTCTTGATGCCGTTGAGCTGCTGCAGCGACTCGGTCATCAACATCCCCATGACCGCCATGAGCATCACGCCCTGAGCGGCCGTGAAGTAGCCGCCGTAGACGCCGATGAGGAGGATCAGCGCGACCAGCAGGACGGTGCCGCCCGCCCCGCGTCCCTCGGGCTCCCCGCGGTCCGCGGCCCGCTTCTCCCGGCGGGCGAGCACCCACGTCGACACCCGCGGCTGGACGAGCACGAGCACGACGGCGAGGCCGATGAGGAACGGCACCACCGTCTCGAAGGCGTCCGGCGGCAGCGACAGCAGCAGGATCGTGCCGCCGATCGCACCGACGAGCGACGCGGGGGTGAACACCAGGAGGTTGCGCCACTGGCCGCCGAGTTCGTGGCGGTAGCCGATCGCGCCGCTGATGCTGCCGGGGGCCAACCCGATCGCGTTCGACGTCGTCGCGGTGACCGGGGGGTAGCCGAGCGCGACGAGCACGGGGAACGTCACGAGCGTGCCGGACCCCACGACCGTGTTGATCATTCCCGCCCAGACGCCGGCGACGGCGATCAGGACCGCATGCCACCAGATCATCGCGCACTCACGTCGGCCGACCCTAGGACGCACGACGGGGAACACCCGCAGCAGCACCCGAAAGGGTGGCCGGTGTCACCGGCGGGGACCCCTTTCCCGATCTTCGTCCACGTTTCACCTCCCCCCTACCGGGTAGTCGTTCCGCGACGAGTCGTCGCACGAGGGAGGTACGAGTGGACACTGCGAGGTTGCGCGAGCTGGTCACGGCCGACGGCCCGTTCGCCTCGGTCTACTTCGAGGACACGCACGACACCGAGGACGCGTCCAAGCAACTCGAACTGAAGTGGCGTGACCTGCGCGAACAGCTGTCCGGGCAGGGGGCGGACACCTCGATGCTGGACGCGCTGGAGGCGTCGGTGCTCGAAGGCGAGGCCCCTGTCGGGGTCAGCGGCCGCGCCCTGATCGCGGCCGGTGATGCGGTGCTGCTCGACCAGCACCTCAGCGAACCGCCCGCCGCCAGTGTCGCGCGCCTGTCCGAGCGGCCGTACCTCGTGCCGCTGGCCGAACACGGCGAACTGCCCCCGCCGCACGTGGTCGCCGTCGTGGACAGCGTCGGCGCCGACATCACCGCCGTCGACGAGCGGGGGAACATCGTGGACGCGCGGACCGTTGAAGGTAATGAGCACCACATCCACAAGCCACGGGGTGGTGCGTGGGCGCACCGCAACATCCAGCAACACGCCGAGGAGCTGGTGAAGCAGAACATCGAGCTCGCCGCCGACCATGTCGGGTCCGTCGCCCGGCGGATCGGTGCGAGTCTCGTGGTCTCGGCGGGTGCTCCGGAACCACGCAAGGCGCTGATCGAGGCTCTGCCGGAGACGGTCCGGGAGCACGCCACCGAGGTCGGCGCAGGCGGCAGACATCCGGGGTCGAGCGGGCAGGAGCTGGACCACCAGGTGAACGAGCTGCTCACGGAGGCGACCCGGCAGCGTCGGGAGAACGGCGTCGACCGGTTCACCGCCGCGCTGGCCAAGCCGACCGGGCTCGCGGTGCAGGGGATCGAGGCGGTCACGACGGCGCTGCGCGAGGCCAACGTCGAGACGCTGCTCGTGGGTGACCCGGGTGACGCGGAGGTCTCCGTGGGGTCCGAGCCGTACCTGCTGGCCGCCCAGGAGGAGGCGTTGCGGACCCTCGGCGACGAGAACGTCCGCCGCGCCCGTGCCGACGAGGCGCTGCCGGTCGCCGCGGCGATGACCGACGCCGATGTCATCCATGTGGGCGATCGAGTCGACCTCACCGAGGGATTCGGCGCGATTCTGCGGCACGACTGAGGGAGGGCAAGCGTGATGAGGACTACCGTAGGCGGACAACGTTGAACGGTCGGCAAGACACCGAGGTGACAGTGACCGAGACCAAGCCGCCGTCCAGTGACGTCGGGGCGCACAACGACGTCGGGGCACAGGACGACATCGAACTCCGGCTCGGGGCGAGCCTGGTGCACCTGCCCATCATCCGGTCGGTCGCGGCGAGTATCGCCATGCGCGCGGACTTCGACCTCGACGCGATCTCGGATCTGCGGCTCGCCGTCGACGAGGCCTGTTCGACGTTGATCACCCGTGCCGTCGAGGGCAGCACGATGGTGTGCCGGTTCACGATCAGCGACGACCAGCTGCGTTTCCGGGGTGCGGTCACCTCCGGCGAGTCCGACGCCCCGAGCACGGCGTCCTTCGGGTGGCGGGTGCTGACCACGCTCGCCGACTCGGCCGACGCCTGGGCGGAACCGGGGACGCAGAACGGACAACGGAACTGGATCCACATCGAGCTCGCGAAACGGAAGCCGACTCTTACGTGACCGAATCGACCACTCAGGGACCGCGCACCCCGTCGGACGACTACGAACACCTCAACCCGCTGTTCGAGGAGTTCGTCGACCTCGACGAGGAGAACCCGCGGCGCGCCGAGCTCCGGCAGGAGCTGGTCACCGGGTTCCTGCCACTCGCCGAGCACATCGCCCAGCGGTTCTCGGGTCGTGGCGTGGCCAAGGAGGACCTGGTCCAGGTGGCCCGGGTCGGGTTGATCAACGCTGTCGACCGGTTCGATCCCCGGCGCGGTTCGGACTTCCTGTCCTTCGCCGTCCCCACCGTGATGGGCGAGGTCCGCAGGCACTTCCGGGACACCGGCTGGGTGATCCGTGTGCCGCGCAGGCTCAAGGAACTGCACCTGTCGATCAACAACGCGAGCACCCAGCTCTCGCAGCGTCTCGGCCGGGCACCGACACCGAGCGAGATCGCCCAGCACCTCGGCCTGAGCGCCGAGGAGGTCTTCGAGGGCCTGGAGGCGGGCAACGCCTACCACTCGATGTCACTGGACGAGGTGCTCTCCGCCGACACCGAGAACCTCGCGCTCGGGGACACGCTCGGCGAGGAGGACGCGGCGCTGGCGGGGGTGGAGAACCACGAGACGCTGCAGCCGCTGGTCAAGCAGTTGCCGGAGCGGGAACGCACGATCCTGGCGCTGCGGTTCGTGCACAACATGACGCAGACCCAGATCGCCGAACGCATCGGGATCTCGCAGATGCACGTCTCCCGGCTGCTCGCGCGGACCCTGAAGAAGTTGCGCAGCGGACTCGTCGACGAGGACCAGCTCTGACCACCCGGGTGGGTGGTCACACACTGTCATCCCGGTCCGGATCCGTGCACGGAAGGGCGCGTTTCGCCCACAGGACGGTGTCCCTCGATGGGCGGTCGGTGGGTCCCCCGTAGGGCCCAACGGGGGACCCACCGGCGAGCACACCCCACCGTCGTGGCGTTTCCCCAGCTCACCTGCGGGTATACCGCTCGCATGGCGGATCAGGACGCGCTGGACGCAACGTCTGCGACACCGCGCCCTCGACACTCTGCGGATGATCGGGCGGGCGCGACGGCACAGCAACGTCAGTCACTCTACGTAATAGAACGTGACGATGCGTCGAGCCTGCACTACGAGTTCCGGCTCGAGATCGGTGGTGCGCTCGTGTCCTGGGCGATCCCCAGCGAACCGTCCCTGGATCCGGGCGACAAGCGGCTCGCCATCCGGACCGGCGACCTCCCGGCCGAGCGCGGGGCACCGACGACGGCGGCGTTGGTGTGGGACTCCGGCACGTTCGACAACGTCACCGACGAACCGGTGGAGCGCGGCCTCACGGCGGGCAGGCTGAACCTGTGGCTCGAGGGCCGCAGGCTGCGCGGCGCGTTCGACATGATCCGCACCAGGGAGAGCCCCGTCCAGGAGCAGTGGCTGCTGATCAAGCGGGACGACCGGGACGCCGCCCCGGGCGACCGGGCCGCCGCCGGGCCGGTGGTCGGCGCCCGGGCACCCGACGACACGGAGTGAGCCGGAGGAGTCGTGGCACGAGCCATCTGGAGCGGGGCCCTCAACTTCGGTCTGGTGACCGTGCCGGTCGAGCTCTACAGCGCCACCCAGGACCACACGGTGCACTTCCGGCAGTTCCAGCGCGGCACCGCCGACCGGATCCGCTACAAGCGGGTGAACGAGCGCACCGGCGAGGAGGTGCCCTACGACGAGATCGTCAAGGGCTACGACCTCGGCGGGGACGAGTACGTGATCGTCGAGCCGGAGGAGCTGGACGAGGTCGCCCCCGGACGCTCCCGCACGATCGACATCGACGCCTTCGTGGACCTCGACGAGATCGATCCGGTGTACTTCAGCAAGACCTACTGGCTCGCCCCGGCCCGGGAGGAGTTCGGCCGCGCCTACAGCCTGCTGATCGACGCGATGGGGCGGACCAACCGGGCAGGCCTGGCCCGGTTCGTGATGCGCGGCAAGGAACACATCGCCGCGGTCCGCTCCGGCGACGGTGTCCTGGTGCTGAACACCCTGCTGTTCCCGGAGGACATCCGGGACCCGGCCAAGGAGATCACCAAGCTGCCCCAGGCCGGTCAGGCCCGCGGCAAGGAGGTCGACATGGCGGTGAGTCTGATCGAGTCGATGGCCGACGAGTGGCGTCCGGAGGAGTACCACGACACCTACACCCAACGGGTCATGCAGCTCATCGAGGACAAACGCGCGGGCCGCACCATCACCCCGGCCGAGTCGCCGCCCGAGGCCACCAAGGTCGTCGACCTGTTCGACGCCCTGTCCCGCAGCGTCGAGGGGCGCAGGCGCGGCGGCGAGCCCGCGGAGGAACCCGCGCGGGAGGCCGACGGCGGGCGGAAACCGG
>NZ_KE387062.1:37578-45478 GCF_000430445.1 Saccharomonospora iraqiensis subsp. iraqiensis
GGACGCCCGAGCGGGCGCGGTCCCCGACCCCCACCCGCCGGGCTCTCCGGACGCACCGGGCACGGCGGAGGCCCCCGCCGGACACCCCGGGCCTCCGGGACAGCAGCCTCCCGAGCTGCTCCAGCCGCTCACCGCCCGGGAGCGTGACGTGCTGGGCCACCTGGAGGAGTTGCTCACCACCGCCGAGATCGCCGAGCGCATGTTCGTCTCGGTGAACACGGTGCGCACGCACATCCGGGGCATCCTGCGCAAACTCGACGTCAACCGGCGCAACGCCGCCGTGCGCAAGGCGCGCGAACTGGGCCTGTTGGACGACTGACCGGGCTCACCCGGCACCGGGCCCGTCACCTCCGGACAGGTCGCCGCGGAGCAGATCACTGTAGGAGCGGGCTTCCAGATCGGTGTCGGCGACCCCGAGCAGACGCAGGTACTCGGCGCACTGCGTGTGCAGATGTGCGGCACCGAGGTCCCCGTCGTAGTCGACGGCCTCCACCTCCACGAAGGGTCCGAGCCCCTCGACCTCGTCGACGTGGAACTTGACGTTGTCGATCCAGAGGATGTGCCTGCGCTTACGCACCACCACGTCCCGGGTGAGCGCGGCGTCGAGCAGCTCGTCGAGCCCGCGCTCGGCCGCCAGCGGATGCATGCGCACCTCGGACTCGGTGGGCGTGTCGCCGTCCGGCCGCAGGTAGTGGATCAGGTTGTTCTCGATCGTCCCCCGTCGCCGTTTCAACCGGCCGTGCGGGACGCGGTAGTACACGTCCTCCTGCGCGTCGACGCCCTGCGACCGCGCTCCGAGCTCGGACAGACGGCTCAGCACACGGTCGGCGTCCGGACAGCGGGCCTTGAACTCGACGTTGCGGTGTGTCACCGCCCCATCATCGACCTCGCGCGGGAGGCGTGGGGCGGCCAGGCGGCTACTCGGGTGGGGGCTGGCTGAGCCGGTGTTTGAGCGGGCGAACCTGGATGAGGCGGAGCCCGGTCACCATCCCGATTCCGCCGACCATGTTGCCGAGCGCGGCCCACCCGAGCTGGATCACCCAGTCGAGGTAATTGAACGTGGCCAGCGGCGTGTGCAGCGCGGCGAACATGAGCAACGAGTCGAGCACCGAGTGGAACAGCTGCGTCCCCGAGATCAGGAAGCCCACGGCGATCGCCGCGATGATCCGGCCGAACTCGGAATCGGCTCCCAGCTGCATCCAGGTCATCAACGTGATCGCGGATCCGGCCACAACGGCGAGGCAGAACGACGACAGGGTCACCCCGAGCTCGGCGAAATGGTTGCCGGACCGGGCGGCGGTCCGGTGCAGCACGGGAAACGCCTGGATGATCAGCCAGGTGATCACCCATCCCCCGAGCAGGTTCATCACCAGGGTGATCCCCCAGAGGCGCAGCAGAGCCCCCAGGGTCGCGAGCCGGGTGGCGACCGCGGTCACCGGGACGAGGAAGTTCTCGGTGAACAACTCGCTCTGCCCGAGGAGCAGGGCGAGGAAACCGATGCTGAAGGCCAGGCCCGCCAGCAGATGACTGCCGGTGACGTGCAGGGTGTACAGCAGCGCCAGCACCCCGGTGCCGACCTCGAGACCGCCCATCAGACCCGTGGCGAGCACGGTGTGCCAGGGACGCGAGAGCCGGTGATACCCGCTGGCGAGGGTCTGGCTGAAGGTCCGCTCCAGCGGGGTTCGCGGCGGGGGCTCGTCCGGCGGTTGTCGTTGTCGGCTCATTCGCCGTGCTTTACCCAGCGGAGCCGCGGTCCGGGGCGAAACCACGTTGTGCTGACCGCCGTGGGGCGTACCCGATCGTGTCGACGGTCAATGCCGGGGTGCCGTCACCGACCGGGGACCGAGGTGACCGGGGCGCCGGGATTCGGGGGTGAGATGACCGCCGCGGCTCGTTCGCCCCCGGTCACAGCGGCGGAAGCGGGGGGATTCGAACCCCCGGACCCTCTCGGGTCGCTCGCTTTCAAGGCGAGTGCAATCGGCCGCTCTGCCACGCTTCCCGTGCGGGTCAGGGTAGCGCCTCACTCGTCGGGCTCCGACAGGTGTGTCAGCACCCGGGAGAAGGCTCCGGCCAGCACCGTCTGTTCCTCGGGCGTGAGCAGGTCGACGAAGTGCTCCCGCACCCCCGACACGTGCGTGGCCGCGGAGCGGGCGAGCACCGCGAACCCGGCGTCGGTCAGCTCGGCGGTGACCCCCCTGCGGTCACCGGGCGACCGTCCGCGGCGGACGTAACCGGCCTCCTCCAGGCGGGCGATCTGGTGGGAGAGTCTGCTCTTCGTGGACCCCAGCATCGTGGCGAGTTCGCTCATCCGCATCCGCCGGTCGTCGGCGTCGGACAGGCAGGACAGCACCTCGTAGTCGATCAGGGACAGCTCGTGCCGGTCGGCGAGTTCCCGGTGCAGGCGCTGCCGCAGCATCAACGTGGAGACGATGTAGTTCCGCCAGGCCGACATCTCGCCGTCGGACAGCCAGCGCACCTCACGCGGATCCCGATCCATGGACACGCACGGTAGACGGTCCGCCACGGCCCCCGGCCGCCACGACGAAAATCCGTACCGACCCCGCCGGAGGGTGACAAAAATGGTTGCCGGACTACTCCGGAAGGAGCAACCTGGAGGTAGCGGACGGGTTCACCGGGAGACGACGAGTCGTCGAGGGAACCGTCGGTCCCGTGGCCCGCCGGGAAAGGTCAGGTGGTGCCGTGACGGATGACTGGTCGCGGTCGACCGCGTCACTGTGTGCGACGCGCAACTGTGTACGACACAGTGTCCCACGGACACAGTGGGCCGTGTGGTCCCACGGACACAGTGGGCCGTGTGGTCCCACGGACACAGTGGGCCGTGTGGTCCTACGGACACAGTGGGCCGTGTGGTCCTACGGACACAGTGGGCGCTGTGATCCCACGGCCGGGGTGGCCGGAACCGGTCCGGTCGTGATGCCAAGAGGGCAGCGCTTCCCGGGTGTTGGCATGCATCCCGCACCCACGGCGCCGGTCGAGACCGATCTCGGTGCGGTTCTGTCGTGACGCACCACGGTGTCAGGCGTCGGCCCGGACACCGGTCGACCGCACCCCGAACACGCGACACGGAAGTCGCGACGCAGAACGGAACAACCTCGGAAAGATCCTGGGTGCGCCGGGCGCACCCAGGATCGTCGTGTGCGGGCCGGACGTCACGTCGGTCGGTCCCCGCGGGGAGACGGTGCGGTACGGCCGGGCGGGCGTGTGCCGCGCCGCCCGGCCGTACCGGTCAGGGTGTGCGCCCCGGGATCAGGACAGGTCGGCCCCGTCCGTGGCCTGGGTCGTCATGACCCGCTGGCTCGCGCGCTGCTCGGCCAGCTTCTTCTGGTCCTTCGGCGCCTGCGGTGCGACGCCGTTGACCTCTTCGGTGCTCAGCGCGTACTTCCCGGTCACGTACGCCATCGCGTCGCCGTTGCGGTCGAGCGCGGTGCGGTCGACGTTGCCCAGGTGGTCGCACTCGGTGTGGTAGCACGGGTCGTACGACTCACCGGCCGTGCCGCCCCACTTGGCGACCTGCTCCTCGGTCTTTTCGACCTCGGCACCGGTGAACAGCCCGCCCGCGGGGATGCCGTGGGCGATGAACTCACCGTAGTCCGACCGGCCGGTGAAGTCGCTGCCCTCGGTCGGCACGCCGACCGTGTTCTCCAGGTAGTCCACGAAGGACGCCTCGATCTGCGCCGAGCCGTACGGGCCGGGGCCCGCACCCTCGCCGTCCGAGTCGTCGCCGTCGTAGACGAAGTACCCGGCGTTCGGCGAGCCGATCATGTCGAAGTTCAGGTACATCGCGATGTCGAGCTCCTGCTCGAAGCTCAGCGAGTTCACGTAGTGGGTGGAGCCGACGAGGCCGAACTCCTCGGCACCCCACCAGGCGAACCGCACCGCGTTGTTCACCCGGGCGTTGCCGCCGAGCGCGAGGGCGGTCTCCAGCAGCGCGGCCGAGCCGGTGCCGTTGTCGTTGATCCCCGCACCCGCGGTGGCGCTGTCGAGGTGGGCGCCGGCCATCACGACGTTGTCCTTGCGGCCGGTCTGCGTCTCCGCGATGACGTTGTAGGTGGTGCGCTCCTCCATCAGCGCACGCAGCTCCAGCGTCGCATCGGTGCCGGAGAGCTCGGTCAGCGCCTCACCGTCGGCCTGCGTGAGGCCGCCGATCGGGATGACACCGGCGTCCGGGTCACCGAGGGTGCCGTTGACCATGCCCGGCTCGTTGTTGTACACGAGCGCGCCCACGGCCCCGGCCTCGGCGGCCGACTGGCCCTTCTGCGCGAACGTGCAGGCGCCGCGCTGGATCAGCGCGATCTTGCCGGTGACGTCGCCGAAGTCGGAGGCCTCGCAGCCGGGCGTGGCGTCCGGCTCGATCGCCGCCAGCGGCGCCGTGATCCCGCCCTCCGGGGTGGACGGGCTGTAGCTCATGATCGTGGTCTCGTAGTCGGTCCCGTCCACCGTGAACTTCTCGGCGAGCGTCTCGCTGTAGGTGAACGGGAACTCCTGCCGGGTCACGTCGAAGCCGGCCTGCTCCAGCTTGCCCGCCATGTACTCGGCCGAGCGCTGGTAGCCCTCGGTGCTGGCGGCCCGGTTGCCGCCGCTGATCTCGGCGATGCGCTGCATCGCGATCAGGTGCCGGTTCGACTTGTCGCCGTCCACCTGCTTGGCCAGCCGCTTCGGCAGATTCGGGTTGGCCTGCGGCTCGGCGGTCGCCGTCGCAGTGCCGGTGAGCGCGAGACCCACACACGCGGCGAGCGCCACGGCCGGTCTCAACCTGCTCCGCATAGATGACATTCGCAATACCCCTTCGTGGTTACGATGCGCGGTCACTTTGTTGCCTGTTCGCCCGAAAATCAAGCTCCGTTCGTAGGAACGTGTCGGCCGATGTCCCGTCCGGTGGCCTAGAGTCGCGGTATGCGCGCGATCATGCTCCGGGAACCGGGTGAGCCCGGGAACCTCGAATGGACCGAAGCCGCCGACCCCACCGCGGGACCCGGCGAGGTCGTCGTCGACGTCGCCGCGAGTGCCGTGAACCGGGCCGACCTGCTGCAACGGCAGGGGCACTACCCCCCGCCCAAGGGGGCGAGCGAGATCCTCGGCCTGGAGTGCTCCGGCACGATCGCCGAACTCGGTCCCGATGTCACCGGCTGGCAGGTGGGCGACCAGGTGTGCGCGCTGCTGTCCGGGGGCGGATACGCGCAGAAGGTCGCGGTGCCCGCGGGGCAGCTGCTGCCCGTCCCGCCGGAGACCGACCTGGTCGCTGCGGCGGCGTTGCCCGAGGTCGCCTGCACCGTGTGGTCGAACGTCGTCTCGCACGCGGGACTGGCCGAGGGTGAGGTGCTGCTCGTCCACGGCGGTGCGGGCGGTGTCGGCACGCACGCCATCCAGGTCGGCAAGGCGCTCGGCGCCACCGTCGCGGTCACCGTCGGATCGGACCAGCGGGCCGACCGCTGCCGCCAGCTGGGCGCCGACCTCGCGATCAACTACCGCGAACGGGACTTCGTCGAGGTGCTGCGGGCCGAGACCGGCGGCGCGGACGTCGTTCTCGACAACATGGGCGCGAAGTACCTGGCGGCCAACGTCGACGCCCTCCGCACCGGCGGCAGGCTCGTGGTGATCGGGATGCAGGGCGGCACGAAGGCCGAGCTGAACCTCGGCAAGCTCCTGGTGAAGCGGGCGAGCATCGCCGGCACCACCCTGCGCGGGAGGCCGCCGGAGGAGAAGGCCCGCATCGTCGCCGACGTCCGCGAGCACCTGTGGCCGATGCTGGAGCTGGGCACCGTGCGCCCGGTGATCGACCAGGTCGTCCCGATGCCCGACGCCGCCGAGGCCCACCGTGCCCTCGAAGCGGGCGGAGTCTTCGGCAAGGTGCTGCTCACCGTCCGCTGACCCGCACCGGTGGGCACCGGGCGTTGTGCCGTGAAGGACTCCTTCGCTGCATCGGACGCAGTGAAGGAGTCCTTCACGGCACACTCCACCGCTGTGGCCTAGGGCGTGTCCTTAAAGCCAGAGGGTGAGGGTGGCGAGGTCGATCATTGCTCGGTAGGACAGGGCGGTTTTGTCGTAGCGGGTGGCGATGGCGCGGAACTGTTTGAGGCGTTGGAAGCAGCGTTCGACGGTGTTGCGGCGGCGGTAGGTGGCCCGGTCGAAGGCTGGGGGTCGGCCGCCGGTACGGCCTCGGCGCCGACGGTTGGTCTGCTGGTCCTGTCGTTCGGGAATCGTCGCGGGGATGTGTCGACGGCGCAGAGAGGCGCGGATGGCGCGGGAGCTGTAACCCTTGTCCGCGATCACCCGCGTGGGTCGGGTGCGGGGCCGGCCCGGACCGCGACGACCGAACCGGACACCCGCCATGACCTGGTCGAACATCGTGCAGTCGTTGACGTTACCGCCGGTGAGTACGACGGAGACCGGCCTGCCATGGCCGTCGCAGGCTAGGTGGATCTTGGTGGTGGGTCCGCCTCGGGAGCGCCCGATAGCATGATCACTGGCTCGGTCTGCCCGCCGCAGAACCCGCTCGCCCCCTGTGTGGGCCGCGCGCATGCGGCGGGCGCCCGCCGCATGCTGATGAGCACGCACGATCGAGGAATCGACCGACACTTCCCGATCCAGCTCGTCCACGGCCTCGGCGATCACCCGCACCCGGCTCACCAGCGTGGCCAGTGTGCCGTTGCGCGACCAGCGCCAGAACCGGTTGTACACCGTCTTCCACGGCCCGTAACGCTGCGGCAGGTCCCGCCACGCGATGCCGGTCCGGCACTTGTAGAGCATCCCGTTGATCACCTGCCGGTCATCCACCCGCGGACGCCCCCTGACCCCCGACACCGGCAGCAACGGCTCCACCACCGCCCACTGCTCATCCGTCAACTCATGCCTACGCACCACAAACCAAGATCAAACCAGACCACCAACACACCCTTTAAGGACAGGCCCTAGGGGAGGGTCTCCAGGGCGTGGATCAGGGCGGTGATCTCGGTGGGGGTGGTGTAGTGCGCCAGGCCGACGCGGAGGGCGCCACCGACCTCGCCCACGCCGAGCGAGGCGAACACACCGTCGGCGCCCTGCTCGGCGAACACGCACACGTCGTGCTCGGCGAGGTGCCGGGCGACCTCGGTCGCCGTCCGGTCGGCCACGGTGAACGCCAGCGCCGGGATCCGCCGCGTCGCGTCACCGAGCACCATGATCCGCCGCATCGCCCGCAGCTCGGTGGACAGCTGCGCCAGCAGCCCCGCGTGGTACGACTTCGCCGAGCCCAGCGAGGTCAGCAACCGTTCCCGGCGCGACCCGGCGGCGGCGTCGTCGAGCCCGGCCAGGTGCTCGACCGAGGTGACGAGCCCGGCGAGCTGCGGGATCGGGTGCGGCCCGAGCTCCAGTCGTCGCGGTCCGGACGCGGCCGGGTCGAGCGCCACCGAGGGCACCCGTTCGAGGGTTTCCGCGTCCCGGAACACCAGCGCGGACAGCTCGGGGCCGCCCCACGCACGCGCGGACACCGCGAGCACGTCCGCCCCGAGCCGGTCCAAATCCAGCGGCACGAACGGCGCGGCGTGGGTGGCGTCGACGACGGACAGCACCCCCGCCCGCCGGGCGATCCCGACGACCGTGTCGACGTCGGGGCGGGTGCCGACCGCCCCGGAGGCCGCGGTGACCGCGACCGCCTTCGTCCGGGGCCCGATCAGTTCCTCGTACTGCCAGGCGGGCAGCTCGCACGTCTCGATGTCGATCTCGCCCCACCGCACGTCCGCGCCCGCACGTCGCGCGGCACGCAGCCAGGGGGCCAGGGTGTCCTGCTCGTCCAGCCGCGAGAGGACGACGTCGTCGCCGAGCGTCCAGGTGCCGGCCAGCGCGTCCGCGAGCCGCGTCAGCAGCACGGCCGTGTTCGGGCCGAGCACCACCGTCTCCGGGC
>NZ_KE387062.1:45578-55236 GCF_000430445.1 Saccharomonospora iraqiensis subsp. iraqiensis
CAACGACCCCGGCGACCCGGCCGGTCCGCTGCCGGCGACCCCTCCGGGTACCGACCCGGCGGCCCCACCGGCACTCCCGGCGGGACCCGCGAACCCCGACGCGCTCGTCGCGGCAGCCGGAATGTTCCGCACACCCGATCCCGCGTCACCGGTCGAGGAGGAGCCATCGAACGAGGGAGGCTCGGTGAACACCGGCTGCTTGCTGCCGGCCTCGTTGAGATCGGTGTCGTACTGCGTCATCACCCGCGCGGCCTCTTCGTGCGCCTCCTGGCTGCGCCGGTGCTTCTCGATCGACTCGTTGATCCTGTCGTCGAACGACAACGGATCGCTGACCCACCCGGTGATCTCGGACTTCATCTCGAACGGAACCGGTTCGGGCATGCTGTTCCGGGCGCTCTCCGCGGCCTCGGACTCCTTGACGATCATGTCGGAGGCCAGCATCGCGTTCTCGGAGTTCCCCTCGGCCCAGTCACCCAGCCCGAGGAAGTACCCGTGGGCGCTGTCGGCCGCAGCACCCTCCCACTCCTGCTGCGACTTCCCGACCTTCTCCCGCATCAGGTCGGACACTTTGCGCAGAAACTGGCTAACGTTATAGTACGTATCAGAGTAAGCCTTGATTGCTTCGGGGCGCACCGCGTCGATGTCGGATTTGAGTTTTTCGTGTCGGTCGGCCAAATAGTTCCTGTCCGACCTCGGCGGCCCCTCCAGGTAGTCGATACCGGACGACTGCCGCTCTGCGATCCGCTCGGAAGTTACCTGGTCAGCCCTGAGGTCGGCCCTGAGCGAATGCATGGTCTGCTCGTACCAACCACGATCGCCCGTCTGATTGAAACGAGCGACGATATATGGCTCCACCACGTCGCCCGGCAACTGTTTCAGTTGCTCTTCCGAAAGTTTCGGCAGAGAGTTTCCGTTGGTCACATGCCATCGTATCTTTTCGGAAGACATGTTCAACAACTCTTCGGAGGTAATTTTCGAATGGTCGCCAGGAGACATCTTCTACCTCATCGGAAGTTTGGGTTCGACCAGCTCAGCAATTTTGTTGGCCATAGCACACGACTGTTCTCGATCAGGATCGGCGACAATCACGTCAACACGCGAGCTATTTCCCACTGCGAGACCGACGACACAGCCGGTTTCGTTCCAAGTCTCTTTAACAGCCCGCCCCGAGTCCTTCATGACCCCAGAACGTGCGCCGTCGCCAACGTTACCCAACTCCTCGATACTCGAATCGTCCTCGATAACCACGTAGATACTGGGAACACCGTCCTCCTGCGCGGATTGGCGGACACCTTCCCAATGACATTGCCGACCACCATCGGACCGCACTCCTTCGCTACCCTTCTCGAACTCCCCGAAGGTCGCCGTTTCGCCCGGATCGAGCAGGGAACAGGGCTCGACCGCGCGTAATCCCGCACGTTGCTGGACGGAGGGCGTTCTCAACGGTTCTGATTCCTCAACATCGGGAGCCGCCGTACCGGATTGCTTCTGCGAACAAGCAGAAAGCACGAGTGCGGCCACGGTCATCGCGACAGCCTGTTTTCTCAACGTCCGCCTCGGAGCGAATCCTTGGTCGACTCGTCGACCTCCCGGTAGTTATTGATCGCAATCTCCAGAGCCTTGTCCGCATCGCCGATCGCCTCGGACAGACGCTTCAACATGTTGAACGGCGATCCATCACTCGCAACAAGGGCTTGCTGTTGGAATCTCGCCATCGCCCGGCCGTAATCATGTTCCCCGAGTGAGGGCTCACGTCGACTGAGCAGATTGATATCGGCTACAAGTTTTTCCACATCGTTACGCAGTTCCAGCAGTGCGTCCCTGATCGGTTGGGCGGCGTTCTCGCTGACGCGGAAGCCGCCGGACTTGGCGGACTCGACCATCTTCTTGGCCTCGGACGCCATCGAGTCCATCGCGTCGCTGTTCATGCCCGCCGTGGCGGTCTCGAACGGGCTCGCCTTCTCGAGGAAGGACGAATCCCTCGACGGCTCCGGCTGGTCGTAGATCGGCATTCACGGGCCCCCTTCCGTACTGCTTCGCCGTACGGAGTGTAGCGGTCACGACACGCACGCACGTGCGTTTCGCACCGGACGCCCACGGCGGACTCAGCGTTGGAATGCGCCTCTCACCTGCGAATACAGGTGCTGGGAGATGCGGTTCGCGTCCGCGGGGGCGTAGGTGAGCCACTTCCGGCCGTCGTCGGCGGTGCGGCCGGTGCAGAAGACCCGGCCGTCCTCCGAGTCGAACCACGCCACCGGTTCGAGTGGTGTCGCCGCGCCGTTGCCGCCGCTGACGAAGGCCGTGAACTGGCCCATCCGCAACTGCGGTTTCTCGAACATCCGCTCGACGGCCCGCATCTGCGGTGCCGAGCGCGAGCGCGGTGCCGAGGCTCCGGCGAACGGGTCGTAGGAGTCCTCCTCGGTGCGGCGCTGCGGGCGCTGCTGTGGCTTGGCGACCGTGACCGACTGACCGGGGGCCGGAGGTGTCGGTGGCAGGAGATGCACGATCGCCGGCACCAGGGCCTCGGGTCGGATGAGTTCGACGATCAGCGCGTCGCCGTCCTGCCGGGCGAGCACCGCCGTCTGCCGGTGCGCGGCCGAGCGCGCGAACAGCATCCCGTCGTCGCCCAGGTTCGCGGCCGCGGTGACCGCCGCCGAGCCCCGGACCAGGGTGAACAGCGCCGCCTCGACGTCCGGGTCGAGCCGGTTCTGCCGCATCAGGCCGCGTCCGTGCAGGTCACGGAACACCGTGTCGCGGATCTGTGCCCGTGCGTGGTGCGTCTCCCCCACGTGCGGCACCTCGAACGGGAAGGGCGCACGGCCCAGTCTCGTGTGCTCGAACAGGACGTCCACGGCGGCCGACGACAGCGAGAAGGACTGCACCATGCCCGAATTCCCCCCGGTTTCACTCCTTGTGTCCGGAAGGAACGTTAACAGTCATCGCGAACGGGAGAGGGCGTTAGCCCGAACGGGGCGGCTGCCGGGCCGGTCGCGGACGCCGCTCCGCTGTGGGTGAACCGTGTTGCAGCCGCCGCGTCCTGCTGCTGTGGTGGGACCATGGCCGAAGACAAGCCCGCGCTCGTGCTGCATCTCGTCAGCGGCGGCGACCCGCTCCTGTTCCCCCTGCGCGCCGAGGACGTCGACGAACTCGGTGGGCAACTGCATCTGCACCTCGAACACGGTTCCATCGAGAAGGTGCGCACCACCGACGGGCTCACCGTGAGCGTCAACTTCGCGCACGTGGCCGCCGCCTACATCGACAACCTGCAACGGCGGGGCAAGGTCTTCGGCATGCAGTGAGCCGCCGGGGCCCGGCCGGTCGCCGGTCCACGGCGGCGGTCGCCGGGGCCGGGCACCGCAGCACCCGGCCCCGGGACCCGGGCCCCGTCAGAGCCGGTAGAGCCGCTTCCAGTTCTCCCGGCTGGTCAGCTGCGGCATGGCGCGCTGGTACTGCGCCTGCACCGCACGCCCCTCCTTGCGCAGCCGGTTGACCACCCGCACGCCCTGCTTCGCCAGGTCGAACATGCGCTGCCGGTCGTAGCGGCGGACCCGGACCGCCTCCTGGGAGGCGTCGGTGACCACGGCGGTCTCGAACTGGGACACGTGCCACCAGTTCGCCTCGTCGGTGGGGATCGCGCCCATCGCGAACCGGTTGCGCCCCAGCAGCCGGTTCAGGACGCGCTTGAGCAGCACGACGCGCTGGAGGCTCGGCCGCGGTGGGGTGTTGATGATGCCGATGTCGTTCGACTCGATGCCCGGCACCTCGGTCGGGTCGTACTTCTTGGTCTCCGGGTACTGGTCGCGGATCTCGCGGATCCGCTTCATGGCCGCGACCCCGCCGTCGTCCAGGATCTGCGGCCCCTCGAGGAAGTCCTCCACGGCCTTGATCAGCGTCGCCGACAGTCCGTACTGCATGCCGAGCAGGTAACGCACGAGCTGCGCCAGCAGCACGCGGGAGAGCACGTTCAGGTCGAACGGGCTGTGCAGGGCGGCGGTGATGATGGAGTTACGCAGGTTGAAGTAGCGGTGCCACTCGTCCCAGTCCTTCCAGTGGAAGTCCGCGTGCCACACGCCCGCACCCGGCAGGGTCACCGTGGGGAAGCCGTGTGCCCGCGCACGGTAGCTGTACTCCGCGTCGTCCCACTGGAAGAAGAACGGCATCGGGTAGCCGATCCGCTTGACCACCTCGTACGGGATCAGGCACGACCACCAGCCGTTGTAGCCGGCGTCCAGCCTGCGCTCCTGCTTGTTCGGCTTGCCGGTCTCCTCGTCCACGCCGAGCAGGTCGGCGGTGGTCAGGCTGTGCTCGACGGGCTGGCCCGGCTCCAGCGTGTTCAGGCTGGCGTACTCCGCCCCCACGTGCAGCTGGTTCGGGTGCAGCAGGTTCAGCATCTGCCCGCCGACGATCATCGGGTTCGCCGCGCGGTTGGAGAACGCCGTCAACCGGATCACCAGATCCGGCTCCAGCAGCACGTCGTCGTCCATGAACAGCACGTTCGCGTGCTCGGTGTCGGTGTGCCCGGCGACCTCGTAGAGGCCGCGGGTGAACCCGCCCGCGCCGCCGAGGTTCGGCTGCTTGATGTAGTGCAGCTTGCCCTTCATCTCCTCGGCGATCTCGTCGAACCCGTCGCGCGAGTCCACCGTGTCGGTGCCCTGGTCGGCGACGTAGACCGCGTCCAGGGTCTCCAGCGCGTCGAGCGAGTCCGCGAGCGCGCGCAGGTTGGCCAGGCAGTCGTCCGCGCGGTTCATCGTGCAGATCGTGACCGCGGTCGGCCGGACGCGCTCCGGCGCCTCGACGGTCCAGCGCACGTCGGAGACGGTGACCCGCTCCCCCGCCTCGGTCTCCACATCCAGCCAGAGCGCCCCGCCGTCGAGGAACTTGTCCACCGGCGCCTCGAGGACGACCGCCTCGTCCTCGACGTCGGCGACGGTGCGCACCGCCACCGTGCGCGGTTCACCCTCCACGTCGGACGCCCGCACGGCGAGCCGGCCGGACCCGGCGACGGTGGCCTCCACGGTCACCGAGCGGGCCGTGGTCCACCGCTGCCAGTAGCTGGCCGGGAACCGTCCGAAGTAGGTGTTGCCGGACACCCGTGCCGACGGCTCCAGGGTGAGACTGTGCCTGCGCCGGGCCACGACGCCCTCGACCACCTCGGCGTAGAGATCCTTGCTCACCACATCGGACGGTCCTGCGTACAGGCCCCGCTGGGCGGTGAGCCTGCCCGCCGACGCACGTTCGGAGAACAGGGGCTCCTCCCCACTCGCGGGCGCGGCGGTGGACGGGGAGCCACTCGGGGCCTGCTCGGGCGCGGTGGCCGATGCTGCTTTACCGGGCATGAGACCTCAGTCCTCCAAATGAAAAACCGTCACGCGGGAGTCGCCCAGTAAGGTACAGCCCCCATCGGGTGACCCGACGGCTGCCCGTTCACGGGCGCGCTTCCCGGAACACGACCCACTTCAGCATGATGAAATTGATGGTGGTGGCGGTGCCCTGCGCCAGGACCCAGGCCAGCGCCACCCGCCAGCGCAGGTCCGGCAGCAGGTGCAGCGCCAGAGCGTTGGTACCCACATTGACGAAGAAGGTCACCGTGTAGAGCAGGACAAAACCGCCGAGCTGCCCGGCACCACCCTTTTGTGCCCCGGTGAAAGTGAAACGCCTGTTAAGAAAGAACGCGGTCGTCGTGCCCGCGATGAAACTGAGCGCCTTGGCGAGGTGCACCCACAGGCCCGCCTGCAGCAGCAGCCAGTAGATCCCGGAGTCGACGAGCGCGCAGAAGCCGCCGATGAGAACGAACCGCAGCACCTGGGTGAGCAGTCCGGGAGAGGAGGCCCCCACCGTCCCGGTCGTTCGCGATCCGGTCACCACCATGCCTACCCCGTCGGTGCGAGTGTCGCCGTCCCGTCCGAGTCTAGGCGGGTCGGCGCGGCTACTCTGGTCAGGGTGAACACCGAACGGCGGACACTGACCGGGTGGGGACGCACGGCACCGACGACGGCGGAGGTTCTGCGCACCGCCGACGTCGACGAACTCGCCCGCGCGGTGACCCGGGCGGGCGCGCGCGGTGTGGTGGCGCGGGGCCTGGGGCGCTCCTACGGTGACCCGGCGCAGAACGCCGGTGGTCTGGTGCTCGACATGACCGCGCTCGACCGGATCCACTCGATCGACCCGGACAACGCCACGGTCGACATCGACGCGGGGGTCAGCCTGGACGCGCTGATGCGCGCGGCCCTGCCGTACGGGCTGTGGGTGCCGGTGCTGCCGGGCACCCGCCAGGTCACCATCGGCGGCGCGATCGCCAACGACATCCACGGCAAGAACCACCACAGCGCAGGCAGCTTCGGCAACCACGTCGTGTCGATGGACCTGCTCACCGCGGACGGTGCGGTGCGCACGCTGACCCCGGAGGGCCCGGAGCGGGACCTGTTCTGGGCCACCGTGGCGGGCATCGGGCTGACCGGCGTCATCCTGCGGGCGACGATCCGGATGAAGCGGACCGAGACGGCCTACTTCGTCGTCGACGCCGACCGCACCGCGAACCTCGACGAGACGCTGGCGCTGCTCACCGACGGGTCGGACGAAGGGTACGACTACTCGATGGCCGTGCCGGACCTGATCACCACGGGTGACCGGCTCGGACGTGCGACGTTCTCCCGGGGCGACCTCGCCACGCTCGACCAGCTCCCGGACGACCTGCGCGCCGACCCACTCAAGTTCGACGCGCCGAAACTGATGACGTTGCCGGACGTCTTCCCCAACGGACTCGGCAACAAGGTGACCTTCGGCGCGATCAACGCGCTGTGGCAACGCACGGTTCCCCGGGGTGGCGCCCGCGGCAAGGTCCAGAACCTGACGCAGTTCTACCACCCGCTGGACATGCTGGGTGAGTGGAACCGCGCCTACGGCCCGGCCGGGTTCCTGCAGTACCAGTTCTCGGTGCCGTTCGGCCGCGAGGACGAACTGAAGGGGTTGTGCCACCGGATCGCGAACTCGGGGCACTACTCGTTCCTCAACGTCATCAAGCGCATGGGCGAGGCGAACCCCGCCCCGCTGTCGTGGCCGTCGCCGGGATGGATGCTCAGCGTCGACTTCCCGGTCAAGGACGGGCTCGGTGCCTTCTGCGACGAGCTGGACGCGGAGGTGCTGGCCGCCGGCGGCAGGCTCTACACCGCGAAGGACTCGCGCACCACACCGGAGACGTTCCACCGCATGTACCCGCGCCTGGACGAGTGGCGCAAGATCCGAGACTCCGTGGACCCCGAGCGGGTCTTCGGCTCCGACATGGCCAGGAGGCTGCACCTGTGATCGACGCCGTGGGCAATCCCCAGTCACTGCTGCTGCTCGGTGGCACCTCGGACATCGGGCTGGCGATCGCGGAGCGCTACCTCGCCGCCCGCCCGATGCGGGTCGTGCTCGCCGCGCGCCCCTCCCCCCGGCTGGACGCGGCGGCCGACCGGCTGCGGGCGGCAGGCGCCGAGGTGACCTGCGTGGACTTCGACGCGACCGACACCGGTTCGCACCCGGCCGTGCTGGACAAGGCGTTCTCCGGCGGCGACATCGACGTCACCGTGGTGGCGTTCGGGTTGCTGGGCGACGCCGAGCAGGCGTGGCAGGACCACGCCACGGCGGTGAGCCTGGCGACGGTGAACTACACCGCCGCCGTCTCCGTCGGCGTGGCGCTCGCGGAGCGGATCAAGGCGCAGGGGCACGGGAGCATCGTCGCGCTGTCCTCCGTCGCCGGGGAGCGGGTGCGCCGGTCGAACTTCGTCTACGGCTCGACCAAGGCCGGCTTCGACGGCTTCTACCTGGGCCTCGGCGAGGCGTTGCGCCCGCACGGCGGCAGCGTCACCGTGGTCCGGCCGGGCCAGGTGCGCACGAAGATGACCGAAGGTATGGGCAAGGCCCCGCTGGAGCAGACCGCCGACCAGGTGGCGGAGACCGCGGTGCGGGCCGTGCGGGACGGGAAGGACCTGGTGTGGGCGCCGGGCGCGTTCCGCTGGGTGATGTCGGCGCTGCGCCACGTGCCCCGGCCGTTGTTCCGCAAGCTCCCGATCTGACCCACGCGGCTCGGCGAACGCGGGACTCCGCGCACGGGCGACTCGCCGTCCGGCGGCGTCGACTCGCCGTCCCGGAGTGGCAACTCGCGGGCCCGGGGCGTCAACTCGCGGGGCTGGGGTGGCGACTCGCGGTTATTGGAGGAACCAGTAGCCGAAGGACGTGTATTCCGGGTAGGGGCTGAGCAGGGGGCGGGTCGGTTCCAGTTCGATGCGGGCCGTGCCGGACGTGACCAGGTCGGGCGGGACGGTGAACTCGGCGGTCGACCAGCGGTCCTCGCCCGGGGGGAGGGTCCACACCCCGGCGTCGCGGCCGTCGACGCGGACGCGCACCTCGTGGTTCGAGCCCGGCGCCAGGACCCGGGTGGCGATCCGGAGCGGCTGCCCGGGCGTGAGTCCCTCGGCGGTGAACGCCTCGCCGCCCACCACGATCCGGCCGCTGTCCAGGACGTTCCCGTGTCTGCGCAGGGTGGTGTGCGGCTGCAGGCCCGGCTGCTGCATGCGCACCTCGTAGTCGTGCGCCTCCTCCGAGCGCAGGCTGCCGGTGTTCAGGTGATCCACCACCTCGCCCTCCACCGGGGCACGGTCCCCGCTGCCGGCCACACGCCAGTCCGCCCGGTGGACGTTGACCTCGGAGAACGGCACGATCCGCCGCCCGTCCAGCGCCGCGGGGGCGCGCACCTCGAAGGTCTCCAGCGGTTCCCGGCCGAAGAGGCCCGCGTCGGCGAACGGCCGCATCGACGGTCCGGGCGGCGGCTCGTACACCGCGAAGTGGGTGGGGCGCTCGTCCTCCGGCAGCGCGCGCAGCGCCTCGTAGAGGCTGCCGGTGCCGTGGTTGGCCGGCTCGGCGAGACCGTTCGTGGCCAGGCCGACGAGGTCGACCACGCGCCGGTGGCCGTGGTAGGCGATCGCGCCGACGTCCTTGACCCCCACGATCGCGTCCCGGGGCAGGTTCCGGTCGATCCAGGCGGCCACCGACACGTCGGTGTCCCGGATCGTGGCGGACTGCCTGCCCAGCCGCTCCGCCCACGTCGGGGTGGCGACCAGGGTGAACAGCAACGCCACCACCAGCAGGGCGTGCGCGGCGAACCGGCGCTGCCGGGGGCGTGGGGCCAGCCGGGTGAGCCCGTAGCCGCCGCAGGCGGCGAGCAGCAGGAACACCGGGAGGAACGGCTGGAAGTAGCGCAGCTCGTGGATCAGCGCGGTGGACAGGGTCGACGCCGAGCCGACCACGAGAGCGAAGCCCACGCCCAGCGCGACGGCGAGCGGCCGGTGGTCGCGCCGGGTCGCGAACAGGTAGGCCAGACCGGCCAGGAACAGCAGCAACGCGCCGGGGAAGGCGAAGTCGGTCGCGTTGAGCCCGCCGAACGAGTCGACCACACCCCGGATGTTGGCGACCGTGCGGTCGACGAACCGGCCGAGGTAGAACGCCGGCTCGTCGTAGAGGTGCGACTTCGCCTGCACCCCGTTGGCCCGCACGGTGCCGGTGGCGAGGGCGTAGAAGACGTACTGCCCCACACCCGCGGCCAGGGGCAGCAGGGCAACCAGCCCCCGGCCGACGGCCGGACCCGTGCCGACCGTGCCCGCGCGCCGCGCGGCGGCGAGCG
>NZ_KE387062.1:55336-59501 GCF_000430445.1 Saccharomonospora iraqiensis subsp. iraqiensis
CGCCGAACAGCGACAGTCCCCGCGCGACCCGCACCACGGCGGGCCGGGCCAGTCCGCGCTGGACGGTGACCAGGAGCGCGACCTCCCCGGACGGCCGGTTCTCGTCGCCCGCGGTGGGCAGTTCCACCTCGGGCGGGCGCACGTCCGGTGTCCGTGTCTCAGGCATCGATCGACCCGTCCAGCGGCGTGCCCTCGGTCAGGTGCGGGGCGATCTTGTTGTCGAACATCGACAGCGCCGACCCGATCGCCATGTGCATGTCGAGGTACTTGTAGGTACCGAGCCGGCCTCCGAACAGGACGTTGCGCTCGTGCGCCTCCTTCTTCGCCAGCTCGCGGTAGCGCTCCAGCTTCTCCCGGTCGTCGGCGGTATTGATCGGGTAGTACGGCTCGTCGTCGTCGGAGGCGAACCGCGAGTACTCCCGCACGATCACCGTCTTGTCGTCCGGGTAGTGGCTGCGCTCCGGGTGGAAGTGCCGGAACTCGTGGATCCGGGTGTAGGGGACGTCGATGTCGTTGTAGTTCATCACTGACGTGCCCTGGTAGTCGCCGGTGGGCACGACCTCCTGCTCGAAGTCCAGCGTGCGCCAGCCGAGCCGCCCCTCCGAGTAGCCGAAGTAGCGGTCCAGCGGCCCGGTGTAGACGACGGGCGTGCCCTCCGGGATCCGGTCGCGCACGGCGAAGTAGTCCACCCCGAGACGCACCTCGATGTTCGGGTGGTCGGCCATGCGCTCCAGCCAGGCGGTGTAGCCGTCGACGGGCAGACCCTCGTAGGTGTCGTTGAAGTAGCGGTTGTTGAAGGTGTAGCGCACCGGCAGCCGGGTGATGATCGCCGGGGACAGCTCCTTCGGGTCGGTCTGCCACTGCTTGGCCGTGTAGCCCTTCACGAACGCCTCGTACAGCGGCCTGCCGATCAGCGAGACCGCCTTCTCCTCCAGGTTCCGGGCATCCTTGGTGTCGATCTCGCTCGACTGCTCGGCGATCAGCTCCCGCGCCTCGTCCGGGGAGTGCGACTTCCCGAAGAACTGGTTGATCAGGTGCAGGTTCATCGGGAACGTGTAGACCTGCCCCTGGTACTTCGCGAACACCCGGTGCTGGTAGTCGGTGAACTCGGTGAACCGGGTGACGTAGTCCCACACCCGCTTGTTCGAGGTGTGGAACAGGTGCGCACCGTAGCGGTGCACCTCGATCCCGGTCTCCGGCTCCGGCTCCGAGTACGCGTTGCCGCCGATGTGGTCCCGTCGCTCCAGCACCAGCACCCGCTTGCCGAGCTGCTCGGCGGCGCGTTCGGCCACGGTCAGGCCGAAGAAGCCGGAGCCGACGACCACCAGATCGAAACCGGAGTGTGCCTCGTTCGTGATGTCTGTGGAATTCGTGTCCGCGCTCACGCCCCGGAAGGCTACCGACGTGCCGCGACCCTCGTGCGGCGAGGCCACGGTTGCCCGCCCCCTGGACGGGCAACCGTGCCGCGCCGGGCCTTCCCCGCACGAGGGTCGAGCGGCCCCTGTATCCCCCGGTGCCTCGCGGCGCCTGTGCCTACTCCGACGTACGCGCTACCGGAACGGTTCCCGAACTCCCGGAACTCACCCGATCGAGTGAAACAGGAGGTGCGCCGGGTGGTGCCGGAACCACCCCGCGTCCGTGCTCACGCTCCGGGGCCGTCCGGGTCCTCCGGGGTGTCCCGCGGCCCGGACGCGGGGCCGTCGGGGTCCGGGTCATCCGGGTCCGGGCCGTCGAGGTCCTCCCGGTCGGCGGGCTTCTCCCGGCCCTGCACCTCCGGCAGGAGGTCCTCGGCGATGCCCTCCAGCACCGCCTCCCTGCCCTGGTAGGGCTC
Organism: Saccharomonospora iraqiensis subsp. iraqiensis; assembly: GCF_000430445.1. Taxonomy (GTDB): domain Bacteria; phylum Actinomycetota; class Actinomycetes; order Mycobacteriales; family Pseudonocardiaceae; genus Saccharomonospora; species Saccharomonospora iraqiensis. The sequence goes on from NZ_KE387062.1 coordinate 57,168, forward strand.
GCTGCTGCGCGGCCAGTGCACGACGACGTCGGTGAACCCGAGCTCGGCCGCCCGGCCGACGGCCTCGGCGAAGCTGTCCCGGCTGGTCAGGCTGTACACCGGGGCGGCGTCGAGGCTGAGGTAGCGGGGAACACTGTCCGGGTCACGCCCCGCCTCGACCAGGGCGTCGGTGAACCGCCCGGCCTGCTCCGCCACCACCGACCACCAACGCTGCTGGCTCTCCCCGACACCCGGCCTGCCCGTGGTCACCCAGCCCTCGCCCGCCTCGGCGGCCCACCGCATCGTCCGCGGCCCCTCCGCCGCCAGGACGAACGGCATCCGGGGCCGCTGCACGCACCCGGGCAGGTTCCGGGCGCCGCGGGCGGTGTACCAGGTGCCCGAGTAGTCGTAGCCGTCGATCCGCAGCAGCCCGTCCAGCGCGTCCACGAACTCGGTGAACCGGTCCGCCCGCTGCGCCGGGGACAGCCCGGGCCCGCCGAGGACCTCGGTGTCGTAACCGAGGCCACCCGCCCCGATCCCGAGGATCGTCCTGCCGTCCGAGACGTCCTCCAGGGTGATCAGTTCCCGGGCGAACGGAACAGGGTGGCGGAAGTTCGGGGAGGCGACGAACGTCCCGAGCGGGATCGTCGCGGTGACCATCGCGGCCGCGGTCAGGGTCGGCACCGCGTTGAACCACGGACCGTCGACCAGGTGCCGCCAACCGAGGTGGTCGTAGGTCCAGGCATGGTCGAAGCCGTACTCCTCGGCGGCCCGCCACTTCGGCTCGGCGGCCCACCACCTGTCCTCGGGAAGGATCACGATGCCAACACGCACGGCGTCACACGCTATCGGTGAAACAGCACACCCCGCAGCACGGGCGTGATCTGGGAAACTGGAGGGGTGCGCAGACCCGACCTGATCGCCTCCGACGTCGACGGCACCCTGCTCGCCCCGATGGAGCGGGTGACCCCGCGCACCGTCGACACGGTCGCGCGGGCCGTGGACGACGGCGTCCCGGTGGTGCTCGTGACCGGACGCCCGCCCCGGTGGATCCCCCCGGTCGCCGACGCGACCGGCCTGACCGGATACGCCGTGTGCTCGAACGGGTCGATCGTCTACGACATCGACGCCGACCGGGTGCTCCACGTCCACGGTCTGCTCGACCCGGTGCTGCTGAACGACGTGGCCGACGCGCTGGACACGGCGCTGCCCGGGTGTCGGCTCGCCGCCGAGCGCATCGGCGCCACGGCCGTGGACCCGGACCGGCACAACTTCGTCATCGAGTCGGAGTACTCCAACCCGTGGGGCGACGGCGAGGGGTTCGTCGTCCCCCGCGCCGAGGTGGTCGGCCATCCGGCGGTGAAACTGCTGGTCAGCCACACGAGGATGGACTCGGACGAGATGGCCCTCGCCGCGCGCAGCGTCCTCGACGGCGTCGTGGACATCACGTTCTCCTCCGGCAGCGGGCTCATCGAGCTCGCCGCGCACGGCGTCACGAAGGCGACCGGGCTGGAACACGTGGCCGGCGAACTCGGGGTGGGCGCCGAGAACACCGTCTCCTTCGGGGACATGCCCAACGACCTGGACATGCTGCGCTGGTCCGGCCACGGCGTGGCGGTGGCCAACGCCCACCCGGTCGTGCTCGACGCCGCCGACGAGGTCACCGCGGCCAACCACGAGGACGGGGTGGCGCAGGTGCTGGAGCGCTGGTTCTGACCCCGCGCCCCGGACGGCGGCGCGCTACAGGCAGGAGACGTACTCGAAGTCGGGATGCTCGGCCAGGCGCCCGACCAGTTCCGAAGCCATCGCGCGGCGCAGATAGAGGGTGACCCAGTGGTCCGCGGGCGCGTGCCGGAAGCTGGCCACCTCGTACACACCGGCGTAGGCCGGGTGGATGCCGCACTGCTGTTCGTCGGTGTAGGCGTCCTCGTCCACGGCCACCATCGGGCGACGCACGTTCACCACGTAGTCGTAGTCGCGGGCGACGAACCGGCCGTCCACGAACCCGCGGTCCGTGGCGTCCCGGGCGATGTGCTCGTCCGTCCGGCCGAACACGTCGAGCACCACGACCGTCGGGCCCGTGTGATAGGCGAGCGCGGGTGTCTCGTGGGTACTGATCACCGTGCCGTCCCCCAGGGCCTTGTCCAGCCACGCGCCGACCGCCGCCATCCCCGCAGTGGTCTGCCCGGTGTCGCGGACCGCGGGCAACGCCTGCGGATGCATCGTGGTGACGACGAGGAACAGCCCACCCACGGCCAGCGCCGCCACCGGTGCCGTCCGACGTCGCACCAGCGGCACACCGCCGTACGGCCGCCCCGCGGCACCGGGGCCGACGGAGGCGGGGCCGACGGGAGC
>NZ_KE387062.1:59601-63436 GCF_000430445.1 Saccharomonospora iraqiensis subsp. iraqiensis
CGACCGGTGCGGCCACGGCCGCGTCGTACTCGCCCCGCTGGACGGCCACCGCGGCGGCCGCCGTGGACGGCGCGGCCACGGTGTGCGCCTCGGGGAGATTGCGCTCCAGCCACTCGCGCACCTGGGCGAGTGCGTGCGGGTGGCTGGCGACCGTGCGCACGACCTCCACCCCCGGCGCGGCGAGCACCGCGAAGTGGATCGGCAACAGCGCCTCGGCGACGGCGACCAACGGTGCGTCCCCGGCCAGCCCGTCGAGCGTGGCGGTGACCGGCCCCTCGACCGAGTTCTCCACCGGCACGCACGCCCGCTCGGCGGTGCCCTCGCGCACGGCCGCGAGCGCCGCGGAGATCGTCTCGACCGGGACGAGCTCCCCCTCCGGTGCGAGCGCGCGGGTGGCCTGCTCGGTGAACGTGCCCTGCGGGCCGAAGTAGGCGATCCGGGACATGGAACAACAGGCTACGCCGGTGCCCGGTGAGACGATCCTCACCCGTTCGGCCGGGAGGGGCGGCGGTTACCAGGCGTCCGATTCTTTGTCATGCTGGTGAGGTGACCGCCGAATCTGGCACGCACACACGCAACGGACCCGGGGCGGACGGCACGGGCGCCACCACCCCGTCGGCCACACCGGAACTGGTGTTGTGCGCCCTCGACGAGCCACTCGTGCAGGCCTGGAACACGGTCCGCGACTCGGTCACGGGCCCGGTCCGGGTGCATCGGGGCTCGGTCCTGGAGGTCCGCGCGCAGGCCGTGGTGAGCCCGGCGAACTCCCTCGGCTGGATGCGCGGCGGCATCGACGCCGTCTACGCGCGGACGTTCCCGGGCATCGAGCAGCAGGTGCGCAGCACCGTCCTCGCCTACCACGGGGGTGAACTGCCGATCGGGGAGGCCGTCGTCGTGCCCACCGGCGCCCCCGTCCCCGAGTGGCTGATCAGCGCCCCCACCATGCGGCAGCCGGGCGAGTCGCTGCCGGACGACACCGTGCACCCGTACCTGGCCGCCCGCGCGGTCTTCCTGCTGTGGCGGGACGGCATGTTCGAGCAGGGCGCCCGGTTCCGGGACGTCGTGACCACGATCGCGATGCCCGGTCTGGGCACCGGCGTCGGCGGTGTGTCCCCGGCCACCTGCGCCCGCCAGGTGTCCGCCGCGTGGGAGGAGGTCTTCCTGGGCCGCTGACCGGCGCTGACCGGCGCTGACCGGCGCGGTCACCGGTGTGCGACACCGGTCTCGCCCGTCCGCGCGACAGGTCACCCGGCCCGGCGGGGGCACGACGCCACGGGCTCGGCCCCGCGGGTGCACAACGTCACAGCGCGTCGGCGCCGGTGACCGCTTACGGTTGAGTCCGCGTGAAGAACAGGTGTACAGCGCCGGCCCACCGACGGGCGAGGAGTGAGTGAATGGCGCGGGTCCGTGAGCGCAGCCCCTACGTCGAGTTCCAGCGGGACCAGTGGCGGGAACTGCGCAGGTCGACACCGCTGCCGCTGACCGCCGCGGAGCTGTCCCGGCTGCGGGGCCTCGGCGAGCAGATCGATCTCACCGAGGTCGCGGAGGTCTACCTCCCGCTGTCCCGGCTGATCAATCTCCAGGTGGCGGCCCGCCAACAGCTGTACGAGGCGACCACCACGTTCCTCGGCGAGGACACCCGGGGCACCAAGGTGCCGTTCGTCATCGGTGTCGCGGGCAGCGTGGCGGTGGGCAAGTCGACCACCGCCCGCATCCTGCGCACGTTGCTCGCCCGCTGGCCCGACCATCCCCGGGTCGACCTGGTGACCACGGACGGGTTCCTGCATCCCCGGGCGGAGCTCGTCCGCCGGGGGATCATGCACCGCAAGGGTTTCCCGGAGAGCTACGACCGCAGGGCGCTGTTGCGGTTCGTCACGGAGGTGAAGTCGGGCGCCGAGGAGGTCCGGGCACCGGTCTACTCGCACACCGCCTACGACATCCTGCCCGACGAGGAGCAGGTCGTCCGCCAGCCGGACATCCTGATCCTGGAGGGGCTCAACGTCCTGCAGCCGGGGCCGCGGCTGACCGTGTCGGACCTGTTCGACTTCTCGCTCTACGTCGACGCGCACACCGCCGACATCGAGCGCTGGTACGTCGAACGCTTCCTCAAGCTGCGGCACACCGCCTTCGCCGACCCCACGTCGCACTTCCACCACTTCGCCGGCCTGGACGACGAGGAGGCCACCGCGGAGGCCCTGCACCTGTGGAAGACGATCAACGAGCCGAACCTGATGGAGAACATCCGGCCGACCCGCCCGCGCGCGACACTGGTGCTGCGCAAGGACGCGGACCACTCGATCAACCGGGTCCGGTTGCGCAAGCTCTGACGGCCCGGCCGGGCGCGTGACCGTGCGGTCGCCGGGGATCCCCCGACGGTGATTCACCCGGTCCGGCCGTTCTCCGAGTGGAGTACCACCCGGTAGGGGCCGACCATGGCGGTGTGAGCAAGGGCACGGACCACCTCCTCGTACGGGTTCTCGGTCCACTCGAGATCGACCGGCGCGCGGCGGACCAGCCGCTGACCGACCGGGCGCTGCGGGCGGTGCTGTCCACCCTGCTCGTCCACGCCAACCAGAGGGTCTCCGCGGACGCCCTGGTGGAGGCGGCCTGGCCGCCCGCGCAGCGGCCGGCGCGGGCCCTGGACTCGCTGGACGCCCGGGTCGGCAAACTCCGCACCCTGCTCGCCCCGGAAGCCGAGATCAGCTGGTCGGCGGCCGGGTGCGTACTGCACCTCGCGCCCGACCGGATCGACGCCGTCCGGTTCGAGCACATGATCGAGGCCGCGCGCTGGTGCCCGGCGCCCGAGGCGATCTCCACACTGGACCGGGCGCTGGCGCTGTGGCGGGGCGACCCGCTGCCCGATCTCCGGCGGGCCGGGGCCGACCACCCGGAAGCCGTCCGGTTGCGACAGTTGCGGGCCCGTGCGGTGGAGGACCTGGCCGCGCGGGAGCTGGAGACCGGGAAGGTGGCCGACGCGGCCCAGCGGCTGCTCAGTCTGCTGTCCGCCGAACCCCTGCGGGAGCGGGCCTGCGGCTACGCCATGTGGGCGCTGCACCACCTCGGCATGACCGCCGACGCCGTGGCCTGCTACGAACAGCTCCGCGAGCGGCTGTCCGACGACCTCGGTGAACCGACCAGTATGGAGCTGGACGAGACGTTCGAGGCGGTCACCGGACGGTACCCGGGGTCGGCCCACCCGGGCAGGCCGGTACCGCCGGGGACGACGTTCGTCGGCCGGGGGCACGAACTCGCACGGCTGACCGGGTTGCTCGACCGGGAACGGCTGGTCACGGTCGTCGGGCCCGGCGGCGTCGGGAAGACCCGGCTGGTCACCGAGACGCTGTCCACGGCCACCGTCGGCGTCACCGTGGTGCCGCTGTCCACCCGGGACGCCGGGGAGCTGCCCGGGGCCGTGGCCGGGGCCCTGGGGATCCACACGCACGACCGGGATCCCGACCCGCTCGCGACGGTGGCCGAGTACCTCTCCGGCCGCCGCCGGGTGCTGGTGCTGGACTCGTGCGAGCACCTGCTCACCGAGGTCCGCACGCTCGTGCGCAAACTGCTCGGGCGCTGCCCCGCGGTCACCGTGCTCACGACCGGCCGGGTGCGGCTCGGGCTCGCCGAGGAGTGTGTGCTGCCGCTCGGGCCGCTGGCCCGGGACGGCACCCGGGACCCGCTCGATTCCAAGGCCGGACGGTTGTTCCTCGACCGCGCCCGCACCGCCCGCCCCGACTTCCCCGCCGACGACCACGAGGCCGACGCCGCCCGCGCCGTGCTCCGGCGGATCGGGTGCCTGCCGCTGACCGTGGAACTGCTCGCCGCCCGCGTCGCCGCG
>NZ_KE387062.1:63536-65609 GCF_000430445.1 Saccharomonospora iraqiensis subsp. iraqiensis
CCGGCGGGGGCGACGGCTCCCACGGCTCGGACGGCTCCGGCGGGTCCGGCGGCTCGGGCGACAGCGACACCCCGACGTTGGACTCCTACGGCCACGACCTGACCGCACGCGCCCGTGCGGGCGAGCTGGACACGGTCATCGGCCGGGAGACCGAGATCGAGCAGACGCTGGAGATCCTGGCCCGGCGCACCAAGAACAACCCGGTGCTGCTCGGCGAGGCCGGTGTCGGCAAGACCGCCATCGTCGAGGGCATCGCCCAGCGCATCGCCTCGGGCGAGGTGCCCGAGCTGCTCACCGGCAAGCGGCTGGTGCAGCTCGACCTGTCCGGCATGCTCGCCGGCACGCGCTATCGCGGTGACTTCGAGGAGCGCATGAACAAGGTGCTCGACGAGATCACCGAGCACTCCGACGAGCTGATCGTGTTCCTCGACGAGATCCACACCGTGGTCGGTGCGGGCGGTGCCGAGGGTGCGGTGGACGCGGGCAACATGCTCAAGCCGAAGCTGGCCCGCGGTGAGCTGCACGTGGTCGGCGCGACGACGCTGGACGAGTACCGGAAGAACATCGAGAAGGACGCGGCCCTGGAGCGCCGTTTCCAGCCGGTGACGGTGGACGAGCCGAGCGTCGAGGACGCCGTGGCGATCCTGTCCGGGCTGCGCGAGGCCTACCAGCAGCACCACAAGGTGACCTACACCGACGACGCGATCACCGCGGCGGTGGAGCTGTCCGCCCGGTACCTGCCGGACCGCCAGCTGCCGGACAAGGCCATCGACCTGCTCGACCAGGCCGGTGCCCGGCTGCGGCTGAGCCGCACCACCGGCGAGGACCGCGAGCGGATCCGGCAGCGGCTGGAGGATCTCGAACGGCAGAAGGACGGGGCGGTGTCCGAGGAGGACTACGAGCGGGCCTCGCAGCTGCGCGACGAGATCACCGGGCTGCAGCGCACCCTGGACGGCGCCGGGCAGGACGCCCCGGACGCGACCGAGACCGGGGACACGGTGACGGTCGAGGAGATCGCCGAGGTGGTCTCCCGGCTGACCGGCATCCCGGCCAGCACGCTCACCGAGCGGGAGAAGCAGCGGCTGCGGCGGCTGGAGTCCGAGCTGCACCAGCGGGTGATCGGCCAGGACGACGCGGTGACCGCGGTGTCCCGGGCGGTGCGGCGCAACCGCACCGGCATGAACGACCCGGACCGGCCGGTGGGGACCTTCCTGTTCCTCGGGCCGACCGGTGTCGGCAAGACGGAGCTGGCCAAGGCGCTGGCGGGCTCGCTGTTCGGCGACGAGGACAACATGATCCGGCTGGACATGAGCGAGTTCGGCGAGCGGCACACCGTCAGCAGGCTGGTCGGCTCCCCGCCCGGCTACGTCGGCTACGACGAGTCCGGCCAGCTGACCGAGAAGGTGCGCCGTCGCCCGTACAGCGTGATCCTGCTCGACGAGATCGAGAAGGCCCACCCGGACGTGTTCAACCTGCTGTTGCAGGTGTTCGACGACGGCAGGCTCACCGACGGCCAGGGCCGCACGGTGAACTTCACCAACACGGTGCTGATCATGACCAGCAACCTCGGCTCGGAGATCATCTCCAGCCGCTCGGGTGAGTTCGGGTTCAGCGGCCCCGCGCAGGAGCGCTCCGGCAAGGCGGTGCGCGACCGGCTGATCGGCAAGCTGCGGGAGTCGTTCCGGCCCGAGTTCCTGAACCGGGTGGACGAGATCGTGGTCTTCGACAAGCTGGGCCAGGAACAGCTGCGTGAGATCACCGACCTGCTGCTGAACGACAGCCGCGAGCGGCTGCACGCGCAGGAGATCGCCGCGGAGTTCACGCCGGAGGCGATCGACTGGCTGGCCGAGCGCGGCCACCAGCCGGAGTTCGGTGCCCGGCCGCTGCGGCGGACGATCCAGCGGGAGGTCGACGACCGCATCGCCGACCTGCTGCTCGACGACGCGATCGGCCCCGGGGCGCGGCTGCGGATCACGCCCGACGCGGACGGTGAGCAGCTCGCCTTCGAGGTGACCCAGCCGGCCGCGACCGGCTGAGCCGCCGCGGCAACACCGCACGACACGAACGGCGGGG
>NZ_KE387062.1:65709-67963 GCF_000430445.1 Saccharomonospora iraqiensis subsp. iraqiensis
ACCCCCCCCGCCGCAACCGGGACGCCTCGGGCGTCGGCCCGGAGGCCGACCGGCCGGAGCCCGAGCCGGAACCGGCCGACTCCGCGCTCGGCGAGCGGTTCGACCGCGCGATGCGCGAGCTCTACGACCGCGCGCGGTACGAGGCGGGCTACACGGCGGGCTACTTCCTCAGCATGCTCGCCGACCTCGGCGCGCTGGCCACCGCGCGCAAACTGCTGCGGGCACCGGCCGTCTCGGACGGCTTCGCCGCGCTGTGGGAACGGGGCCGCCTGGACCTCACCGTCGAGGCACTGGTCACCGACGAGGCGTTCGCCCCGCTGTTCACCGACCGCGAGCTGGACACCGCCCGCAACCGCCTGGCGCAGTTCGGCCACGGCACCACCCACCGGGCGGGCTGACAGCTGGTGGAGAAGGGTGCGGGGCCAGGCGCGTCGTGGTATGACGACTGCCATGTCGACGTCCGAGGTCGTTCGGGACAACGCTACGGTCATCCACCGGACCCAGACCGAGGTCTGCGGTCGGGTGGACCGTGCCACGATCCTGTCCACGTTGTCCGAGATCCGTGGTGAAGGCGGAGGCGGAACTTCTGGGGTACGCCCGGGGGCCGCCTCTGCCTCAGCATGCCACCCGGGGCGCTGCTCCGCTCGCCCCGGACCACGCGCGCGGCCCGGCTACACCCGGACACCGTCCACATAGACCTCCGCGTGTTCCTGCGGCACGCACACGAGCCCGGCGATGCGGTCGCTCTCCGGCAGCGGCGTGGGATACGACCACACCAGGTCGGGCACCGGGGTCCCGCCCACCCGCACCGACCAGTACTCGGCCTGTCCCTTGTACGGGCAGTGGGTGACCTTGTCGCTCGGCTCCAGCAGGTCGAGCCGGACGTCCGGCTTCGGCAGGTAGTACCGGGTGGGCAGGTTGGTCTCGAACAACAGGCGCGCGCCGCGCGTGTCGGCGACGGTGACGCCGTCGACGTCCACGCGCACGTGCCGGGTGCTGGGCAGGATGTCGATGCGCACGTACGGGTCGCGCGGGTGGGTGTGAATCTGTTCGTCCTCCTCGAACCAGGCGTCCATCGCGCCGAAGTCGAGGCGGACGTGTCCGCGCAGCAGCTCGATCGGTGACTCGGGGTACTCCGTCACCGCGTCGGTCGCCGTGTGCCCGCCGAGCCGCAGGTGCCCGATCCGGCCGGTTCCCCTGGTCGGCGAGGTGCGGGTGCGGTCGGTGAATTCGATCAGCTCGGTGCGGACGTCGTCGCGGGGCAGGTAGTAGGTCGGGAAGTACGGCACCTCCCACACCAGCAACGGCCGGGTCGTGTCCGCCACGACGTGCCCGGCGAACACGGCGCGCACCCGCTTGTCGTGCCGCTCCACTCGGCCCCGGTTCCGGGTCTGCACGTCGCCGGAGTGGTCGGCGGCGGACGTGGTGGGTGTGGTGTGCGTGGTCATCGCGACCTCCGTCGCTCGTCGTCGTCCGCACCGGCGGTCGCACCGTACCGGCGGACTGTGTCTGCCGTCACACCATTGTCGTCACCTCCCGGAGCCGACGCACGTGGCCGGGACCACGCCCGGCACGGGACGGTGCGCGGGCCGTGGCGACGTAGGCTCGGCGCATGGCCATCGAGGTGCTGCTCGTCGACGACCACGAGGTCGTGCGCCGGGGGTTGCGGGACCTGCTGGAGGACGAGTCGGACATCACCGTGGTCGCCGAGGCGGGCGGTGCCGAGGAGGCGCGGGCCGTGGCACTGCACGTGGAGCCGGACGTGGCGGTGGTGGACGTGCGGCTCGGCGACGGACGCACCGACGGCGTGACCCTGTGCCGGGAACTGCGGGACTCGGCGAGCCCACCGGCGTGCCTGGTGCTCACCGCGTTCGACGACGAGGAGGCCATGGTCGGCGCGATCATGGCCGGGGCGTCGGGCTACCTGCTGAAGCAGGTGCGCAGCCAGGACGTCGTGCACGCGGTGCGGGAGGTCGCGGCCGGGCGGTCCCTGCTGGATCCGCTGACGACGACGCGGCTGCTGGAGAAGGTGCGCAGCCCCGCGCAGCCGGACGAGCTCGACGCGCTCAGTGACCGCGAGCGCAGTGTGCTCGAACTCATCGGCCAGGGGATGTCCAACCGGGAGATCGCCGAGCGGCTGTTCCTCGCCGAGAAGACGGTGAAGAACTACGTCACCTCGCTGCTGGCCAAGCTCGGCCTGCGCCGCCGGACGCAGGCCGCCGCCTGGGTCGCCCGGCACGGCGCCGGCACCGGA
>NZ_KE387062.1:68063-74095 GCF_000430445.1 Saccharomonospora iraqiensis subsp. iraqiensis
AGGCGCGAGCCGCCGCCACACGCCCCCGAACGACGAACGGCGCCCCCGGTGGAGTACCGGGGGCGCCGTCGTGTCGTCACGGGTGGCCCGTCAGGGCCGCCCGCCCGGACGCGTCAGGAGGTGGACGGTGCCTCGCCCGTCCGCCTCGCGGTCCCGCCCGTCGACGTGCCGCTCGTCGACGTGCCGGCGTCGCCGTTCGGCTCCACCAGCCCCTCGTCGATGAGGCTGTGCGTGACGTGCTCGGTGAGCTCCTCCCGCTGCATCCGCCGCTGGATCCGCAGTGCGGTCCGGCGTTCGTTGCGGAAGTCGCGGATGATCGACACGCACATCAGCAGCATGACCACGCTGAACGGCAGTGCGATGAGGATCGACATCGTCTGCAACGCGCTCAGGCCGCCCGCCAGCAGCAGGGCGATGGCGACCAGACCCTCCAGCGTCGCCCAGAACACACGGCTCCAGGTCGGCGGGTTGGGGTCACCACCGGAGGCGAGCATGTCCACCACCAGCGAACCGGAGTCCGACGAGGTGATGAAGAACGTCGCGATCAGGATGACGGCACCGATCGCCATCGCGGTCCCGCCGGGCAGCCCCTGGAGCATCCCGAACAGGGACCCTTCCTGATCGACCTCGCCGTCGACGATCAGTCCGCCCTCGCCGAACAGCTGACGGTAGAGCGCGGTACCGCCGAAGACGCTGAACCAGAGCATCGTGACCGCGGTCGGCACCAGCAGCACACCGGCGACGAACTCACGCACCGTGCGCCCGCGCGAGATCCGCGCGATGAACACACCCACGAACGGGGCCCAGGCGATCCACCAGCCCCAGTAGTAGGTGGTCCAGTAGGCCTGCCAGTCGGTGCCGGTCTCCACCTCGAACGCGGTGGTGTTGAAGCTCATCTGCAGCAGGTTCTGGAAGTACGCACCGATCGACTGCACCAGATCCCGGAAGATGAACAGGGTCGGGCCGAGAATCAGCACCGCGATCAGCAGCACGGCGGCCAGGCCGATGTTGAAGTTGGACAGGTAGCGGATGCCCTTCTTCAGCCCGGTGACCACCGACACGATCGCCGCGAGGGTGATCGCACCGATCAGGATCACGTAGGTGAGGTTGCCGGGGTCCGAGATGATGTCCAGGAAGTCCAGTCCGGCCGCGATCTGCATGACACCCAGGCCCAGCGACGTCGCGACACCGAACAGGGTGCCGACGACCGCGGCGATGTCGATGATGTCGCCGATCCAGCCCTTCACGCGCCGACCGATCAGCGACTCCACCGCGTAGCGGATGCTGACCGGACGCTTCTTGCGGTGGATCGCGTAGGCGATGGCCAGGCCGACGACGACGTAGATCGCCCACGGGTGCAGGCCCCAGTGCAGGAACGTCTGCACGAGGGACTCCTGCGCCCCCGCCTCGTCCTGGGTGATGCCGGTCGCCCGGTTCGGGACGCCCGCGTAGTGGCTCAGCGGTTCGGCCACGCCCCAGAAGACCAGGCCGATCCCCATGCCCGCAGCGAACAGCATGGAGAACCACGACAGGAGTCCGAACTCGGCCTCCTCCTCGTCCGGGCCGAGCTTGATGTCGCCGTAGTGGCTCAGTCCCACCCAGATGGCGAACGCCACGAACAGCGACACGATCAGCATGTAGTACCAGCTGAACTTGCCCACGACCTCAGACTGGAGCGCGCTGATGCCCGACTCCATCGCGTCCGGCGCGATGACCGTCGCGACCACGAACGCCAGGATGATGATCGCGGCGGGCCAGAAGACCTTCGGCGCGACCGACGATGTTCGTCGTGGGCCGGGTGGCGTCGCGGCCTCCGTTTCTGACGTCTCCGTCACGAGGCTTGCCTCCTTCATCGGATTTCGGGTCCGTAGAACCCTAGTACGTATCGGGATCGATCAGGACGAAACGTTATGAGACTGCCTCCTGAATCACGGTGACCGCGCCGTCGTCCCTCCTCCGGTACGGACGTGACCAGCGCTTTCGGCGTCCAATGTACCGTGCCACGGTGGCCCGATTCGTCCGTGACCGGCGGAACAAGACACCGCGCGCACAACCTGTCACGGTGCGCGATAATGGCGAGCGCACGGCGTTGGTCGCCGAACTGGTTCTGGTCTTTTCCATCACTCTCGGTTTATCTGCCGTACGCAGTGCGTTATCATTTCTGGAAGCGTTGTTGCGCCCGGAACCGCTCACCGACCAGAGCACGGCCATCAACGTGCCCCAGGCCACGATCGGTGCGATCGACCTGCTGAAGCAGCTGCTCGGGGTGGTCCAGCTCGTCGGATGGGGCGCGCTCGGGCTGTATCTGCTCTGGCGGGGCGGGGTGCGGCCCGCGCTCGTCGGGCTCGACCGGCGCCGCCCCGGCCGGGACTGGTGGTGGGGCCTGGTGCTGACAGCATGCATCGGGATACCCGGATTGGCGTTCTATCTCGCCGCCTGGCAACTCGGGTTCAACCTCGCGGTGCAACCGTCCACCCTGACGGAGGCGTGGTGGCGGCCGATCGTGCTCACGCTCTCCGCGTTCGGCAACTCGTTCGCCGAGGAGATCCTGGTCGTCGGATACCTCCTCACGCGCCTGCGCCAGCTCGGGGTCGGGGAGAACACGTCCCTGCTCGTCTCCTCGGTGCTGCGCGGGGCCTACCACCTGTACCAGGGCCTCGGGGGCTTCGTGGGCAACCTGGTCATGGGACTGGTCTTCGGCCGGGTGTGGCAGCGCACCAACCGGCTGTGGCCGCTCGTGATCGCGCACACCCTGCTCGACGTGGTGGCGTTCGTGGGATACGCGCTGCTGCGTGACCATCTGGCGTGGCTGCCGTGACCGACCGGCGCGTCGAGTTGCACCCGTATCGAACAGGTGTTCTAATCGGTGGCATCGGGGGCGGGCCGCGGACGACACGAGCCGCGGGGAGCACGAGCGAGCACAGGAGGGGACGATGGCCTGCAAGATCACGCACCGGGTGAACGCCCAGGAGATCCGGTTCGCCAACCGGGACGCCGCCGAACGCTACGCCGAGATCATGGGCGGCGGCGCCCACAACTGGCTGTTCACGACCGTCACCACGACCGAAGCCCCGCCGGTGGTCACCACAGCCCCGTCGGTGGTCACCACGGAACCGGCGCCCGCCCCTCGGACGCCGTCGCGGTGACCCGCACCCGGGCGCGGACGCAACGATCCCCGTCCGGAAGGGCACCTTCGTTGTGCCCGGACACGGCGTGCCGGAGCAGGCGCGGCCCCGGCACGCCGTGTCGTTTCGTCGCCGCCGCCGCGGCGCCGGATTCACTAATCTCACCCGCGTGACTGGTACGACATCGCAGAACACGCCGCACGCCGCCACCGCCGACCCGTCCGAATTCCCGCCACCCCGGGTGGAGAGCGAGGTCGGGCGACTGGACGCGGTACTGCTGCACCGTCCGGGCAACGAACTCCGACGACTCACCCCGCGCAACAACGACCAGCTGCTGTTCGACTCGATCCCCTGGGTCGCCCGCGCCCAGCAGGAGCACGACGCCTTCGCGGAGGTGCTGCGCGGTCGCGGGGTCGACGTCCTGCTGCTGACCGACCTCCTGCGGCACGCACTGGCCGACTCCCGCGCCCGTGCGGCCGGGGTCCACGCGGCCGTGGACGACCGGCGGCTGGGCGGCGACCTCGCCGACGCGCTGCGGTCGTTCCTGTCCACCGCGAAGCCGGACACCCTGGCCGAGGTGCTGACGTCCGGACTGACGTTCGAGGAACTGCCCGCCTCCGAGGGCGGCTCGCTCGTCCGGCGGATGCATCACCCGCACGACTTCGCCGTCGACCCGCTGCCGAACCTGTTGTTCACCCGCGACTCGTCGGTGTGGATCGCGGACCGGGTCGCCGTGTCGTCCCTGGCGATGCCCGCCAGGCGGCGCGAGACCGCCCTGCTCGACATCGTGTACGCCTACCACCCCCGGTTCCGGGGCGCGGTGCGCGCCTACGGTGCGCACTCCGCGCCCGTCGAGGGCGGTGACGTGCTGTCGCTGGCGCCCGGGGTACTCGCCGTCGGGGTCGGGGAACGCACCACCCCGGCGGGGGCCGAGTCGCTGGCCCGCTCGGTGTTCGCCGACGATCTCGTGCACACCGTGCTGGTGGTGCCCATCGCGCAGGACCGCGCCACGATGCACCTGGACACCGTGTGCACGATGGTCGGCCCGGACTCGGTGGTGATGTACCCCCCGGCCGGGGAGTCGCTGGTCGCCTACACCGTGCGTCCCGACGACCGCGGCGGTCCCGGGGACGGCGGACTGCGGGTCGAGGGGCCCGAACCGTTCCTCACCGCCGCCGCGGAGGCGATGGGTATCGACCGGCTCCACGTGATCGACACCGGACTGGACCCGGTGACCGCCGAACGCGAACAGTGGGACGACGGGAACAACACCCTCGCCCTGCGGCCGGGTGTCGTGATCGGCTACGAACGCAACGTGGAGACCAACGCCCGGTTGGAGGACGCGGGCATCGAGGTCGTGCGCATCGAGGGCTCGGAGCTCGGCTCCGGGCGGGGCGGTCCGCGCTGCATGTCCTGTCCGATCAGCCGCGCCCCGGTGCCGAATTGATCGGCGGTGCCGGATTGATCGATGTATTCGCGTTAAGGTTTGCCTCACCGAAATAACACTTCTGAGGGTCACCTCGGTAAGGGTCGACTAAATTAGCAAAACCTTGGCTCACAATTGTACCCGAATGCGATCGAGATCACCGTTCCCGATTGGATCATCGAGCTCACGGCGCGTACGATGAAGATATGAACACCACGAAGAAGCAACCGCGTTCCAAGTTCTACGAATTGCTCCAGGCGCAGATCCACAACGAGTTCCACGCCTCGCAGCAGTACCTCGCGCTCGCCGTGTGGTTCGACAACGAGGACCTGCCGCAGCTGGCGAAGCACTTCTACCGCCAGTCGCTGGAGGAGCGTAACCACGCGCTCGCCATGGTGCAGTACATGGGCGACACGGACCACCCCGTGGAGATCCCGGGGATTTCCGAGGTGCGTAACGACTTCTCCGAGGTGCGCGAACTCGTGGCCCTCGCGCTGGAACAGGAGAAGGAGGTCTCGGCGCAGATCACCGAACTCGCGCGGACCGCGCGGGACGAGGGTGATCTCATCGCCGAACAGTTCACGCAGTGGTTCCTCAAGGAGCAGGTCGAGGAGGTCTCCCAGATGTCGACGCTGCTCACCGTCGTGGACCGGGCGAACGGCGACCTGGCCCAGGTCGAGCAGTTCCTCTACCGCGAGGGTGTCGGCGAGGAGAACGACCCCACGATGCCCCCGGTCGCCGGCGGCGCGCTGTGAGCCGGCCCCGTCCGGCCCGTCCGTCCGCCGCACCGTGGTGGGCCCGGCGTCCCGCGTCCGGCGCGGGAGCGGTGCCCACCACGGGAACGGGGCCCACCACGGGAACGGGGCCCACCACGGGAACAGGGCCCACCACGGTGTCGCTCAGCAGTCCGACCGGTGCGCGGTGAGCCGCATCCCGATCACCGTCTCGTCCCGGACGGCGAAATGGAACGCTCCCGCCGGCCGGTCGACGATGTACTCCTTCTCCGGGGTCGGTTCCTCGCTGCCCCATTCGCTCTCGTCCAGCGTGCGCACATAGCGCCCGTCCGGGTACGCCGCACGCATCCGCCGTTCCCGCGCGCCGACGCCGACGTCGTCGTCGGTGTGCGCACCGGTCACCTCGAAGCTCACCACGCCGTGTTCGGCGGAGATCGTCACCCGCCCGACCGCGTCGCGCCCCTCGGCGAGCGGGTAGGAGGCGCACCGCTCGGGCGGACCCGTCCCGCCGGTGACCCGCAGCATGTCCGTCGCCACCGCCTGCCGGTAGGGCATCCCGAGTGCGAGGGCGCGGTAACCGTCGTCCCGGATGCGCGGGAGCGGCCCCCGGACCTGCCCGCCCTGTTCCGGCGGCAGGCCGGTCCCGGTGAAGCCTCCGGAGGCCGCCGCACTCGGCAGACCGGCGGAGTCCGGCTGCTGCCGGGGCGTGGCCGGGGCCTGCTCGTCGGGCCGAGGTGGCGCCGTCGA
>NZ_KE387062.1:74195-82039 GCF_000430445.1 Saccharomonospora iraqiensis subsp. iraqiensis
GATCCGGGGGCGGGCCGGTGTCCGGACGGCCGCGCGTCCCCGGTCGCATCCGGCGGTGGCGTGGCGATCCAGCGCGTCCGGTGTCCCGGACCGGACGCGCCCGCCCCGCCCTGTGCTGCCTGCTGCATACCCGCTCCGACCGGCCTCAGATCACCTCGGGGGGTGCGTCCGCACGGTCGGTGACCATCGGGCGGCCGTGCGCCTGCCACGCCTTCATCCCACCCTCGACGTTGACCGCGTCGACCACGCCCGCGGCGTTCAGCCAGGCCGCGGCGCGGGCGGACCGGCCACCGCTGCGGCAGATGACGTGGACCGGCCGGTCGTCCGGCAGGTCGGCGAGTTCACCGGTGCGCGACGGAAGCTCCCCCAGCGGCACGTGCACCGCCTCCGGGGCGTGTCCCGCGGCCCACTCGTCCGGCTCTCGCACGTCGAGCAGCACGAGCCCCTCGGACGGGAGCTCGGGGACCGGGGCCGAGGGCAGGTCATTGGAATCTGTCGTCACGGTTTCATTTTCGCACGCGTGCCCGTCCACCGCCGGTGCGGCCGTGTCCGGGGACACCGCGGCCTACCGACGGTGTCTGCCGCTGTAGAGCCGGGCGCGTTCGTCCGCACGGCCGGGGTGCAGCGCCTGCCGGTCACGGGTGAAGCCCAGCCGGTCCGGGGCGTGCATCCGCAGCATCACCGTGTCCACGTCCTCGGGAACGCGCTTCCCGGTCAGCAGGCTGATCACGATGGTGGTGGCGAAGGCCGCGGGCACCGTGAACAACGCGGGTTGGGTGACGAACCACGGTGCCCACCCGCCGTCGAACCGGCTGACGACGTTGAGCACGATCGCCAGCA
Organism: Saccharomonospora iraqiensis subsp. iraqiensis; assembly: GCF_000430445.1. Lineage (GTDB taxonomy): Bacteria > Actinomycetota > Actinomycetes > Mycobacteriales > Pseudonocardiaceae > Saccharomonospora > Saccharomonospora iraqiensis. Next base: position 75,036 of record NZ_KE387062.1, read on the forward strand.
GCACCAGCGAACCACCGACGACCATCCCCGCGGTCGCGCCGATCCAGGTGAGGCCGCGCCACCAGATCCCCAGTACGAGCAGCGGACAGAACGTGGACGCGGCGAGGGCGAAGGACAGTCCCACGCTGAGCGAGAGGTCCTCGATCGGCAGCAGGACCGCCCCCGTGGCGGCCGTCCCCGCCACGGCGACCGCGGCGAACCGGAAGTCCCGCACCCGCGCCCAGAGCAGGTCCGTGGAGATCACCGAGGCCACGCTGACCAGCAGTCCGGACGAGGTGGACAAGAACGCCGCGAACGCGCCGGCGGCGAGCACCGCGACCGTGACCGCGCCGGCCACGCCGGGCAGCATCGCCGTCGGCAGTTCCAGCACGGCCGCGTCGGTGTTCCCGGTCAGCAGCAGCTGCGGCACGTACAGCCGGGACAACGCCCCGAGCAGCACGGGGAACAGGTAGAACAACCCGAGCAGCAGCAGCACCTGCAACGTCGTGCGGCGCGCGGACCGCCCGTCCGGGTTCGTGTAGAAGCGGGCGAGCACGTGCGGCAGCCCCATCGTGCCCGCGAACGTCGCCACCAGCAGCGAGTACGTCCACCACAGGCTGTCGGTGTCCCCGGTGGGGCGCAGCCAGGAGGCGTTGTCCAGCGCGGCGTCGCCGACCACCGGGACGGACGACCCGGCCGGGAACAGCAGCTCGCTGCCCGCCGCGACGGGATAGTCGGTGCCGGGCAGCCACAGCTCCGCACCCGAGGGCCGCTCGGACGGGATGTGCACCACCGTCGGCTCGCCGACCCGCAGCACGACGTCGGACTCCACCGACACCGTGGTCTCCTCGGTGAACTCCGGCGGTGCGGGCTCGCCGAGCGGGCCCGCCGTGTCGGCACCCCCGCCGGCGAGGAACACCGCGCACAGCACGAACGCGGGAACGGCGAGCGCGAACAGCTTCACCCAGTACTGGAACGCCTGCACCAGCGTGACCACGCGCATCCCACCGGCCACGATGTTCAGCGTCACGATCCCCACGACGATCAGCGAGCCCATCCACGGCTCGGCCTGCGGCACGACGGTGCGCACCGCGAACCCGGCCGCCTGCAGCTGCGGCAACAGGTAGACGAGCGCGATGACCGCGACCACGGTGGTGGAGACCCGGCGCAGGGCGGCCGAGCCGAGCCGGGCCTCCATGAAGTCCGGCAGGGTGTAGGCACCGGAGCGGCGCAGCGGGGCCGCGACGAAGATCATCACGGTGAGGAAGCCCGCGGTGAACCCGATCGGGTACCACAGCGCGTCGGCGCCGTCCTTCATCACCAGCCCCGCGACCCCCAGGAAGGAGGCCGCCGACAGGTACTCGCCGGAGACCGCGGCGGCATTGCGCCGCGAACGCACGGTGCGGCGGGCGAGCAGGAAGTCGTCGGTGGTGCTCGCGTACCGGGACGTGCGGCTGCCGAGGTAGTAGGTCACCCCCAGAACCAGGCCCACGGCGCCGACCGCCCACGGGTTCAGCTCCACCACTGCCCCCCGCTACGCCTCGGCGCCCGCACGGGCACTCAGTTCTCGATCATGGCGACGAAGTCCCGCTCGTGCCGTTCCGCGAGGCGGTTGTACCACAACCCGACCGCGAACAGCAGTGGGAACGGCGCGACGGCGAGCAGCACCCAGGACACGGGCAGTCCGATCACCCGGACCGTGGCCAGGGTGGGCAGGAAGTGGAAGGCGGCCGGCAGCGCGCCGAGCAGCACCACCACCAGGCCGAGCAACAGCGCCCCCGCCCGCAGCTGCACCTTGACCAGGTCCCGGACGAGCAGCCTGCCCCAACTGGTCTGTTCGGCGAGCTCGACCTTGGCCCGCATCGAGTAGCTCGACACCCGTTTCGGCCTGGCGAGCACGACCCGCTGCCTGCGGGGCCGGGCGGCCCCGTCCGACCCGGACGCCGGGTCCGGCTCCGGGGACAACGTGACCGCGGGCCGCTCGGGCTCCGGTTGCGGCCTCCTGCCGAGCGTGGGGTCCGGCTCCCGGATGCCGCCGACCCTGCGGTAGATGTCCTCGTCGGTCATCCCCGGCTACCCCGCGCGCGAGGAACCGACCAGCCGGTCCTTCAGCTCCCGGGTGTGCCGCCTGCTGACCGGCAGGACCTTCTCCTCGTCGCCGAGCACGACCTGGTAGCCGCCCTGTCCCATCCGCAGTTCCGTGATCAGCGAGAGGGACACGAGGAACGAGCGGTGGATCCGCACGAACCCCGCGTTCTCCCAGTTCTTCTCCAGCTGGGAGAGCGGGATGCGCACCAGGTGGCTGCCCTCGGTCGTGTAGAGCCGGGCGTAGTCGCCCTGGGCCTCCACCCAGCGCACCGCCGACCGCGGGATCAGTTTGGTGGTCCCCGCCAGTTCGACCGGGATCACCTCGTCGTCCCCGCGGACCTGCGGTTCCGCGCCCGGGGCTGCCGCGGCGGCCGCGGCGGGCGCGGCGTCGAGTTTCTCCACCACCCGTGCCACGGCCTTGTCGATGCGCTCCTGCCGCGCGGGCTTGAGGACGTAGTCCACCGCGCCCAGGTCGAACGCCTCGACGGCCTCGGTGGGGTGGCCGGTGACGAACACCAGCACCGGAGCGGGATTCAACGAGGCGAACACGCGCGACATCTCCATCCCGGACAGCCCGGGCATGTTGATGTCGGCGAACACCGCGTCGACCGGCGGCAGCCCGCGCCGCTTGCGCATGTCGATCTCGTGGTCGGTGTTGCCGAGGTACCGCAGCGCCTCCGAGGCGTCCACGGCGGGGATCACCCTGCCGACGTGCGGGTTCGCGTCGAGACAGTGCTGCAGCTGGTCGAGCCCGGGTAGCTCGTCGTCGACAGCGAGGACGAGCAGTTCAGGGGTCTGGCGATGAGCACTCACAGTGACACGCATCCTGCCGTCTGCCGGGTCCGATGTCCACTACGCGCCCGGGCGAATCATCACGTGACGCCCGTTCGCCACAGAGTAACCACCCAAGCGTAACGAGTGCAGTGTGACCGCCGGAACCAGCCACCGTACCGGTGAACGCGAACACCCGGCGTGACGGCGATGATCACGGCCGGCGACGGCGGGGCACCGCCCGCGCGGTCAGAGCCCGAAGCGCGACCACTGCTCCCGGTGCTGCACCGCGTCGAGCAGCGCCGACGCCGGTGCGCCGACCCCCAGCCGGGCGAGCAGCGGCTTCCTCGGTTCCGCCACGGTGATCTCCGCGTCCGGATAGCGCCGGGTGAGCACGTCCCGGTAGTTGCCGAGGCCGTCGACGAGGCCGAGCTCGGCGGCACGGGAGCCGAGCCAGACGTCCCCGGTGAACAGGTCGTCGGTCCCGGCGAGCCGGGCGCCGCGGCGCTGCTTCACCCAGTCGACGAACATGTCGTGCAGCTGGGTGTGCAGCGAGCGCAGCCACGCCACGTCCTCCTCCTTCTCCGGGGAGAACGGGTCGAGGCGGGACTTGTTCTCCCCCGCCGTGTAGAGCCTGCGTTCGATCCCGAAGCGGTCGAGCAGCCCGGTGAACCCGAACGATCCCGTGATCACCCCGATCGAGCCGACCATGGACGTGCGGTGCGCGTAGATCTCGTCGGCGGCGCAGGCGAGCCAGTAGCCGCCGGAGGCGGCGACGTCCTCGGCGAAGGCGAACACCGGCACGTTCTTCTCGTCGGCGAGCTGCCGGATACGTTCGGCGATCAGCCCTGACTGCGTCGGCGCACCACCGGGTGAGTTGATCCGGAGCGCGACCGCCTTGAGCCGGTCGTGGTCGAATGCCCTGGTCAGGGCCGATTCGACGGAGGAGAGGTTGAGGACCCCGCGGGCCAGGGGGGACGCCTGCGGGTTGATGACCCCGTGCAGCTTGACGACGGCGACGACGTCCTTGCGCTCGACGCGCTCACCGAGCTTGGGAATGCGGCTGACCAACGTGTCCGTGCGGCTCATGCCGTCCACCCTACTGAGTGGTTCCGGCGTGCCCGCCCGTTTCCGGCGGGACGGGTCAGGAGCCGACGGGCGCGGAGGTGCGGGCCTGCGGCAGGTCGCGCCTGCTCCGGGTGGTGGAGGCCGCGTCCGGGTACTTGGGCATGTCCGGGTGCACGTGCCGGACGAACTTCGGCACGCGCATGGTCACCTTCATCCCCGCGCCGACGGCCGTCTCCACCATCAGCGAGTAGCGCTGGTCGTAGACCTGGTGCATCCGCCGGTTGATGGCGCTCAGTCCGATGTGCGCACTGCCCGACGAGTCCCGCATGTTCTCCAGCAGGGCGGGATCCATCCCGACCCCGTCGTCCTCCACGCTGATCTCCGCCTCGGGGCCGCGGTCGTGCGCGGTCACCGTCACGGTCCCGCCCCCCGGTTTGCCCGCGATGCCGTGCTTGACGGCGTTCTCCACCAACGGCTGGATCAGCAGGAACGGCAGGACCACCGACTGCACCTCGGGCGCGATCTTGAGCCGCACGTTGAGCCGGGCGCCGTACCGGGCGCCCTCGATCGTGAGGTAGCGGTCGATGTTGCGCAGCTCCTCGGACAGGGTCGTGAACGTGCCCTCCGCCCGGAAGCAGTAGCGGGTGAAGTCGGCGAAGTCCTGGAGCAGTTCGCGGGCCTCCTCGGGATCGGTCCGGATCAGCGACGAGATCGTGTTCAGCGCGTTGTAGACGAAGTGCGGCGAGATCTGCGCCCGCAGCGCCTTGATCTCCGCCTGCTGGAGCTGGTGCTTGGTCTCCTCCAGCTTGGCCGCGTGCAGCTGGGTGCTGATGAACCGGTTCACCGTGTCGGCCATCTGCACGATCCGCTTGCCCTTGGTCCGGCCGAGCACGAGCAGCACGGCCTCGACCTCGTCCTCGACGATGATCGGCATCAGCACGGCCGTGCGCATCCGACAGTTCCCCCGGTGGTCGCAGGGCAACTTGTCGTGCGAGACGACCTCGCGGCTCTTCCGGCGGATCGCCGAGCCGACCGGCCCCACCAGGTCGACGTAGTGGTCGTTGGCCTCGCCGTCCCAGGACAGCAGCGTCCCCTCCCGGTCGGAGATCCCGACCGCGACGCACTTGAGCAACCGGAGCAGCCGGGTCACCAGCTTGTCCGTCGCCTCCTGCACGAGGCCGTCCCGCAGGTCGACCTGGGCCTTGGACATCACCCAGACCGCTTCGAGCACGGCCTCGTCGACGGCGTGGCTGGGCTTCCGCCGCCGGACGAGGACGACGAGGATGGTGACCAGCGCGACGAGGCAGGCCCCGGCGGAGAACGCCACGACGGACTGCGTGGTCAACAAACCTGACACAGCGTCCATGCTCTGCGCTCCCACAGTGACATGCAAGACGTGACCGGATCACCCCCGAACCCCACCCCACCACCCACCGCCACAATCAGCTACCCAACGTCACCACCAGCCCCCGTCCGAGGGATGAACCGTGAAGGGCACCTTCCCTGCCTCCGGCGCAGCGAGGGGCACATTCACTGCGTGAGACGCAGGGAAAGTGCCCTTCACGGCAACACCCCGGGTGACTACTTGACGAGGCGGGAGAGGCGGCGGTCGGCGAGGGGTTTGCCGCCGGTCTGGCAGGTGGGGCAGTACTGGAGGGCGCGTTCGGCGAAGGAGACCTCGCGGACGGTGTCCCCGCACACCGGGCAGGGCAGCCCGGTACGGCCGTGGACCCGCAGGCCCGAGCGCTTCTCCTCCTTGAGCCGGGCGACCTCCTGCCCGACGGACCGCTCGACCACCGAGGTGAGCACCTCGCGCATCGCCTCGCTCAGCCGTTCGACGGACCCCTCGTCGAGCCGGCCCGCCGTCGCGTACGGCGACAACCGTGCGGTGTGCAGGATCTCGTCGGAGTAGGCGTTGCCGATGCCCGCGAGCACGGACTGATCGGTCAGCACCGTCTTCAGCCGCGCCGTGCGCCCCTGGAGCAGCCGGGCGAGTCCGGCGGTGTCCAGGTCGAGTGCGTCCGGACCCAGGCGCGCGACCGGGTCGATCTCGCCGGGGTCGTGCACGATCCACACGGCGAGACCCTTCTTCGTCCCGGCCTCGGTGAGGTCGAAGCCGGGTGCCCGCTGCTGTTCGGGATCGGACAGCCGGACCCGTAGTGCCACGGGCCCCTTCCCGGGCCTCGGCGGCGCCGCGGACAGCGAGTCCGACCAGCGCAGCCACCCCGCCCGCGCGAGATGGACGACCAGGTGCAGGTCACCGAGTACGACGTCGAGGTGCTTGCCGTACCGGGCCGCCCCGGTGACCTCCCGGCCGTGCAGGTCGGCGGGCCCGGGGCGGACGGTCTTGAGCACCGTCAACGAGGCCACGTCCACCCGGGTCACCACACGGCCGACCGCGTGCGTACGCAGGTGGTACGCGAGCGCTTCGACCTCGGGCAACTCGGGCATGGCTCACTCGACAGGTTGTAAGGGTCCGTCGAAGTCCGGAAGATCGTGCTTCTGGATCGACTTGGCGATGCGGTGCACCTCCCCCCGCACCTTCAGTATGCCCACGACCGTGCCGACCCACCGCTCGGACGGACGCTCGCCGGTGACGTCGCCCTCCGTCTCGGCGACCACGGTCCACGGCCTGCGCAACGTCCACCGCAACGGGAAGAACAGCGCCACCAGCAGCAGCGCCAACGGCACCCAGGCCGGCACCACGACGTCCTCGGGCATCCACACGACCAGCACGAGCCCGAGCAGCACCGCGACGGCGCCCATCGCGATCCCCGGGGTGTAGTTGGCCGCCACATCGTGCTCGAAGTCCTCCGCGGTGGCGGGCCGTCGCCATTCCAGCTGGGCCCGGATCACCCAGTCCCGGCCGTCGGACCCTCGGACAAGCCGGTTCATGCACCATCCTCCGCTGCGCCACTCCGCACTGGTTGTGCACGAAACGTTACCCCGAGCGTGAGCCGACCGTGAAGTCCACACCGCCGCTGATCGACTTCACGGCCTTCCCCGGCGATGTTCCACCCGTACGGGTGAAGATCAGCGCGGGCCGCTCCCCGCGTCGGTACCCGCCCGATCGGGGGTCGGGACCGCCGCGTCGGACC
>NZ_KE387062.1:82139-85068 GCF_000430445.1 Saccharomonospora iraqiensis subsp. iraqiensis
CTCTACCGCCCCCGGCACAGCCGCGGCCAACGCGGGGCGCTCGTGTGTGCCGTCGTCTTCTTCCTCGCCCCGGCACTGGCGTTCGTGCTCGGGGTGCGTCCCGCGGAGTTCGAGAACCGGCAGCTCGCCGAGTTCCCCGGCCCGGGCGACGGGTGGGAGTTCTTCACCGGGTTGCCGGCCTGGGCGACCGATCACCTGCCGCTGCGCGAGGCCGGGGTGCGCGCCGCGGAGGCCGTGAGCACCGGCGTCTTCGGGGATCCACCCGGTGCGGGGGCGGACACGGGCGGCCGGGAGGGGCCCGTGGGGTTGGAACCTCCGGACGCCCCACCGGACGACGGTGCCGATCGGACCCCCGAGGTGCCGAAGGAGCACTTCCCGCGCGCGGTCCTCGGCACGGACGGCTGGTACTACCTCGGCGACGACATGACACACAAGTGCTTCCCGGTGCACGACGTCGACGAGGTCATCCGGCGGCTGGACCGGCTGCGCCGGGTCGTCGAGTCCTCGGGCAGACAGTTCGAACTGGTCTTCGCGCCGGACAAGACCACCATGGCCCCGGAGCACCTGCCGGACGACTACCTCGGCAAGGAGTGCACCGAGGCCCGCACACGGGAGTTCTGGGAGCGGGTGCCCGCCGCGACCGGGGCGATCGATCTCCGCCCCGCACTGCACCACGCGGACGAACGCCTCGGGGCGCCGGTGTACGGGCCGCTGGACAGCCACTGGACGTTCGCGGGCGGGCTGACCATGACCTACGCACTCGCCGAGCGCCTCGCACCGGGCAGCACGGAGTCGTGGGAGGTCGAGCGGAACGGACGCAGGCCGTGGGTGGCCGATGTGCCCCGGTTGCACGGGAAACATCTGGACCGCGGGCTGGACGCGTTCTCCCTCGCGCCCGACGGCGGAGCGGACCGCACCGACTACGTCGGCAGCAACTTCCGCAAGCCCCTGCACCTGGAACAGACCGGACCGGCGGCCGAGGGGACCGTGCGACGCCCCGTCGGCGTCCTCGCCGACTCGTTCACGCAGTTCGCCACGCCGTATCTGGCCGCGACCGTGCGCGACCTGCGGGTGGTGCACCACAACACGCTCGCCCTGTCCTCCGGACGGGAGATCGCGGAACTGTTGGCCGATCGTGACGTCGTCGTCGTGCAGTTCGTCGAACGCATCATCGCGGGCGGCGGAAGCGCGCTGCTCCGGGACTCCGCCCTGGACACCCTCGCCGCCACGCTGGCACGACACCCGAGATAACGACCCGATGTCGACCTCGGGTGACATCCGATCTGACTACAGCGGGCCCGCGACCACGCAGTAAGTTACCTGGGCGTGGTCCCTGCCGGATGCGGTGGCGGGCCGCGACCAGGCGAGGACGTCCACCGACGTCGGTGACACGAGACTGCCCGAAGGGGGGCCGGGGGTGACCTGGCAGGAGGACCTACGCAAGCTGGACGAGAACCTGGCGTCCGGCAACCTTTCCGCGGACGAGTACCGCGCCCGCCGCGACCAGATCCTGTCCTCGGCGGTCAGCTCACCCCAGGAACCCCAGCAAGCACCGGGCGAGGCGGACTCGACCCAGGTGGTCGCACCGGTCGCGGGCGGGCAACCGAGCCAGCCCCAGCCCAGCCAGCCCCAACCCGGCCAACCGCAGCCCGGCCAACCCCCGGAGTCCGGCCAACCGCAGGCCGGTCAGTCCCCGTCGAGCCAACCGCAGCAGGGTCCGCCCGCACAGCACCAACCGGCACAACACCAACCGGCACAGCAACAACCGGCACAGCAGGCACAACAACCAGGTGCGCAGCACGGACCCCGGGAGGAGCAGGCACAGCCGGGCCGTCCGGAGGCGACCCAGGTCGTCTCGCCCGCCGACCCCACGGCCCACCCGCACCCGGCGGCAGCGCCGGGACAGCCCGGCTCCCCCGCGGGCGGATTCCCGCAGCAGTCCGCACCTCAGCCACCGGCGGGACAACCGGGACAGCCGGTTCCCCCGGGGCAACCCGCGCAGCACCCCGCCTCCCCACCCGCCGGGTTCGCCGGCCCGCAGCAGCGACCGTGGAATGCCGCCCCGGAGGATCCGGCCCCGCCGTGGGGCGGTGAGTCCTTCCCGCCGCTGACGCCACGGACACCCAGCCAGGGTCCCGGCGCGTTCGACGAGCCCGCCTCGCCGGGGGCGGGCAGGCGGATCGCGTTGGCCGTGCTCGCGGTGGTGCTGCTGGCCGGGGGCGGCCTCGTGGTGTGGCTGCTGAGCGGCTCCGGGGACGACCCGGACGAGGGAGGCGGCCTGGCCGGGGAGCCCGGACGGATGAACCAGATCTCCAGCGCCCCGCCGCCCTCGCCGACGAGCTCGCCGCTGCCGAGCCCACCGCCCGCGAAGCAGACGCCGACCGACAACCCCTCGGCCCTCATCGACCTGCCCGGGGAAACCCGCGACGGCGGTGGCGAGTTCGACCGGGAGACGATGCTGGACCGCGAGGTCCTCCCGAGGTCGTTCGCCGAGACGCTGCTGGAGACCGACCTGGGCAAGGGCCTGCTCCGGACCACGATCGTGGACGAGGAGGTCACGATCGGCCTGTACGCCATCGAGGTGGGCGACCAGGCCGAAGCGGTGTCCATGGTCGAGGAATACGGGAAGACCCAGGTCAACGGCAGTATCCCGCACTCCCGCGAGTTGTCCCTGCAGGGCGTGCCGGCCTACGCCTCCCCCGACGACGGCAACAGCTTCTACCGCACCGCCTACGCGCTCTACGACCGCGTGATCGTGCTCGACGTGTTCGGGGAGGACCCGGACCGGGTGCGGGACGTGTTCGTGGAGATCCGCGACGAACAGATCGACCACGCACCGCCCTCGACGACGGACTTCTGAGGGCCGACGCCCGCCGGCCCGGCCACGGAATGCGGCGGGCGGGCGTCAGCGGCCGACCGCGTAGCCCTG
>NZ_KE387062.1:85168-88213 GCF_000430445.1 Saccharomonospora iraqiensis subsp. iraqiensis
GCGCGCGGCGGACGCATCCGGCCCCTCGGCAGCGGGCACTCGTTCAGCCCGGTCGCCGCGCCCGCCGACGGCGGTGCGGCACTCGACCTGCGGGACTGGACCGGCATCGAAACGGTCGACCACGACGCCGGCCTGGTCACCGTCCGCGCGGGCACCACACTGCGGCGGCTCAACGCCGAGCTGGACCGGCTGGGGCTGGCCCTGACCAATCTCGGCGACATCGACGCGCAGACGGTGGCGGGCGCGGTGTCCACGGGCACCCACGGCACCGGCGCCCGGTTCGGCGGACTGGCCACCCAGATCGCGGCACTGGAGCTGATCACCGCGGACGGCACACCGGTGCGCTGCGCCCCGGACGAGAATCCCGAGCTGTTCGCCGCCGCACGGGTCGGGCTCGGGGCACTCGGGGTGCTGACCACCGTGACACTGCGGTGCGAACCGGCGTTCGTGCTCGCGGCGCGGGAACGTCCGGAACCGCTCGACGACGTCCTGGCCGGGTTCCACGAACGCGCCGAGAAGACCGACCACTTCGAGTTCTACTGGTTCCCGTACGGCCGGAACGCCCTGGTCAAGAGCAACACCCGACTGCCGGGCGACACGACGACGCGCCCGCTGTCGGCCCTGCGCCGGTTCGTGGACTACACGGTCATGGAGAACGCCGCCTTCGGCACGCTGTGCCGGCTGGGCCGCGCGGTGCCCCGGCTCGTCCCCGCACTCGGGTCGGTCGCCTCCGCCGCGTTGTCCGCCCGCGAGTACAGCGACGTCTCCCACCGCGTGTTCGCCACCCACCGTGCCGTGCGGTTCGTCGAGAGCGAGTACGCGGTGCCGCGCGAGGCCGTGCTCGACGTGCTCGCCGAGCTGCGCACGCTGGTGTCCCGGCTGCGGCACCCGGTGGCCTTCCCCGTCGAGGTGCGCGTCGCCGCCGCCGACGACGTGTGGCTGTCCACCGCCCACGGCCGCGACTCCGCCTACATCGCCGTGCACCAGTACGTCGGGATGCCCTACCGGGAGTACTTCACCGGGTTCGCGCGGATCGCGGCCTCCGTCGGGGGGCGACCGCACTGGGGCAAGATGCACGATCTGGACGCCGCCGCACTGCGCGCGCTGTACCCGCGCTTCGACGACTTCCGCAGGCTCCGGGCCGAGGTCGACCCCGGTGGGGTGTTCGGCAACCCGTACCTCGACCGCGTGCTCGGCCCGGTGGACGGGTGATCCGGCCCCGGCCGGCTCACACCCGCGCGACGGCCTCGTCGACCGGGGTGTCGCCCGAGATCAGCCCGAGGGTGGTGCCGATCGTGCCGGTGTCGGACAGCATCGCGCGCACCACCGCGGCCACGTCGTCCCGCGGCACGTCGGCGCGGGACACCACCTCGGCCAGCCGTACCCTGCCCGTGCCGGGCTCGTCGGTGAGCCTGCCCGGGCGCAGGATCGTCCAGTCCAGGTCCCGGCCGCGCAGATCCTCCTCGGCCGCCGTCTTCGCCCGCAGGTAGGCGGCGAAGACCACGCCCACCTGCTCCTCGTCGACCGGCGCCCCGGCACCCATCGACGAGATCTGCACGAACCGGCGCACCCCCGCCTGTTCGGCCGCGTGGGCGAGGAGTACGGCGGCGGCGCGGTCGACGGTGTCCTTACGCGCCGTCCCGCTCCCGGGGCCCGCTCCCGCCGCGAACACCGCGGCGTCGGCACCGGAGAGCACCTCGCGCACCGCGTCGACCCCGGCCTCCTCCAGGTCGAGCAGCACCGGCTCGGCCCCCGCCTCGCGCAGGTCGGCGGCGTGGTCGGGATTCCGGATCAGCCCCACGGGGGTGTGCCCGTCGGCGGCGAGCAGCGCCGCCAACCGTAGCGCGATCTTGCCGTGTCCCCCGGCGATGACGACTCGCATACGACGAGCCTATCCGGCGCGGACCGGACGGGCACGGGATCGGGGACCGGTGCCGTGCCCGTCGGTCACGGACGCACGTGCGGTCAGGCCTCCGGGCGCGGGGCCCGGTCCGCCGCGGCGTGGCCGTCCCCGGTGGAGCCGGACACCGCCGGGGCGTGGTCGGAACCCCCGTCCGGGTGGCCGTCCTGCTCGGTCGCGAGCAGCTGCTCGTAGACCCGCTCGTTGACCCACCGCCACACCTCGTCGTCGCCGAGGGTGATCCGGTCGTCGCCACACCCGAGATCGAGGTCGAGGTGGGCGGTGTCGTCGGCGCCGACGACACCGATCCCGTGCAGCCGCGCCCGGGTCAGGCAGTGGTCCACGTAGTCGTGGCTCATCGTCACCGACGACGGCAGCACCATGGCCGCCTCCCCGTAGCGGGCGAACGGCACCGTGGTGGCCATCCCGGTCCGCCAGTGCCGGGCCACCGCGAGGACCCCGGAGATCCGGACGGCGGGCTGCGGAGCGACGTCGGCGAGTTCCGGCCAGGTCCACGTCGCGACGGTCGCCCGGTCGGTGACCGGGCCGACGCCCGTCGCGATCCGCTCGGCGTGCGCGTCCGGGCGCAGCCGCGCCACCACGAACACGCGCCTGCCGAACAGGGTCATCTGCGGCAGGACACTGCCCTGCCACCCGAGCAGGGGCGCGGCCCTGCGTGCGAGTTCCTCGGCCTCCGACGGGAGTTCGACGGGGGGAACGACACGACTCGGAACCGACCGTGCTTCGTTCTCACCGCTCGTGGTCGCGGTGTGCCCTGGTGGTACCGCCACGAAGTCCGCCTCCCTGTGTGACTCGCCTGCAAACGCCCGTGCCGTGCCGCCGTGCGGGCGGCACCTGACTTGATTACCAGCGCAGCGACACGGAGTCTGCGACTTCGCCGCGCACCTGCGACCGGCGGCGTCGGACGGTCGGTGATCGGTCGGTGGGCGGTCGGACGACTTCGGCCCGGCCATGCGGCCGTACGGGTGACGGTCAGCCGAGCGGCATTGCCGTGTGTACGCAGCGCACGCGGTCGACTCTGTTGTGCGACTACTCCGTTGTGCGGCCGACCCGCCGTGCGGCCGACCCGCCGTGCGGCCGACCCGCCGTGCGGCCGGGGACGGACACCACCGACACCGCGGACA
>NZ_KE387062.1:88313-90777 GCF_000430445.1 Saccharomonospora iraqiensis subsp. iraqiensis
CCGGTGAACCCGGGCTCACACCCGTCCCTGCACCCGGTGGGCGGGCGGGCGCCGGGTACCGGCGCCGGGCACGGGATGGCGGCACCGGCACGGAAGCGGCCGTCGGCGGCGACGTGGGCCCTGCTCGCGCTGGCGTTCACGGTGCTGGTGGCGGTGGTCGTGGTGACCCTCGTTATCACGCTGGGTTCCGACGGGGACGACGGCGGCCCGGGCGACGACACCACCCCGCTCGGGGACAACTGGTCGGCCACCGATGGGCGTTGACCCGGCTGAGATGGGTGAGAAGGCATGATGGTCGCGGTACACACGCCTGCCCCCCGCGGGCGTGGGCGACACACGCACACGGTCGGCGCACCGGGCGTGGGAAGAACCGAGTGAAGGACGGCACCAGGCAATGAGCGCACCCCGACTGCTCTCAAACCGCTACGAACTGGGTGACACACTCGGCTACGGCGGAATGTCCGAGGTTCACAACGGACACGACATCCGGCTCGGCCGGGAAGTCGCCGTGAAGATCCTCCGTGCGGACCTCGCCCGCGACCCGCAGTTCCAGGAGCGCTTCCGACGGGAGGCGCAGAACGCGGCGGCGCTGAACCACCCCGCGATCGTCGCCGTCTACGACACCGGTGAGGCCGACACCGAATACGGCCCGCTGCCCTACATCGTCATGGAGTACGTCGAGGGCAGGACGCTGCGCGACATCGTCAAGACCGAGGGGCCGCTCTCCGAGAAGCGGGCCATGGAGGTCATGGCCGACGTGTGCGCGGCGCTCGACTTCTCCCACCGGCACGGCATCGTCCACCGCGACGTCAAGCCCGCCAACGTGATGATCACGCGCAACGGCGCGGTCAAAGTCATGGACTTCGGCATCGCCCGCGCCGTGCACGACGGCCAGGCGGCCATGACCCAGACCGCGGCGGTGATCGGGACGGCCCAGTACCTCTCGCCCGAGCAGGCCCGCGGCGAGACGGTCGACGCCCGCAGCGACGTCTACTCGGCGGGCTGCGTGCTCTACGAACTGGTCACCGGCGACCCGCCGTTCACCGGCGACTCCCCCGTCGCCGTGGCCTACCAGCACGTGCGGGAGCAACCGGCACCGCCGTCGTCGGTGAACCCGGGGCTCTCGCCCGAACTGGACGCCGTCGTGCTCACCGCGCTGACCAAGGGCACGGACAACCGGTACCAGTCGGCCGCGGAGATGCGCTCCGACCTGGTGCGCACGCTGTCCGGACAGCGCCCCGCCGCACCGATGGTGCTGTCCGAGGAGGAGGGCACCCACGTCCTCGGCGACTCGGAGCAGGACCGGTTCGACGCCTACGGGGCCCACGCCTTCCCCGACGAGGACCCGGACGAACTCGCCCGGAAACGCCGGAACAAGCGGATCGCCGGGATCGTGCTGACCGTGGCGGGCCTCGGCCTCATCGCGCTGCTGAGTTTCTTCCTCGTCGAGCAGAGCGAGGCGGACACCCGGGCCGTGCCGGACGTGGCGGGCAAGACCACGCAGGCGGCGCACAAGATGCTGCGCGACGAGGGTTTCGAGGAGATCACCGAGTCGACACGGCCCTGCGTGGCGAACCCGTCGAGCGAGGCGGAGTGCGGCCCGGAGTCCTACAACAAGGTGATCGAGACCGACCCGCCCGCCCGTGAGCAGATCGCCCTCACCGAAACGATCACGCTCGTCGTCGGGAAGCCACCGCAGCAGGTTCAGGTGCCCAATCTCGTCGACCTCTCCCGCGAGGACGCCGAGAAGCAGCTGAACGAGGCCGGACTGACGCTCGACCCGAACGTCGAGGAGACGGAGGTCGACGACCCGGAGAAGCAGGGCAAGGTGGTCGAACAGAGCCCCGCGGGGGGTGCGCAGCTGCGCCAGGGCGGCCAGGTGAGCATCGTCCTCGGCGTCGAGCCCGACGAGGTCGAGGTGCCCAACATGACGGGCAGCACCTTCGAGGAGGCCAAGGCGCGACTGACCGAACTCGACCTCACGGTGAACCGCAGCGACGTCGACCACGAGGAACCGGAGGGGACCGTGGTCGGGCAGGAGCCGAACGGCGGCCGGGTCACCAAGGGCAGCGAGGTCGAGCTGCGGGTGTCCAACGGCTCGCAGGCCCGGATCGAGATCCCGGACCTGCAGGGCATGACCGAGGAGGAGGCCGTGGCCGCGTTGCAGGAGGCGGGCTGGACCGGCTCCCACTCGGTACGGCGGGAGCGGGTGTCCGACTCCGATTACGTCGGGCTGGTGACCAACTCGAACCCGGCCCCGGGCAGCTCCGTGCCGAAGGACCAGTCGATCGTGCTGTTCGTCGGGGCCGACGACGACGGGTCCACCGAGACGTCGGAGCCGGGGAACAGCTGGCCGTTACCGGGACCGGGCGACGACAACTGAGCCGGGGCCCGGGCGGCGACACCTGGCCCGGGCCGGGATGACCGCCTGAGCGCGCACCCCGGCCCGGCCGGTGCGGGTTCA
>NZ_KE387063.1:0-3760 GCF_000430445.1 Saccharomonospora iraqiensis subsp. iraqiensis
CGCTCCGCGTCGTCCGGGTCGCCGTGCGGCGGCCGGTCCCGACGGACACGGTCCTCGCTGCCCTCCCCGGTCCGCGGCCGGGCTCCGCGGGAGCCGGTGGCCGGGGCGCGTTCCCGCCGGTAGCGGATGATGCCGAGCGCGACCGTCATCGCCGTCACGATCGCCATCGCCGGGAAACCACCGGTCAGCGGCGTCCCGATGGCGAGTGCCTTGTCCTCCAGGTCGCTGTCCGCGGGCACGCCCGACGCGGTGAGCACCACCGTGGGCACGACCGCGGCCAGAACCAGTGGTGGTTGCACCATCTGGCCGAAGACGGCGCGCCGTCGGACCGCGAGCACGGCGGCCACCGCGCCGACCGCGAAACAGACCTGGTACGACTTGCCCAGCCCGTCGGTCAGCGCCTGCTCGCCGAACGCACCCGCCGCGGTGAGCCCGAGGCAGAGCAGCGTCGCGCCCCACCAGGGCAGTCCGCGTCGGGACCGGATGACGGAGCGCCTGTCCCAGGCGAGCGGGTTCGCGTCGTCTGTGGTGTCCGGATCGCCGCGCCGGTCTCGTGTGGCCGTCACGGGAAGACACCGTATCCCCTTCGCCGGTGACCCACGGCACCAGGCACGTGCTCGCCCACGCCGCCGTGGCCCGCCCGGCGCCGCCGCAATTCCGGTCCGCGACGGGCGTCAGGTGGCCGAGACCTCGTCCTCCCTGCGCACCTCCGCCGGGGCGGTGGGGCTGGCCGAGGCCTCGGTGAGCGGTGCGATGCGGGCCCGGAAGTCCTCCAGCGCGTCCAGCTCCCTGCGGCGGGCGGAGAGGAACCGCTGCAGGTGGGTCCCGGAGAGGTTGACCGCGTCCACGGCGTTGCCCGCCGCCCGGTGCGCGGCCGCGGCCTGGGACCGCACCCGTTCGACGTCGTCGAGCAGGGTGCGTTCCGTCGCGGCGAACAACGCGGCGGAGGCGATCACCGCGAACCCGGTCGGCCCGCACAGGAACACCCGCCGGTCCAACAGCCAGCGCAGCAGTTCCGGGTCGGTGTCGAGCGCGGCGACCACGGCGGCGTCGGACGGGAGGAACAGGACCGTGCCGTAGATGCCGTCGGCCCAGCGTGCGTAGTCCTTGCCGGAGAGTTCGGCGGCCCGCGAGCGCAGGTTCCGGACGTGCACCCGCAGCGCGTCGCGCCGTTCGGCCGGGTCGTCGGTCTCCACGGCCTCGGCCCAGCAGGCCGTGCTCGCCTTGGCGTCCACCGGCACCGTGCGGCCGCCGCCCACGCTCAGCAGCAGGTCCGGCCGGGCCGCGCCGCCCCCGGCGAGGTCGGTCTGCAGGGTGAAGTGGACGCCCTCGCGCAGTCCGAGTGCGCGCGCCGTCTCGGTGAGCACCTGTTCGCCGAGCTCACCGCGCCCGCTGATCGAGGCGAAGGTGACCTCGTAGCGGCGCAGCGCCTGCCGCTGCCGGTCCACCGTGGCGCGTTCCTCGTCGAGCCTGCGGATGGCGTCGTCGGCGCGGCGCAGGCCGTCCTGGTACAGCCGCCACAGCAGCACCACCGCCGCGGCCAGGGCGAGCGCGAGCACGATCGCCGCGGTGACCAGGATCGTCGAACCCACCGGTGCAGCCTCCTCGTCGTCCCCGGCCATGTCGCCGTCCGCGTTCGTGTCGTCCGCGTCCGTGTCGCCGTCCGTCGGTGCCCTGCCCGTCGGTGCCGGGCCCGTCGCCATGATGACGGCCGGTACCGACGAAACCGGTTCCGACGGTCAGAGTGCAACACCTCCGGAGGACACGCCGGGGGCGGTGCGCGGTTCTGTCGGAGGGTGCTCCTAGGTTGGCCGCCGTGCGACTGCTCCATACCTCCGACTGGCACGTGGGCCGGACCTTTCACGGTGCCGACCTGCTCGCCGACCAGGACGCCGTGCTGTCCCACCTCGCCGAGCTGGTCGAGCGGGAGTCCGTCGACGTCGTGGTGGTGGCGGGCGACGTCTACGACCGTGCCGTGCCCTCGGCCGACGCCGTCCGGGTGGCGACGCGCGCGCTGACCCGGCTGCGGCGGGCGGGGGCGGAGCTGGTGCTCACCCCGGGCAACCACGACTCCGCGGCGCGGCTCGGCGCGTTCGGCGAGTTCGCCGAGTCGGGCGGTCTGCACCTGCGCACCGCCGTCGACGACCTCGACCGCCCGGTGCTGCTGCACGACGCGCACGGCCCGGTGGCGATCTACGGCATCCCGTATCTCGAACCGGACACCGCGCGGCACTCCCTCGGGGTGCCCGACGCGCGCGGCCACACCGGTGTGCTGACCGAGGCCATGCGGCGGGTCACCACCGACCTGGCGACCCGGCCGTCGTCGACCCGGTCGGTGGTCGCGGCGCACGCGTTCGTCACCGGCGGTGCGGGCAGCGAGTCCGAACGCACGATCGCGGTGGGCGGGGTCGAGCAGGTCCCGGGGGCGGTGTTCGACGGGGTGGACTACGTCGCGCTCGGCCACCTGCACGGCCCGCAGCGGCTGGCCGAGCACCTGCGCTACTCGGGCAGCCCGGTGGCGTACTCGTTCTCCGAGACGGCGCGCAAGGCGGTGTGGCTGGTCGACCTGGACGCCGACGGGCTGGCCGGGGTGCAGCGCCGCGACCTGCCGGTGCCGAGGGAACTGGCCACCGTGCGGGGAAGACTGGACGACCTGGTGGAGTCGGCCGAACACGACGCCCTGGTGGAGTGCTACCTGTCGGTCACCCTGACCGATCAGGTGCGCCCGGTCGACGCGATGCGGAAGCTGCGGGAGCGGTTCCCGCACACGCTGCACCTGGAGTGGGAGCCCGAGGGCGGCCGGACCACGGTGCTGCGTTACTCCGACGCCGTGCGGGGGCGGTCGGACCGCGAGATCGCGGCCACCTTCCTCGCGGACTGCCGGGGTGCCCCGCCGGGTGAGCGCGAGGACGCACTGCTCACCCAAGCCCTGGAGCACGCGGGACGGGCCCCGGCGGGAGGGGAGGAGGCGCGATGAGGCTGCACCGGCTGGAGGTGTGCGCGTTCGGCCCCTACGCGGGCCGTGAGGTCGTCGACTTCGACACGCTCGCCGCGGACGGACTGTTCCTGCTGCACGGCGACACCGGCGCGGGCAAGACGACCCTGCTCGACGCGGTCGCGTTCGCGCTCTTCGGTGCGGTGCCGGGTGCGCGGGGCGCGGGCAGACAGCGACTGCGCTGCGACCTCGCCCCCGCGGACACGGCCACCGAGGTCGTGCTGGAGTTCACGGCCCAGGGGCACCACCTGCGGATCGTGCGCGCACCGGAGTACCAACGTCCGAAGCGACGTGGGGAGGGCTTCACGACCCAGCAGGCCAGGGCCTCACTGAGCTGGCTGAGCCCGCCTCCGGACGGGATGCCGGCGGACGGGCTCACCCGCATCGACGAGGTCACCCGCACCGTGCAGCGGCTGCTCGGCATGACCGCGGAGCAGTTCTTCCAGGTGGTGCTGCTGCCGCAGGGCGAGTTCGCGCGGTTCCTGCGCGCCGACACCACCGAGCGGGAGAAGCTGCTGGAACGGCTGTTCGGCACCCAGCGCTTCGCCGACGTGGAGCGGTGGTTCGCCGACCTGCGCACCGAGCGGCGGCGGGAGCTGGACCGGCAACGCGCCGAGCGGGACAACCTGCTCGCCCGGCTGGCCCAGGAGGCACAGGAGGAGGAACCGGAGCACGCCGACGCCGCGTGGGTCGCCGACCTCCGGCAGCGCGCCCGGACGGCCGTGTCCGCCGCGGAGGCGGAGCACACGGCCGCGAACACCGCGA
>NZ_KE387063.1:3860-7118 GCF_000430445.1 Saccharomonospora iraqiensis subsp. iraqiensis
CGCGACCGCGTCGAGGGCCGCCGCGGCGTCGCGGAGCAACACCCTGCCCGCGTCGGTGAGTGCCACGCCCCGACGGTCCCGGTCGAGGAGCCGGACACCGAGCCGATTTTCGAGTCGGCCGATCGCACGGGACAGCGGCGGTTGGGCGATCCCGAGCCGCTCGGCGGCGCGACCGAAGTGCAGCTCCTCGGCCACGGCGACGAAGTACCGGAGCTCGCGGGTTTCCAGCTCGTCCACGACACGGAGCCTACGCGGTGATACCTGGTGAGTATCACGGCGTACCGGATCGGTCTTGGACGCCGGGTGCGCGGCCCGTCGACCATGGAGGGCGTGAACGACACGAAGACGGCGCTGGTCACCGGCGCGAACAAGGGAATCGGTTTCGCCATCGCCCGGGGGCTCGGGGAGCTCGGCTTCGCGGTCGCGGTGGGGGCCCGCGACGACGTCCGGCGCGAGGAGGCGGTCGGGAAACTGCGCGCCGCCGGCGTCGACGCGTTCGGCCTCGCCCTCGACGTCACCTCCGACGAGAGTGTCGCCGCGGCGGCGGCGACCGTCGAGCGGACGGCGGGGCGGCTCGACGTGCTCGTCA
This sequence comes from Saccharomonospora iraqiensis subsp. iraqiensis, assembly GCF_000430445.1. Classification (GTDB taxonomy): domain Bacteria; phylum Actinomycetota; class Actinomycetes; order Mycobacteriales; family Pseudonocardiaceae; genus Saccharomonospora; species Saccharomonospora iraqiensis. Next base: position 4,450 of record NZ_KE387063.1, read on the forward strand.
ACAACGCGGGCATCTCCGGCCGGACCGACGGGGGCGCGCAGGACCCGACGACGCTCGACCTCGACGTCGTCCGCACCGTCCTCGACACGAACGTGTTCGGGGTCGTCCGGGTGACCAACGCGATGCTGCCGCTGCTCCGCCGTGCGGAGTCGCCGCGCATCGTCAACATGTCCAGCGACATGGGTTCGCTGACCCGGCAGACCGGGCCGGTCCTGGCGGCGTACGCGCCGTCGAAGTCGATGCTCAACAGCATCACGGCCCAGTACGCCCGCAGCCTCGCGGACACGAACATCCTCGTGAACGCCGGCTGCCCCGGTTACGTCGCGACCGAGTTCACCGGTTTCAACGGGGTGCGCACGCCCGAGCAGGGCGCCGCGGTCGCGGTCCGGCTCGCCACCCTGCCGGACGACGGACCCCGCGGCGGCTTCTTCAACGACGAGGGTGTCGTCCCCTGGTGACCACGTCCGGGCGCCGGACCGGTTCGCTCCGCTTCACGGTGTGATCTTGATATCAGAGTGGTAGCATCGTGCCATGGCGATGACTCTCCGGTTGACCGAGGAGCAGGAGCGCGCCCTGGCGTTGTTGGCGGAAGCCGAGGGTGTCAGTAAACAGGAGGCTGCCGCACGCGCGATCACCGAAGCGGCGGCCCGGCGCGTCCGGGACGATCGCGTGCGGGCGCTTTCCCGGGAAGGCCGGGATCGCTATGCCACTCTCCTGGACCGCCTCGCGCAATGATGGTGGAGTACCTCACGCTCGAGGATCTTTTGGTTCTCGCGGCGGATCTGGGTGTGCCTGACGTCCGTGATCCGGGGCTGCTCGATGCTGCTGCACACCGTTCGCGGGCGTCCATGTTCGGTCAGGACGCCTATCCGACCCTGCACGAGAAGGCAGCCGTTCTGCTGGAGTCTCTCGCGCGTAATCATCCGCTTGTCGACGGGAACAAGCGGCTGGCCTGGATGGCCGCGTTCACGTTCTACGGATTGAACGGACTCGACCTGGACGCTCCGGAAGATGACGCATACGACCTGGTCATCGGGGTCTCTACCGGTGCCGTTGACTACACCGAAGCAGCCTTGCGTCTCGCCGCGTGGGTCGGATCGGACGTCGCGCGGCAACGGTGTCCGGAGGAAACCGGGACCGACGTATGATTTCTGGGATCGATACGGTGGTCCCGCGATTTTCCCCTGCGGAGGAAGCGCCGGACCGCGAGTTCGGCTTCGTCCCGTACACCGTGCCCGACTCGTTCTCCGAGCCGTGACCGGAGTTTGAACTCGCCGCGTGGGAACGGTGACGGCACGTCGGAGATCTCGTCGAAACACCCCTGCGGCGCGGCCGGCGCGTGCTCCTGTCCCGGCGGCTCAGGACGCGAGGAATCCGTCGATCTGGTTGATCGCGCCGGTGGCGCCCTCGATGATGCCCATGTCCAGCACCTGCTGCAGGGCCTCCGCGCTGGCGAAGGTCGACACGTAGGTCGCCCGCGTGCGGCCGTCGTGTTCGGTGAAGGTGTAGACGTTGGTCGAGACCGGCAGCTCCGGGTTCGGGTTGAAGTCGAGATCGGAAAATCCGTCCTCGAAGGAGAAGCTGCGCGGTTCGTCGACCGCGGTGACCACCCAGTACCCGGCGAACTTCTCGCCCTCGGGGCTGGTCATGTAGTAGTGCACCCGCCCACCGGGGGTGAGGTCGTGCTCGACCACGGTGGCCGGGTAGGTCGGCGGGCCCCAGATCTTCTCGAGCTGGCGCGGGTCCGCGTAGACCTGCCAGACGCGCCGCACGGGTGCGTCGAACTCGGCGGTGATGGTCAGGGTCCGGTTGTCCAGGTCGTGCTCGGTGTCGATGACGGGCATCGGGTCATTCCTCCTCGTTGAGGCCGGCCGTGGGGTCGGCTGCGATCAGTTCGTCGATGCGCGCGATACGGCCACGCCAGATCTGCTCCAGCTCGGTGAGCATGGACGCCACCGACCGCACCGCCGTCACGTCCCCGCTGGCCAGTTGCTCGCGACCGCTGCGCCGCTTGACGAGCAGCCCGGCCCTTTCCAGGACGGCGACGTGTTTCTGCACCGCGGCGAAGCTCATGTCGTAGTTCGCCGCGAGCCCGGAGACCGAGTGCTCCCCGGCCAGCACCCTGCGCAGGATGTCCCGGCGGGTGCGGTCGGCGAGCGCGTGGAACAGGGCATCGGCCCGGTCCTCGTCGCTCTCGGTCACACGAGCAATCATACAACCAAACGGTTGTGTATCGTCAAGTTGGACGGCGGGGTCCGCTCGGAGACGTGCGCAGGCGGGGCCTGTGACCGGCCGGATCGCCGTCGGACCGAGCCGAACAGGAGGAGCGGGCTCAGGCCAGCTCGCGGATGAACAGGCCCGTGCCCGCCTTCGGCGTGAAGAAGGTGGACTTCGGGGGCATCACCGCTCCCACGTCGGCGACAGCCATCACCTGCTCCACGTCCGGCGGGTGCAGCAGGAAGGCCATCGCGTCGTGCCGGGCGCACCAGCGCTGGATCTCGGCCGGGTCCTCGTCGTCGTGGAACGGCGTGACGTCGGTGTCCGCGTCGACCCGGCCGATCCCGAGCACCGGGGCCAGGATCCCCTCGTCGAGTGCGACCACGTCCAGCGCGGCCCGGGCGTCCGCAGGGCCCGCGGCGGCCCCGTCGTCGGTCCGCTCCGCCGGGGCG
>NZ_KE387063.1:7218-10785 GCF_000430445.1 Saccharomonospora iraqiensis subsp. iraqiensis
GGCCGACCGGGGCGGCCGGGGTGAGCCGGTGCCGGGACCGCCCCCGTCCCGGCCGCCCCGTCGCTAGAATGGCGGCCATGACCGGGGCCGTGGCGACCGCGACGAGGGCACAGGGCGGCCCGTACCGGCAGCGGATCATCGAGACCGCGATCGGCTTCACCGTGCGGTCGGGATGGTCCAACCTGACGATGTCCCGGCTGGCCGACCTGGTCGGCGTCAGCAGGCAGACCGTCTACAACGAGATCGGGTCGAAGTCCGCGCTCGCGGAGGCGATGGTCCACCACGAGCTCGACCGGTTCCTGGCCGCGGTGGAGTGGGCCTTCGAGCGGAACCCGGACGAGCTGGTGCCCGCGATCCGTGCGGCGTCCGAGGCCGTGCTCGAACTGGCCGAGGACAACGTCCTGCTGCACGCGATCGTGTCCGCGACGCACGCGGCGGAGACCGATCTGCTGCCGCTGCTGACCACCCACGCGGGCCCGCTGCTGACCACCGCCAAGTCGGTACTCACCGACCGGCTCGCGCGGTACGGGCCGCCGTTGACCGCCGACGAGCTGGCCGTCGCGATCGACGTCGTGGTGCGCGTCGTGCTCAGCCACGTCATGCAGCCCTCGGACACCCCGGCCCGCACCGCCGAGCACGTCGCCTGGGTGGCGGGCCGGGTGCTCGGCGTCCCGTCGTCCGGCGGTCACTCCCGCTGAGCGCCGTGATCCCACCCGGGTGGGCACGGCACGGCGTCACGGGCGGTCGAAGATCGATTCGTCGGGGCGGGTCCCGGTGGTGGTCTCGACCGACCGGAAGATCAGTTCGTCCTCGCTCAGCCCCTGCTGCTCGGCCATCATGGCGAACGCCGACCGGGCACGACCCACCATCGGCATCATGTTGATCGTCCACGTGTCGCCGGAGCGGGCGAACTCGTACTCGAACGGCCCCTTCTCCCCGTCCCGGAGCACCGTGGCGGTCGCCTCGTCGCCCTGCACCGTCACCTCGCCGATGTCGTGCCGGGCGATCGCGGCGCTGTTCACCATGCCCTCCTCGACGCCGAGGACGTAGGCCTCCCGCCCGCTCATCCCCTCCAGCTCCGCGGGCGTGGAGATCGTCCGGAACACGGCCACGTTGTAGCGGTCCAGGGCGGGCAGCTCCCCGAGGCGTTCCGGCCCCGCGGTCGCGCCGAGCTCGGCCAGGGTGCGGTAGTAGTCGACGGTCTCGTCGCTGATCATTTCCACCGCCGTGGCGCCGTCGCCCTGTTCCAGGGCGCGCCGGTACCGGTCGAACATCGTCACGACCTCCTGGTCCGCGTCCCGGGAGGCCGCGCCGGTGTCGCGGGGCGCCCCGGTCGCGGAGTCGCGGACCGCGTCACCGGTCCCGTTTCCGGTGCCCTCGACGCCGGAGCACGACACCGTCGCCGCCCCGAGCACGACGACCAGGAGCCCGCCGATCCACTGCCTCGCAAACATGTCTCTCCTCGGGAACTGCCGCGTATCCGCGCCGGTCACGGTGCCCGCGTCGTCGCGGGCCCGAGGAGCGTAACCAGGTGCCGGGCACCCCGCCCGGTGTCGTGACCCGACCGGTGGACCACCGATCGCGGGTTATCCGGGCGGGATCAGCCGTGCTCGACGTGCCGGCGCCTGCGGGCGGTGTAGAACAGCACCGCGAACGCCGTGGCGACCATGACCGCGAACGCGGTGCCGCCCACCACGAGGGCCTGGACCACGACGTCCGACGGGGGCGTCGGCGCGCTCTCCGGAGGGGTGCCGGTCTCCTCCTGCGCCGAGGCCACACCGGAGCCGAGGCCCACCAGGAACACGGTCAGCAACCCCAGCAGAGACAGGACCGGCCGGACGTTGCGGTTCATCGCGCACTCCCCTCGACAACGGATGATCCCTGAAACGGATGACGCTCGGCGTCGGTGGGGGAGTTGCCCGGAACGGGCGAGATCACACCGTTCGTGGCGCGTCCGGGAGCGGGATCACATGGTGTCCAGGGCGCCGTCGATCTCCCCCGCCAGGGACGTGTCCTTCTCGGTGATCCCGCCGTGCGAGTGGGTGCTGAGCCGGAAGGTCACGGTCCGGAACCGGATGTCGATGTCCGGATGGTGGTTCTCGCTCTCGGCGATCTCGGCGACCCGGTTCACGACCTGGATCGCGTGTGGGAAGTCGGGCAGCTGGGCCGTGCGTTCGATCGCGTTGCCCTCGCGGTGCCATTCGGGCAGGTGGGACAGGGCCTGGTCGATCCGCTCGTCACTGAGTAACTCCGTCATGCCTCCATCGTGGTACGTGGACGGGTACGCTGCACGCTGCCACGGGAGTCCGGCGCGCCGGGCTGAGAGGCGGGTCCGCGGCCCGCGACCGTTTCGCACCTGATTCGGATCATGCCGACGCAGGAAGGGGGCACCTTCCGCGCCGGTACACGGCAAGGAGGGTCAATGGGCCACAGCTTCCGTCCGCGGCCGGGTTCCGCGCGGGTGGCGGCCGCCCTGGTCTCGGCCGGTGTGCTCGCCACCGGATGCACCGTCATGGCCGGCGACGACGAGTCGTCGGAGCAGCCGGTCACGGTGACGCTGGTGACCCACCAGTCGTGGTCCGTGCCGGAGGAGGTCGTCCACGGGTTCGAACAACGCTCCGGGCTCCGGCTCGAGGTGCGCAAGGAGGGCGACGCCGGCGAGCTCACCAACAAGCTCGTGCTGCGCCGGGACGACCCGATCGGCGACGTCGCGTACGGCGTGGACTCCACCTTCGCCGGCAGGGCCCTGTCCGCGGGGGTGTTCGAGCCCTACACCAGCCCGGAGGCCGACCGTGGCCCGCACCGGTACACGATCGACCCACGGCAGCGCCTGTCGGCGGTCGACGTGGGCGACGTGTGCGTCAACATCGACAGCGGGTGGTTCGCGGAGAACGACGTCGCCGAACCCACCACGCTGGCCGACCTCACCGAACCGGAGTACGCCGACCTGCTCGTGACGCCGAGCCCGGCGACCTCCTCGCCGGGGCTGGCGTTCCTGCTCGCCACCGTCGCCGAGTTCGGCACGGACGGCTGGACCGACTACTGGCGCGACCTCGCCGACAACGGCGCGCGCGTGGTCAGCGGGTGGACCGAGGCCTACACCCAGGAGTTCTCCGGCTCCTCGGGGCAGGGCGAACGGCCGATCGTGGTCTCCTACGCCTCCTCCCCGGCCGCGGAGGTCGGCCGCGACGGGCGTCCCCGCACGAGCGCGCTGCTCGACACCTGTTACCGCCAGGTGGAGTACGCGGGTGTGCTGGCGGGCACCGACCGGCCGGACGCGGCGGGCGAGGTGGTCGACTTCCTGCTCTCGCCCCGCTTCCAGACGGCTCTCGCCGAGAACATGTACGTCTACCCCACGCGGCACGGCGTCGCGCTGCCCGAGGGCTGGGCGCAGGTGGCACCCCGCCCGCGGGACCCGATGTCGCTGCCCACCGAGCAGGTGAGCGAGAGCCGGGAACGCTGGATCGGCGAATGGCGCACGGTGCTCGACCGGTGACCGACGGCCCCCGCCGGGCGGAGACCCGGCGGGGTGGCGGCTTTCCGCGGGTGCTGGGCGCGGCCGCGCCG
>NZ_KE387063.1:10885-13598 GCF_000430445.1 Saccharomonospora iraqiensis subsp. iraqiensis
CCCCGCGGCCCCGGCCGCGGGAACACCGCGCGCTGCGGTGGCTGACCGCGGACGAGCTGGCCGACGTCGACTGGCTGGATGCCGACCGGGTGCTGGTGCCGGCCCTGTCGGCACTGCTGACGGCCCCGTGACCGCACCCGTCGCCGGACGGCCCCGCCCCGCGGCGCACACACTGTGCGGCGGGCGGAAGCGCCCTACCGTGGAGGCATGTACGTCGTTCTGTTGAGTTACACGGCGCCCCAGACCGAGATCGACTATCGGTTGCCCGAGCACACGGACTGGCTCTCCCGGCAGTACGAGCACGGGCTGCTGCTGGCGTCCGGACGGCGACCGGGGCACGAGGGGGAGGTGCTGATCGCCCGGCCGGTGTCGTTCGGCAAACTGGAGGCGACGGTGGCGACCGATCCCCTCGTGCTGAACGACCTCGTCCACCACGAGATCATCGAGTTCTCGGCCACCCGCACCGGCCCGGAACTGCGCGAGGTCAACGAGGCCGTGCCGCACTGAGCGGCGCTCCGGCTGCGGGGCGTCCCGAGCCGCCGGAGCGAGGGTGCCCCGGCTCACGGTCGCGCCGCGGTTATGCTGGAGGGCGGCCGCGCCGGGACGTCGTCCGGTCCGTCGGCCGCCCGATTCTTTCTGCACCCACCCAGGGAGCCTTCGCGTGCCCACAGCCGCTGCCCGAAAAGTCCGCACCGACCTGCGCAACCTCGCGATCGTCGCCCACGTCGACCACGGCAAGACGACCCTGGTGGACGCGATGCTGCAGCAGTCCGGCGCCTTCACCGAGCACGGTGACCCGGTGGACCGGGTCATGGACTCCGGTGACCTGGAGCGCGAGAAGGGCATCACGATCCTCGCGAAGAACACCGCGATCCGCCGCATGACCTCCGACGGCCCGGTGACCATCAACGTCATCGACACCCCCGGGCACGCCGACTTCGGCGGGGAGGTCGAGCGCGGCCTGGCGATGGTCGACGGCGTCGTGCTGCTCGTCGACTCCAGCGAGGGGCCGCTGCCGCAGACCCGGTTCGTCCTGCGCAAGGCGCTGGAGGCGAAACTGCCGGTGGTCCTCGTGGTGAACAAGGTCGACCGCCCCGACGCCCGGATCGCCGAGGTCGTCGAGCACACCCACGACCTGCTGCTGGAACTGGCCGGGGACATCGAGGGCATGGACGACGAGGCCATGGAGTCCGTGCTGTCCATGCCGGTCGTCTACGCCGCCGCGCGGGACGGGAAGGCGAGCCTGCAGCAGCCGGAGGACGGCACGCTGCCCGACTCGCCCAACCTCGACCCGCTGTTCGACACCCTGTTCGAGACCGTCCCCGGCCCCACCGCCGACCCGGACGGGCCGTTGCGCGCACTGGTCACCAACCTGGACGCCTCCAGCTACCTCGGCCGGATCGCACTGCTGCGCATCCACTCCGGGCGGCTGCGCAAGGGGCAGACGGTGGCGTGGCTGCGGGAGGACGGCTCGGTGGAGTCCGTGCGCGTCTCCGAACTGCTGGTCACCGAGGCACTCACGCGCGTTCCCGCGCAGGAGGCCGCCGCGGGGGACCTGGTGGCCATCGCGGGTATCCCGGACATCACCATCGGGGACACCCTCGCCGACCCGGAGGACCCCGAGGCGCTGCCGCGGATCACCGTCGACGAGCCCGCCATCTCCATGACCTTCGGCGTGAACACCTCGCCGCTGGCGGGCCGCGGCGGCGGGGACAAGCTCACCGCGCGCCTGCTCAAGGGCAGGCTGGACGCCGAGCTGATCGGCAACGTCAGCGTCCGCGTCGTGCCCACCGAACGGCCCGACGTCTGGGAGGTGCAGGGCCGCGGCGAGCTCGCGCTGGCGGTGCTCGTGGAGACCATGCGCCGGGAGGGCTTCGAACTGACCGTCGGCAAGCCGCAGGTGGTCACCCGCACCATCGACGGGACGCTGCACGAGCCGTTCGAGCGGCTCTACCTCGACGTGCCGGAGGAGAACCTCGGTGCCGTCACCCAGCTGCTGGCCGCCCGGAAGGGGCGGATGGAGCAGATGGACGGGCACGGGACCGGGCGGATCAAGCTGGAGTACGTGCTGCCCGCCCGTGGCCTGATCGGCTTCCGCACCGACTTCCTCACCGAGACCCGGGGTGCGGGCATCGCGAACCACATCTTCGAGGGCTACTTCCCGTGGGCGGGCGAGATCCGGATGCGCAACAGCGGGTCGCTGGTCGCCGACCGCTCCGGCGCGGTCACCACCTACGCGCTGCTCCAGCTCGCCGACCGGGGCACCTTCTTCGTGGAACCGGGCTCCGAGGTGTACGAGGGCATGGTCGTGGGGGAGAGCCCGCGCGCCGAGGACCTCGACGTCAACATCACCAAGGAGAAGAAGCTGACCAACATGCGCTCCTCCACGGCCGACGAGCTGGAGCGGCTGGCCCGGCCGAAGGTGCTGAACCTGGAGGAGGCGCTGGAGTTCTGCTCCACCGACGAGTGCGTCGAGGTGGCGCCGAAGGTCGTCCGGGTGCGCAAGAACGTGCTCGACGTCAGCCAGCGGGCCAAGGAACGCTCCCGCGCGAAGAGCCGCGACCGGAACGCCTGACAGGCGGCTCACCCGCTCCTGAGACACTGGGACCACCGCCGGACGATCGGTGCGTCGACCCCGGCTGGGGGCCGGGGTCGACGGTGCCGTGCGCCGGGGCGCCGGACGCCGCGGCGCGGAGTGCCCGGAGGGGCACGG
>NZ_KE387063.1:13698-16494 GCF_000430445.1 Saccharomonospora iraqiensis subsp. iraqiensis
CTCGGGGCGGGCGGCCCGGGCGGGGACGTCGTCCTGCTCGTCGACTGGCGCACGCTGGCCCTGCTGGGCGCGGGCGCCCTCCCCGCCGCCGTCGCCCTCGGCAACTCCCTCGCCAGAAAACCCACCCGCCCCCCGGCGAGTTGACCCCCGTGCCCGCGAGTTGACACCCGGGGCCCGCGAGTCGCCACTTGAGGCCCGCGAGTTGACGCCCGAGGCCCGCGAGTCGCCACCCCACACGCGTGTGTCGACGTCCCCGGTCATCACCGCCAGAACATGAACAGGTACTGGCCGATGCCGGCGGCGTTCGGGTCACCGCCCACCGCGCCGAACACGAGATCGGACAGGCCCCACAGCGCCTGTCCCGCGGTGGGGACCGCGAGGATCAGCGCGAGCAGCATCAACGGTGCCCACGGCCTGGCCTGGTGGCCGAACTCGCGGGCCCGCGGGGGCAGGTAGGGCTCGAGGGCGCCGTAGCCGTCCAGGCCGGGCACCGGCAGGATGTTGATCACGAAGGCGAGGATCTGCAACGACGCGAGGTAGGACAGGCCCGCGAGCAGTCCGACCGGCATGTCGACGCTGATGACCGTGAGCGTGAGCACGATGCCGAGGGCGAGGTTCGTCAACGGCCCGGCCAGGGAGACCCGGGACGAGACCGCCCGGGACCGCAGCGCCCACTGGTTGATCCAGACCGCACCGCCGGGCAGGGGAATCCCGCCGATCGCGAGAATGATCAGCGGAAGCACCAGGGACAACACCGGGTCGGTGTAGCGGCGGATGTCCAGGGCGAGGTAGCCCTTCGCCGCCACCTCGTGGTCACCGCCCCGGTACGCCACAATCGCGTGACCGAACTCGTGCAGGGTCAACGACAGCGCCCAGCCGCCGATCACCAGCAGGAAGACGCCGGCCGAACCGAGGACGGTGCGGTCCAGCACCTCCCGCAACCCGACGGTGGCCGCGAGGACGCCGCCCAGGACGGTGACGGCGAGGATGGCGTAGAACAGCAGGCTGGGGCGGACGAGTGAGCGTGGCACGGTGGTCAGTGTCCCCTCCGTTCGTCGGTCCGGTCACCGCGAGGGTCACCGTGGGTGGGTCCCGGTCGGGTCCGGGAGCGGTGTCAACTCCCCGGGGGTGTCGAGCCTCCAGGATGCCGTGAAATCCGGGTGTGTTCGGTCGGCGTGTCCGCTTGCATGTGCCGCTCGCGAGCGTCCCCCATCCTCGCTACTCCGCTTGACCCAATCGCATACCACAGGTGTAATCACATTGATGTCATTCGCTGTCTGAAAAGGGGGGCAGTGGTGGCATCCAGTACCGCCGGTCCCGGGAGTGCGTGAGAGCGAGGAGGCGGACGTGCGGTTGGACACTACTGCAAAGGAAGGGGAGCACGTCATGGAGTGGGGCGGAGGCCCGGACCCCGATCTGGGTGTCCTCGCCGAGCTCCTCGACATGACGGGCGAGCAGGATTGGCAGGAGCGTGCGTTGTGCGCGCAGACCGATCCCGAGGCCTTCTTCCCGGAGAAAGGGGGATCGACGCGGGAGGCCAAACGGATCTGTCAGGTCTGCGAGGTCAAGGACGACTGTCTCGAGTACGCCCTGGCACACGATGAGCGGTTCGGCATCTGGGGTGGACTCTCCGAGCGGGAACGCCGGAAGCTGAAGAAGCGCGCCGTGTGATCGACATACCGTGTGACGAGGGCGCCAGGTGACTCGTTAGGGTGAAGAGTCACCCTGGCCCCCTCGATCCCGGGAGAGGTACGTGCCCCGGACTTCCGCGTCGGTGTCGTCTCCCGTGCGCACCGCCCCGGTCTTGGCCGTTCTGGTCTGTCACAACGGACAGCCCTGGCTGCCCGACGTCCTGGCCGCCCTCCCGGAGGGCACCGTCCGCCCCCGGCACGTGCTCGCCGTGGACACCGGTTCCACCGATGACACGCCGGAGTTGCTCGCCCGGGCCGCCGAGGACGGGGTCGTCGACGGGGTCCTGACCCTGCCGATCGACACCGGCTACGCGGCCGCGGTCACGGCCGCCGTCGAGGCCGGTCTGGACCGGTGGGGTGATCCGGGGTCGTGGCTGTGGCTGCTGCACGACGACAGCGCACCCGACCCGGACTGTCTCGATCTGCTGCTGCGGGCGGCCGACACCGCCTCGTCGGCGGCGATGCTGGGGCCGCTCGCGGTGGACTGGTCCGATCCACGACTCGTGGTCGAGTCCGGTCTGTCCACCGACGCCTCCGGCCACCGCAGACAGGTGGACACGCGCGCGCTCGGTGACGGCACCCCGGAACAGACCACCGAGGTCCTGGCCGTACCGAGCGCGGGCGCGCTCGTCTCGCGGGCGGCGTGGGACGACCTCGGAGGATTCGACACCGAGATCCCACTGCTGCGGGAGGACCTGGACTTCGGGTGGCGCGCGAACGCCTCGGGGCGCGTGGTGCTGTGTGTGCCGCGTGCCCGCGTGCGGCACGCCCGCGCCGTCACCACCCGGCAGCGGTCGGCACACGCCGGCGGTGGCCCCGCCGCCGGACTCGAACGTGTCCACGGCACCCGCACCGTCCTGGTGAACCGGGCCGGATCCGGTTTCCTTCTCGGGCTGGGCGCGCTTCCCGTGCTGTGCCTGGTGCGGATGCTGGTGTTCGCCCTCCTGCGGGACGGCGAACGCGCCCGGGCCGAGTGGGCGGCCGTACGGGCGATCGCGGGTGGGGTGCGGGACCTGCGCCGGGCGCGCGCACGTCGCCCGCACCGCGGTTCGCTGCCGGGGCTCTACACCGGAACGGTGGGCCGGTGCCGTGCCGGTCTCCGGCG
>NZ_KE387063.1:16594-19944 GCF_000430445.1 Saccharomonospora iraqiensis subsp. iraqiensis
GACCGCGGGTACCGGCAACGGTCAGGCCGCCGGTTCGGGGCGGCACGCCCGGCCGGTGCCGCCGCAGCCGGAGCCCGGTCCGAAGACCGAGCCCGTTCCCGCCGCGCTGCAGGGCAAGGGTCTCGACGGCGCCACGCCCCAGGGACTGACGCTGTCCGGCCCGTCCGAGAGCGGTGACGTCCAGTCCCGTGGTGACGGTACGGCCGGGGCCGACGAGAGCACGGGCAACGGCAGACAGGCCGGCGGCTCCGGGGGCGGCGGCTCGCGACGGGAGCGCCGCGCCGCCGCCCGGGAAGAGGCGAAGAAGAACAAGAAGGGCGCGCGTCGCTGATCCCGGCATGCGCCGTCAGCCCGGTTCGAGCACGCTGAACGACACGCACAACCAGCCGTGTACCCCGTGCTCGAACCGGGCCGTCACCGCGCAGGCCCGGGTCGGGGCGGTGGCGGTGCCGCACAGCTCCAGCGCCTCCTCGGCCGGGCGGCAGACGTGGATGTTCCGCAGGACGTAGCGCGGCCGGTCGTTGCCCGGCACGGTCGCCCGCAGACGTCGGTACAGCGGCGGGTCCAGCCAGTCCGTCAGCTGGGCGAGCGGACGCCGTCCGGTGTAGGCCTCGAGGAGCCCGGTCAGCACCCGGTGCAGGAGCCGACGTCCCGGGGGAGTGATCGAGCTGCGACGTCGCTCCTCCTCGTACAGTTCGACGAGGAGTTCGTCGAGGGTGAGCTGACCGTCCGCGACCGAAGGAGGGTCCGGCGGGTCGTCGATGTGCCCGGGTTCGTACGGCTTCAGCGGAACGACCCCGCTGTCCGGTGAGAACGGGTGCATGAGCAGTCCCCTCCCTCGTCGCATCTGCTCGGTGGCGGCGGCCCCCTCGACCGCCTCCACCGGTAGAGAGGGTTACCGACCGGTTTTCGGATCCGCAGGCCGCCTGAAGAGGTGAAATCCCCCGCTCCCGGGCGGCGCGCACCGGGCTGCGGTGCTATTCGCGTAAGCCTCGGCTACGGTGACCGGATGCTGCGCGGACTCGTGCTGGATCACGCGGGCGTGCTGACCGATCCGGAAGCCGGACCGCTGTTGAGTGCGGTCGACCGTGCCCGTGCGGGGGGCGTGCGTGCGGCGGTGCTGTCCAACGCGGCGGGCGGGGGTGACGTCCGCGCGCGCCTGTCCGGCCGATTCGACACCCTGGTGTTCTCCGGTGAGGTCGGCGCCGCGAAACCGGACCCGGAGATCTACCACCTGACGGCCCGCCGTCTCGGCCTCACCGCGGCCGAGTGCGTGCTGGTGGACGACTCACCCCGGTATGTCGCGGGCGCCGTGGCGGCCGGGATGGTCGGTGTCCGGCACGTGTCGGTGCCGCAGACCCTGACGGAACTCGCCGCCCTGTTCCCGGAGGAACCCGCCTTCTGCTGAGGCGGGGTGCGCCCGTCGCTACTCCCGGCCCGCGCGGCCGCGACGGACCAGGTCGAAGCAGACGACCGCCGCGGCCGAGGAGACGTTGAGCGATTCGACCTCACCCGGCATGGGGATCGACACCCAGCCCGCGACGAGATCGGCCACGTCGGCACCGACCCCCTGCGTCTCGCCGCCGAGCACGAACGCCGTCCGGGCGGGCAGTTCGCAGGTGAACAGCGACTCCACACCCACCCCCGGGTCGGTGTCCGGCCGGGCACCGAGGGCGTACACGGCGTAGCCCGACTCGGTGAGCTGTTCGACGGCCTCCGCCGCGGTCGCGCAGCGCAGCACGGGCGCCCGGAAGGCCACCCCGGCCGAGGCCTTCACCACCAGCGGGTCCAGCGCGGCCACACCCCGGTGCGGCACCACGACGCCACCGAGGCCCGCGGCGGTCGCCGTCCGCAGGATCATCCCCACGTTCGCGGACGTGGTGACGCCGTCGAGCACGAGCACCGGGGCCGGGGGAGTGGGCGAGTCCAGCGCCGCCGCCAGCGGCCGCATCCGGGGCGCCACGACGTCGGCCAGCACACCCTGGTCCTGTTTCCCGTTGCCCGCGAGCACCTTCACCCGGTGGGCGTCGGCGCGTCGGACCGGGACACCGCGCGCACCGGCCGCGCGTTCGATCTCGGCCACCGCCGGTCCCCGCGCGGTGTCCGCCAAGATCACTTTGTCGACATCGAGGGTGCGGTCGCCCAGGACCTCCAGCACGGGCTTGCGCCCGTAGACGGTCAGGAACCGGTCCTTCGGCGATCCCGCGCCCGCTCCGTGCGCGGCGTCCCCACCCTGCGCGGCGCGGCCACCCTCTGCGGCGCCTCCACCCTGTGCTGCGCGGCCGCCCTGTGCTGCGCGGCCATCCTGTGCTGCGCGGCCGCCCCGGGCCCGTGTACCTCCCACACCGCCAGTTTCCCACCCGCCCGGCTCGTCGCGGCGGCGGCCGCCCGGATCTGTCAGGATCGGATCATGACCGACCGTCTCTCCGCGCTGGACGCCTCGTTCCTGTACGCGGAGCGGCCCGCCACCCCGCTGCACGTGGGCGGCATCGCGATCGTCGAGCGGCCGGAGACGGGGTTCGACTACGGACAGCTGCTGTCCCTGGTCGGCCGCAGGCTGGCGTACCTGCCGCGCTACCGCAGGCGGGTGCGGCCGGTCCCGGGGCATCTGTCCCGGCCGGTGTGGGTCGACGACGTCGACTTCGACCTGAACTATCACGTGCGCCGCTCCGCGTTGCCCGAGCCGGGGACCCGCCGGCAGCTGTTCGAGCTGGTGGCGCGGCTGTTGGCGCGGCCGCTCGACGTCGAGCGGCCGCTGTGGGAGCTGTACATGGTCGAGGGGCTGGCCGGGAACCGGGTGGCGCTGGTGACCAAGACGCACCAGTCGATGGTGGACGGCATCGGATCGCTCGATCTGGGACAGTTGCTGCTCGACGACGAGCCCACCGAACCCGGGCCCGCCGAGGAGTTCTGGACCGCACGGCCCCGCCCGGGGCGGGTGCGTCTGGTGACCGACGCCGTCGCCGACACGGTGCGCCGCCCCGCGGAGATGGTGGAGAACGTCCGGACGGCCGTACGGGACGTCGCCAGTACCGCCGACCGGATGTTGGGTGCGGTGGAGGAGGTGGCCTCGGCGGTGCACTCGGTGCTCCGCCCCGCGGCCCCGAGCCCGCTCAACGCGCAGGTGAGCCGCGGCAGGGTGTTTGCCGGGGTACGCACGGACCTGGAGGACCTCCGCCGGGTCCGGCGGCGGCACGGGGGCACCGTGAACGACGTGGTCCTCGCCGTCGTCACGGGGGCGTTGCGGGAGTGGCTGGCGCGCCGCGGGATGCCGCTGAGCCAGACGTCGACCGTGCGGGCGCTGGTCCCGCGCGCCGTGCGCGACGGGGACAGCGTCGGCGGGTCCCCGG
>NZ_KE387064.1:0-2278 GCF_000430445.1 Saccharomonospora iraqiensis subsp. iraqiensis
GGTGGCGCCTTTCGCGGGCGGAATGCGGTCCCGCCGCCCGGCGCCGTCGGCGGCGGGCGGCGTCGGGGCGGCATGATGGACACAGGCGCCTACGGGTCGGTAACGGTGTCCGGGCCGGATGCCGTACGCGCCCGCACGTATCCGCACGCACGCCACGACGCAGCCGACCACCCCCGTCACGACCGCACACACCACGACACGAGAGCCCGCGAGGTGACCGGTGACCGTGCTCCTGCCGGACCTGCACGATGCCCAGGACAAGACCGCGCTCCGGTTCGGCGACCGGGCGTTGACCTACGCCGAGCTCGCCGCCGTCGCGGGGGACCTGGCCCGGCGCCTCCGCCCGACGTCCGGCGAACCCCGCACCACGCGGGTGGCCGTGTGGGCCACACCCGGTCCGGAGACGGCCGTCGCCACCGTCGCCGCCCTCCTGGCCGGGGTACCCGTCGTGCCGGTCAATCCGGGAAGCGGCACCCGGGAACTCGACCACATCGTCGCCGACAGCACCCCGGGCCTCCTGCTCGCCGAACCCGGCGCGGACCTCCCCTCCGCGCTGCGCCACCTGCCGCGGATCGACGTCGTGCTCCCCCCGACCGGCACGGCCCCACCGGCGCCTGCGACCCCACCGGAGGACGAACCCGACCCGCACGACCCGGCGTTCGTCATCTATACCTCCGGCACCACCGGGCGGCCCAAGGGCGTGGTGATCCCGCGCCGTGCGATCGCGAGCTCGCTGGACGCGATGGCCGACGCCTGGGGCTGGACCGCCGAGGACGTGCTGGTGCACGGGCTGCCGCTGTTCCACGTGCACGGCCTGATCCTCGGCATCCTCGGACCGCTGCGCAGGGGCGGCACCGTGCACCACCTCGGTCGCTTCTCGACCGACGCCGTCGCCCAGGAGCTGGCGGGGCCCGCGACGATGCTGTTCGGCGTGCCCACGATGTACCACCGCATCGCGACCGAACTGGATCACGACCCGGCCCTGGTCGACGCGTTGCGTCGGGCGCGGCTGCTCGTCTCCGGATCGGCGCCGCTGCCGGTGTACGACCACCGGCGCATCGCGGCCGCCACCGGGCGGCGGGTCGTCGAGCGGTACGGCATGACCGAGACCCTGATGAACACCAGCGTGCGCCCCGACGGCACGCACCGGCCCGGCACCGTCGGCATTCCGCTGCGCGACGTGTCGCTCCGGCTGGTGGACGAAGCGGGCAACCCGCTCGACGTCCACGACGGCGAGACCGTCGGGGAGGTCGAGGTCCGGGGCCCGAACCTGTTCACCGGGTATCTCAACCGCCCCGACGCCACCGCCGAGGCGTTCCACGACGGATGGTTCCGCACGGGGGACATGGCCACCCGCGACGCGGACGGCGACCTCCGCCTCGTCGGCCGCAAGTCGACGGACCTCATCAAGAGCGGCGGTTACCGGATCGGCGCGGGGGAGATCGAGAACGCGCTGCTCGAACACCCGAACGTGGCCGAGGTCGCGGTCACCGGGGAACCCGACCCGGATCTGGGCGAGCGCATCGTCGCCTGGGTGGTGCCCGACGGCGCCCGTCCCGGCGAGGAGGAGCTGGCCGACCACGTCACCGCCGCCCTGTCGGCACACAAGCGTCCCCGGGTGGTGCGCTACCTCGACGCCCTCCCCCGCAACGACATGGGCAAGATCCTGAAGAAGGCCCTGCATGAGTGACACCGCGCGCGGACTGCTCACCACGGTCGCCGACGACGTCACCGAACTGGTCCCACCCGAATCCTCGGCGCCCGCCGCACCGGATGGCCCGATCGGGTGGCGCGGATACGACCTCCAGCGTGCGGACGCCGCACGCCGCAGCGGGGAGGAGGAGTCCGTCGTCTGCGGCACCGGCCGGGTGGGCGGGGTGGACACCGTGCTCGTCGCCTTCGAGTTCGCCCACCTCGGTGGCTCCATCGGCGAGCGAACGGGCCTGCGGCTCCGGCACGCGTTCGCCGAGGCCCGACGGCGGTCCGCTCCCGTCGTCTCGCTCGTGGCCACGGGCGGCAGCCGGATGCAGGAGGGCATGCGGGCGCTGTCCCAGCTGCACCGGATCGCCCGGGCCCTCGCCGCGCACCGGGACGCGGGACTGCCGCACGTCGCCGTCGTCCGCGACCCGACCACCGGCGGGGGATGGGCGACGCTCGCCTCCGGAGCCGATGTCACGGTGGCGGTGCCGGGTGCCCAGGCCGGGTTCGCGGGCTCGCGGGTACGTCCGCCCGGGGAGCCGCACGCCTACACCGCCGAGGGGCAGTACGCCTCCGGACA
>NZ_KE387064.1:2378-10161 GCF_000430445.1 Saccharomonospora iraqiensis subsp. iraqiensis
CGCCGTCGCCACGGTCGCCGCAGCGCAGACCATGCCCCCGGCGACGAGGGCCGCCGCCGACGTCACGGCTCCGGGCCTGCACCTGGCCGCCGCGGACGACGTCGTCGCCCCCGCCACCGGCAACGCGGAGGCGATCAGCAAGGCCTGGGCGGGCCCGGTGCAACTGCGCACTTTGCCCAAGGCCACCCACCTCGGGGTGACCGAGGGCTACCACTGGAGCCAGCTTCTCCTGCAGGGCAAGCCGCAGCACTCCGTCCAGCGCACGGTGCGGGCCCTGTTCACCGCGTTCTTCCTGACCAAGCTCGCGGGCGAGGACACCTACCGCGACGTGTTCGACGCCGACCTCAAGGCCGCCCGGATCGACCACGACAACCGGGCGGCCCACCAGCACACCTGAGCACTACTGCATCCAACTGTTGTTGGAGAAGTCCTCGTCGTCGAAGTCGTCGTCGCTACGGCCCAAGGATGGCGCTGATCTCGACGACGGCTGATTGAACTGTGGCCGCTCCACAGATGAATGTGAGGGACTGACAAGGGGGCGTTGCTGTTCGACTTCGTCCTCGATTCCTCCGAACTGGAGTTCGGTATTTCGGGTGCTGCCCCGACCTATCCACTGGTTCTTCGCGTTCGGATCCTCCTCCTTCTTCCCTAGTTCTTTTTGCTCCTCCAGTTCCTTCAGTCGTTCGGCAGCCGCCTGCCCCCGCTCCCGAACTTGTAGGGCAGCTTCTTCAGAGCAACGGTTCGACTCATCGACGATGGCTGTCACACGGTTGTCCGTTCGCGATCGGAGTTCTGCCAGCCGCTCGGACAGACCTGTATACGCTCTTGAGGTCATAACTTCTGCCTCTTCAGCTTTCTGCCACTCATCGGGTGAAACGGACGGCAGATTCCGTTCCTAGGTCGCCGATGGTGCCACTGATTCGCACTGCATTAGTCACCACATCAAACAGATCGCCATGAATCGGGTAAGCGCTCGATGCCCTTTCTTCGTCACCGCTTTGGCCACCGCCCCCTGTGCCCCCTATGCCACCCATCATTCCCATTCCTCCACCCGATCCCGGACCTGCGGAAACTCCAGCTGCTGTGTCTCCACCCGGTGTGGCTCCGAGTCCGACTCCGGACGACGCAGATCGTTCGGACGAATCAGAATTCGCCTCTTTGCCAACGCCATCCGCAGTATGCTCGGCACCGACCGCCTGTGGGCGCGTCGTCGCCGATGTGCCGGACTCACCTCCGTCATCGGCGGACATCTCCGATGCGGACGTCATACTATTCGAGGCGTTTCCCGATAGGTCCCCCGACAGCGCTGGCGACGGCGAACCCCCTTCGAATGGCGTCGTTTCCATGGGATCAGTTCCGTTCGGATGTGATCCGGCGCCGTCGCCACCTTGTGCCCGCGTTGCACCTGTAGGCTGCTCGTCGAAACCATCCACCAAGGCGTTCGGTCGCACTTCGGCTTTTTCCGCACCGTGTGGCGCCGATCCTTCGCTCTCTCCACCGCCGAGCGTATAGGTGGCGGAGCCTCCCTCGCGGTCGTCAACGGTGACTAGAGTCGGCCCGTTAGGTCCTTCCGGACGTTCAGCAACGATCGTGATACTCTGGCCCTCGATGCGAATCTTCCCGTCCTCTCCAGGAAGATACACCTCCCCCTCTTCGATGCCGAGCCTGGAGGCGGATCCGTTTTCCATATTGGATTGTGCAGCGGCATACTCTTCACCGAAATCTAGCTCGTACTCACTTAGCCCTCCGTCCGCATTTTCAAGAGAAACAGTCATTTGACCGTTGCTATCCGGTTCGGACAACGTAAGTGTGTTGTCTCCCCGTTCGATAGTGAACTGTCGCAAAACATCGGCACCTTCAACCGCGTCACCGCCCACCGGATCGATCGGGAAGGCTTCGCCCGTCTGCGAATCGGTCTCTAATTCTTCACCGGTAACCGCATCCGCCATCTCCAGTCCGCTGCGGCCCACCCCCTCGGGAACTGATGCTTCTCCTCCAACGGCCGACGTTCCGGCGCCACCACTCGAAAGTTCGGGTGAAGCCGCCCCACTAGACCCGCCGATCCCTGCTCCTGGCGTTGCATTCGGGCCTCCACTTGGAAGAGCGTGGTGGGCAGACTTATCTATCGTTCCGCCTACCTCGAGCCCAGCGAACGGGCCGGCCCCGAGCTGCTCTCCAAGAAACCCGATTGCCTCGGCGTACTCCTTCTCGATAGCCAAAAGATGCTCTTTTGCTACGTTATGGAACGTACGCGCCTTTTGGTCGTAGTCTGCACAGATGTCATATAAAGCACCCTGCGAGTTTTTCAGATTTTCGCGCTTCTGCTCAAGGTGATAAAATTCGTTAGTCTGGTAACGATATTCTTTGATTCCTTCAATTTCTTTTGGCAGAGTTTTGACATTCTCGATATGCATATCGACTTGCGCCAGAGTCAGGCCAGCGAGCGTTCCGTCTTTCACTACATCGAAAATGCGCTGAGCCAGTTTCTGCACATTATCTTCGAGATAGGATGAGAACTCTCCAACTCCTTCGCCAGCTTTCTTCAAGGACTCCGATAACTTATCCGCACCTTGCGCCAAGCTCTCATCAGCCCGCTTCGCTGATTCTTTCGCGGCACCGGTCCAGTCCTCAGTGTTATTTTTCCAAGATTCTGCAAGCGCATCTCTACCAACCGCAACCTTCTCGGCCGCAGCCTCAAGCGACCCGGAGTCGGCACGAAACGTTGCGAAATCAATTCCTCGGAATTCGGTCAGCCCCTCGCGCAGAGACTTCGGATCGACTCCCGCGTGCTCATACGATGCGGTTTGCGTCTCATCTTCACCACCTGTCGCGGCATTTATATCGAAGTCAGTAGGCTTAGAGGGTTCATTCTTCTGTTTCTCTGGGGCGAAGTCTACGAGCTTACTGGCGCCCTGGAAACGCTTATGCGACTGATCGAAAAACTCAAGGGCGGGTTGTAGCTGGTCGATTATTTCATCAGAGTTCGAGTAGCCTCCCTGGCCGATTGCTTGCTGCGCATCAAGAACCGAATACCACTTGTTCACCCGATCTAGAACGACACGCGCGTTATCTGCATTCTCGTGCACCGCCTGGCCGCCCTTTTGGACATCCTCGGCATCAAGTCCCAAGTCTGCCGCATACCGTTCGACTTCCGCTACACTCATCCGCCCAGCATTAACGAGTGCATATAACAACTTCCCTCGATCTTCATCAGAGAGTGCAGGATCCCGAAGCGCCTCTTCCATGCGGTCAACATCCGCACGGGTGAACCCCTCCTCATCGAAAATCTCCCGCTGCCTCTCCGAGCTGACGTACGCCATCAGGAATCGCCTCCCTTCAGGGAAATCATTTGACCGCTGACTGCTTCACCGTCTTCATATGCCTTAGCAGCTTTCGAAAAGTTCTCGCCGAGTTCTCCGGCTTTTTCACCATAAGTAGTAACACTTTCCCGATACTTTTCAATCACATCGGTGTACTTATCCGCTACATGTGGCCAAGCCTTTCCCACGGTGGCTTCAGATACGCCAGTGTTGAGCCTTTCGCCCGCCTTCTTCAACTCTTCACTTACTTGAACATAGGTCGTTCCTGCCGCGCCTAGCTTGCCTGGGTCGACGGTGTGTCCGCCTGTCACAGTGAACCCCTTACGATCATGACGAGCACAAACCCATCGTTGGACGCACACTGGTCGGATCCGGTGCCGTCGCTGCACGAATAGATTACCGCTTCACCTCGCGCGGTGACTCGGAAAGAGGCGACTTGGCTTGTACATACTGGTCGACCTGTCAGCAGACCGACGAGACGACCCCGGCCAGCCGGTCGGCCGCGACCTGGGCCGTCTCGGCATCCGGGGCCTCGACCATGACCCGGACGAGTTGTTCGGTGCCCGAGGGCCGCAGCAGGACACGGCCCGTCTCGCCGAGTTCGGCCTCGACCGAGTCGACCGCCTCCTTCACGGTGGGCGAACCCGTCACGGTGGTCTTGTCCGTCACCGGCACGTTCACCAGCACCTGGGGTAGGCGGCGCATGACCCCGGCCAACTCGCGTAGCGGGTCGCCCGTCTCCGCGACGCGGCTCATCAGGCGCAGCGCGGTGAGCAGGCCGTCGCCGGTGGTGGCGTATCCGGGCAGGACGACGTGGCCCGACTGCTCGCCGCCGAGCGAGTAACCGCCCGCGCGCAGTTCCTCCAGCACGTACCGGTCCCCGACGGCGGTGCTGCGCACCGTAATACCCTGCTCCCGCATCGCGAGGTGCAGACCGAGGTTACTCATCACCGTGGCGACCAGCGTGGTGTCCGCCAGTTCGCCGGCCTTGGCCATGCCGACGGCCAGCACGGCCATGATCTGATCGCCGTCGACGAGCTCGCCGTCGGAGTCCACGGCCAGGCACCGGTCGGCGTCACCGTCGTGGGCGATGCCGAGGTCGGCACCGTGTTCGACGACGGCGGCGCGCAGCGACTCCGGGTGGGTCGAACCGCAGTTGTCGTTGATGTTCACACCGTCGGGGTCGGCGTTCACCGCGATCACTTCGGCACCCGCCTTGCGGTACGCCTCGGGCGCCGCGAACGACGACGCGCCGTTGGCGCAGTCCACGACGACGCGCAGCCCGGTGAGGGGAGCCGGTGTGGCCGCGAGCAGGTGCGCGACGTACCGGTCGAGAGCGTCCTCCGCGTCGGACACGCGGCCGACCTGGGCGCCGGTCGGCCGGGTCGTGGCGGCGTTGAGACCGTCGGCGATCTCGTCCTCGATACCGTCCGGGAGCTTGTGCCCGCCGTCGCCGAAGAGTTTGATGCCGTTGTCGGCCATGGGGTTGTGCGAGGCGGAGATCATCACGCCGAGGTCGACGTCGAGGTCACCGACGAGGTAGGCCACGGCCGGTGTGGGCAGTACCCCGGCGCGGAGAACATCGGCGCCCGCGGAGGTGAGCCCGGCCACCACCGCCGCCTCCAGCATTTCCCCGCTGGCCCGGGGGTCCCGACCGACGACCGCCACCGGCCGGTGGGAGCGGTCGTGCTCGGCGAGGACACGGGCGGCACTGGCCGACACCGCCAACGCCAACTCGGGGGTGAGTTCGTCGTTGGCGAGGCCCCGGACCCCGTCCGTACCGAAAAGGCGAGCCATGTCGTCGACCTCCGTCAATCACGTGCATCTGCGACCCGACCGCAACAACCTAGCCACCCCACGATGCCCGCCCGAACCCCGGTCGGCCACACACCGCGTTCCGCGGGCTGAATGCGGTTCCCCCGACCCGACGACCCCGCCTGCGGACCCGCCCCCGCGCCGGCGCGAGCGGGCCTCCGGGGCGTTGACGACGTTCTGCGGGCGAACTGCGCACCCCGGCCACGCCCCGCCTCCCCCACGGCACCGGGAACGACGCACGGGACCTCGTGGAAGAGTTCGGGATCGTCGCCCCGGAGGGCTGTATCTGCGGGGGGCTCGCCGTGGAGGTGACGACAGTTCGCCCGCGAAACGTCGTCACCTCCACCGCCCCGTCGGACGGGACGCGCCGTGCGTCCGACGGGGCGACCGGGCCCGGAAATGAGTCGAGCGCCCACCCCGGTTGTCGGGTGGGCGCTCGACTCGGCTGTCGTGCGCGTCAGCGCTTGCTGTACTGCGGCGCCTTGCGGGCCTTCTTCAGGCCGTACTTCTTCCGCTCGATCTCGCGCGCGTCGCGCGTCAGGAAGCCTGCCTTCTTGAGCGCGGGCCGGTCGTCCCCGTCGATCTCGGCGAGTGCGCGCGCGATGGCGAGGCGCAGCGCACCAGCCTGCCCGGACGGCCCGCCGCCGTCGAGGGTCGCCACGATGTCGAACGACTCGGGCTTCTCGACCGTGTTCAGCGGCTCGCGGATCAGCTGCTGGTGAACCTTGTTCGGGAAGTAGTCCTCAAGGCTCTTCCCGTTCAACCTGAACTGGCCGCTACCCGGCACCATCCGCACACGGACGACCGCCTCCTTACGACGGCCCACCGTCTGCGCGGTGCCCCCAGCGGCACGAGACGGTTTCGGCGCGGCCGCCGTCTCGGTGGTCACGACCGCGTCGAAGGCGGTCTCGGTCTCGGTGCTGGTCACGAACTGTTCCTCACTCACTGGGTCACCTGAGCGATCTTGGTGATCTCGTGCGGCTGCGGCTTCTGCGCGGCGTGCGGGTGGTCCGGCCCGGCGTAGACCTTGAGCTTCTTGGCCTGGGCACGGCCGAGCTTGTTTTTCGGGAGCATACCCTTCACGACCTTCTCGACCAGGCGCACGGGCCGGGAGTCGAGCAGTTCGCCGAACGACTGCTTACGCAGGCCACCGGGGTAGCCACTGTGCCGGTAGGCGAACTTCTGCTCGCGCTTGTTGCCGGTGAGCGCCACCTTGTCAGCGTTGACGATGATGACGAAGTCACCGGTGTCCACGTGCGGGGCGTAGGTGGGCTTGTGCTTGCCGCGCAGCAGCGTCGCGACCTCGGTCGCGAGCCGGCCGAGCACGACATCCTCGGCGTCGATCACGTGCCAGGCACGAGTGACATCGCCGGGCTTTGGGCTGTACGTGGGCAAGGGTCTACCTCGTCGTCAACTTGCTTGTCAGGTCCGTGCGGGCTTCGCGCGTGCCGCTCCTGCACGCACAACAACACGTGAAGATACCCGGTTGCCGTGCGGTGGGTGAACGCGGGGTCGGCAGCAACTCCCCATCATAGCCCCCGTGCGCAGTCCCGGACCCGGACCCCCGGGAACGAGCCGCCGACCGGGCGACACCGACACGACGAACACCGACAGGGGCCAGCCCTCCGGCACGGAACGGGCCGCGAGAGCGACCGGCTCGTCACCACGCACCTGCTGAGGTGCCCCGCACCACCCGGAACCCGGTCGGTCACGGCCCGCTTACGGCGCGTCAGATCCCCGGCTCCAGCCACCACGACAAACCGGGCCCGTCCCCGACGGGGGGCGGGCCCGGTCACGCGCAAGCACACGGAGGGCGATCAGAACATGCCCTGGATGCCCTTGTCCGTCGCCTGGTAACCGTCGGCGATCTGCGGCAGCGCGGTCGCGATCTGCGCGAGCACCTGCTTCATCTCGTCCAGCGACTGGTTCCACTCGTTCTGGCACTGCTGCCAGGCCTCCATGGCCTCACCGGACCAGGAGTCCACCAGCGGAGCCAGCCGGGACTTGAGGTCCTCGAACAGCGCGTCCAGCTCGGACCCCGTCTTGTTGCAGTCCTCGGCGGCCGTGTGGATGGTCGCGTAGTCAACAACGATGCCGTTCGGCATTGTTCCTCCCGTTCAGTGCTGAAGTAGTCGGAGAGTGTCGGAAAGCGGCGCGGATCAGAGTCCGCCGAGCGTGTTGCCGATGTTGCTGATGGCGGAGTTCTGCTCCTCTTCCGCCTGCTGGTACTTGACACCCGACTGCTGGAGGAGCTCACCGATGTTGCCGAGCGCCTCGTTCAGCTTCCGCGTCTTCTCGTCGAAGGCGTTCATCACGTTCTGGAAGGCCTTGGCGGCCTCGCCCTGCCAGCCCGCCTGCGTCGCCTCGATGTTGTTCCGCAGCGTGTTCAGGTTCTGGTCCATCTGACCCTTGATCTGGTCGACGTCCTGGTACGCCTGCTGGAACTGTTCCGGTGTCCCGGTGAAACCGCCTGCCATCGGGAGTACCCCCTTCGCTCGTGATGGTGCCGTACTGGTTCGTACCGGCGCTACGACGCAGACAGTGCCACGGCCGGTTCCGCACTGTCGCGGGAATACCCGAAGTCGTTGCTCGCGCGAACGCCCCGGGCCGCGCGGCGGCCGCGCCGGCGCGGCCGCACCACGTTCCGC
>NZ_KE387064.1:10261-61513 GCF_000430445.1 Saccharomonospora iraqiensis subsp. iraqiensis
GGATCCGGCGCCGCCGGTCGCGCCCCCGGCCGCGTGCCCGAGGTCGCCCCGGGGGACGGGGTCCCCGTCGGGCGGCCGGACGGATCCGGTGGCGTGTCGGTCCCGGTCGCCCACTGTGTGCCACCGGTGACCGCTCCGGTGTGGTTCGACGGCACCTCCACCGCCCGCAACGCCCCCCGCGCGACCACGGTCTCCGGCTGGTCCAACGTGGTCGGGAGGACACCGGTGTGTTCGTGGATCAGCCGCGCGACCAGCGGTATCCGACTCGACCCGCCGACCAGGAAGATCGCGGCCAGTTGTCGCGGCCGCAGTCCCGCAGCGTCGGCCGTCGACCGGGTGAGCTCGACGGCCCGCTCCAGCGGATTCGCGATCAGCCGTTCCAGGTCGTCCCGCGTGACGTGCGTGTCGGCGAACGGCGACGGGAGAGGAACGTCGGTGTATGCGTGCCGCGACAGGGTCTCCTTCGCACCACGTACGTCGTGGCGGAGGACCCGGCGGCGACGACGGACGGCGAGCGAACGCCCCTGGACGAGCTCGTCCCACGCGTGCCGGTCGCCCTCGGGGACGAGCGAACCCACATGGTCGAGCAGCGCCTGGTCGATGTCGGCGCCGCCGAACCGTGGATCGCCCCGGGTCGCGAGCACCTCGAAACCGGTGTCGTCGCGAGCGGGGCCGGGAAGGCGCCGGACGACACTCGCGTCGATGGTGCCGCCACCGAGGTCGAGCACGGCGATCTCCCCACCCGGGCCGCCGCCGCACTCCGCGGAGTGGTCCGGCGCGGTCTCCCCGGGCACGAAGGTCGTCGCGTGGAACACGGCCGCCGCCACCGGTTCCGGCACCAGGGCGACCTCGTGGGCGAGCCGCGCGGCGGCCTGACGCAGTACCCGGGTGCGCACCGCTCCCCAGTCCGCGGGGTGGGTGAGCACCAGGAGGGAGACCTCGGCATCGGCCGCGAGTCGCCGGGCTTCGGTGACGGCACGGGACAGCACCGCGCGAACGACGTCGACCACGCTCAGGACCGCGTCACCGAGCAGCAGTTCACCCTCGTCGATGCGTCGCTTGGGGTGCGGTTCGAACCGGGCCGGGTCCACCGCCGCCTGCCGTTCGGCCTCCTGGCCGACGAACAACGTGCCGTCGGGGGCGGCGTAGACGGCCGACGACAGCAGCGGGTGGCCGTCGATGACCACGATCTGGGGTTCCCGACCGTGCACCGACGCGGCAACACAGGTGCTCGATGTCCCGAAGTCCACCGCCACCCGCAGAGTCACCAGCCGCTCCCGCCTGTCGTCGTGGGTGTGTACGCCGGAACCCTGTCAGACACCGCCCGCCAACACCGGCCCCGACGCGCTGGGCCCGCGAACGTGCCCACCCCGGGGCACGGCGCCGCGGTCCGCGGTCGGTCCCCCGGGGTGGGCGCAGTTCGCGGGCGGAATGCGCCCACCCCGGAGGACACGGCACCTCACTCGGGGTTGATCCACGAGACGTGCATCAGCTGCTTGCCGACCTTGCGGCTGACGAAGTAGCCGCGCCCCGGCGGCATCGGGCCCGCCTTCACGTTGCCGAGCAGCTGCCCCTCGTCCTTCGACCCGTTCATCACCATGCCGGGCATGGCGAGCTCCTTGAGCTTGCCGAGGATCGGGTCCATGCCGGTCCGGGCCGCACCACCCGTGCGCCGGGCCACCACCATGTGCAGCCCGACATCCTTGGCCTGGGCGAGGTATTCGGACAACGGCTTCAGCGGGTTGTTCGTCGACGTCGCCACCAGGTCGTAGTCGTCGACCACGACGAACAGTTCGGGGCCGCTCCACCACGACCGGTCCTTGAGCTGTTGCGGCGTCACGTCCGGCCCCGGCAGCCGCTTCTGCATCGACTGCGCGACCTCCTTGACCATGTCCTCCAGCTGGTTGGCCGAGACCGCGTAGCCGAGCAGCTGGTCGCCCTCGACGAACCCGAGCATCGTGCGCCGGTAGTCCACCAGGATGATCACGGCTTCCTGCTTGGTGTGGCGCTCGGTGATGCCCCGCACGATCTGCCGCAACAGGTTCGTCTTGCCCGACTCACCGTCGGCGTAGGCGAGGAAGTGCGGGTCGGCGTTGAAGTCGAGGTAGACCGGGGCCAGCTCGTCCTCGTCGACACCGATCGGGATGAGCTTGGTGTCGCGGTACTTGTCCTGCGCGAGCAGTTCCTCGTACGGCATGAGGTCCGGCAGCAGCCGCACCTTCGGTGCGGGCCTGCCCTGCCACGCCGACGCCACCTTGGACACGGCGTCGACGACGCCGTCACCCAGGTCGTCGTCGCTGCTGGATCCGTCGATGCGCGGCAGCCCTCCGAGGAAGTGCAGCTTGTCCCTGGTCAGGCCGCGTCCCGGGCGACCGGCGGGGACGTTGACGGCGACCCTGCGATCGATGTCCGACTCGCTCGGGTCACCCAGCCGCAGCTCGAACCGGGTGCCGAGCATGTCCTTGATCGCGGGGCGGATGTCGGCCCACCGGTTCGACGAGATGATCACGTGGACGCCGTAGGTGAGGCCCTGCACCGCGAGCTTGGTGATCTGCGGCTCGAGCTCCTCGAAGTCGTCCCGCAACGCCCGCCATCCGTCGACGACGAGGAACGCGTCGCCGAAGGCGTCCTGCTCCGCGGTGATGTCGCCGCGGCGCTTGCGGTTGCGGAAGTCGTTCATCGAATCCACGCCGAGCGTGCCGAACCGGGACTCCCGCTCGTTGGCCAGCGTCGTCAACTCGGCCACGATCCGGCGGGCCTTGTCCGGTTCCCGCCGCGCGACGGCCACGCCACCGACGTGCGGCAGCTTCTCCAGGGGAGCGAGCGTGCCACCACCCAGGTCGATGCAGAAGAACTGCGCCTCCTCGGGCGTGTGCGTCAGGGCCGTCGACATGATCAGTGTCCGCAGCATCGTCGACTTGCCCGACTGCGGGCCACCGACGACCACACCGTGCCCGGCGGCACCGGAGAAGTCCGCCCACAACGGGTCACGCCGCTGCTCGTACGGGCGGTCGACGATCCCCAGCGGGATCTGCAACCGACCGTTGCCGAAGAACCCGACCGGTGACAGCCCCCGGTCCTCCGTGGGATTCAGGTTCGGCAGCAACGTGTCGAGCGAGTTCGGCTCCTTCAGCGGCGGCAACCACACCTCGTGTGCGGGAGGGCCCTGGCCCACGAGCCGGCCGACGATGACGTCGAGTTCGCTCGGCTCCACGGCCTCGTCCGACTCGGCCTGCTGTTGCGGTTCCGGTTCGGGCTCGGGTTCCGGTTCCGGCTCGGTGGGCAGTTCCACGAAGTCGGGCACGAACAACTGTGGACGCTTGTCCGCGCGGACGACCTTGGCGCCCGGGGCCGCGGCCTTGATCCCCGCGGGCCGGTACGGGCCCGAGACGTAGGACGCCTTGAACCGCTCCAGCGTCGACGTGTCGTACTTCAGGTACCCACCACCGGGGACGGACGGCAGTTCGAACGCGTCCGGAACGCCGATCGCGGCCCTCGACTCGGCGGCGGAGAACGTCTTCAGACCGATGCGGTAGGACAGATGCGAATCCAGCCCGCGCAACTTGCCTTCCTCCAGCCGCTGGGACGCCAGCAGCATGTGCATCTGCAGCGACCGGCCGAGCCGTCCGATGGCCACGAACAGGTCGATGAAGTCCGGCTTCTCCGACAGCAGCTCGGAGAACTCGTCCACGACGATGAACAACGCGGGCAACGGGTCCAGGTCGGCCCCGTTCTCCCTGGCCTTCTCGTACTCCCAGACGTTCTTGAAGTTGCCGCCGTTCTTCAGCGCCTCCTGCCGCCGGTTCATCTCCC
The DNA here is from genome assembly GCF_000430445.1 of Saccharomonospora iraqiensis subsp. iraqiensis. Classification (GTDB taxonomy): domain Bacteria; phylum Actinomycetota; class Actinomycetes; order Mycobacteriales; family Pseudonocardiaceae; genus Saccharomonospora; species Saccharomonospora iraqiensis. The sequence goes on from NZ_KE387064.1 coordinate 14,075, forward strand.
CGGCGAGGGCGTCCTTCATCCGGTCGACGAGGGTCACCTCGTCGGCCAGGTTGGTGATGACCGCCGAGACGTGCGGCGCCTTGTCGAGACCGAGGAACGTCGCGCCACCCTTGAAGTCGACGAGGACGAAGTTGAGCGACGTCGACGAATGCGTCGCGAGCATCCCCAACACCAGGGTGCGCAGGAACTCGGACTTACCGGAACCGGTGGCCCCGATACACAGGCCGTGCGGGCCCATGCCCTCCATCGCCGCTTCCTTGATGTCGAGCTCGACCGGCTGGCCGTTCTCACCGACCCCGAACGGTACGCGGTACCGGTCCCGGACCGGGCGCGGCCGCCACGCCTGCTGCACGTCGAACGTCATCGGATCACCGGGGATGCCGAGCAGCTCCAGCAGCGACGGGTTCGACAGCAGCGGCTGCTCCTCGCCGTCGTCGGCGGCGCCGGTGCTCATCCGGTAGGGAGAGATCTTGCGGGCCAGCGCCTCGACCTCGACCCTGCTCAACGTGTCGGGCCCGCCGAACCACTCGACACCGCCCGAGCTGCGCGCACCGAGCCGCTCCTTCTCCACGACCAGCCGCAACCCACGCCGCGCCGCGAGATTGCCGATCGAGTCGGACAGGTCGAGCAACGTGACGCCGACGAGTCCCTCCTCCAGCAGGATCTGTTCCTCACCGGTGACGTCGGCGTCGTCGAGGACGATGACGATGTGCGGCTGGTCCGGGGGCGGTGTGGCGTTGCGGGAGAACCGCTGCCGGTCCCGCAGCTCCTCCTCCAGCCACTGTTCGACCTGCGCCAGCGACCCGCCCATCATGCGCAGCTGACCGATCCCGTCGGACAACGTGGGGTGCTGGACGTGGGGCAGCCACTTCGCCCACTCCCAGTCCTCCTTCGCCCGTCCGGTGGTGGCCACGGCGATCAGCACGTCGTCCGGACTGTGGAAGGTCACCAACTGGGCGAGCATCGCGCGGGCGAGACCACGGGTCAGTTCCCGCTCGCCCTGCATGCCCACCGCGGCGAAGCCACGCAGCGTGATCTGCGTCGGAAGATCCGGCACGATCGAGTGAGCACGGACGAACCGGCGGAGCGCCAGGGTCGCGATCGGTTCCAGCTCGTCGACCGGCCCGGTCTGCGGCGGAACGAGCCGGGTCGCCAACCGGTGCGAACTCCGGCCGACCCGCAGGTGGAGGAAGTCCTGGTCGTTCTGCCTCCGTTCCCACATCCGCCTGCTCGTCGCGAGGGACCAGAGGCTCTCCGGGTCGGGATGCACCCATTCCAGCGACGCCCGCTGCTCCACCATCGCCTCACGGGCGCGGTCCCGCATCTGACCGAGATACCGCAGGTAGTCCTTGCGGTCCTCGTTCATCTCCGCCTTCTTCTGCTGGCCCCCACGACCGCCGCCCGCGAGCATGCCGACCATCGACATCATCATCATCAGCGGCATCATCATCATGAACGGGCTGGGCGGGCCGTCGCTCGCGGTGAACATGAAGGCGACCATGCCCAGCATCGCCACGACCATGACGACCGGCATCAGCTTCATGAGGATGTTGCCGGGGATCGTCCTCGGGACCTCGGGCGGCGGCTCGAGGTGGACCTCACCACCCGGCGGGCGGGGAGCAGCAAGCCGTGGCGACCGCTTGAACTGCAGCGTGCTCACCGAAAGGACCCCTCTTCGACTCGGCGACGGCGGCCGACGCGGGAAACGCGAACCGGCACATTCACCGGAACTGCCCCCACGCCTGGCCCGGGTGCGTTAATACTAGAGCGGCATCACGACATCATGGGGCCGGTTCGGCAAGATACCGGGCCCGGCCGGGGTTGTTTCCGCGACGCGGTATAAACGTCCGGCGGCGAAATCTCCAGGTAGGGGGCGAACAGGTGGCAACGGGCACGACGGTTTTCAGCAGGGTGACGGTGGTCGCGCCGCGCACCCGGATCGACGTCGCGCTGCCGGCCGACGTGGCGGTGGCCGACCTGATGCCCATGCTGTTGAACATGGCCAACGAGGCCACTCCGGACGGCGGCGCCCGGCACGGCGGCTGGGCGCTGGCGAAGCTCGGGGACTCCCCGTTGGATCCGAGCCGGACGCTGGCCTCGCTCGGCATCGTCGACGGGGAACTGCTGCAACTGCGCAAGCGCAACGAGAACCCGCCGCCCCCGCTGTACGACGACGTGGTCGACGCGATCGCGGAAGCCGATCCGGACAGTTTCCGGCCCTGGACCAAGGAGACCGCGCGCCGGATCGGACACGTCGCGGGCGGGCTGGCGCTGCTGCTGTCCGCCGTGGCGCTGTTCCTCAGCGGTTCGTTGTTCGGTGGCAACTCGTTGGCCACCGCGATCACCGGCGGCGTGGCCGCGATCGCCTGTGTCGCGATGGGCGCGACGCTGGTGAAAGCCTACGACGCGGAATCGACCGGCGTGCTCGTCGCTGCCGCGGGTGGACTCCCACTGGCGTTCGTGAGCGGGTTCCACATCGTTCCCGACGGGGCACTGCGACCGAGCCTGCTGCTCGCCAGTGCGCTGCTGGTGGTGTTCGCGGCGGCCTGCATCCTGGTGATGGGCACGGGGATCACCACGTTCATCGCCGCCGCCACGGCGGGCGTCTTCGGCGTGCTCGCCTTCCTCGTCGCCACCCTGGTGGCACATCCCGCCCCCGGCATCGCCGCGGGCACCGTCGCCGTCGCGCTCGCGGGCATCTCCATTCTGCCAAGGGCCACGATCTGGCTCGCGAAACTGCCGCTGCCGCAGGTCCCGAACACCGCGGAGGAACTGAAGGAGGATTCCGAACAACCGGACTACTCCGCGATCGAACGCAGGACCAGCGTCGCGCACAACTACATGACCGGACTGCTGGTCGGCAGCGGTGCGGTCACCGCGGTCGCCGCCGTCATCACCGCCTCGTCCGGGGATGTCTGGGGCATCCTCACCGCCGTCGCGGCCACGCTGGTGTTGTTGCTACGTGGGCGCACCTACGCCAACGGCGCGCAGGCCGTCGCATTGCTGACCACCGGCATGGCCGCCGCGGGCGGCATCCTCGTGGGTTGGTTGTGGACCGAGGACCCCACCGGTCGGATCCTGTGGATCTTCGGTGTACTCGTGCTGCTCGGCGCCGCGGCGCTCGTGCTCGGCGTCGTGTTCCCGGACCAGCGGTTCACCCCGCCGATGCGCCGCACCGTCGAGATCTTCGAGGCCGTCTGCATCGCCTCGGTGATCCCGCTCGCCCTCGCCGTGATGGGGCTGTACTCCACTCTGCGGCACCTCGACATCGGCTGATGCTTTCCAGAGACGGCGCCACGACTGCTAGGGGGTTCGCGTGCGGACGGTCCGGACGGTGAAGAGGGGTTCCGCACTCGTGCTGGTCCTGACGACCGGCTTCGTCGGGCCCGGCGCGATGCCGCTCGCCGCTCAGGAACAGGACGAGACGCCGACCGCCGGGTACTACGCGTCGCCGCCGCCCGTCGACATGGGCGTACTACCGGACGACAGCGGCACACCCGACAAGCCCTATGTCCAGAAGGTCGCCTGCGTCGAGCGCAACCCGGAGCACGACGCGGACATCCAGAACGCACCCTGGGGTCAGCAGTTCCTGCGCGTCGGTGACGTCCACGCGCTGATGCGGTCGACACTCGGTTCGGTCGGGGCGAAGTCCGACGGGGACCCGGTCCAGGTGGCCGTCATCGACACCGGAGTCACCCGGCACCCGCACTTCCAGGACCGGGTGGAGGAGGGCGGAGACTACGTCGACCCCGCGGGGAACGGCGTCGAGGACTGCGACGGACACGGCACCCAGGTCGCCGGGATCATCGCCGCCGATACGCCCGCCGACATCGCATTCACCGGGATGGCGCCCGACGCGCGGATCATCTCCATCCGGCAGTCCAGCCAGAACTACTCGCCCGACGAGGACGGCGCCGCAGCCGAGCAGGAGCAGGACTCCGACGACGACTCCGGTGACGGGGACGACGACGCGGGCTCCGGTGACGGTGGGTCGGACGAGTCCGGGGACGGCGGCTCCGAATCGCTGGTCGGGGACACCGGTCCGGCTCAGGACAGCCGGACACAGGAAGGTGGCGGTGCGGGAACGTTGGACACCCTCGCCCAGGCGATCGTGCGGGCGACCAGACAGGGTGTCGACGTCATGAACATCTCCATCAACCACTGTCGTCCCGCGGACGGCGGTGTCATGCCGGAGGAGCGGCGGCTGCAGGCAGCGGTGCGCAACGCCGTCCGGAACGACGTCGTGGTCGTGTCCGCGGCGGGCAACGTGTCGAAGCGTTGCGAGCAGAACGACCAGGAGCCCGGTACCCCGCCGAACACGGTCGTGAGTCCCCCGTGGTTCGCCGACGACGTGCTCTCCGTCGCGGCGATCGACCGCACCGGCGGTGTCGCCGACTTCAGCATCCACGGCCCGTGGGTGAGCGTGGCGGCGCCGGGGACCGACATCACGTCGCTCGACCCGGCCGAGGGCTCCCGCCGACTCACCAACATGATGATCGAGAATGCCGAGCCGGCTTCGATCAAGGGGACGAGCTTCGCCGCGCCCTATGTCGCCGGACTGGCGGCACTGGTCCGTGCGAAGTACCCCGATCTCGACGCCCGGGAGGTGATGCACCGTATCGAGTTCACGGCGCATCACCCGGCGGCGCCCGGAGGACGGGACAACTTCGTCGGCCACGGCGTCATCAACCCGATGGCGGCGCTGACGGCGACGGTGCCGTCCGAGGAGGGACTCCCGGCGGCGCGGGCGGAGGCCCTCCCCTCGGACATGCCGCCCCCCGCCGACCGCAACTGGACCCCGGTCGTGGTCGCGGTGGTGGGCTCCGGCGGCGCGCTCACCGCTCTCCTCGTCACCCTGTTCGTCGTGCACACGATCCGCCGAAACCGCCCGACGAACACCACCCCCTCCCCCTGACCGGGCCCGCCGGGCCTGCCGTGCCCCGAGGGCACGGCAGGCCCGGGAACATTCCGCGGGCAGAACGCCCCACCACGGCACCCGCACCAACGCCGAACAACCACAGGGCCGCCCGAGCCCGTCCCCGGAACCGCGACGACAGGGCGGTTCAGTCTCCGTGGGGGACGTTTCGCGGGCGGATCGCTCCACCTACCCCCATGTACCCCGTAGGCGCACGCGCACCGACGACGGGCGACACCGCCGGGCGTGACACTCGGCTTCTCGGCCGCTCAGCCGCCCCGCGGCCGGGGCCGGCGAGGGGAGGCGGGGCGCGTTTCGCGGGCGGAATGTCGTTCGCCGGGGCACCGACTCGGCGGTGCCCCGGCGATACGGCGGCGTGTCGAGCTGGGTCGTTCGGCTCAGCGGGATCGCGGGGTCGGTGGAGGTGGGGACGCTCGACCGGTTCCGCAGGGGGTCAGTTCCCTCCCCGCACTCCACCGGAACCGTCGGCGGCGGCCCGGTCGTTCGGTTCCACCCGCCCGGAGCCTTCGTCCACCGGCACGTAGTCGAAGGTCCGCTGCGCGTCCTGTGGGTTCAACGACGCGCCGGCCGGCAACAATTTGATGATCGACTCCGGCGCCGGGTCGGTCTGTGGGAGTCCCAGCCCCCGCGCGATCTCCGCACTCGGGATTCCGTAGCGCACACCGCGATCGGAGATCAATTGGATGCTTCCCCGACCGAATGTCTCCTTGGTGGTCGCCGACCGGACGACACCGGCGTGGCCGGGCCGCATGTAGAAGCCGTCGACCTTCATGTTGTCCGGCCCCGGGGTACCGATGGGCACCGTGTCCGGCTCGTTGTTGTCGTCCTTCGGCCCGGGCAGCACACTGCCGACGTACACCGAGGTGGTGGCGTCCCGCTGCTCTCCTTCTCCCTCGATGGCCCAGCCGAGGCACGCGACAGGGTGCTGCATCGGATCGAGAACCGTCGGGACGGCATCCGGGTAGTGCTGCACGTCGATATAGCCCTCGTCACCGGGTCCCACCCGCGGCAGCGACTGCAACTTGTCCGGCGCGACGGTCACAGCTTCCCGCGTGAGGGTTTCCTCGAAGAGGATCATGTCCGCGACAGCGGTGGAAACCGCCTGTACACCTGTCCGGGTGACAACATACTGATCGACACTCTCGGTGAGGTGGGTCTCGAACACCGCTCCGACCGGAAGCCCGTCGACGTCGTATCCCTCCGGGGACTCGCCCGCGCCGGGGATCGTCGGCGCAGCGAGCTCTCCCACCGACGGGATCGCGTTGAGAAGCCCCATCGAGATCTTCCGCACGAACCGCTCGTCGAGGTTGAGAGCCGCGGCCACCGATTTCTCGGTCAGATCGACCCGGGCGCGCACCGTGTTCGCATTCAGGGTGTTCGCGTCACTCTTCTGCCGGTAGACGAGATAATGGTTACCGTCATCGGCCGAGACCAGCAACGCCTGTCGTTGCCCCAGTTGCCGGCCGAGTTCGCGCACACCGGCGAAGACGGTCGTTTCGGTCCCCGCTCGCTCCCGTGCGACCCGGTCGGTCAAACTTCTGTCCATAGTGGTCTGATCGCAGACGGCCCAGTTCGGCGACACGAGCTGATCCTTGTTCGGGAGAAGGTCCGGGCCGCCCGGGATGCCGTGCATACGGTTCCGCGGTATGTCCTTGAGCTGGTCGTCGGGAACCACCTCGGGAGGCGCGGGCTGAGCGGCCTCGGCACCGCCGCCCTCCCCCTGCGACCGCGCCATGAGAAGCAGTCTGGCCGACGCCAGATTGAACGTCGGGACCAACTCCTTCGGATTCCCCATGACGACGTAGACACTGCCGGACTGCTCGCCGATGACGATGCCCGAGTCCGGAGGCTTCGGGGCAGGCTTGAAGAAGCCCACCACGATGAACGCCACCATCCCCAGAGCACCCAGGACGACCCCGACGATCGTGGCCCGTGAGTGCGTGCTCATGGGATCGTGCAGCATGACGGCGTCCTTGCGGACCAGCGCGGACTGCATGCGGCGCAACACGAACCGGTACGCCTGGACTTGCGACTTGCTTGTCGGTGTTGACGGCATTCTCGACCTACAGCTCTCCCACTCGCGGTACGGTTCCGCAGGATAGCCGCACGGGACCCGTTGGGTGTTGGTTTCTACCAAGTCCGACCGGCCTCGGATCCGTCGGGATCGGCTGTCCAGCTCAGTCACAGGCACGAGGGGAAGAGAACGAGCGGATGTCCGTCAGCACTCCTCCACGCCCTCCGGGCCCCCCGGGGGGCCAACCCCCGTCCGGGCGTCCACCGGGGCCACCGCCACGTCCGGGAGGCCCGGGACCGGGAGGCCCTAACGGACCCGGAGGACCGGCCCGACCGGGTGGTCCCCCTGCGGGCCCGCCACCGGGTCCGGGTGGGCGCCCCGGCGCTCCGGCCGGACCACAGAAACCCGCGGGCCCGCCTCCGGGAGGTCCCTCCCCCGGAGGTCCGCCACCGGGAGGACCTCCGGGAGGCGGCTCGGGTGGGCCTGGTGGGCCTGGTGGGCCTGGTGGGCCTGGTGGGCCCGGTGGACCGGGAGGTCCCGGTGGGCCCGGCGGACCGGGCGGTGGCCCGTCAGAGCCGGGGAGTTCCGGAGAGCCCCCCGGTGGCCAGGGAGACTCCGGAAGCACGACGCGTGAGGTACCGCCCGCACGACGCCGGATGGCGGCGGCGAGCTTCGGTCTGTTCCCGGTAGCCAACATCGTGGTGCTCGAGCTGGGGTTCGCGATCGGCCTCGTCCTCGTCGCGATCAACGACGGGTTGCTCTACCCGGCGCTCGGCGTCACCGCCGTGGCACTTGTCCTGGCCTTCCTCCGGTGGAAGGGCCAGTGGTTCACGCAATGGGCAGGACTCACGGTCCGCTACGCGCTTCGATCGCACGATCGCGTGATCACCCCACCGGATCCGACCAATGTCGAGCCCGTCGCCGTCGGGGAGGACGACGACGAGGAAGTCCTCGGACCCGAGGACGCCCGCGTCAGTCTGCTGCGACTCGCGGTGCCCGATCTCGTCGTGGCGAAGACGAAGGACCATGAGCATCACGAGGTCGGGCTCGCCTGGCACGACGGAACGTGGACGGCGGTTCTCCTGGTGGAACCGACACCGGCACTGATCACCCAGGCGGGTGCCGCACCGAGCCTTCCCCTCGCGGCACTGGCTCCCTGCCTGGAGGACCGTGGAGTCATTCTCGACTCGATCCAGATGACCTCGCACTGCTACCCGGGCAGTGCGGCCCTCCCGGCGGAGTCACCGGCACTCGAGTCCTACCTGGAGGTTCTCGGGCCGTTGTCCGCTCCGGCGCGACGCACCACCTGGATCTCCGTCCGACTCGACCCGAAACGGTGTCCGACGGCTGTCTGTGAACGCGGCGGGGGTGTCGTCGGCGCGCACAGAGCGCTGATGGGTGCCCTGTCGCGCGTCCGCAACGCACTGGAGTCACAGGGGGTGCCGACCAGGCCGTTGAACCCCGAGGAACTGCTGAGGTCGGGTATTTCCGCGGCCGAACTGACCGACGTCGCCGGTTCGACCACCCGTGTCCGGCTGCACGAAAAGTGGGGCGGGGTCACCGCCGCCGGGATCGGGCACGCCAGTTACGCGATCACCGGGTGGCCGAAGGGGCGGATCAGCAGCAACCTCAACGCGCTCACCAGTGTCCGCGCGTTGTCCGCGACCGTCGCCATGTCCCTCTCGCCCGCGTCCGACGAGGGTAAGGTCGGGCTGCGGGGCGTCGTCCGTATCAGCGCGCGGAATCCACGAGAACTCGAGGCGGGCGATCAACGGTTGACGAGCGTCTCCGAACGGATCGGGGTCACGCTGACACCGCTCCGTGGATCGCAGGCCTCCGGATTCGCCTCGACGTTACCCCTGGGAGGTACCGCGTGAGCACCCGTGTGCACGACGCGAACGAGGCCACAGGTGTGGCACCGGAATTCGTCGTCGATCCCGAACTGCTCGACGTTGTCAGCCCCTCGGGTGACCGTGGGGGGATCGTGCTCGGATCGGGGCTGCAGGGGGAACCGCTGACGGTCTCCGCGCTGCGGTCGGCTCCCACGCGGATCGTTCTGGTGGGTGGACTGTACCTGTCCCGGCAGGTCGCGCTGCGCGCGATGGCGGTCGGTGCCTGGGTCGTCATCGCGACCGGACGTCCCGCGGCCTGGCATGTCCTGCCCAAGGCGGCGGGGCAGCAACAGAACGGACAGCCCTCGCCGTTGGTCCAGATCCGGCGACTCTCACCGGTCGAACTGCCCAGGCCCTCGGAAGACGCACCGCTACTCGTCGTCCACGACGGCGGTCCGACACCACAGGATCTGTTTCCTCCACGCTCGCCGTGGCAGACGACGATCTATGTCCTGCCCTACCTCCATCCGCAGGCGGGTGCACTGGCGAACGCGGCGGATCTGGTGCTGATGCAGCGGCTTCCCGCGGGACAGGCGGAACTCGCGGGTCGCATCTGGCGGCTCCCGCCGCAGATGATGCGGCAGCTGACGACCTTGAAGGACGACCAGGTCGTTGCCCTGGGCCGTAACCTGTGGCGCCCGCTCCGCCTGGTCACCACTCCCAAGGAGCAGCAACTCCTCGGCCCGGTCCGCCGCGGCGACTGACCTCGTCCCTCCTACCCTGCCCGCCCGCCCGGCACCTGCCGTGGTCCCGGGCGGGCGGGGGTGGGTCGTTTCGCGGGCGGACGGAGGTAGGGCGTTTTGCGGGCGGACCGCGCTGCTTTCGCACGTCTGTTGCCTGTCAAGGCGTCGTCCGGCGCCAGTGGACAAGTGCGTCTTCCCGAGGAACCTGTGGACAACTGCTGGTCGTGAAGAGACGTGTGTCGGCGCTGTGGGTCAGGCTGTGTCCATGCACTCAGCGACGACACGAATCGACATCAACGACGTCTTCCGTGGCTCGGCGGCACGCTCCGCGGGATACCTCACCGCGGCACAGCTTCGGGGCCCGCGGTTCCGCCGTCTTTTCCAGGACGTCTACGCACCCGCCCACCTCGAGGTCACTCACGAACTCCGCTGCCGCGGAGCAGCGCTGATCGTTCCGAAGCGTGCGGTTCTGACCGGGCGCTCGGCAGCGACCGTTCTGGGCGTCGACCTCGCCAAGCCGAACGATCCGGTGGAATTCGTCGTACCCGAGGAAGCACGCTTCGGCCCGGTCCGTGGTATCCACGTCCGGCGAACCGCCGTGGGGAGGAAGGAATCCCGGCCGTGGCACGGTGTGCGGATAGCACGGCCCTGCCGCATCGCGCTCGACCTGCTCCTACGGCACTCTCCACGCACCCGTAGCTGGGTACGCAGACTTCGACTCGCCGTTCCTGATCTGGACGCCTTCATCCGTGCCCGTATGGTTTCCCGAGCAAGACTCGGGCGCATACTCTATCGCCGCCGTAACCGGGGGATTCGGCTCGCGCGGAAGGCGTTCGAGATGTCCGACGACCGGGCAGAGTCACTCCCGGAATCGGAACTGCGGGTCGTCCTGGTGTGTGGGGGATTCAAGCCGACACCGCAATACCGCATCGTCCGGGCGGGCAGGGAGGTGGCCCGACTCGATCATGTCCTTCAGGAGAGCAAGACAGCCGTCGAATACGACGGCCTGTGGCACCGGACCAAACGGCAGTTGCGGCGGGACAAGCTGCGTCGGAAGTGGTTGAGCGCGGAGGGGTGGCGATTCGTCATCATCACCGCGGAAAAGCTCGCCGGGGACCACGAACGGTTGCTCGCCGAAGTGCGTGAGGCTCACTTCCGAAACCGCTGATCGGCCGACCCGGTACTGCGCACATTACGAGTGATCTCCGCCCGGGTCGCCAGCTGTTCGTCCGGTGGGTACTCGACACGGACCAGTGTCAACCCGTGGGCAGGAGCGACCACGCTGCTACGGTCCCCCAGGGCCAACAGTTCCGCCGGCCAGTCGACCCCTCTCCGACCATCACCCACGTAAAGCAACGCACCAACGAGACTTCGCACCATCGAGTGGCAGAAGGCGTCCGCCGACACGTGCAGCACCAAGTCATGCTCGTCGACGCGTTCCCAGCGGAGGTGGCGCAACTCCCGGATTGTCGTCGCACCCTCTCTTCGCTTGCAGAAGGCGGCGAAGTCGTGCAGGCCGACAAGGTGGGTCGCCGCCTCGTTCATGGCCTCCACGGAGAGCTCCCGTGGCCACGCCAACGTATCCCGACGGCGGAGCGGACTCACCCCCCAGGCCGCATCCGACACCCGGTACTCGTAATGACGTTCCGCAGCCGAAAAGCGTGCGTCGAAACCCGCAGGGGCACGCCGAACGTCGAACACCCGTACATCTGCGGGCAGAGCGCGGTTCACCCGGTACCGAGCTTGTCCGAGGTCGGGGACGCCATCGGCGTCGACCGTCATCCTCCGCCGATCTCGCGTTCCGCCCGCAAAACGCGCCACGTCCACATGGACCACCTGGCCGGTGGCGTGGACGCCGGTGTCGGTGCGGCCGGCCACGACTATCGGGGTGCGGACGGAGGCACCCGGGGGTTGCTTCGTCAGGGCGTCCTCCAGGACGCCCTGCACCGTGCGAAGTGTCGGTTGGCGGGCCCAGCCGTAGAAGTCCGTACCGTCGTAGCCGAGATCGAGGCGGAGACGAACGAGCCCGCCGTCCCCGTGGGGAACGGCGGGCTCGTTCGTCTCGTGCTGAGCCGTCAGGACTCGTCCTTCTTGTCGCTCGGCTCCTCGACGGCGTCGTTCGACTCGTCCGCGTTGTCTGCCTCGGCCTCATCGCCCGGGCCGGACGTCTCCCCGTCCTGCCCGGCGGACTCCTCCGTGGTGGACTCGGGCTGCGGCTTCTGCGCAGCCTCGTCCTTCGCGAACTTCGTCTTCCGTGCGGCCTCCGCCTCGGAGGTCACCGTCTTCTCCGGGACCAGCTCGATGACCGCCATGGGCGCATTGTCACCCTTGCGCGGCAGCGTCCTGGTGATCCGCACATAGCCACCGTTGCGGTCGCTGTAGAACGGTCCGATCTCGGCCATCAGCTTGTGCACGACGTCCTTGTCCCGGATCGTCCGCATGATCTGACGCCGATTGTGCAGGTCACCACGCTTCGCCTTGGTGATCAGCTTTTCGGCGAGCGGGCGCACCCGCTTGGCCTTCGCCTCGGTCGTGGTGATCTTGCCGTGCTCGAACAACGACGTAGCCAGGTTGGCCAGCATCAACCGCTCGTGCGCAGGCGATCCGCCGAGACGGGATCCCTTCGTGGGGGTGGGCATCGGTTCTCCTCGTTTGAGCTTCTAGCGCCGCAGGACCACTTACAGCTGTTCCGTCTCCGCGAAGTCCTGGCCGTCGTCGGGGCCGGTGTCGGGGAAATCGGTCGCGGTGTCCGCGCCCCACGTCTCCCCCTCGTAGGTGGACGCAGCGGCAGTGGGGTCGAACCCGGGCGGGCTGTCCTTCAGCGCGAGGCCCAGACCGACGAGCTTCATCTTGACCTCGTCGATCGACTTGGCGCCGAAGTTCCGGATGTCGAGCAGGTCGGCCTCGCTCCGCGAGACCAGTTCGCCGACCGTGTGAATCCCCTCGCGCTTCAGGCAGTTGTACGACCGCACCGTCAGGTCCAGGTCCTCGATCGGCATCGCGTAGGCCGCGATGGTGTCCGCCTCCTGCGGCGACGGCCCGATCTCGATGCCCTCCGCGTCGACGTTGAGCTCACGGGCGAGCCCGAACAGCTCGACCAGCGTCCTGCCCGCCGACGCGACCGCGTCCCTCGGCGTGAGGGACGGCTTGGTCTCCACGTCGAGGATCAGCTTGTCGAAGTCGGTCCGCTGTTCGACACGGGTCGCCTCGACCTTGTACGTCACCTTCAGCACCGGCGAGTAGATCGAGTCGATCGGGATACGACCGATCTCGGCACCGGCCTGCTTGTTCTGCAGAGCGGGCACGTACCCGCGGCCACGCTCGACGACCAGTTCGATCTCGAGCTTGCCCTTGTCGTTGAGCGACGCGATCTGCAGATCCGGGTTGTGCACCGTCACCCCGGCGGGGGGCACGATGTCCGCCGCGGTCACCTCGCCCGGCCCCTGCTTGCGCAGGTACATCGTGACGGGCTCGTCCTCCTCCGAGGAGACGACGAGTTCCTTGAGATTCAGGATGATTTCGGTGACATCTTCCTTGACGCCCGGCACGGTGGTGAACTCGTGCAGCACGCCGTCGATACGGATGCTCGTGACCGCGGCACCCGGGATCGACGACAGCAGCGTGCGCCGCAACGAGTTGCCGAGGGTGTAGCCGAAGCCCGGCTCCAGCGGTTCGATCGTGAACCGTGAGCGCGTCTCGTTGACCGTCTCCTCGCTGAGAGTCGGCCGCTGGGAAATCAGCACTGTCCTTCTTCCTTTCCTACCGGCGCCCGCCATATGACGCCGAAAGGGATGGCGTGGTGGCGGCGCGCTCGGGGCGCCGCCACCCGATCCGGACCGGCACCGGGCCGGTGCCGGATCACCTCGAGTAGAACTCGACGATCAGTTGTTCCTGCACCGGAATGTCGATCTGTGCGCGCTCGGGCAACTGGTGCACGAGGATGCGCAGGTTCGACGGAACGACCTGCAGCCAGCCGGGCACCGGGCGCTCGCCCAGCGACTCCTTGGCCGCGACGAACGGCAGCATCTGCAGCGACTTCGGCCGGACATCGATGATGTCGAACTTCGTGACGCGGTAGCTCGGGATGTTGACGTTCGTCCCGTTCACCGTGAAGTGGCCGTGGCTGACCAGCTGCCGGGCCTGGCGGCGGGTCCGCGCGAGCCCCGCGCGGTACACGACGTTGTCCAGCCGCGACTCCAGGATCTGCAGCAGGTTCTCGCCGGTCTTGCCGGGACGCCGCGTGGCCTCCTCGTAGTAGCGGCGGAACTGCCGCTCGACAATGCCGTACGAGTGACGGGCCTTCTGCTTCTCCTGCAGCTGCAGCAGGTACTCGCTCTCCTTGACCCGGCCGCGGCCGTGCTGGCCCGGCGGGTAGGGGCGACGCTCGAAGGCCTTGTCGCCACCGACGAGATCGACCTTGAGGCGACGCGAGAGACGGGTCGCGGGGCCGGTGTATCGAGCCATGGTTCTTTACTCCTCCCCGTTCCTCAGACCCGGCGACGCTTCGGCGGGCGGCAGCCGTTGTGCGGCTGCGGGGTCACGTCCTGGATGGTGCCGACCTCGAGTCCGGCGGCCTGCAGCGAACGGATCGCGGTCTCGCGTCCCGAACCGGGCCCCTTCACGAACACGTCGACCTTCTTCATGCCGTGCTCGGTCGCCTTGCGGGCCGCGTTTTCCGCGGCCATCTGCGCCGCGAACGGCGTGGACTTCCGGGAGCCCTTGAAGCCGACGTGGCCGGAGGACGCCCAAGAGATCACCGCGCCCTGCGGATCGGTGATCGAGACGATGGTGTTGTTGAACGTGCTCTTGATGTGGGCGTGCCCATGTGCAACGTTCTTCTTTTCCCTGCGCCGGACCTTCTTGGTTCCGGTCGTACGACCCTTGGGTGGCATGGTCGGGTTTCTCCTCTAGCGCGAGTTCTGGTGACGGGCGACCGCGGCCTCGTGCTGGCCACGCCGGATGAGCGTTCCGGCGTCCGTGTACAGCTGGCGCAGCGCCATCGGACGGGCGTAGAGAGCTCTGGGGGACATGCGGGAGGTCGCACGCCGACGCTGGACCGCGCCGGCACGGGCACCCCGCCGAACCCGGACGCTCACTTCTTGCCCGCCTTCTTCTTGCCGGCGACCGTCTTCTTCGGGCCCTTGCGGGTGCGGGCGTTGGTCTTGGTGCGCTGGCCCCGCACCGGGAGCCCACGGCGCCACCGCAGCCCCTCGTAGCACCCGATCTCGATCTTCCGCCGGATGTCGGCGTTCACCTCGCGCCGGAGGTCACCTTCGACCCTGAAGTTCTCTTCGATGTGATCCCGCAGCTTCACGAGGTCGTCGTCGCTGAGGTCCCGGACGCGGGTGTCCACGTTCAGGTCCGTCGCGGCGATGACCTCCCTGGAGCGGGTACGGCCGATGCCGTAGATATAGGTCAGCGCGATCTCCAGCCGCTTCTCGCGGGGGAGGTCGACGCCGGCGAGTCGTGCCATTGGCGCTCGTGCTCCTTCGTTGTCACAACTTCGGGTCTTCTCCCCGTCCGTTCCGGGACCGACTCGCGTCGTCCGTCCGCTCTCGCGGGACGGTGTCCCGGCCCCGGCCCGAAGTCCCGGGGGTGGGCCGGGCCGCCGTTTCCGGCCGACCCGACAGGCGCGGGGAGGTACTGTGTTCGGCGTCGTCAGAACACCTGAACGAGTGCCGCGATCAGCCCTGCCGCTGCTTGTGCCGCAGGTTGTCGCAGATCACCATGATCCGCCCGTGACGACGGACGATCTGGCACTTGTCGCAGATCCTCTTGACGCTCGGCTTGACCTTCACGTCTCCTGCTCTCCTGCTCGTGCTGAGTTGCTGCGCGCCCCCTGGCAGAGGTCGCCCTCCGCCACGCTCACGAAATCACTTGTAGCGGTAGACGATGCGTCCACGGGACAAGTCGTAGGGCGAGAGCTCCACGACGACCCTGTCTTCCGGCAGGATGCGGATGTAGTGCTGCCGCATCTTGCCGCTGATGTGTGCTAGGACCTTGTGGCCGTTCTCCAACTCGACGCGAAACATCGCGTTGGGAAGCGGCTCGATTACGCGGCCCTCGACCTCGATGGCCCCGTCCTTCTTCGCCATGTACTCCGCGTTTCGTGATCGTTGAGCGTTGAGTGCTTGCCTGGGTGGCACACACGTCACGCCGGCCGGAACCCGATAAGCGAGCACGATGGGACCGACGTGATGAGCACGCCAATCAGACAGTGTACGCAACGCGTGTCAAGCCCGACCACCGGGGCCGTGTCAAACCCCCAGCGACCGCGCGACCACTCAGCGCGTTCAGCCGGACGACGGTGTCGTGTCGCCCTGCCCCCGGCTCCCGTCGTGACGCGGTTCGCGGACGAAACGTCGTCCCCGGGCCGGCCCGGGGCGTTCGGCGGGTGGGGGGAGGAGAGTCGGTGCCGGTTTCGAGGCCACCGCACCCCGTGTACCGCAGTTCGCGGGCTAACTGTTCCCGTCGTCCGGGGCGGTGAGGACCCACGGGCCGTCGTCGGTGATCGCGACGGTGTGTTCCCAGTGGGCGGCGCGGGAGGCGTCCGCGGTGACGACGGTCCAGCCGTCGTCCAGCTCGACGGCCTCCGAGGACCCGGCCGTGAGCATCGGCTCGATGGCGAGCGCCATGCCGGTCGTGAGCTTCGGTCCCCGGCCCGGTCGGCCGAGGTTCGGCAGGAACGGCTCCATGTGCATCTCACGGCCGATCCCGTGTCCGCCGTACTCGGCGATCATCCCGTACTCCACGCCGTGCTCCGCGGCCTTCCGCTGGGCCGCGGTCTCGATGGCGTGCGAGATGTCGGTCAGCCGGGTGGCCGAACCGAGGGCCGTCACCCCCGCCTCCATCGCCGCCCTGGTGGCCTCGGACAGTGCGCGGTCGCGATCCGAGACCGTCCCGACCTCGATGGTCACCGCCGAGTCGCCGTGCCACCCGTCGAGGATCGCGCCACAGTCCACCGACAGCAGGTCACCGTCGGCGAGCACACGGTCCCGGGTCGGGATCCCGTGCACGATCTGCTCGTTCACCGACGCGCAGATCGACGCGGGGAACCCGTGGTAGCCCTTGAACGACGGCACCGCACCGGCGTCCCGGATCGTCTGCTCGGCGAGCTCGTCCAGCTCACCGGTACTCGCCCCGGGCACGGCCGACCGCCGTACCAGGTCGAGGGTGCGGGCGACGACGAGCCCGGCGCGTCGCATCGCGTCGAGCTCGCCGCGCGTCTTGACCTCGATCGTGTTTCGACGTCGGAACATACCCAGTAGTGAGTCGACCAGGGTCACGAGCGCTTGCCGAGCGCGTCGAGCACCCTGTCCGAGACCTCGTCGATGTCCCCGACACCGTCGACCGTCACCAGGATGTCGGAGTAGTACTCCAGCAGCGGTGCCGTCTCCGAGCGGTACACCTGCTGCCTGCGGCGGATGACGTCCTCGGTGTCGTCGGACCGTCCGCGCTCCAGCAGCCGCTCCACCAGCAGGTCCTCGGACACCTGGAGTTCGATCACCGCGTCGAGCGCGGTGTCGTTGTCCGCGAGCATCTCGCCGAGCACCTCGGCCTGCTTGGTGTTCCGCGGGAACCCGTCGAGCAGGAAGCCGTTCTTGGCGTCCGGATCGGTCAGGCGCTCGCGCACCATCTCGTTCGTCACCGTGTCCGGCACGAGCTCGCCCGAGTCGAGATAGCGCTTCGCCTCCCGGCCGAGCGGGGTCTCCTGCCCCACGTGCGACCGGAACAAATCACCGGTCGAGATGTGCGGGACGCCGAGCCTGTCGGACAGCGCCGCCGCTTGCGTACCTTTTCCGGCCCCTGGAGGACCAACGAGGACCACACGCGTCATCGGAGGAACCCTTCATAGTTGCGCTGCATCAGCTGGCTCTCGATCTGTTTCACGGTGTGCAGGGCGACACCGACCATGATCAGCACAGCTGTTCCGCCGAACGGGAAGTTCTGGGCGCCGCCACCGCCTTGCTGGCTCCCGGTCATGGACAGGAAGAAGTTGGGCAGGATCGCCACGACACCCAGGTAGATCGACCCGGGCAGGGTGATCCGGTTGAGCACGAACCCGAGGTACTCGGCGGTCGGCCGACCCGGGCGGATCCCCGGGATGAAGCCGCCGAACTTCTTCATCTCCTCAGCGCGGTCGTCCACGTTGAAGGTGATCGTGATGTAGAAGTACGTGAAGAAGATGATCATCGAGAAGTACAGCAGGATGTGTACCCAGCTCGACTGATCGGTCAGGTACGTCTGGATGAACTGCTGCCATCCGGACGCCTCGTTCGGATCCCCGATGAGCTGCCCGAGCAGATCGGGCAGGTACAGCAGCGAGGACGCGAAGATCACCGGGATCACACCGGCCTGGTTGACCTTGATCGGCAGGTAGGTCGAGGTCCCGCCGTACATCCGGCGTCCGACCATCCGCTTGGCGTACTGCACCGGGATCCGGCGCTGGCCCTGCTCGACGAAGACCACGCTCGCGATGATCGCCAGCCCGAGGACACAGACGAAGAAGAACGTGAGCCCGCCCGCCGAGCTCAGGATGTTCGCGCCCTCCTCGGGGATCCGCGCGGCGATGTTGAGGAAGATGAGCAGGGACATGCCGTTGCCGACGCCGCGCTCGGTGATCAGCTCGCCGAGCCACATCATCACGGCGGTGCCCGCGGTCATCGTCAGCACCGTGAGGGCCAGCGAGTAGACGCTGTCGTCCGGCAGGACCGGCACCTCACAGCCGACGAACAGCTGATTGCGGTCCGCCAACGCGACCACGCCGGTGGCCTGCAGGATCGCGAGTCCGATCGTCAGGTACCGCGTGTACTGCGTCAGTTTGCCCTGTCCGGCCTGGCCTTCCTTCTTCAGCTCCTCGAACCGGGGGATCACCACCGTCAACAGCTGCACGATGATGCTCGCCGTGATGTAGGGCATGATGCCCGTGGCGAACACGGACAGCTGTAGCAGCGCCCCACCACTGAACAGGTTCAGCAGCGAGAAGATGTTCTGATCCTCTGCCTGCGCCTGACATGCCTGCACGTTGGGGTAGGAAACCCCGGGAGCTGGCGTGACCGCACCGACGCGGTAGACGGCCACGATCATCAGCGTGAACAGGATCTTCTTGCGCAGGTCCGGCGTCGCGAGAGCCGAGCGGAAGGCGCTGAGCACGCGGGGGACCTCCTCGGCGTCGTCGGCGGACCGACGATCGGCTTGGCCGACCACCTTGGCCGGCTGGACACTCTGTCACTGGCGGGCAAGCCAGACACGCTCGGGGCACATGGGTGCCCCAAGCGTCGAGTGCGACTCTAACAGCCTCTCCGAGAGCCGCCGCACATAGTGCGGCTTTGCCCACGTTCGTCGCGGAACGACCCCACGAACGGGGGTATGTCCTGGCCCGGGTGGTGGCGCGTTCCGCGGGCGGAACGCGCCACCACGGCGACGTGCCCGGCCCCTCGTGGGGACAGTTCGCGGGCGGAATGTCGTCCCCTGGGTGGCCGGGCGCGGGTCGGGAGGGCGGGGCGGGTCGGGGTGGAACGTGAAACGGCCCGCGGCCCCGGTGGGGGGCTGCGGGCCGTTTCGTTGTGCGGGTCTCCCGGTTCGACGACCGGTGAGCGTGCGAGTCAGAGGCGGGTCGCCGTGCCGCCCGCCGACTCGATCTTCTCCCGGGCCGACTTGGAGAAGGCGTCGGCGGCGACGTCGAGCTTGACGCCGTTCACGTCGCCGTCGCCGAGGACCTTCACGAGTTCGTCCTTGTGGATCAGGCCCCGGGAAACCAGTTCGTCCCTGCCGACCGTGCCGCCGTCCGGGAACGCGCGGACGAGGTCGCCCACGTTGATTCCCTGGTACTCGGTGCGGTTGCGGTTCTTGAACCCGCGCAGCTTCGGGAGCCGCTGCTGGATGGGCATCTGCCCACCCTCGAAGCCGGCGGGCACGTTCTTCCGCGCCCTGGTGCCCTTCGTACCGCGACCCGCAGTCTTGCCCTTCGAGCTCTCACCACGGCCGACACGGATCTTGTCCCGATTGGCGCCGGGGGCCGGCCTCAGGTGGTGGATCTTGATGGCCATTACTTGACCTCCTCCACGTTCACCAGGTGGCGGACCGCGTTGATCAGACCACGCACCTGGGGCGTGTCCTCCCGCACCACCGACTGGTGGATCTTGCGCAGGCCGAGGGTGCGCAGCGAGGCCTTCTGGCTCTTCTGCGTGCCGACCAGGCCCCTGATCTGCGTGACCTTCAGTTGCGTCATGTCAGACCTCCTGCCCCGCGCGCTGGCGCAGCATCCGGGCCGGGGCGACGTCCTCGAGCGGCAGCCCACGGCGGGCCGCCACCTCCTCCGGACGCTGCAGATCCCGCAGCGCCCGCACGGTCGCGTGCACGATGTTGATCGGGTTGTCGCTGCCCAGCGACTTCGACAGCACGTCGTGCACCCCGGCGCACTCCAGCACGGCACGCACGGCACCACCGGCGATCACACCGGTACCGGGGCTGGCCGGACGGAGCAGAACCACGCCCGCGGCCTCCTCACCCTGCACGGGGTGCGGGATGCTGCCCGCGATCCGGGGCACGCGGAAGAAGTTCTTCTTGGCCTCCTCGACGCCCTTGGCGATCGCCGAGGGCACCTCCTTGGCCTTTCCGTAGCCGACACCGACCTGCCCGTCGCCGTCCCCGACGACGACCAGCGCGGTGAAGCTGAAGCGCCGACCACCCTGGACGACCTTCGCCACCCGGTTGATCGATACGACGCGCTCGAGGTGCGGGGTCTTGTCCTGGGCCGCCCCGCCACGGCCACCGTCACGACGGTCCCTGCGGTCCCGGCCGCCACCGCGCTCGCGGTCGCCGCCCGGTCCCCCCTGGCCGCCGGATTGCCGCGTACGTCCCGGCATCAGGCGTTCCTTCCGTTCTCGAGAAATGTGCTCATGTCAGAACTCCAACCCCGCCTCGCGGGCGGCGTCGGCGAGAGCCGCGATCCGGCCGTGGTAGGCGTTGCCTCCCCGGTCGAACACCGCTCGCGAGACACCCGCGTCCTTGGCGCGGGCGGCGACCAGCTCGCCGACCCTCGTGGCCTTGGCCTTCTTGTCGCCCTCGACGGTGCGCACGTCCGCCTCCAGCGTCGACGCCGCCGCCACCGTGTGGCCCGCGTCGTCGTCGATCAGCTGGACGACGATGTGCCGCGAGGAGCGCTTGACCGACATCCGCGGGGTCTGCGCCGTGCCGCTGATCTTCTTCCGCAGCCGTGCGTGCCTGCGGGCCTTGCCGGCGCGACGACGGGTGGAGATGTCCTTGCCGACCGGCTTGCGCTTCGTCACCGTTTCGCTCATGATCACTTACCCGTCTTTCCGACCTTGCGACGGATGCGCTCGCCCTCGTACCGCAGGCCCTTGCCCTTGTAGGGGTCGGGACGCCGGAGCTTGCGGATGACCGCCGCCGTCTGGCCGACCTTCTGCTTGTCGATGCCGGACACCGAGAACTTGGTCGGGCTCTCCACCTTGAAGGTGATCCCCTCGGGCGCGGACACCGTCACCGGGTGGCTGAAGCCGAGCGCGAATTCGAGGTCGTCGCCCTTGGCCTGGACGCGGTAGCCGACGCCGTGAATCTCCATCCGCTTCTCGAAGCCGTCCTTGACGCCGGTGACCAGGTTGTTGACCAGGGTCCGGGTCAGTCCGTGCAGCGAGCGGTTCTCCCGTTCGTCGTCCGGGCGCCGGACGGCGAGCGTGCCGTCCTCGTCCCGCTCCACGGTGATCGGCTCCGGGACGGTGTGCTCGAGAGTGCCCTTCGGCCCGGTGACCGAGACGTGCTGACCGTCGATGGTCACCTCGACCCCGGAGGGGACGGTGATCGGCAGCTTACCGATGCGTGACATGCCTGTCCCCCTTCCTCACCAGACATAGGCGAGGACTTCCCCGCCCACGCCGTTGCGCTTGCACTGCCGGTCGGTCTGCAGGCCGGACGAGGTCGAGATGATCGCCACGCCGAGGCCACCCAGAACGCTGGGCAGGTTGGTCGATTTCGCGTACACACGCAGGCCGGGCTTCGACACGCGCCGCAGACCGGCGATGCTGCGCTCGCGGTTGGGGCCGAACTTCAGCTCGACGACCAGGTTCTTGTGCTTGTCTCCCGGCTCGGTGCGGTAGTCCGAGATGTAGCCCTCGCGCTTGAGGATCTCCGAGATGTTCGCCTTGATCTTCGAGTGCGGCAGCTCGACCACGTCGTGGTACGCCGAGTTCGCGTTCCGCAGACGTGTCAGGAAGTCTGCGATCGGGTCGGTCATCGTCATGGTGACCTGTCAACCTTTCTCGCCCCGGTTCCCCTCACCGGCGGCCGGTGCGTACCGGGCCGGCTCGGGGCCTGTGGCGAAGTGGGATGGATCCCTGTCTGCGCAGGGTGCGGTAAAAGCCTTCACCAGCTCGACTTGTGCACGCCGGGGAGCTGGCCCGCGTGCGCCATGTCCCGCAGGCAGATCCGGCACAGGCCGAACTTGCGGTAGACCGAACGCGGCCGGCCACACTTCTGGCAGCGGGTGTAGGCGCGCACCCTGAACTTGGGCTTGCGGGCAGCCTTGGCGATCAGAGCTTTCTTGGCCATCTGATCAACTCTCCTTGAACGGGAAGCCGAGCTTGCGGAGCAACGAGCGGCCCTCGTCGTCGTTGGTCGCCGTGGTGACGACCGTGACGTCCATGCCGCGGGGGCGGTCGATCGAGTCCGGCGAGATCTCGTGGAACATCGACTGCTCGGTCAACCCGAACGTGTAGTTGCCCTTGCCGTCGAACTGCTTGCTCGACAGGCCGCGGAAGTCCCGGATCCGGGGCAGCGAGATGGTCAGCAGCCGGTCGAGGAACTCCCACATCCGGTCGCCCCGCAGCGTCACACGGGCACCGATCGGCTGCCCCTCCCGCAGCTTGAACTGCGAGATCGACTTCCGGGCCCGGCGGACCTCGGGACGCTGGCCGGTGATCGCGGCGAGGTCGCGGACCGCGCCCTCGATGAGCTTGCTGTCCCGGGCGGCGTCACCGACACCCATGTTCAGCACGACCTTGACCACACCGGGGATCTGGTGCGGGTTCCCCAGGTCGAACTCCTCACGCAGCTGACCGGCGATCTCGTCGCGGTACCGGGTCTTCAACCGCGGCGTCGGGTAGCTTTTCTCTGCGGTGGTCATCAGATGTCCTTGCCCGTCCTACGCGAGATACGAACCTTCTTGCCGTCCTCGCCGATGCGGTGTCCCACCCGGGTCGGCTTTCCGTCGGAGTCGACGACCATCACGTTCGACACGTGGATGGGGGCCTCCTGGGTGACGATGCCGCCGGACTGGGCACCGCGCTGTGTCTGGGTGATCCGGGTGTGCTTCTTGATGCGGTTCACACCCTCGACCAGCACGCGCTGGCGGCCCGGGTAGGCCTGGATGACCTTGCCCTTGGCACCCTTGTCCTTGCCCGCGATGACGAGGACCGTGTCGCCCTTCTTCACCTTCATTGTCAGAGCACCTCCGGCGCGAGCGAGATGATCTTCATGAACTTACGATCGCGCAGCTCGCGGCCGACCGGCCCGAAGATGCGTGTGCCGCGTGGATCGTTGTCGTTCTTGATGAGCACCGCGGCGTTCTCGTCGAACCGGATGTAGGAGCCGTCGGGGCGACGCTTCTCCTTCACCGTCCTGACGATGACGGCCTTGACGACGTCACCACGCTTCACATTGGCGCCCGGGATGGCGTCCTTGACGGTGGCGACGATGATGTCGCCGATGCCCGCGTAGCGCCGCCCCGAGCCACCGAGCACCCGGATGGTCAGGATCTCCTTGGCACCCGTGTTGTCGGCGACTCGCAGTCGCGACTCCTGCTGGATCACGTCAACTCCTGTATGTCGCGCCGGTTCTCGGCGACGCCGAGCCTGGCGGAACGAACGGGGCCGCCCGGCCCCTGATTACTTGGCCTTCTCACGGATCTCGACGAGCCGCCAACGCTTGGTCGCCGACGTCGGTCGGGTCTCCATCAGCGTGACCCGGTCGCCCACGCCCGCGGTGTTGCCCTCGTCGTGTGCCTTGACCTTCTTGGTCCGGCGCATGATCTTGCCGTAGAGCGGGTGCTTCTTACGGTCCTCGAGTTCCACGACGATCGTCTTGTCCATCTTGTCGGACACGACCAGGCCTTCACGGACCTTCCGGTAGTTCCGGTCGGTGTCCCTGCTCTGCACCGCCTCCGTCATGCGGCACCCTCACTCTCGTTCTCCTCGGGGGAGACGGACAGGCCGAGCTCCCGCTCCCGCATCACGGTGTAGATGCGGGCGATGTCCGCGCGCACCGTGCGCAGCCTGCGGTTGTTGTCGAGCTGCCCGGTGGCCATCTGGAAGCGGAGGTTGAACAGTTCCTCCTTCGACTCCTTCAGGCGCAGCACGAGCTCGTCAGCAGTGAGCTCACGAAGTTCTGACGCCGCAACTCCTCCGGCCTTCGCCATCAGAACTCACCACCTTCGCGGTTCACGATCCGGCACTTCATCGGCAGCTTGTGGATCGCGCGACGCAGCGCCTCGTGGGCGACCGCCTCGTTCGGGAAGCTCATCTCGAACATGACGCGACCGGGCTTGACGTTGGCCACCCAGTACTCGGGCGACCCCTTGCCGCCACCCATGCGGGTCTCGGCGGGCTTCTTGGTCAGCGGCCGGTCCGGGAAGATGTTGATCCAGATCTTGCCGCCGCGCTTGACGTGCCGGGTCATCGCGATACGTGCCGACTCGATCTGCCGGTTGGTCACGTAACCCTGCTCGAGCGCCTGGATGCCGTAGTCACCGAAGTGCACCTTCGTGCCGCCCTTGGCCGCACCGGAAGTCCTCGGCGAGTGCTGCTTGCGGTACCTGACCTTGCGTGGGATGAGCACGCCTCAGCCCTCCGTCTTCTCTGCGGCGTCCGGGGACGCCACCTCCGGGGCCTGGCTCGCCGCGACGTCGGTGTCGGTCTGCGTGTTCGCGGCGGCCCTGCTTGCTTCGGTCGACGTCGGCGTCGTGCCGGACGAGCCGGACCGACGCCGCGACGGGCGCTCACGGCGCGGCGCACGCTCGGAGGCCGCGGCGGCCTCCCGCTCCTGCTTGGCCTTGAGGCCACCCATCAGGTCGCCCTTGTAGATCCACACCTTCACGCCGATGCGGCCGAACGTCGTCCGGGCCTCGAAGAACCCGTAGTCGATGTCGGCACGCAGGGTGTGCAGCGGGACCCGGCCGTCGCGGTAGTGCTCCGACCGGGACATCTCGGCGCCGCCGAGCCGGCCGCTGCACTGCACGCGGATGCCCTTGACCTGCGGCGAGCGCATCGACGTCTGGATCGCCTTGCGCATCGCGCGCCGGAAGGCGACACGGTTCGACAGCTGCTCGGCGATGCCCTGGGCCACGAGCTGCGCGTCCGCCTCGGAGTTCTTCACCTCGAGGATGTTGAGCTGCACCTGCTTACCGGTGAGCTTCTCCAGCGCGCCGCGGATCCGGTCGGCCTCGGCGCCGCGGCGCCCGATGACGATGCCCGGACGGGCGGTGTGGATGTCGACACGGACCCGCTCCCGGGTGCGCTCGATCTCCACCTTGGAGATACCCGCGCGCTCCATGCCGGTGGACAGGAGCTTGCGGATCTTGACGTCCTCGGCCACGTACTCCGAGTACTGCTTGTCGGCGTACCAGCGGGACTTCCAGTCCGTGGTGATCCCGAGCCGGAAGCCGTGCGGGTTGATCTTCTGGCCCACTACCGGCCACCTGCCTTCTTCTTGCTCTTCGACTTCGCCTTGTCGGGACGCGACTCGACCTCCACCGTGATGTGGCTGGTCCGCTTCCGGATGCGGAACGCACGGCCCTGCGCCCGCGGGCGGATGCGCTTGAGCGTCGGCCCCTCGTCGGCGTAGGCGTTCTTGACCCAGAGCGTGTCCGGGTCGAGGTCGAGGTTGTTCTCCGCGTTGGCCATGGCGCTGGCGAGCACCTTGGCCAACTGGTCGCTGGCCGTCTGCGGCGCGTACCGGAGCACGGCCAGGGCCTCGTTGGCGTTACGGCCCTTGATCAGCTCGATCACCCGGCGCACCTTGGTCGGCGAGTCCCGGACGAAGCGAGCCCGCGCGAAAGCCGTGGGCAGTTCCTGCGCCTCGGCAACCGCGTCACTACGCGCGTTCATCATTACTTGCCCTTCTCGGTGCGCGCTCAGCGGCGGCGCGACTTGCGGTCATCCTTGACGTGGCCCTTGAAGGTCCGCGTCGGGGCGAACTCACCCAGCTTGTGCCCCACCATCGCCTCGGTGACGAACACCGGGACGTGCTTGCGACCGTCGTGCACCGCGATGGTGTGGCCGAGCATGTCCGGGGTGATGGTCGACCGGCGGGACCAGGTCTTGATGACGGTCTTCTTGCCCGAGTCGTTGAGCGCGTCCACCTTCTTGAGCAGGTGGTCGTCCACGAACGGGCCCTTCTTCAGGCTGCGTGGCATCGGTGGCTACCTCCTACTCAGCGCTTCTTCTTGCCGGTGCGCCTACGGCGGACGATCAACTGGTCGCTCGGCTTGCGCCGGCGGGTGCGCCCCTCGGGCATACCGTTCGGGTTGACCGGGTGCCGGCCACCGGACGTCCTGCCCTCACCACCACCGTGCGGGTGGTCGACCGGGTTCATCACGACACCGCGCACCGTCGGGCGCTTGCCACGCCAACGGCTGCGGCCCGCCTTGCCCCAGCTGATGTTCGAGTGCTCCGAGTTGCCGACCTCGCCGACCGTGGCCCGGTTGCGCACGTCCACGTTGCGGATCTCGCCCGAGGGCATCCGCAGCTGCGCGTACGGTCCGTCCTTGGCCACGAGCTGCACGCGCGCACCCGCCGAGCGGGCGATCTTCGCGCCGCCGCCGGGCCGCAGCTCGATCGCGTGCACCACCGTGCCGACCGGGATGTTCCGCAGCGGCAGGTTGTTGCCCGGCTTGATGTCGGCCTTCGGGCCGTTCTCGATCTTGTCGCCCTGCTTCAGCTTGTCCGGCGCGATGATGTAGCGCTTCTCGCCGTCGGCGTAGTGCAGCAGAGCGATCCGGGCGGTCCGGTTCGGGTCGTACTCGATGTGCGCGACCTTCGCCGGGACGCCGTCCTTGTCGTTGCGCCGGAAGTCCACGATCCGGTAGGCGCGCTTGTGGCCACCGCCCTTGTGCCGGGTCGTGATCTTGCCGCGGGCGTTCCGGCCTCCGGTCTTGGTGACCGGCTTGACCAGCGACTTCTCCGGCTCGGACCGCGTGATCTCAGCGAAGTCGGCGACCGAGGAACCCCGGCGCCCCCCACTTGTTGGCTTGTACTTGCGGATGCTGCCCATGTCGTCTCAGTCCCTTACGCGGCTGGTCCGCCGAAGATCTCGATCGGCTTGCTCTCGGACGACAGCGTGACGATGGCGCGCTTGGTGTCCTTGCGCTTGCCGAACCCGTACCGGGTGCGCTTGCGCTTGCCCGGGCGGTTCTGAGTGTTCACACTGACGACCTTCACGCCGAAGATCTTCTCGACCGCCACCTTGACCTGCGTCTTGTTGGCGTCGGGACGAACCAGGAACGTGTACTTGTGGTCGTCGAGCAGCCCGTAGGACTTCTCGGAGATCACCGGCGCGATCAGCACGTCGCGCGGGTCGGGGATCGCCACGGAGCTCATGCCTGCACACTCCCTTCGGCCGTCGTCGCCGCGGCGGCGCCCTTGTGCTGGGCGGGCCCGGCCAGGAAGGCGTCGAACGCGGCCCTGGTGAACACCACGTCGTCGTTCACGAGCACGTCGTAGGTGTTGAGCTGGTCCGGCGTGATCAGGTGGACGTACGGCAGGTTCCGTGCCGACAGCACGCTGCGCTCGTCCTCGCGGTCCACCACGACCAGCACGCGCGTCGCGTCGGTGACGGCGGCCAGTGCGGCCTTCGCCGCCTTCGTCGACGGCTTCTCACCGCTGACCAGCTCGGTCACCACGTGCAGCTGCCCGGACCGCGCCGGTCGGACAGCGCGCCCCGCAGTGCCGCGGCCTTCATCTTCTTCGGCGTCCGCTGGGTGTAGTCCCGGGTCGTGGGCCCGTGCACCGTGCCACCGCCGACGAACTGCGGCGCGCGGACCGAGCCCTGACGCGCCCGCCCGGTGCCCTTCTGCCGGTACGGCTTGCGGCCACCGCCGCGGACGTCGCCGCGGGTCTTCGTCTCGTGCGTGCCCTGCCGCGCCGCGGCGAGCTGCCGCCACCACGACCTGGTGCATCAACGGGATGTTGGCCTGCACGTCGAAGATCTCCGCGGGCAGCTCGACCGTGCCCCCGGCCTCGCCCGCCGGAGTCTTCACCTCGACCGTCGCGGTCATTGCGTCACACCACCCTTCGCGGCGCTGCGGACGAACACCAGGCCGTTCTTCGGGCCGGGAACCGCTCCCTTGATCAGCAGCAGACCGTCGTCGGCGCGCACCGAGTGCACGCGCAGGCCCTGCGTCGTGACGCGGTTACGGCCCATCCGGCCCGCCATCTTCTTGCCCTTGAACACGCGACCGGGCGTCGCCGCCCCGCCGATCGCACCCGGCTTGCGGTGCGTGGCCTGGTTACCGTGGGCGGCACCCTGACCGGAGAAGCCGTGCCGCTTCATGCCGCCGGCGAACCCCTTGCCCTTGGTCGTGCCGGTCACGTCGACCAGCGTGCCGTCGTCGAAGATCTCGACGGTGAGCTCCTGGCCGACCTCGTAGGTGTCCGCGTCCGAGGTGCGCAGTTCCGCGAGGTGCCGCCGAGGGGTCACACCGGCCTTCTCGAAGTGGCCCGACTTCGGCTTGTTCACCTTCCGCGGGTCCACGGCGCCGAACGCCAGCTGCACGGCCGAGTAGCCGTCCTTGTCCTTGTCGCGCACCTGGGTCACCACGTTCGGCCCCGCCTTGACGACCGTCACCGGGACGACCCGGTTATTCTCGTCGAAGACCTGGGTCATGCCGAGCTTGGTGCCCAGGATGCCCTTCACTTGCCTTTCAGACATCAGTCTCTATCTCCGCCGCTCGACCAACGCTTACTGGATGTTGACGTCGACGCTCGCCGGAAGGTCGATGCGCATGAGCGCGTCCACCGTCTTCGGCGTCGGTTCGAGGATGTCGATCAGACGCTTGTGCGTGCGCATCTCGAAGTGCTCGCGCGAGTCCTTGTACTTGTGCGGCGAGCGGATGACGCAGTAAACGTTCTTCTCGGTCGGCAGCGGCACAGGTCCGACCACCGAGGCACCGGTGCGCGTCACCGTCTCGACGATCTTGCGCGCGCTGCTGTCGATCGCCTCGTGGTCGTAGGCCTTGAGCCTGATGCGGATCTTCTGTCCCGCCATGGTTCCTTACCGTCTCGTCCTCGACCGGTCCGACACGACTCCGCGGGTCCGGTCCGTCTTCGATCCTTCGATCGCCGACCCGTCCCACCGCAGCTCGCCACCGGACGGTCGGGGAATCGTCTAGTACCGCTGTTCTCGCACGTCAACGACCTATCCCCGGCCCCCGCGCTCGGGCGTGTCGCCCGGGCCACGCAGACTGATCCCGCAGGATCGTTGTCGTGCCGCCAGGTCTGCTTCCTCGGAGCGTCGGCTCGGCCGATCACTCCCGACTCGCGAAGTTCACGAGCCCGGGGCGCTCACAGTGGGGCGGCCGATTTCTCCGGCCTGCGTGACGAGTCCTTGCGAAATCGGCCGCCCCACGTCGAGCAACCTGTTCAGGATGCCACACCGAGGTGCGACATCCGCACCCGGGGGTCCGGGTACCTCACTTGACGATCTTGGTGACCTGGCCGGCGCCCACGGTGCGGCCACCCTCGCGGATGGCGAACCGCAGACCCTCGTCCATCGCGACCGGCTGGATCAGCTGGACCGAGATCTCGGTGTTGTCGCCCGGCATCACCATCTCCGTGCCCTCCGGCAGCGTCACGACACCGGTGACGTCGGTGGTGCGGAAGTAGAACTGCGGGCGGTAGTTGTTGAAGAACGGCGTGTGCCGGCCACCCTCGTCCTTGGCCAGGATGTAGACCGAGGCCTGGAACTCGGTGTGCGGGGTGGTGGTGCCCGGCTTCACGACGACCTGGCCGCGCTCGACGTCCTCACGCTTGACACCACGCAGCAGCAGGGCGGCGTTGTCGCCGGCCTGGCCGTAGTCCAGCATCTTGTTGAACATCTCGATGCTGGTGACGGTGGTCTTGCGGGCGTCCGGCTTGATGCCGACGATCTCGACCTCTTCGTTCAGCTTGATCTCGCCGCGCTCGATCCGGCCGGTGACCACCGTGCCGCGGCCGGTGATCGTGAAGACGTCCTCGATCGGCATCAGGAACGGCTTGTCGGTGGCGCGCACCGGGTCCGGGATCTTCTCGTCGACGCCGTTCATCAGCTCGAGGATGCTCTGCGCCCACTTCTCGTCGCCCTCGAGCGCCTGCAGCGCCGAGACGCGGACGACCGGGGCGTCGTCGCCGGGGAACTCCTGCGAGCTGAGCAGCTCACGGACCTCCATCTCGACGAGCTCGAGGATCTCCTCGTCGTCGACCATGTCCGCCTTGTTTAGCGCCACCACGATGTAGGGGACGCCGACCTGGCGGGCCAGCAGCACGTGCTCACGGGTCTGCGGCATCGGGCCGTCGGTCGCCGCGACCACCAGGATGGCGCCGTCCATCTGCGCCGCACCGGTGATCATGTTCTTGATGTAGTCGGCGTGGCCGGGCGCGTCCACGTGCGCGTAGTGCCGAGCCTCGGTCTGGTACTCGACGTGCGCGATGTTGATCGTGATGCCGCGCTGCTTCTCCTCCGGGGCGTTGTCGATCTGCTCGAACGCCCTGGACTGGTTGAGCTCGGGGTACTTCTCGTGAAGCACCTTGGTGATCGCCGCGGTCAGCGTGGTCTTGCCGTGGTCGACGTGACCGATGGTCCCGATGTTGACGTGCGGCTTGCCCCGCTCGAACTTCGCCTTCGCCACTGGAATGTCCTCCTGGACTTTCTTGCTCGCGACCGGCGTGGCAGCCGGCCGACGACTCGATCTGGTCGGTTGTGCGGACCCTAGGGGGAGTCCCCTTTCACGCCCGCGGATGGGTGCTCCGGGTTACTCCCCCGTCGCCTTCGCGATGATCTCCTTCGCGACGTTCGCCGGAACCTCGGCGTAGGAGTCGAAGACCATCGTGTAGTTGGCGCGACCCTGGGTCTTCGACCGCAGGTCACCCACGTACCCGAACATCTCCGACAGCGGCACGAGCGCCTTCACGACGCGCGTACCGGAACGCTCCTCCATGGCCTGGATCTGGCCACGGCGGGAGTTCAGGTCACCGATGACGTCACCCATGTACTCCTCGGGTGTGGTCACCTCGACCGCCATCATCGGCTCCAGCAGTACCGGGTTCGCCTTCTTCGCGGCATCCTTCATCGCCATCGAACCGGCGACCTTGAAGGCCATCTCCGAGGAGTCGACCTCGTGGTACGCACCGTCCAACAGGGTGAACTTCAGCCCGACGAGCGGGTAACCGGCCAACACGCCGTACTGCATGGCGTCCTGCGCGCCCTCGTCGACCGACGGGATGTACTCCTTCGGCACACGCCCACCGGTGACCTGGTTGTCGAACTCGTACAGCGCGCCGTCCCCGGAGGTCAGCGGCTCCAGCTTCACGATCACCCGCGCGAACTGGCCGGACCCACCGGTCTGCTTCTTGTGCGTGAACTCGAGCTTGTCCACGGTCTTGCGGATGGTCTCGCGGTAGGAGACCTGAGGCTTACCGATGTTCGCCTCGACCTTGAAGTCGGTCTTCATCCGGTTGACCAGCACCTCGAGGTGGAGCTCACCCATGCCCTCGATGATGGTCTGGCCGGTCTCCTCGTCCTGGCTCACCCGGAACGTCGGGTCCTCCTCGGCGAGCTTCTGGATCGCCGTGGAGAGCTTGTCCTGGTCGGAACGGGTCTTCGGCTCGATCGCGACCTTGATGACCGGCTCCGGGAAGGTCATCGACTCGAGCACGATCGGGTTCTGGGCGTCGGCCAGGGTGTCCCCGGTCGTGGTGTCCTTGAGGCCCTGAACCGCGTAGATGTGCCCCGCCTGGGCGTCCTCGACCGGGTTCTCCTTGTTGGAGTGCATCTGGAACAGCTTCCCGATGCGCTCCTTGCGCTCCTTGGTCGCGTTGATGATCTGCGTCCCGGAGGCGACCTTGCCGGAGTAGACCCGGATGTAGGTCAGCTTGCCGTAGAACGGGTGCACCGCGACCTTGGACACGAGCGCCGAGAACGGCTCCTCCGTCGAGGGGTTCCGGGAGACGCGGGTCTCCCCGTCCCGGAGCGTGCCCTCGACCGGCGGCACGTCCAGCGGCGACGGAAGGTAGTCGACCACGGCGTCCAGCATCGGCTGCACGCCCTTGTTCTTGAACGCGGATCCCGCGAGCACCGGGAACGCCTCCCGGTCGACGGTGAGCTTGCGGATGCCGGCCTTGATCTCGGCCTCGCTCAGCTCCTCACCGCCGAAGTACCGCTCCATCAGGTCGTCGTCGGTCTCGGCGACCGCCTCGACGAGCTTCTCGCGGTACTCCGCGGCCCGGTCGACGAGGTCTGCCGGGATGTCCTCGACCTCGTACTTCTCGCCCTTCTTGACGTCACCGCGCCAGGTCAGAGCCTTCATCTGGACGAGGTCGACGATCCCCTGGAAGTCGCTCTCCGCGCCGATGGGCAGCTGGAGAACCAGGGGGCGGGCGCCGAGCCGCTCGGAGATGGTGTCCACGGTGAAGTAGAAGTCCGCGCCGAGCTTGTCCATCTTGTTGACGAAGCAGATGCGCGGGACGTCGTACTTGTCGGCCTGCCGCCAGACCTGCTCGGACTGCGGCTCGACACCCTCCTTGCCGTCGAACACGGCGACGGCACCGTCGAGCACGCGCAGCGAGCGCTCCACCTCGACGGTGAAGTCCACGTGGCCCGGGGTGTCGATGATGTTGATCTGGTAGTCGTCCCAGAACGTCGTGGTAGCAGCCGAGGTGATCGTGATACCCCGCTTCTGCTCCTCGTCCATCCAGTCCATCGTGGCCGCGCCGTCGTGGACCTCACCGAGCTTGTAGTTGATCCCGGTGTAGAACAGGATCCGTTCGGTGGTGGTGGTCTTACCGGCGTCGATGTGGGCCATGATGCCGATGTTGCGGACCTTGTTGAGGTCGGTCAGCACGTCACGTGCCACTTGATGTTCCCCTGTCCTGAACGTGGAACCCGGCATTGGCGCGGTCAAACGGACCGGGCGACCGTGTCCGACGGTTCACTGCGATGTTCGCGCTCACCAACGGTAGTGAGCGAAGGCCTTGTTCGACTCGGCCATCTTGTGGGTGTCCTCGCGGCGCTTCACGCTGGCCCCGAGGCCGTTGCTCGCGTCGAGCAGCTCGTTCTGCAGGCGCTCGACCATCGTCTTCTCGCGGCGCTGCCGCGAATAGGTGACGAGCCAACGCAGCGCGAGAGTCGTCGACCGGCCCGGCTTGACCTCGATGGGCACCTGGTAGGTGGCACCACCGACGCGGCGGCTCTTCACCTCGAGGGTGGGCTTCACGTTGTCGAGCGCACGCTTGAGGGTGACGACCGGGTCGGTGCCGGTCTTCTCCCGGGCGCCCTCGAGCGCGCCGTAGACGATGCGCTCGGCCACCGAACGCTTCCCGTCGCGCAACACCTTGTTCACCAACTGGGTGACGAGCGGAGATGCGTACACCGGGTCGGAGGTCAGTGGCCGCTTCGGGGCCGGACCCTTGCGGGGCATTAGCTCTTCTCCTTCTTCGCGCCGTACCGGCTGCGCGCCTGCTTACGGTTCTTCACGCCCTGCGTGTCGAGCGAACCGCGGATGATCTTGTAGCGAACACCCGGAAGGTCCTTCACACGGCCGCCACGCACGAGCACCATCGAGTGTTCCTGCAGGTTGTGGCCCTCACCGGGAATGTAGGCCGTGACCTCGATGCCGTTGCTCAGCTTCACACGGGCGACCTTGCGCAGTGCGGAGTTCGGCTTCTTGGGCGTGGTGGTGTACACGCGCGTGCACACACCGCGACGCTGCGGGCTCCCCTTGAGCGCCGCCGTCTTCTGAGCGGCAGCCTTGTCCTGGCGGCCCTTGCGGACCAGCTGCTGGATCGTGGGCAATGGACCAGCTTTCTGTTGCGTCCTACTTAGCTCTACTGTGCTCCCCGGTACCCGCGGTCGGGCGTGTCGGCCCGTCTTGCGGATCATTGAGATCCGTCAACGTCCCCTCGGGGTTGCCGTGGAAACCCGCGCCACCTCTGCCACCGGGGCACCCGAAGCACCCCGCCGTGACCTGAAGGCACACGGAGGGCCCGACACCTGCCGGGCACGGTCGTCAAAGATACCCGCCCATGCTCAGGGCTACCACATCGGGGGTCGCTGAGACCCTCGATGCGAGCCCGGCGGACGTCTTTTCCTCTCCAGTTTACCCCATCCCCCGCCGGAACGGGGGCCGCGTGGTCCATGATTGATCGCGCACCGTGTGCGCCCACCTACGCGAGAATCCGTCCATCGGGGAGGCAGAGTGTCCGCCGAGTTCGAGCAGCTCGTCGCCCAGTTCGAACAGTTCCAGTCCAAGATCCGCAACGTCGACGACCAGCTCGCCGATGTCGGTCGGATGCAGACCGAGCTCGCCGACCTCGAGGCGACCGCGAGCTCGGCCGACCGTGCGATCACCGTGGTCGCCGGCCCCGGGGGGTCGGTCAAGGACATCCAGCTCACCGACAAGGCGCTGACGCGCTCCCCGCAGGAGCTGTCGTCGTCGATCATGTCGACGCTCCAGGAGGCCGTCGCCGAGGCCGCGCGCAAACAGGCGACGATCGTCGACGAGCACATGGGTGGGGAGCTGAACACCACCGATCAGGTGATCGAGACCCAGGCACAGCTGTTCGGCACCTCCCCCGAGGACCTGCGCGCGCGGATGGAGGAGGCCCGCCCCGCACGGCCGGCCCCGCCCGAGGAGGAGATCCACGAGGACTACTCCCAGCAGGACCTCTTCGGCGACGACGAGGACGACCGCCCGGCCCCGCCCGCACCGCCGCCCGCGGACAACGGCGGCTCCGCCGGCGACGACTTCCTGCGCAACCTCTTCGACGACGAACGCTGAGCGAGCTCGCCCGCTCCGGACACAACCCGTACGGGGCGCACGGACCCACCGCCGACAGCGGACCCACTGTGCGGGCATCGCCCCTTCCGGGATCGAGGTGCCGATCCGTGGAGAACGCACCCGGCCGGTCCCGGGACGGACGGTAGGAGACACACACGTGGATTTCGACCTGATCCTCCCCTGGATCATCGTGTTCGGTTACGCGCTGGCGGCCGGACTCGGCTCTCTCGGGAAACGCATCCGCCGAGCGGGCGAGACGACCGGCGTGAGCGGTACGGCAGGGGACGACGCGGAGTGCGGGGAGAATGCGTCGCCGACCGATTCCGGGCATGAGGCCCCGGATCGTGCCCGCCGCAATCTCGCGATCACGTTCACGATCCTGGCGTGGATGACCGGGGTCGCGGTGACGATCGTCTGGCTCTACACGGCGGTCGGTGTGCAAGGCATGATCGCCATCGCACTGGTACTGGTCGTCGGACCGGCCGTGGTGGTGCTCCTCGGCTCCGTGCTCGCGGACGTCCGTCAGCGCCGCGCCCGCACCGGGGCCAAACCGATGTGGCCATCGCTGGTGCTCGGCCTCGGGAGTTCGACGTTCCTCGTGATCGCCGTCAATCTGTTCGTGAACGGCACCGCTCATCTGCTCGACTTCGGCCACCGGAGCGCGCTGCACGTCACCGCGAACGACGACGGTGCTGTCAGTGGTACCTACGAGGTCGCCGGCATCGAGCACCACGCGGACGACGTCTGGTGGTTGGGCGGTCCGGCTCCCGACTCCGGTTCCGTGGTGGAGGTCGTCGTCGGACCGTGGTGGCCCTACCCGGTCATCACATCGACCCTGGACGCCGCATTGTCACTCGTGGCGGGCGCGGTCGCGGCGGTACCCGGAATCCTGCTCGCCCTCGCGGCGAAGCGCTCGCGTGCCGATCGCGAATCCGCGCGGAGCGACGCCCGGATGCCGGACCGGAACGCGACGGTGGACCGCGACGGTGATCCGGGATCCGCCCGGTCATCTCGACTCGCCGCCACACATCAGGGGGAACAATGACTTTCGAAGAGATCCTTCCCGGAGTGATCGTCCTCGGCCTCGTCATCGCGATCGGCATCGGCCATCTCGGATGGCGCATGCGGGAGCGAGCGCGTCAGCCGAAAAGTGCTGTCGGTACCGATCCCCCGGCGGACTCCCCGAACGGGACACATCCGGCCGCCGGATCCGACGTCCACGAACCCGGCGATCCGGCAACCGCCGAACCGGACGCCGTCCAGCAGCACGCCGCCGAGCAGGAAATCGCTCCGCAGGAAACCGCCGAGCAGGAGACCGTCCCGTGGAAGGAGGGATACCGTTCCCTGTACAAGAACGGTACCTGGCTGCTCCGCCTCGGCTGGATCCTCGGCATCGGCATCGTGCTGCTCTGGGG
This sequence comes from Saccharomonospora iraqiensis subsp. iraqiensis, assembly GCF_000430445.1. Classification (GTDB taxonomy): domain Bacteria; phylum Actinomycetota; class Actinomycetes; order Mycobacteriales; family Pseudonocardiaceae; genus Saccharomonospora; species Saccharomonospora iraqiensis. Next base: position 50,054 of record NZ_KE387064.1, read on the forward strand.
CTGCACCGCAATCGGCTGGAAGGATTTCCTGCTGGTACTGGGCATGATCATCGGGGTGCCGGCTGTGCTCTCGTTCGTGATCGTGCTCATCATCGCCGTCCGGGAGGAGAGTGACTCGGGCCCGTCCCGGGCCCCCTGGGTTCTCGGCACCGTCCTCGCAGCGGGGCTGCTGTTGACCGCCACGCATCTGGTCGTCAACGGCCTGTCCGCCCGGGAGTTCCTCGACTACGCGCACTCGGCGCAGCTGCACGTCACCGACTCCTACGACGGCACCGACAGCCGACAGAGCTCGTCCAACGTCAGTGGCACGTATCTGTTCGACGGCGAACGACACCACCTCGATCGATCGTCCTGGGGCCGCCCCGAGCCCGTACCGGAAATGGGGGAGGTCGTCGAGATCTCGATCGGCCCCGTGTGGCCCCACCCGACCATGGCCGGATCCGGCGACGCCGTCCGGTTGTTCCTCTTCGCCGCGGGAAGCGGGGTCGCCGGTGTGGTGGCTCTCGTGATGTCCATGCGTGGACGGAAGAACATCGCGGCCCGGATCGCCGAGCATCAGGCACGACTGGAAGCGCGGGAACGCGCGTACTCGGAGGAACAGTGAACGGTTTCAACGTCAACATCGAAGCCCTGAACAGCTATTCGCAGAAGCTCGCGGAACACCGGACATCCGTCGGTGAGGTCCACGGCAAGATCGACGAGGCGGACGTCGGGGATGAAGCGTGGGGGGTGGTCGGGCTCTTCGTCAAACAGGACTACTCCGATCTGCTCGAACGTCTGAAGGGACTGATGACCGAAATGGAGAACGGTCTGCAGGCCGCTTCGGAAAAGGTCGGAACCGCCGCACGGCTCTACCAGGAAGCCGAGGACGGGCACCAGCGCTCCCTGAGCACGATTACCGGAAGCATCGAGAGCACCACCGTCAATCAGCTCGAGGCCTGACAACGGCCGCACCTATGAAGGGAGAGAGCCTCCGTGAGCACAGATGATCCCCTCGGTGACATCGAGGTCGAGGAAGAGGACTCCTGGGGCCGGAAGGTCGCCGAGTCGGTGCCGGTCTTCGGCGACGGGATCGCCGCGTACAACAAGTACGACGACGCCGTTGAGGACGGCGGCGTCGGCGGCTCGGACGTGCGGGACATCGCCGTGGACGGCATCGGCCTCGTCTCCTCGTGCAAGGATGCGATCTCCGACTTCGCTACTGACCCGATCGGGTGGCTCGTCGGTGAAGGACTCGACTTCCTGATCTCCATCTGTCAGCCGCTTCAGGACCTCATCCACCTGGTCAGCGGGGACGGGCCCGCGCTCTCCACGGCGTCGGACACCTTCACGAACATCGCCGAAGGCGTCAGCCAGTTCGGCGATCAGTTCGCCCAGGAAGCCAGGAGCGCGCTCGCCGAGTGGCAGGGCAGCGCCGCGGAGACGGCCGGTGAGAAGTTCGGTGAGTTCGGCAAGGGCATCAAGGCGGTCGCGGGCGAAGCCCGCAACATCGCCCAGTTGCTGAAGATCTCGAGCATGATCATGACGGTGATCGAGGAGTTCATCAAGGCCCTGCTCACCGAGTTCGTCACCTGGCTGATCATGATCTGGGTCCCCGCGTTGGCCGCGGCGATCCCCACCGCCGGCGCGTCCACCGCCGCCGCGGGCACGGCCACCGGTGTGCGTGCCGCCCAGACCACCTCCAGGGCGACCAGCATGTTCAACCGGCTGCGGACACTGCTCGACAAGATCAAAACGCTGATCACCAAGCTGCGGAACTGGATCGCCAATCAGGGCGACGGCTTCCGCCAGGCCATGGATACCAAGCGTATGCGTGCCAGTCTCGCCGGACTGGAGGTCGACAGTGCCCGGGCGGACGGAAGGCGTGCCGGCCTGGGCGCCCGCCTGAACAATGCGGACGCCGGAATGGTCGGTGAACGGGTGACCGACGGGTTCGTCCGGTCGATGGCGGGCGCCGCGGGCGACTACCTGAAGGAACAGGTCGAGATCCCGGGACTCGCCGGGCACGCCAACGACCTCAAGTCGTATCACGATGCCGGGGACGTCGGTGCCGAGCAGTCGCAGCCGACCACGTCCGAACAGCTCGACTTCTAGGCAGGCCCGCGGTGACGATCGACTTCCCGAAGGTGCTCGGCACGATCATCGTCCTCGCGGTGGTGCTCCCGTTCGTCCAGCACTACATCCGCTCCGGCTGGTTCCGGTTCGTGCGGCTGCCCTCCTTCGCCCGCCGGTACGGCTGGTCGGTGAAGCAGCGGATGCCGTGGCAGTTCCGGAAAGGCTCGGACCACCCGGCGAGCGGTTCCGTGACCTGGGACTACACGCTCCCGAACGTGGACGTCGAGATCCTCGGCATCTACGGGCACCGACCGGTCCATGCCGTGCAGTTCAGCGTTCGGCGACGGAAGAGTACCCACGGCGACGGCCCGGTCACCGTGATCCACCGCTACTCGGTCGTCACCGTGGCGACCTCGGCGCGGCCGTTCGACGATTTCCACGGTTCCGGGGCCTCGCGCACGGTGACCGACCGGGCCGAACAGTTCTATCCCGACTTCGTCGACTGGGTCCGGGACCGGATGCCCGAATCCGACACGCCACTGCGGGACGAAGGCCCCGGAGTCGTCTCGTACAGCCGTCGCGGGCACCTCACGCAGCGGGCCCTGTTCCGGGCACTCGACGAGCTGACCGAGGCCGGGTGACACTGCGGGCCGTCGCCGGAACCGACCACGTCCCTGGCCCGACACGCGAAGAGGGGCCCCGCCACCAGCGGGCGGGGCCCCTCTTCGCGTTCGACCTGAACCGACGACCTCAGCGGAAGTCGCGGCCGAAGTCGTAGTCGTCCAGCGGGACCGCGGCGCCGGTGCCGGTGCCGAACACGTCCGGGGTGTAGTAGCCGTCGTCGTAGGACGGGATCGCGTAGGCCGCGACCCGGGCCTCCTCGGTCGGCTGCACCTGGATGTTGCGGTACCGGTTGATGCCCGTGCCCGCCGGGATCAGCTTACCGATGATCACGTTCTCCTTCAGGCCCACCAGCGAGTCACTGCGGCCGTTGATGGCCGCGTCGGTGAGCACGCGGGTGGTCTCCTGGAAGGAGGCCGCCGACAGCCACGAGTCCGTGGTCAGCGACGCCTTCGTGATGCCCATCAGCACCGGACGCCCGGAGGCGGGCTCGCCGCCCTCGGCCACCGCCTGCCGGTTGGTCTGCTCGAAGCGGGTGCGCTCGGGCAGCTCGCCGGGCAGGAACTCGGTCGTGCCGGAGTCGATGATCGTCACGCGGCGCAGCATCTGCCGGACGATGACCTCGATGTGCTTGTCGTGGATCGACACGCCCTGCGCCCGGTACACCTTCTGCACCTCGTCCACCAGGTGCATCTGGGCGTCCCGCGGGCCCATGACCCGCAGCACCTCGTGCGGGTCCGGGGTGCCTTCCAGCAGCGGCTGGCCGACGCCCACGTGGTCCCCGTCCGCGAGCGGGCCGTTCGGCCCCAGCGCGAGACGCTGACGCTTCGACAGCTTGTCGAAGACGATCTCCTCGCTGCCGTCGTCCGGGATGAGCGTGATCTTCCAGAACCGCTCGCTCTCCTCGATGCGCACCCGGCCGTCGACGTCGGCGATCGGCGCCTTGCCCCGCGGCACACGGGCCTCGAACAGCTCCGTGACACGCGGCAGACCCGTGGTGATGTCGTCACCGGCGACACCGCCCTGGTGGAAGGTCCGCATGGTCAGCTGCGTGCCGGGCTCACCGATCGACTGGGCGGCGACGATGCCGACGGCCTCGCCGACGTCCACGAGCTTGCCGGTCGCCATCGAGCGGCCGTAGCAGGTGGCGCACACACCCATCGAGGACTCGCAGGTGAGCACGCTGCGCACCTTGACCTTGCTGATGCCCGCCGAGATCAACCGCTCGATCGCCGGGTCGCCGAGGTCGTCCCCGGCGTTGAGCACCACGTTGCCCTGCTCGTCCACCGCGTCGGCGGCGAGGCTGCGGGCGTAGACGCTGGTCTCCACGTGCTCGGCACGCACCAGGCGCTCGTCCGGCAGCCGGTCGCCGATCGTCATCGTGATGCCGCGGCTGGTGCCGCAGTCGGTCTCGCGCACGATGACGTCCTGCGAGACGTCCACCAGACGACGGGTGAGGTAGCCGGAGTCGGCGGTCCGCAGCGCGGTGTCGGCCAGACCCTTCCGGGCACCGTGGGTGGCGATGAAGTACTCGGCCACCGACAGGCCCTCACGGAAGTTCGCCTTGATCGGCCGCGGGATGTACTCACCCTTCGGGTTGGACACCAGACCACGCATCCCGGCCAGCGACCGGACCTGGGTCATGTTGCCCGCCGCCCCGGACTTCACGATCATCGAGATCGGGTTGTCGTCCGGGAAGTGCTCCTCCATCGCCTGCGCGACGTCCTCGGTGGCCTGTCCCCACACCTTGACGAGCTCGTTGTTGCGCTCGGTGTGCGACAGCTGACCACGCTGGTAGCGCTTCTCCACCTGCGCCGCCCGGGCCTCGAACTGCTCCAGCAGGTCCTGCTTCTCCGGCGGCACGAGCACGTCCGAGATCGCCACCGTGACACCGGAGCGGGTGGCCCAGTGGAACCCGGCGTCCTTGAGGCCGTCGAGCGTCTGGGCGACCTGTGTCATCGAGTAGCGCTCGGCGAGGTCGTTGACGATCGCGCCCTGCTGCTTCTTGGACAGCGTCTGGTTGATGAACGGGTAGTCCGCGGGCAGCAGGTCGTTGAACATGACCCGGCCGAGCGTGGTCTCGGCAACCCAGGACTGCCCGGGCTCCCAGCCGTTCTCCCGCAGCGTGGGCTCGATGTCCCGGCCCGGCTGCCGGTCCCGGACACGGATCTTGACCGGGGCGTGCAGGCCGAGTTCCTTGAGGTCGTAGGCCATCATCGCCTCGGACGGCGACGAGTAGGCCTGCCCGGCACCCGCGGCGTTCTCGTCCAGCCTGGTCAGGTGGTAGAGGCCGGTAACCATGTCCAGACGCGGCATCGCCAGCGGACGGCCGGAGGCCGGCGAGAGGATGTTGTTCGCCGACAGCATCAGGATGCGGGCCTCGGCCTGCGCCTCCGCGGACAGCGGGAGGTGCACGGCCATCTGGTCACCGTCGAAGTCGGCGTTGAACGCCTCGCACACCAGCGGGTGCAGCTGGATCGCCTTGCCCTCGACCAGCTGCGGCTCGAACGCCTGGATACCCAGACGGTGCAGCGTCGGAGCACGGTTGAGCATCACCGGGTGGCCGCTGATGACCTCTTCCAGCACGTCCCACACCTGCGGGCGGGCCCGCTCCACCATGCGCTTGGCGGACTTGATGTTCTGCGCGTGGTTGAGGTCGACCAGCCGCTTCATCACGAACGGCTTGAACAGCTCCAGCGCCATGTCCTTCGGCAGGCCGCACTGGTGCAGCTTGAGCTGCGGGCCGACGATGATGACCGACCGGCCGGAGTAGTCGACGCGCTTACCGAGCAGGTTCTGCCGGAACCGGCCCTGCTTGCCCTTGAGCAGGTCGGACAGCGACTTCAGCGGACGGTTGCCCGGCCCGGTGACCGGACGTCCGCGGCGGCCGTTGTCGAACAGCGCGTCCACGGCCTCCTGCAGCATCCGCTTCTCGTTGTTGACGATGATCTCGGGCGCGCCGAGGTCGATCAGTCGCTTGAGGCGGTTGTTGCGGTTGATGACCCGGCGGTACAGGTCGTTGAGGTCCGAGGTGGCGAACCGGCCACCGTCGAGCTGCACCATCGGGCGCAGCTCCGGCGGGATCACCGGGACGGCGTCGAGCACCATGCCACGCGGGTCGTTGCCGGTGGACTGGAACGCGGCGACGACCTTCAGCCGCTTCAGCGCGCGCAGCTTCTTCTGGCCCTTGCCGTTGCGGATGACCTCGCGCAGCGACTCGGCCTCGGCGTCGACGTCGAACTCGGTCGCCAGCTTCTGGATCGCCTCGGCGCCCATGCCGCCGGTGAAGTACTCGCCGTAGCGGTCGTAGAGCTCACGGTAGAGCTGCTCGTCCACGATGAGCTGGCGCGGCTCCAGCTTCGTGAACGTCGACCAGACCTCGTCGAGCCGGTCCAGCTCACGCTGGGCACGGTCGCGGATCTGGCGCATCTCGCGCTCGCCGCCCTCCTTGACCTTGCGGCGCACGTCCGACTTGGCGCCCTCGCCCTCCAGCTCGGCGAGGTCGGCCTCCAGCTTCTGCGCGCGCTGCTCGATCTCGGAGTCCCGGCGGGCCTCGATGTTCTTCCGCTCGACGCTGATCTCGTTCTCCAGCGTCGGCAGGTCGTTGTGCCGCAGGTCGGTGTTCACGCTGGTGACCACGTACGCCGCGAAGTAGATGATCTTCTCGAGATCCTTCGGCGCGAGGTCGAGCAGGTACCCGAGGCGCGAGGGCACGCCCTTGAAGTACCAGATGTGCGTGACCGGTGCGGCGAGCTCGATGTGGCCCATGCGCTCGCGGCGGACCTTCGCGCGGGTCACCTCGACACCACAGCGCTCACAGATGATGCCCTTGAAGCGGACCCGCTTGTACTTACCGCAGTAGCACTCCCAGTCACGGGTGGGCCCGAAGATCTTCTCGCAGAAGAGCCCGTCCTTCTCCGGCTTGAGCGTGCGGTAGTTGATGGTCTCCGGCTTCTTCACCTCGCCGAACGACCACTGGCGGATGTCGTCGGCGGTGGCGAGGCCGATCCGGAGCTCATCGAAGAAATTGACGTCCAGCACGTTCTTGCATCCCCTTGGGATTCTTCTCGAGGGTCCGGGGCGATCGCTCCCCGGTCCCCACGGCGGCTAGAGGGGTTCGGCTACCCGGTGGGGAGGGTGGTGGCCCTCCCCACCGGGCGGCTGGGTCATTGCACGACGTCGTCCACGGAGGGCGACTCGTTGCGGGACAGGTTGATGCCGAGGTTGGCGGCGGCGCGCTCCAGGTCCTCGTCGTCGGAGTCACGCATCTCGATGGCGGCCCCGTCGCTGGACAGCACCTCGACGTTCAGGCACAGCGACTGCAGTTCCTTCAGCAGCACCTTGAACGACTCGGGGATGCCCGGCGACGGCATGTTCTCGCCCTTGACGACGGCCTCGTACACCTTCACGCGGCCGAGCACGTCGTCGGACTTGATGGTGAGCAGTTCCTGCAGCGTGTAGGCCGCGCCGTACGCCTGCATCGCCCAGCACTCCATCTCACCGAAGCGCTGACCACCGAACTGCGCCTTACCACCCAGCGGCTGCTGGGTGATCATCGAGTACGGGCCGGTGGACCGCGCGTGGATCTTGTCGTCCACCATGTGGTGCAGCTTCAGGGTGTACATGTACCCCACCGCGACCGGGTACGGGAACGGCTCGCCCGTCCGGCCGTCCAGCAGGACGGCCTTGCCGTCCTCCCGGACCATCCGCTCGCCGTCCCGGTTCGGCTTGGTGGAGGCGAGCAGCCCGGTGAGCTCCTCCTCGCGGGCACCGTCGAACACCGGCGTGGCGGTGTTCGTGCCGGGCTCCACGTCGTACAGCTCCTCGGGGAGCTTGGCCGCCCATTCGGGATTGCCCTCGATCTTCCATCCCTGGGAGGCGAGCCACCCGAGGTGTAGTTCGAGGATCTGCCCGATGTTCATCCGGCGCGGCACGCCGTGCGTGTTGAGCACGACGTCCAGCGGGGTGCCGTCCTCCATGAACGGCATGTCCTCGACCGGGAGGATCTTGCCGATGACGCCCTTGTTGCCGTGCCTGCCCGCGAGCTTGTCGCCGTCCTGGACCTTGCTCTTCTTGGCCACGTAGACGCGGACGAGCTCGTTGACACCGGGCGGCAGCTCGTCGTCGTCCTCGCGGGAGAACACCCGGACGCCGATGACCTTGCCGGTCTCCCCGTGCGGCACCTTCAGCGAGGTGTCCCGGACCTCCCGCGCCTTCTCCCCGAAGATGGCCCGCAGCAGCCGCTCCTCCGGCGTCAGCTCGGTCTCGCCCTTCGGGGTCACCTTGCCGACCAGGATGTCGCCGTCGCGGACCTCGGCGCCGATCCGGACGATGCCGCGCTCGTCGAGGTCGGCCAGCACGTCCTCGGAGACGTTCGGGATGTCCCGGGTGATCTCCTCGGCGCCGAGCTTGGTGTCCCGCGCGTCGGTCTCGTGCTCCTCGATGTGGATCGAGGTGAGCACGTCGTCCTGCACCAGGCGCTGGGAGATGACGATGGCGTCCTCGTAGTTGTGCCCCTCCCACGGCATGATGCCGACGAGAAGGTTCTTGCCGAGTGCCATCTCGCCGTCCTCGGTGGACGGGCCGTCCGCGATGACCTGGCCCTTCTCCACGCAGTCGCCCTCGTTGACCACCGGGCGGTGGTTGAAGCAGGTGCCCGCGTTCGTCCGGCGGAACTTGTAGAGCCCGTAGGTCTTGCGTTCGCCGTCGTCCTGCATGACGGTGACCAGGTCGGCCGACAGTTCCTCGACCACACCCGCCTGCTCGGCCACGATCACGTCGCCCGCGTCCACCGCGGCGGTGAGCTCGACGCCGGTGCCGACCATCGGCGACTCGTTGCGCAGCAGCGGCACCGCCTGGCGCTGCATGTTCGCGCCCATCAGCGCACGGTTGGCGTCGTCGTGCTCGAGGAACGGGATCATGCCCGTGGCGACGGAGACCATCTGCCGCGGCGAGACGTCCATGTAGTCGATGTCGAGCGGGTCGATCAGCTCGACGTCGCCGCCCTTCCGCCGCCCGAGGACCTTCTCCTCGGAGAAGGTCCCGTCGTCGTTCAGCGGCGCGTTCGCCTGCGCCTTGACGTAGCGGTCCTCCTCGTCGGCGGTGAGGTAGTCGATCTCGTCGGTGACCCGGCCCTCGACGACCCGCCGGTACGGGGTCTCGATGAACCCGAACGGGTTGACCCGGCCGTAGGAGCACAGCGAGCCGATCAGGCCGATGTTCGGGCCTTCCGGCGTCTCGATCGGGCACATCCGGCCGTAGTGGCTGGGGTGCACGTCACGGACGTCCATGCCCGCGCGCTCCCGGGAGAGACCACCGGGGCCGAGCGCGTTCAGCCGGCGCTTGTGCGTCAGCCCGGACAGCGGGTTGCCCTGGTCCATGAACTGCGAGAGCTGCGAGGTGCCGAAGAACTCGCGGATCGCGGCGACGACCGGGCGGATGTTGATCAGGGTCTGCGGCGTGATCGCCTCGACGTCCTGGGTGGTCATCCGCTCGCGGACCACGCGCTCCATGCGGGAGAGGCCGACCCGGATCTGGTTCTGGATCAGCTCGCCGACGGTGCGCAGGCGGCGGTTACCGAAGTGGTCGATGTCGTCGGTCTCGACGGGCACCTCGGTCTCGCCCTCGCCCATCGTCTCCTCACCGGCGTGCAGCCGGACGAGGTACTCGATGGTGGTGACGATGTCCTCTTCGGTGAGGGTGCCGCTGTCGTACGGAAGCTGGAGGCCGAGCTTCTTGTTGACCTTGTAGCGGCCGACCTTGGCGAGGTCGTAGCGCTTGTCCTTGAAGAAGAGGTTCTCCAGCAGCGTCTGGGCGCTCTCCTTCGTCGGCGGCTCACCGGGGCGCAGCTTGCGGTAGATGTCCAGCAGCGCCTCGTCGGTGCCCGCCGTGTGGTCCTTCTCCAGGGTCGCGAGCAGCGTCTCGGAGAAGGAGAACCGCTCGCGGATCGCCTCGGTGCTCCAGCCGAGGGCCTTCAGCAGCACGGTCACCGGCTGCCTGCGCTTGCGGTCGATGCGCACCCCGACGGTGTCCCGCTTGTCGACGTCGAACTCGAGCCACGCACCCCGGCTCGGGATGATCTTGACGCTGAAGACGTCCTTGTCCGTCGACTTGTCGATGGACTGGTCGAAGTACACACCGGGCGACCGGACGACCTGCGAGACCACGACCCGCTCGGTGCCGTTGATGATGAACGTGCCCTTGTCGGTCATCACGGGGAAGTCGCCCATGAAGACCGTCTGGCTCTTGATCTCGCCGGTGTTGTTGTTGACGAACTCGGCCGTGACGAACAGCGGCGCCGCGTACGTCATGTCCTTGTCCTTGCACTCCTCGACGGAGGCCTTCACCTCGTCGAAGCGCGGGTCGGAGAAGGACAGCGACATCGAGCCCGAGAAGTCCTCGATCGGCGAGATCTCGCTGAGGACCTCCTCGAGACCGCCGCTCGGGTTCTCCTCACCCTCGTTGACCGCGCGTTCGAACCACGCTTCCGAGCCGGTGAACCACTCGAACGAGCGAACCTGGATATCGAGCAGGTTCGGCGTGCCGAGCGGCTCCCGGATCTTCCCGAACGAGACCCGCTTCGGTGCTCCTGGAATGCCCGTCGACGGTCGAATCGAGTTGGTCGCAGCAGTGGCCTGGTTCGCGGGAGAGACTGCCAAGATGCGTCCTTCCGGGGACATAGCTGGTTGATCAGCCGCGCTAGCAACTCGCAACGCGGGCTGTCAAGGGTGCGGTGTTGCCGACCATCCTAGCTACCGCATATGGGCAGCCTGAAAGTGGGCAGCGCAAACAAGCAGTCTAGCCCGGAACACGACAGTTGTCGAGGGGGCGCACCCGATCGGGGCCCAGCCTCGGTCAGCGTCGTCGGTTCGCCCCCGTGGGGGCGTTCCGCTGCCTGTAAGCGTGAACCCCCGCGGACGCTGAGTCAAGCGTCGATCGGCGGACGACACCCGCCCGACGCGCGGTCAGTTGCCGTCGGTCGCGCCCCCGTTGCCGTCCGCGCCGCCCTGTTCCTGCTGTTCCTGCTGGTCGGAGGGCTGTTGCTGCGACGAGTCGTCGCCCTGTCCCGCTCCGGCATCACCCGGACGTGGCTGCTGGCCGGGCTGTGACGGACCCGACTCGCCGGAGCCGTCCGACTCCGGATCCATCGACTGGCCCGCCGAGTAGGTGTCCATGTCGGCGATCTTCCAGGTGCCGTCGCGCTGTTCCGCCCGGAACCACATGGCCGAGCCCGCCGCCGAGGTCTGCTGGTCGTTGCCCGTCCGGGTGGCGCTCTGGTCGAGGTAGACCAGCACACGGGCGGTGTCGTCCTGCAGCCGCACCACGGCGCTGCGCACCGCCGTCGTCGTGACGACGAGCTTCTGCTCGGGCGCCTTCTGCCGCACGTCGCGCATCATCGCCTCGTACGTGTCGCGCACGTCCCCGTTGATGAGCAACTCGTCCGCGGCCTTCTCGTTCGCGCCGAGATTGTTGTGATCGAGGGAGAACAGCCGCTCGGCCGCGTCGCTCACGGCCTCCGTGACCTCGGCGGTGGTCGCGACGTCCACCAGAGCGGCGTTGCCGGTCGTCGCCGCGGCATCGCTGTAGCGCTGGGCGAACAGCACCGCCAGGCCGGAGAAGCCCACCGCGCACACGAGCAGGACCACCGCAACGGGGTAACCGGGCCTGCGGCGTTGCGCCCCACCGGACCCGGCCACCGCATCCGGCCCGTCCCCGAACCCGGTGTCCGGCCGCGGGGCGGTCCCGACGCTCGCCGCGTCGGGGTCGTCCTCGCCGGTCGGCTCC
>NZ_KE387064.1:61613-77298 GCF_000430445.1 Saccharomonospora iraqiensis subsp. iraqiensis
GGCCGGGACGAGCCACCGGGGCGGGCCACCGCGGGAGGGTCCGTCCGCGGCCGGGTCGACGGCGGGGTCGACAGCGGGGTCGGCACCTCCGGTGCCCGCACCCCCGGTGCTGTCCGCGTCGGCTTCACCCGCCGCACCGGCACTCTCGGGCGACTCCACACCTTCGGATGCCCCGGCGCTGCGCCCGGTGGCGTCGTCCCCGGCCGGCACCGACCGTCCGTGCTCCGCCTCCCCCGGGTGGTCCGCGGAGGAGCCGTGCTGCTCGTCCGAACTCATAGCGCTCCAGACTAGGTCGAAGGTGTGATGTGGCTGTCAACCGGCCGGGTCAGCCGTCCAGTCCCAGGAGCTGGCGCATGCTCGTGATGCCCATTCCGGGGCTGCCCGCGATCCCCGGCGCACCCCGCATCGTCGCCAACTGCTCGCTGTCCCGGTCGCTGTTCGACTCGACCTGCCGGTCGGACGGAATCTGCGGAACCCCGTGGTACGGCGCGTTCTGCGCCCCGCGGACCGAGATCGGGCTGCCCGGCGGCTCGGCGCAGTAGGCGTCGTTCTTCGGCGGCCGGTCGCTGGTGTCGTTACCCGCGCGGTACTCCTCCGGCGAACGGTAACCCTTGGTGCACGACGGCGGGTCGAACAGGTTCAACACCAGGCCCAGGTGTGCGAAGCCGTCCCCGGGGGTGACGCTGTACGCGCCGGCGGCCACCACCGGGTAGGTGACGAACGCCTGCTCGAGTCCGTCCAGCCGGGTGGAGGTGACGTTGGCCGTGGTGAGCAGGTTCGCGACCAGCGAGCTCAGCCCGGGTCCGGTCTCGGCCAGCACCTGGCTGATCTGGGTCGCCGACCGCGGGGCGGTGTCGATCAGTTCCCGGATGTCGCCGTCCGAGTTCTTCAGTGTCGTCGACAGTGCTTCCAGGTCACGGCTGAACGACCGCAGCGACCCGCTGAGGTCGTTCTGGGTGGCGAGCACCGTGCTGCCCTTGTCGAGCAGTTCCACCGTCTGCGGGAGGTGCTCACGCGCCACGCGGGTGAACTCGCTGGTGGTGTCCATCAGCGTCTGCAGATCGTCGCCGGTGCCCTGGAACGCCTCGTAGGATTCGTCCACCACCGTGCGCAGGGACTCGGTGGGCACGGACTCGGTGAAGTCGTACAGGTCCGAGATCAGCTTCTCCGTGCGCACCGGGGTGCTCACCCGGGAGGCATCGATGACCGAGCCGTTCTCGAGGTACGGGGCCCCGGAGGACGTCGGGCGGAGATCGACGTACTGCTCACCGACCGCCGAGCGGTTGGCGACCGCCGCGTCGAGCGTCCCCGGGATCGGCGGCGCGTCGGCCGCGATGTCGAGTTCGGCGGTCAGCCCGCTGTCGGTGAGGCGCAGTTGTCCCACCTCGCCGACGTTGTAGCCGCGGTAGGTCACCTCGGCGCCGCTGAAGATTCCACCGGACTCGGTGAGCTGGAGCTGGACGGTGTATCCGCCGGAACCGAAGGCCTTCTCGACATCGCTGAACCGCACGAGCGCGTACGCGACGGCGAGTACCGAGATGACCGCGAAGGCCACCAGCTGGATCTTCGTCTTGCGCACGAGCATCAGCGCGCACCTCCGGTGAGGGAGTCGAGGAGTCCGCCGACGCCCGATTCGTTCCCGGAACCGTCCTCGGCGTCGGTCTCCGCCCCGGGCAGCGGCAGCGGCGGGGCGTCGCCGCCCTCTTCGCCGCCGGCCGAGCCGGGATCGGGAAGCGGGCTCTGCCTGCTGCGACCCAGGTTCGCCAGGATCTCCTCCAGGTTCAGGTCGAGCGAGACGTAGAGGTTCATGTAGTCGCCCTTCACGCCTTCGGCCGCCGCGTCGGTGAAGGGGTACGTGAGCATCAGCTCGAGTGCCTTCGGCAGGTCCGCACCGGCCTCGGCGAGCTTGCGCAACGTCGGGAGCAGGGCCTCCAGGTTGGCGACCATGTCCTCGTGGCTCGCGTTGACCGTCTCCACGGCCACGTCCGACAGCTCCTCAAAGGCGGTGAGCATGTCCACCAGCTGGCCGCGCTGGTTCTCGAGAACCTCGAGCCCGGGGCCGAGGTTCTCGACGGCGTTCGCGATCTCGTCCTTCTGCCCCCTCAGGGTCGCCGACAGCCGGTCGAGCGCGTCGAGGGCGCGGGTGATGTCGGACGACTGCTCGTCGAGGGTGGCCACGAGCTGCTCGGTGTTGTTCAGCATGGCCTTGACGTCCTGCTCGTTGCCCTCCAGCGCCGCGTTGAGCTCCCGCGTGATGGTGTTGAGCTGTTCGACGCCACCACCGTTGAGCAGCATCGACAGGGCACCGAGAATTTCCTCGACCTCGACGGAGCGGTCGGTGCGCTCCAGCGGGATCAGGTCGCCGTCCGCGAGTTCCGCCTCGGCGGGTCGCTGGGCGGGTGCGGCGAGTTCGACGTACTTCTCGCCGAGCAGGCTGGACTGACGCACGTTCGCCACGGCGTTGGCGGGCAGGTCCACGTCTTCCTTGACCGAGACGGTCACCTCGGCGGTCCACCCGTCGTCGGCGACGTCGATCGCCTTCACCTCGCCGACAGGGACCTGGTCCACGCGCACGCCCGCCCTCGGCACGAGGTCGAGGACGTCGCGGAAGTGGATGCGCACGTCGTACGGGTCCTCACCGAGGTCTGCCCCACCGGGCAGCGGGAGGTCGTAGACGCCGCCGAGCTGGGCGCCGCAGCCGCTGACCAGCAGCAGGACCGTGGCCGAAGCGGACGCGACGAGGGTGCGGGCGCGCTTCACCGGTCACCTCCCGATTCGGAAATCTGCCCGAGGACGGGCAGCGGCAGTTCCGGCAGTTCCCCCTCGTTGAGCGCGTGCGCCGCCTGGGCCAGCGACGGGAGCGGCACGGTCCCGTCCACCACCGGGGCCATGTCCGCGCAGAGGTCCCCCACCGTGTCCAGCGCCTCCGGGGTCTGCTGGAGGAAACCGCACACCATCGCGGCGGGCGGTTGGGTCAGCTCGTTGAGGTTGGGCCGCGCGTCCAGCGTGCCGGAGGAGGCGTTGTAGGTGTTGGCGAGGTTGCCCAGGGCCAACGGTGCGACGTCGAGCGTCTCCGCCAGCGCCCCGCGCTGCTCGACGAGGACCCGGGTGACGCTGGCCAGTTTGTCCACGTTGGACTTGATGCTGTCCCGGTTGTTCTCGACGAACGTGTGCACCGACTGCAGGGTGCTGCCCAGGTGGTCGACGGTGGTGGCCAGGTTCTGCCGCTCCCCCGCCAGGAAGGAGCTGACGTCGGCGAGCTGCTGCTCGAAGCGGCGCACCTGGTCGTCGCTCTCGGCCAGCGTGCCGGACAGTTCCGCCAGGTTCTCCACGGTGGCGAACAGGTCGCCGGAGTTGCCGGACAGGGTGCCCGCGGCCTGACCGAGTTTCGTGATCGTCTCGTTCATCGCGGCGCCGTTGCCGTCGAGGTTCGCGGCGAGGGTGTCGAGCACCTCGTTGAGCGAGCCCTCGGAGTTGGCGCCGTCCGGCCCCAGTGCCTCGGAGACCTCGCTGACGCTCTCGCTCAGTTCGTCGATCTCCATCGGCACCGCGGTGCGGTCGCGGGTGAGGACCGCACCGTCCTCCAGTCGGGGGCCGCCGGTGTGCGCGGGGGTGAACTGGACGTACCGGTCGGACACCAGGGACGGGGCCACGATCACGGCCTTGGCGTCCGCGGGGACGGCCACGTCGGAGTCGTAGGCCAGTCCGACGCGGACCCGTTCCCCCTCGGGGGCGACCTCGGTGATCTCGCCGATGCGCACGCCGAGCACGCGCACGTCGTTGCCCTCGTAGAGGCCGATGGCCTCGGGGAAGTACGCCGTGGCGTGTCTGCGACCGGAGTCGGCGAGGGCCCACCACAGGCCGCTCGCGACGACCAGGCCGAGGACGCAGGCGAGCACGACGCCGCGGGTGAGCCGGGAGCCGAAGCGGGTGCTGGTCATTGTGCGTGACACCCCTCTTCGTTGATCGGACCGATCGAGGGCAGGAGGAAGCCGCAGATGTAGTTGTCGAACCACCGGCCGTTGCCGATGGTGTTGGTGAACACCCGCACGAACGGCGCGAACTGCTTGATGCCCTCGGCCAGCGATTCCTGGTTGCGGTGGAGCATGTTGGTCAGCTGGTCGAGGTCGGCGAGCACCGGCGCCAGCTGCTCGTTGTTGTCGTCGACGAGCCCCTGCAGTTCGGTGGCGAGCTGCCTGCTGCCGTCGAGCATCGCCTTGATCGCCTGCTCCCGGTTGCGCAGCTCCTCGAGCAGCTTGTTCCCGTCCTCCATGAGCTTGGTGAGCTCGGCGTCCCGGTCGGCCAGGGTCTGACTGACCTGGCGGGTGTTGCCGAGGAGTTCGGACAGCTGCTGGTCCCGGGAGGCGATGGTGTCGGACAACTGGGACAGACCACGCAGGGCACCGCGCACGTCCTCCGGGGTGTCGGCGAACGTCTCGGACAGCGTGTCGAAGCTGCGTGCCAGCTGGTCGGTGTCGATCTCGTCGATCGTGCCGGACAGCCCGCGGAAGGCCTCCATGATGTCGTAGGGGGCCGCGGTGCGCTCGATCGGGATGGTCTCGCGCGGGTCGAGCGCATTCTCCCCGACCGGATCGAGCGCGAGGTACTTCTGCCCGAGCAGGGTCTTGATCTGGATCGAGGCACTGGTGTCGGCGCCGAGCCAGGTGTCGGAGACCCTGAACGACACGAGCACCCGGTCCCCGTCCAGTTCGATGTCGGTCACGTCGCCGACCCGGACACCGGCCACCCGGACCTCGCTGTCGGCCGTCAGCCCGGCGACCTCGCTGAACTCGGCGCGATAGGTGGTACCACCACCGATGATCGGCAGGTCCTCGGCGTTGAGTGCCGCGAGCGTGCTGAGCACGAGCACGACGATGCCGACGAGCGCGATCGGGACGGGGTTGCGCTTCTGGAAACTCTTCATGACTGGCACCGCCCCCGGCTGACCGGCATCAACGGCAGGTCCACCGGCTTCTCTCCCAGGCCGGGGATCTGCACGCTGCCGTGGGCCTCACACATGTAGAAGTTCAGCCAGGATCCGTAGCTGGCCGTGTTGCTGAGCGTGTTGACCTTCTCGGGCAGGTAGCGGATGAACTGCTCGACCGTCGCCTCGTGGTCGTTGAGGTTGCTCGCGAGGTCGCCGAGCGCGTCGATGTCCTGGCGCAGCGGCTCGCGGGCGTCACCGAGCAGGCCGGCGGTGGTCTCGGTGAGATCGCCCAGGGACTGGATGGCCCGGCCGATCGGGTCCCGGTCGGCCGCGAGGCCGGAGACGAACTGCTGCAACCTGCTGATCAGGTCGGACAGTTGCGGGGTGCGTTCGTTCAGCGTCGCCAGGACCGTGTTCAGGTTCTCGATCACGCTGCCGATGACCTCGTCCTTCTCGGCCAGGGTGGTCGTCAGCGACGCGGTGTGCGACAGCAGGTTCTGCACGGTGCCCGCCTCACCCTGCAGGACCTGCACGATCTCGTAGGAGAGCTTGTTGACCTGCTCGGGTTCGAGGGCGCGGAACAGCGGCTGGAAGCCGTTGAACAGCTCGGTGAGGTTCACCGCGGGCCGGGTGCGCTCGACCGGGATCGTCCCGCCCGGTTTGAGGGAGCCCCGCGCCTGCCCCTCGCCGCGTTCGAGGGCGAGGTAGCGCTGCCCGACGAGATTGCGGAACTGGATCGCCGCCGTGACGTTGCCCGGCAGCTCGCGTCCCTGCTCGACCTCGAAGTCGACCTCCGCCCGGCGACGGTCCACGAGGCGGACCTCGGAGACCTCGCCGACGCGCACGCCGGCGATGCGGACGTCGTCTCCCGGGTTGACCATCGTGACGTCGCTGAACCGGGCGCTGTAGGTGCTGCTGTCGGACAGACTCAGGTTGGCGATGCTGATCCCGAGCAGGCCGGTGCAGACCACGGTGGCCAGCACGAAGGCGATCAGCTTGGTCAGTGGTGCGGCCAGTCCCCTCACGTGCTCACCTCCCTGGTCGACGGTGTGCGGTCGGGTGTGGTCCGGCCCGGTCCGGGCCGCGGTCGCCGAGTTCCGGTCGCGCGTGTGGTCACTCGACCGTCACCTCCGTCCCCCGGTAGAGCGGTGCCACCAGCAGGCTGCCCCATCCGGGCACCTCGGACGGTTCGAGTCCGGTCGTTCCGGAGGAGAGTTGCGCCACCAGCGCCCGCTCCCCGGACGTGCCGGCCGGGTCCCCGGTCAGCGGTGCCGCGCCGCCCATCCCGGTGGCGCCGCCGGCCTGGTTCAGTCCCCCCGTCGAGGTCCTGGCCGGTGGCGGCGACTCGCTGCCGTCCTTGAGCGGTCCGTCCGGTGGGTGCTGCGGGAACGGGTCCGGGTACTCGTCCATCGCGTAGCAGCGCGGGCCACGCTCGTCGTTGTACTCAGGCTCGTCCTGACCCGGCTCGTAGGGCCCGCGGTCCACGGTGATCTCCATCTTCGCGTGCAGGCCGGGCTTGTCCGTCCCCTTGCCGAACGACTCGTCGATCCGGGGGACGAGCTCGGCCATCTGCCCGAGGAAGCACGGGTAGGACGGCGAGTACTCCGCGAGCAGCTCGGCCGTCGGCCGCGCCGTCTCCCCGAGATTGATCAGGTTGTCCGCGTTGGCCTCGAGGAACGACCGCAGGTCCGTGGAGGCGGTGCTCACCGTGCGGTACAGCGTCGCCAGGTTCTCCCGCTTGTCCACGAGGGTGCGGCTGGTGGTGGTGAGGTTGTCCAGGGTCCGCACCAGCTGCGGCGCCACCTCGTCGAGGTTGTCCGAGTAGTCGGCGAGCTCGCGCAGGTTCGTCCGCAGGTCCGGCAGGTGCGGGTTCAGCTCACCGAGGTAGTCACCGAGATCGGTCAGGGTCTGTCCGAGCTGCTCCCCCCGTCCCTGGAGCGAGGTCGACACGGCGGTGAGGGTGCTCGCCAGTTTCTCCGGCTGCACGGCCCGTAGGACCGGTAGCAGACTGTCCAGCGCCTGTTCGAGCTCCATCGCGCTCTTGGTCCGGTCCTGAGGGATCACGTCCCCGTCGGTGAGCGGATCGCCGTCGGGCTCGTCGGGCAGCGTCAACGCGACGTAGCGCTCGCCGAACAGGGTCTTCGGCAGGAACCGTGCCGACGCGTTACCCGGGACCAGTTCGGCCTTCGCCGGGTCGAGCTTGAGGGTCAGCTCCGCGCCGTCCCGGGCCTGTTCGACCGCACCGACATGGCCGATGATCAGGCCACGCACCTTGACGTCGGAGTTCTCGGACAGCTGATTGCCGACCGTGTCCGCCTGCAGCCGCACCGTGACGAACTCGGTGAACTGCTTGTTGTAGATGGCCACACTGAGCGCGACACCACCCACCATGACCGCCACCAGCAGCAGGCCGAGCAACCTGCGCCGCAACGTCACCATCGCCGTGCTCATCCCGCGATCCTCACCGTCGTGTCGGTGCCCCAGAGGGCGAAGCCGATGAAGAAGTTCAGTACGGCCGCCGTCACGATAGACAGGCGGACCGCGCGGCCGACCGCGATGCCGACACCGGCGGGACCCCCGCTCGCGCGGTAGCCGTAGTAGCAGTGCGTCAAGATGATCACCACGCTGAAGATCAACACCTTGACGAACGAATAGAAGACGTCCTGGGCCGGCAGGAACATGTCGAAATAGTGGTCGTAGGTCCCCGCCGACTGGCCGTAGAGGTGGACCACCACCGTGCGCGAGGCCAGGTAGGAGCTGAGCAGGCCAACCACGTACAGCGGCATCACCGCGATGAAGCCCGCCAGGATGCGGGTCGTCACCAGGTACGGCAGGCTCGGCACGCCCATCACCTCGAGGGCGTCGACCTCCTCGGAGATCCGCATCGCGCCGAGCTGCGCGGTGAACCCGGCCCCGACGGTGGCCGACAGCGCGAGACCTGCGACGAGCGGGGCGATCTCGCGGGTGTTGAAGAACGACGTGAGGAAGCCGGTGAACGCCGAGGTGCCGATCGAGTTCAGCGCCGAATAGCCCTGCAGGCCGACCAGCACGCCGACGAACAGCGTCAGCCCGACCATCACACCGACGGTGCCGCCGATCATCGCCAGCGACCCGGAGCCGAAGCTCACCTCGGCGAGCAGCCGCATGACTTCCTTCGAGTAGCGGCGGATCGTCCTCGGTGCCCACGCGAGCGCGCGCAGGTAGAACGACATCTGGTCGCCGAGGTCGTCGAGCGTCTCCAGTGGACGGTTCGCGATCCTCTTCGCGGTCTGGGTCACACGGGGCATCGGTTCAGTCCAGCTTCGAGGGAACGAGCTGCAGGTAGAGCAACGTCAGCACGACGTTGACCACGAACAGCAGCAGGAAGGTGATGACGACGGACTGGTTGACCGCGTCCCCGACGCCCTTCGGCCCCGGCGGGGGGTTCAGCCCCCGGTACGCGGCCACCACCGCGGCGATGAAGCCGAAGATGAGCGCCTTGAGCTCGCCGACCCACAGGTCCGACAGTTGCGCGAGCGCGGAGAAGCTGGCGAGGTAGGCGCCCGGCGTCCCGTCCTGCAGCACCACGTTGAAGAAGTAGCCGCCGAGCACGCCGATGACGCTGACCATGCCGTTGAGCAGCACGGCCACGAACATGCAGGCGAGCACCCTGGGCACCACGAGCCGCTGCACCGCGGAGACCCCGAGGACCTCCATGGCGTCGATCTCCTCGCGGATGGTGCGCGCACCGATGTCGGCGCAGACGGCCGAACCGCCCGCACCGGCCACCAGCAGCGCGGTCACCAGGGGTGCGGCTTGCTGCACCGTGGCCAGCACGCTGCCCGCCCCGGTGTACGACTCGGCGCCGAGCTGGCCCGCGAGCGAGCCGAACTGCAACGAGATGATCGCGCCGAACGGGATCGCGACGAGCGCGGTCGGCAGGATCGTGACGCTGGCGATGAACCACGCCTGCTGGATGAACTCCCGGAGCTGGAAGGGACGCTGGAAGACACCGCGCGCCACGTCGAGCGCGAGCGCGAACAGCTTGCCGGTCTCACGCAGCATCCCGATCCCGGGAATCCTGGCCGTCGAGGCCGGAGAGCTCATGAGTGTCCTTGTTCGTACGGGGGCATCCGGTGGGTCAGCTCCTCGGTGCCCTGGTCGTGCACGCCCTGGTCGGAACCGGGGACACGGGCGACGTCGCCGGTCGGGAGGTGTCCGGCCTGGACACCCACGAGATCCGTGTCGTCCGACCGCGCGACACCGTAGTGGCGCCGCTCCTCGGGGGTCAGTGAGTCGATGATCCCCTCCCGGGCCGCGGGCGGGAGAGTGTGCAGGATCCGCATCACGCGGTCCTTGCGGCGGCGGACACCGGCGCGCTCCGGCAGCCCCGGTGTGGGCTGGAGCTGCGGGACGATGCCGCGCACGTCCTCGGTGGACCCGTCGTGGTGTCCCGCGTCGGCCTGGGCCTGCTCGGCGGCCATCTGCGCGGAGTCCTTCTCCTCGCTCATGCCGATCGGGCCCAGCCTGCGGCCGTTGAGGAACTGCTCGACGACGGGTTCGTCGCTGGTCAGCAGCACCTCGCGCGGACCGAACATCACCAGTTCCTTGCGGAACAGCATCCCGATGTTGTCGGGCACGGTCCGCGCCACGTTGATGTTGTGGGTGACGATCAGAATCGTCGCGTCGATCTGCGCGTTGAGGTCGATCAGCAGCTGCGACAGGTACGCCGTGCGCACCGGGTCCAGACCGGAGTCGGGTTCGTCGCAGAGGATGATCTCCGGATCCAGCACGAGAGCACGGGCCAGCCCGGCACGCTTGCGCATACCACCCGAGATCTCACCGGGGAGCTTGTCCTCCGACCCGGACAGACCCGTCATCTCGAGCTTCTCGAGAACGATCTTGCGGATCTCGGTCTCGGACTTCTTCGTGTGCTCGCGCAGCGGGAAGGCGACGTTGTCGTAGAGGTTCATCGACCCGAACAACGCGCCGTCCTGGAACAGCACGCCGAACAGCTTGCGCGTGTCGTACAGCTTGCGCTCGGAGCACTGCACGATGTCGACACCGTTGATCTCGCATTTGCCGGTGTCCGGCTTCAACAAGCCGATCATGGATTTGAGGAAGACGGATTTGCCCGTACCCGACGGACCGAGCATCACCGACACCTCACCGGGCGGCAGCGTCAGTGAGACATCCCGCCAGATGGCCTGCTTTCCGAAGGACTTGGTCAAACCTTCGATGACCACCTCGGCACCCATCGCACCTCCCGGAGATCGTTCATGGCGCGTCAACTCGGTTCAACGAGCAGAGGGCGCGTAGGTTACTCGCCAGTTGGATGTGGGATAGAACTCCCATTGTGTGAATCTCGCCGTGGCACGGTAACCCATCCGGGCGCCGACAAAAAGAGCGGGCCGACCGTTGCGGCAACGGTCGGCCCGCTCAGGGGTGGCGGATCAGATCACTTGATGCTGATCTTCGCGCCGGCCTCCTCCAGCTTCGCCTTGGCGGCGTCGGCGGCCTCCTTGTCGACCTTCTCCAGGAGCGGCTTCGGGACCTCCTCGACCATCTCCTTGGCCTCCTTCAGGCCCAGACCGGAGACGAGCTCGCGGACGACCTTGATGACCTGGATCTTCTTGTCACCCGCGTCGTCGAGCACGACGTCGAACTCGTCCTGCTCCTCCTCCTCGGCGGCCGGGGCCTCGGCGGCACCGCCCGCGGCCACGGCGACCGGGGCCGGCGCGGCGGCGGAGACGTCGAAGGTCTCCTCGAACTGCTTCACGAACTCGGAGAGCTCGAGCAGCGTCATCTCCTTGAAGACGTCGAGCAGTTCGTCCGTGCTCATCTTCGCCATGATGGCGTTCCTTCCTTGTCGTGGACTCGTGGTCCCGGGTTGATGTGTCGGATCAGCTCTCGGCGGCTGTCAGCTCTCCTCGGTGTCGCCACCGGCGGCGGCGGAACCCTCGGACCCACGCTTGCCCTCCAGTGCGGAGGCCATGCGCGCGACCTGCGACGCCGGGGCCGCGAACAGCGATGCGGCCTCGGAGATCTTGGCCTTCATCGCACCCGCGGCCTTCGACAGCAGGACCTCGCGGCTCTCCAGGTCGGCGAGCCGGTCGATCTCGGTGACCGACAACGGCTGACCGTCCATGTAGCCGCCCTTGATGACCAGGGCGCTGTGGTCCTTCGCGAAGTTCTTCAGAGTCTTCGCGGCCTCGACCGGCTCGCCCTCCACGAAGGCGATCGCGGTCGGACCGATGAAGAGCTCGTCCATCCCTTCGACGCCCGCCTCCTCGGCGGCACGCTTGACGAGGGTGTTCTTCGCGACCCGGTACTTGACGGTGTCGCCGAGAGCGCGACGCAGCTCGCTGAGCTGGGACACGGAGAGCCCGGTGTACTGGGTGACGACGGTGGCCGAGCTGTTGCGGAAGCTGTCCGCGATCTCGGCGACGGCCGCCACCTTCTCGGGCTTCGCCATGGTCGCCTCCTCTCTTGGCTGGTGACCACCGGCGGCCCGGCACCCCCACGACGACGAAACGCCCCGGCGCAGCAGGCGCGGGGCGTCGAAGGTGACGATCCACGGACAGGGTCCGGACCGTGTGCGAGCCTCGTTCCTCCTGCGCGGGCCGCCCGCCGTCACGCGGGGCCTTCGTTCCCCCCGCCTCGAGCGGGAGGAAGACCAGCGGTCTTCGGTAGAACCGTCCCCGAGCATACGCCCTGCCCGTGCACCCCGGACCCCCGCCCCCGGGGACGACGTTCCGCCCGCGAACCGTGGTTCGCTCGACCACCGGGCGTGGGCGAGCAGGCATCATGGGTCACGTGGTTGAGCGACCTGGTGACGCGGAGTCCGAACAGCCCCGCTCGGAGCCGGACGGGGCTCCCTCCGACGGGAACCCACCCGACCCGGCCGGAGGGACGCGGGTCCCACCGGGCACCGGGGAGCATCCACCCCAGGGCGACGACGGCGACACCGCGGGGTCGGCGGATCCCGACGGCCGGTCCGGCGCGGACCCGGCCGCGCTCGTGCCCCGGGGGGATGCCGGGCCTGCCGGTATCGAGTCGAGCGGTGTCGAGTCGAGCGGTGTCGGGCCTGCCGGTGTCGACGCCGACCGGTTGCGGGAGTTCGAGCAGTTCCGGCGCTTCCAGGAGTTCCAGCGGTTCGAGGAGTTCCGACGGGCGACCGGGGGCGGGGACGTCCCAGGGGCCGGCGCACCCGTGCCTGTGGGGACGCACCCGACCGGCACGGACCTGTCCCCCGGCGGGACGACGACGGTCGGGACGGCCCCTCCCGCGGGGCCGCCGACGCCGCCCCCGGATCCCGGGCAGGGCCGCCTCGGAACCCTCCGCATCCCGAAATGGCTGCGGTGGCTCGGCCGGAAGGTCCTCGCCTGGCTGATCTTCTTCCTGCTGCTCGCCCTCTTCGTCACCTGGCTGCTGAACCAGCTGTTCGGCTCGGACGAGGAGAGTATGTCCACCGAGGAGCTGGCCGGATCCGGTGGCGGCACGTACCGGACCGACCAGTTGCTCGCGACCCAACCGCACGAGGCGGTCCGCAAGGTCTACCACCACATCGCGCAGAACCGGGTCGACTTCGCCTGCGGCTACTTCGACAACGACGCCGGCATCCAGCAGCGGTTCGCGGAGAACCTGGGCCGGGCCGACTGCCGGGATGCCGTCCACGCCCTGCACGGCGAGGTCTCGCACGTCAACGACTACGCCGAGTCGGTCTTCCCCCGGTGGTACGACCCCGAGGCGCACCGGGTGCGCATCGACTCCTGCGACTTCGACATCGCCGGAGGCCCCGCGCTGGGCGTGTTCACCGTGACCCGGGTGGAACTGGGGCAGTGGCTGATCACCAACCACCAGCCGGGGCCGCGGACCTGCCCGCGGCCGGGCGGACCGTCCGGCACACCCACCGGCGGCACCCCCACCACGGGCGCCCCGGGCGACACGGCGGGCGACACGGGCGACTGAGTACCGCCGCGTTCCGCAGGTGCTCCGTGCGCTCCGTCTCCGCCTCCGGACACCGTGCGGGCCGGAAACGACAGTGGGGCGGCCCTCCGTCCGGAGGACCGCCCCACTCGGTGTCCTGTGTGCCCGTGGACCGGGCGGTCAGCTCGCCGCTTCGTCGACCAGGAGGTTGCGGGTGCGGGTCGGGTCGACCTCGATGCCCGGCCCCATCGTGGTCGTGAAGGTGACCTTCTTCAGGTAGCGGCCCTTCGACGCCGACGGCTTCGACCGGAGCACCTCGTCCAGCGCGGCGGCGTAGTTCTCGACCAGCTTCTCGGTGTCGAACGACACCTTCCCGATCGCCAGGTGCAGGTTGGCCTGCTTGTCGACGCGGAAGCTGACCTTACCGCCCTTGATGTCCGAGACGGCCTTGCCGATCTCCGGGGTGACCGTGCCGGTCTTCGGGTTCGGCATCAGGCCCCGCGGGCCGAGGATGCGGGCCACCCGCCCGACCTTGGCCATCTGGTCCGGAGTCGCGATCGCGGCGTCGAACTCGAGCCAGCCACCCTGGATGCGCTCGAGCAGTTCGTCGGTCCCGGCCGCGTCGGCGCCCGCGGCCTCGGCCTCGGCGGCCTTCTCGCCGGTGGCGAACGCGATGACGCGGACGGTCTTACCCGTTCCGTGCGGCAGGTTCACGGTGCCGCGGACCATCTGGTCGGCCTTGCGGGGGTCCACGCCGAGTCGCATGGCGACCTCGACGGTGGCGTCCATCTTCACCTTGGCCGTCTGCTGCGCGAGCCGCGCGGCCTCGAGCGGCGTGTACTGCCGGTCGCGCTCGATCAGCTCGGCGGCCTGACGGTAGGCCTTGCTGCGCTTGGTCATGTCCTGTCCTCGAAAGTCGTGTGCGGATCAGTCGTGGTGCGGGTCAGCGCGTGGCCCTTCCACTCGGCCGTCCGGGGCAGCCCCGGACGCGGGAAATCACTCGATCGTGATGCCCATCGACTTGGCGGTCCCGGCGATGATCTTCGTCGCCTGGTCCATGCTCTCCACGTTCAGATCGGTGCGCTTGGTTTCCGCGATCTCGCGGACCTGGTCCCAGCTGACCTTGCCGATCTTCTGCTTGTGCGGCTCGCCGCTGCCCTTGTCCACGCCCGCGGCCTTCATCAGCAGCTTGGCCGCCGGCGGGGTCTTGAGCTTGAAGTCGAACGAGCGGTCCTCGAACACGGAGATCTCGACCGGCACCACGTTGCCGCGCTGCGACTCCGTCGCGGCGTTGTAGGCCTTGCAGAACTCCATGATGTTCACGCCGTGCTGACCCAGCGCGGGCCCGACCGGCGGCGCCGGGTTCGCGGCGCCCGCCTGGATCTGCAGCTTGATGATCGCTGCGAGCTTCTTCTTCTTGGGTGGCATTCTCGTTCCTGTTCGATGTCACTCGTCCCCGCGCACCTGCCGTGGCGCGGAGCCTGCCTGCGGCCGTGGGATCCGACCGTCAGATCTTGGAGACCTGGTTGAACGACAGCTCGACCGGCGTCTCCCGGCCGAAGATCGAAACCAGGACCTTCAGCTTCTGCGCGTCCGCGTTCACCTCGCTGATCGTCGCAGGCAGCGTGGCGAACGGCCCGTCCATGACGGTGACCGACTCGCCGACCTCGAACTCGACCTCCACCGCACGGCCCGTGGCGGCGGGGGCCTCCTCGGCGGCGGGCTCGCCCTTGGCGGCCTTCGCCGGTTCGGGCTGCTCGACCTGCGGCGCGAGGAACTTCAGCACCTCGTCCAGGCTCAACGGCGACGGGCGCGACGTCGCGCCCACGAACCCGGTGACACCCGGGGTGTTGCGCACCGCGCCCCAGGACGCGTCGTTGAGCTCCATCCGGACCAGGATGTAGCCCGGAAGCACCTTGCGCTGCACGATCTTGCGCTGGCCGTTCTTGATCTCGGTGACCTCCTCGGTGGGCACCTCGATCTGGAAGATGTAGTCCTCGACGTCGAGCGTCTGCCGCCGGGTCTCCAGGTTGTTCTTGACCTTGTTCTCGTACCCGGCGTAGGAATGCACGACGTACCACTCGCCCGGCTGCGAGCGCAGCTCGGCGCGCAGCGCGGCGACGGGGTCCTCGTGCTGCGGCTCCGTGGCTTCCTGCGGCTCCGGAGCCTCCGTGGCCTCGGACGCGGGCGAGCTCTCCGTCGGCTCGGTGACCCCGGCGTCCTCCGTGGGCGGGGTACCCTCCGCGGACTCGGCGGACCGTTCCGGCGACTCGACGGGCCCGGTGTGGTCCGACGACGGTTCGCCGGTGGCCGCGAGCACCTGCTCGTCGGGGAGGCCGGTCAGATCCTGACCGGCTCCTGAGCCGTTCTCGGAGGTCACTTTCCGTCCTCTCAGTTGATCACGTCTGCTGGTGGCCCGCGCCGCACCGACGCGACCACCCGCGAGGGCTCCTGCGAACCGGTCACTCGCCGAACACGACGTCGACACCCTGGAGGAAGACGTAGTCGAGTCCGGAGACCAACCCCACCATGAAGACCAGGAAGATCAGCACCACGGTGGTGTAGGTGACCATCTGTTTGCGCGTCGGCCAGATGACCTTACGCAGCTCACCCCATACCTCGCGGATGAACCGACCGATCCGGGTGAACAGCGAGTCCTGCCCGGTCTTCCGGCTGTCCCGCTGCTTCGGGGTGGGCCGGTTCTTGCCCTCGGGCTTGGCGGCCTCACCCGAGGTCTTCCCCTTCGGGGCGGGACGGTCCGCGGACGCACCACCCCTGGTCTTGCCCCGTGGGGCGCCGGACCCCGTGCCCTCCCGGCGGGCGGAGGCGCGGCGTGCGCGCCGAGCCGCG
>NZ_KE387064.1:77398-85302 GCF_000430445.1 Saccharomonospora iraqiensis subsp. iraqiensis
CCGGCGCAGGCGGGATCGGCTGCCGGCGGTGTCAGCTCAGGCGGACGACGGCCCGGGCCTGGCCGAGCACGGCCCGGCCGTCCACCGTGGCGGTGATGTCGACGCGGGCGGTGCCGTCCTCGCGGATCTCGCCGATCGTGGCGCCGAACTCGACGTCGGCACCGTCGGTGTCCACGACGACCGGGCGGGTGAACCGGACGCCGTACTCGACCATCCGCGTGGGGTCGCCGAGCCAGTCGGTGACGACCCGCCCGGCCAGCGCCATGGTGAGCATGCCGTGCGCGATCACGTTCGGCAGTCCCGCGCCGGTGGCGGTCCGTTCGTCCCAGTGGATCGGGTTGAAGTCCAGCGACGCCCCCGCGTAGCGCACGAGCCGGTCGCGGGTCACCCGCACCGTCAACGCGGGCAGCGCATCGCCGACCCGGACCGTGGTCGGGTCCGGCGTGGTCGTTCCGGTCACCGTCACTCCCCCCTCACGACGAACTGGGCCCGGGTCGTGCCGACATGCTCGCCCCCGGTGGTGTGGATCTCGGCCAGGACGGTGAGGAAGTCGTTGCCCGCCCGCGCCCGGATGTCCTCGATGCGCGTGGTCGCGGTCAGCGCGTCCCCGGCACGGACGGGCCGGTGGTGGACGAAGCGCTGCTCCCCGTGCACCATGCGCGCGTAGTCCAGCCCCAGCTCGGGATCGGCCACGAGCGTCTCGACGACGGGCAGGTGGACGATCGTGAGGAACGTCGGCGGTGCGACGACGTCCGGATGCCCCGCGGCGCGCGCGGACTCGGGGTCACGGTAGAGCGGGTTGTCGTCGCCGAGGGCGTCGGCGAACTCCGCGATCTTGGCGCGGCTGACCTCGTAGGTGCTCGTGGGCGGGTAGCTCCGCCCGATGAAACTCGGATCCAGTGGCACGGCTGCGCAGACTACCGGTCCCCGCTCCCCCCGCGGACACAACCGGCCCGGAGGCCCGCCGCGGAACCGGGGCCGCACACGAGAAAGGCCACCCCCGCCCGGTTCGGCGGAGGTGGCCTCTCGAAAACTGCGGCGCGTCGGCCCCGAGGGGCGGACGTGTCAACGCCGGGAGGAGGAGCTCAGCGCGTCTCCTTGTGCGAACGGTGCGTACCGCACTTCGGGCAGAACTTCTTCATCTCCAAGCGGTCCGGGTCGTTGCGCCGGTTCTTCTTGGTGATGTAGTTGCGGTTCTTGCACTCCTCGCACGCCAGCGTGATCTTCGGTCGTACGTCGGTGGCAGCCACAACGGCTCCTTACTCTCTACTCGGTTCCCCATCCGTGGGGTCCGGGGGCCGGAGCCCACCGGGTGGGAAGCGGAGGGCGGGACTACCGTCCCCGATGCTGTCGCGGAGCGAGGAGGTGCTTACTCTTCGGTAAGCCCGGCCCGCCCGACTCGCGTAGCGGTGGCCGGACTCGAACCGGCGACGCAGCGATTATGAGCCGCTTGCTCTGCCAACTGAGCTACACCGCCTCGTGGTCACGCCGAGCCCCTTTACGGAATCGAACCGTAGACCTTCTCCTTACCATGGAGACGCTCTGCCGACTGAGCTAAAGGGGCCTGCTCTCAACGAGCTGTCCCAAAGACTACATCAGTCGCTCACACCGTCGGGCAAGGGGGGTGGGTTCCCCGCGAAACCTCAGGTCAGCAGCATCAGCACCGCCTCGGAGGCGGGCGCGGGTGAGCGGACCGTGCGCGCGGTCAACCACGCCTGGAGCCGATCCTCGGACAGCGGCCGGGAGATCAGGTAGCCCTGCGCCACGTCACAGCCCATCGCCTCCAGCTGGTCCCGGGCCACGTCCTCCTCGACGCCCTCGGCCACGACCGTCAGCCCGAGCGAGTGCCCCAGCTCGACGATCGAGCGCACCACCGCGAGGTCGCCCAGGTCGGTGCCCATCCCGAAGACGAAGCTCTTGTCGATCTTCACCTGGTCCACCGGGAGCTGCCGCAGATAGGCCAGCGACGAGTAGCCGGTGCCGAAGTCGTCGACGGCCAGCTCGATGCCCTGCTCCGCCAGCCCGCGCAGGATCGGCAGGGCCCGCTCCGGGTCGGCCATCACCCCGGACTCGGTCAGCTCCAGGGTCAACAGCTCGCCGGGGACGTCGAAGCGTTCCAGCGCGTCGGCGACCTGTGCCGGGAACTCGGTGTCGGCCAGGTTGCGCACGGACAGGTTCACCGCGACCGAGATCCGCAGCCCCTCGTCCAGCCAGCGGCGCACCCGGTCGAGCGCGGTGTCCAGGACGAACGAGGTGAGCACCCCGACCAGCCCGGCGGCCTCGACCGCGGGCACGAACTCGTCCGGGTTGACCCGGCCGAACTCGGGGTGCTGCCAGCGTACGAGCGCCTCGACGCCGAGGACCTGCTTGCCGGGCAGGGCGACCTTGGGCTGGTAGTGGACGCTGACCTGGCCCTGCTCGATCGCCTGCCGGAACTGGGTGACCATCTGGAACCGGCGCAGGAAGATCTGCCCCATGCTGGGGACGTAGGCGCGGACCTCCTCACCGCTGCGGGTCGCGCGCACCGCCATGTCCGCCCGTTGCAGGAAGCTGTCCACGTCGACGCCGTCGGCGTTCTCCCGCGCGGTCGTGGCGGCGTAGCCGACCACGGCGTTGGCCTCGACGGTGAGCCGGTCCACCGGATAGGGGGCGGACAGCTGCGTGCGCAACCGCTGTGCGGTCTCGTGCGCCCCGTCGGCGTCACAGTCCACCAGCAGGGCCGCGAACGAGGCTCCTTCGAGCCGGGCCAGCGGGACGTCCGGGCCGAGCGTGTCGCGCATCCGCCCGCCCGCGGCCATCAACATCCGGTCGGCCCAGGCGTAGCCGAGGGCGTCACTGACCGTGGAGAGCACGTCCAGATCGACCCGCAGCACCACGGACTGTTCGTTCTCCCGCAGCGGGTCGGTGGCCACCTGCCGGAACCCGGGACGGTTCAGCAGGCCGGTCAGCGGGTCGTGGTAGGCGTCGTGCCGCAGCGTGGCGAGCAACCGGCGGTTGTCGAGCGAGGTGGCCAGATGGCTGGCCATGGTGCCGAGCAGTTGGACGTCGTACTTGCCGAATCCGCGCCACCGGGAGAGCCGGTCGTGCGCCTCCAGCACCCCGAGCAGCTGGCTCGCGCTGCGCAGGGGCACGACCAGCGCCTCGTGCGCGCCGCGGTCGAGCA
The DNA here is from genome assembly GCF_000430445.1 of Saccharomonospora iraqiensis subsp. iraqiensis. GTDB lineage: Bacteria > Actinomycetota > Actinomycetes > Mycobacteriales > Pseudonocardiaceae > Saccharomonospora > Saccharomonospora iraqiensis. The sequence continues at coordinate 80,562 of NZ_KE387064.1, forward strand.
GGGCGGTGCGCACGTCCGGGTGTGTCTCGGTGAGGCGCAGGTGCCGCACGTGCGAACCGCGCAGCCGCAGCAACGGGTCGTCCACGGGCAGGGCGGTGGGCAGGTCGTCGCCCACCACGACGGTGCGCATGGACTCGTCCGGGTCGAGCCGCAGCCGCAGGACGATCCGGGCGGCGGCGAGCTGGTCCCGGATGCGCTCGGCGAGCGTGGTCCACTCCTCGATGTCCACACCACCGTCGACGTCGTCCGCGCGGCCCGCGGGGCGTGCCGCGGCCTGTTGTCCGGACCGCGCGACCATCAGGCTGACGTCGGTCAGCGCCTCCATGTCCCGCTGTTCCCGCAGCAGGTCGGAATAGGCCCAGTACAGCGCGGCCAGCCCGAGGGAGACGGCGAGCACGATCGGCCAGGCCTCGGGCGTGTTCGAGATCACCAGGTACCCGGTGAGGCCGACGGAGGCGTTGACGAAACCCACCACGAGGATGCGGCCCGCCAGCCGCAGCACCGTGTTGACCCGCATCCGACGGCGGAGCACGCGGACGGCCGCCATCGCGAGCAGCGTGCTCGCCAGCGGGGCGGTCAGGGTGCCGGCGAGCGCGGCGATCCACGGCATCTGGTCCGCACCACCGAGGATCTGCCGGACCAGACCGGCGACGGCGAACGCGCTGGTGACCTCCAGCAGGAAGGCGCCTGCGTTGTAGAGCACCCGGCCGGTGACCCGGCGGGCCAGCAGGGTCGTCACCCCGGCGACCACGTGCGCGGTGAGGACCACCTCGAAGGGCGCGACCAGCAGGCCGATCACGAGCGGGATCTCGGTGAACGAGATGGTCCAGGAGATGCCGCTGCGGACGTCGACGTTGACCCCGAGCTGTTCCGCACCGAGGAACGCGGCGGCCAGCAGTGGTCCGATCCACCACAGGTGGACCGAACCGGTGAACGGCAGCCAGGTGGAGACCGCTCCCGCGGCGAGAATCCCGACCGTGAGCACGACCGCCGTGTAGAGGCGGAACCGGAGTTCGTCCGCACGGGCCTGCGCCGAGGCCTGGCCTCCGTCCGAGGGCTCCGGCGTGTCGGCCGTGGCCGTGCCGGTGCCGGCGGAGTCGCCGTGTGCGTTCGGCATGCAACCTCCTTGTGGTGACGCGCATGCTCGGTGTCGGGGCCGACCCGCGAACGAAGGGATACTTTACCCCGGAGGGCGTATCAAGATCTCCTTTCACGACAATGAGGTCACCTCTGTGTCAGCACGACGCGGCCACAACATCGCCCGGCCGCGAGGAGCGTGACCGTTTCGCGGGCGATCGGTCGCCGATGGTAGTCGAAACCCAGTGAGGTATGTCATATTTGTGGGGGGTTAGATTGACTCCATGGACGTCGAGACCATCACGACCGAGCACGTCAAACGTCTGAGCGCACTCGACCCGCTGTTGCCCGCCCCGGCACCGTGGCCGGAGGCGTCCGATCTGCTCACCGTGCCGTCCGGCGTGGCCCGGGTGAGCACGTCGGAGGTGCCGCCGGACTCGCAGGCCGCGTTGTGGCGGCCGCTCCGGGAGCACCGCCTCGACGTCCGTCTCGCGGGCGAGGATCCGGGTGCGGCGCTCGCGGGCCTGCTGGACCGGTGGGAGGAGACGCTGGCCGGCGAGGCGGAGGAGACACTGACCGCCGGGACCGTTCCCGGCACCGCGGACACGGCCGCGGTCCTCGCCCGGCCGAGCCGGGACTGGCCGGGAACGGAGGCGCTGCTGGCGCACCACTTCGCCCCGGTGCGGGTGCTGGCGGCCCGGCCCCGCGCACGGCACGGCAGCGGACCACCCGCGGTGCCGGGGGTGCGCATCCGGCACGCCGGGCCGGGTGACCTGGACACCGCGGTGCGGTTGCAACTGGAACTGCGCCGCTACGACGCGCACTTCGGGGTGGTCGCGCTCCGGGACCACGCGGAGCCCACGATCCGGGAGTCGACGCGCGAGCTGCTCTCCCGGGACGCGACGGTGCCCCCGCTGTGGATCGCGGAGCTGTACGGGAACCCGCTCGGTCTGCTGCACATCGAACTGCCCCCGGACTCGGACTGGATCGCCGGGTCCGTCGCCGCCGAGCGGGTCGGCTACCTCGCCTCGCTGGACATCGCCGAGACCTCCCGCGGCACCGGGGTCGGCACGGCGCTGGCCGAGCACGCGCACCAGGTGTTCGAGGAGTCCGGCGTGGACGTGGTGCTGCTGCACCACGCGCCGGCGAATCCGCGGTCCACGCCGTTCTGGTACGCGCAGGGATACCGTCCGCTGTGGACGTCCTGGTACCGGATGCCGGCCCGCTGACCGCGGTCGGCCGACGCACACCGGGCCACGCGGATCCGCCGGTGCACCGACGGGTGCCGGCGGATCCGCGTGGCCCGCGGCGCTCCGGGACGGTCAGGCGTCCGCCAGGGCGGGGCGCTTCTCCCGCACGAACGCATACATCCCGGCGGAGGCGAGCATGATGCCACCCGCCACCCAGGTGCCCACCGACCAGCTGCCGGTGGCGTCGCGCAGCACACCGCTGACCACCGGGCTGGCCACGGCGCCGATCTCGGAGACCAGGTTCAGCAGCCCGAACGCCGAGCCGCGCTGGGCGTCCGGCACGAGGTCGCCGGTCATGCCCTGGGCGATCGGCTGCAGGGCGTTGAAGAACAGCCCCGAGCAGAACAGGATCAGCCCGAGCAGCCACAGCGACGGGGTGCCGCCGCCGCTGATGGACAGGGCGAAGCAGAACACCAGCAGCGAGTAGATCACCGAGAAGCTGATCAGCAGCGGCTTGCGCCCCCGGCCGCTGCGCAGCGCGCGGTCGGCCAGCCAGCCACCGGCGGGGAACCCGAGGATGCCCGCGCCCGCGTTGAACGCCGCGGTGAGCGCCGCGGCGAGCAGGGAACTGTCCGCCGCCTCCCGCACGATCTCCACCGACCAGAAGCTGAAGAACCACAGGTTCCACAGGATGGCGATGTAGGCGAAGTAGATGATGACGATGTCGCGGGAGAGCAGGGTCGCCGCCTCGGGGGTGCGGCGGATGCGCAGCACCACGGCCCCGATGACCACGACCGCGAGCAGGCCCGAGCCGAGCGCGGTGCCCCAGGTCGGCCACTGCAGCCGGTCGGCGACGACGAACAGCAGCAGCACCGCCGCCAGCAGCGGGGTGGACACCGCGACCATGCGCAGCAGCGGCGGCCCCAGGCGCAACCTGCCACCGAGGTGCCGGTGGAAGAAGTACCAGCAGCCCAGCGCCACGAGCACCGAGACCACCGCGAACACCAGGAACGGCACCCGCCACGCGTCCGTGCCCAGGCCCAGCGACGAACCCCAGTCGATCAGCACGGGGGTGAGCACGATCCCGACCGTGAGACCGATCGACAGCCCGGAGATGACCACCCCGAGTCCGAGCGTGCGTCGCTCCGGCGGGGTGTTGTTCATGATCAGCGTGCGGTCGTTGGAGTAGAACACGCCCTCACCGAGGCCGGTGAGCACGCGGGCACCGACGAAGGCGATGAGCCCGACGACGATGCCGGACAGCGCCGTCATCACGCCCGCCCACAGCAGGGAGAGCACGATCATCTCGCGGTGCCCGAACCGGTCACCGAGCCGGCCACCGGGGTACTGGGTGAGCATGTAGCCGGTGAAGAACAGGGACCCGACCAGGCCGCCGAGCGCGCGGGGGTCGCTGGACTCCCCGATGAACCCGACGTCGTTGGCGATCATCCAACTCACGACGGGGCCGGTGAGCGTGCGGTCGGCGTAGCTGACCACCCAGCCGAGCAGCAGCATCGCCCACAACGCCCGGTACGGCTTCCGGCTCTGTTCCTCCTCGGCGGGGAGGAAAGTCGACTCTGACCTCGTCATGAGCCGGGACCCTAGGCACGGGCGGGGCCCGGCGAGTCGTTGTGTGGTCTGTCGAACGGTGTCAGCGGGAATGTTTTCACTGGGTGAAAACCGCCGTGGCTCTCCCGGTCGCCGTCGTCGAGGCTCGGGTGGTTCGTGGTCCCGCACAACGAGCTGTCCGGCGTGTGTGACGCCGGCGACGGAGGAGGATCCGGTGTCCGGCGAATCCCGGTCGGTGACGTCGAAGGTGCTGTCCCTGCTCGACGCGTTCAGCCCGGCGTCTCCCACGTTGTCCCTGACGGAGCTGGCCCGGCGGGCCGGGGTGTCCCTGCCGACGGCCCACCGGCGCGCGGCGGAGCTGGTGGACTGGGGCGCGCTGGAACGCGGCGCCGACGGGCGTTACCGCATCGGCCTGCGGCTGTACGAGGTCGCGTCGTTGGCTCCGCGTGGCCTGGGCCTGCGGGAGGCGGCCATGCCGTTCCTGGAGGACCTGTACGAGGTCACCCACGAGAACGTGCAGCTCGCGGTGCGGGAGGGCCCCGAGCTGGTGTTCGTCGAACGCATCGCTGGGTGGGAGGCCGTACCGGTGCGCACCCGGGTTGGCGGGCGGTTCGCCCTGCACGCCACGGGGGTGGGGCTGGTGCTGCTCGCGTACGCGCCGGAGCGGGTGCAACGCGAGACGCTGTCCGCGCCGCTGACCGCCTACACCCCGAAGACGATCACGGACCCGGAGCGGCTGCGGTCGGTGCTGGCGACCGTGCGCAGGCAGGAATTCGCGGTCAGCGACGGGCAGGTCACGCTGGACGCCGTGTCGGTGGCGGCCCCGGTGCGCGACCGCGAGGGGGCGGTGGTGGCCGCCCTGTCGCTGGTGGTGAACGCCCGCGGGGCGCGGCCGGGCACCCTGG
>NZ_KE387064.1:85402-89508 GCF_000430445.1 Saccharomonospora iraqiensis subsp. iraqiensis
CAGCGCGTCGACCTCGGTGGCGGGCACCTCGGCCGTGGGGCGGCCGAACGGCAGCGCGTCGTCGCCGCCCGGCCGGGTCGCCAGCAGCCGCCAGGTCGCTGTCTCCCCCAGAGCGAACAGGAAAATCAGGCCGGAGCGTCCGGCCGCGACGTGCAGCACGCCCGGAGTGGGGTCGCCGTCGAGTTCGAGGTCGGCGAGCACGACCTCCTCGCGGTAGGGGCCGCCGTCCCAGCCGATGCCCGCGCACCGGCGCACGGTGCTGTCCTGGCCGTCGGCGCCGACGACGAATCGGCAGCGCACCTGTTCGTCGGCCCCGTCCCGCCACAGGGTCGCCGAGGCCGCCGCCGCGTCGCCGGTGGCGGTCACGAGTTCGGTGCCGCGTTCGACCGCGATCCCCCGCCGGGCCAGCGCGTCGGTGAGCACGGTCTCGACGTCGGCCTGCCGCAGCAGTGTCAGGTGCGGGTAGGTGGTGTCCCGCAGCGCCACGTCCGCGAGCGCGGCGGACACGCGCCTGCGGCCGAGGTGCAGTTCGGCCCGCGGGGCGGGATCGCCCCGCTCCAGCAGCGCGTCGGTCACCCCCAGCGAGCGCAGACTCTCCAACGTCCGCGGGTGGATGATCATCGCCCGGGAGGGGCGGAAGGACTCCGTCCGACGTTCCACGATCCGCACGGCCGCGCCGTGGTCGGCCGCCTGCAACGCGGTGACCAGCCCGGCCGGACCGGCCCCGACGACGAGGACGTCCGGGGTCAGCTCACGGCCACCGCGCGCCACCACGCCCCCTCCCCCGCGGGACCCGCCGCCGCTGCGTCCACGGGCACATCGGCACGGTGCCGCCCCGGCAGCACGTGGTAGTCGATCGAGCCGCGCTCACTGACCAGCTCCAGCACCCGCCACAGCGACCGGGCGTAGTGCTCGGCGGCCGCCGCGTCGTCCCAGACGTAGAGACCCCGGTAGCGGCCGAGTTCGTCGTGGGCGAGCCACAGCTTGGACACGAACCCGGGGAATCCGGCGAACAACGGCGTGTTCAGCAGGCTCTCCCGGCGGAAGGCGGCGTGCCCGCGGCCTTGGATCCGCCGCAGCCGGAAGGTGACGACGAGGACGCACGGATGCGCGGGGCTCCGCGCCGCGACCGTCTCCCGGTACACCCACCCACGGGTGTCGTCGGCGAACCGGAACACCTGCCCGGTATGTCCACGCGGCATGCGCATTTCCCTGCGGGCGAGCAGCATCCCGGTGGTCCCGACGCAGCGGGCCACCGCCCGCCACGCGGTCGGTCGGGGAAGGGGCCCTCGTGTCATCGTCCGCCTCGGTTGTCCGTCGTTTCCATCATCGGACGGGACGGACGCGGTGCGCAGTGCCGAAGGTCCCGGCCGGGGGTTGGCGGTCGCGCTGACGGCGAATCCAGGGGCGTACGGCGCAACAGCCCGGCGTCGACGTTGCGTCGCGCCCCGACCGGACAGCCCAACCGCGCCATCCGTCGACTCCGGCAGCAATTGCGGTCTGAGCGTGACCGCAATCCCGCCTAGCGTGGGCTCTGACAACGAAACATCCCCCGGAGGCGGAGACCATGACCGGCAACGAGACGAGTACTCCCCGCCCGAGCACCACGGGCGTCACCGGCGAACGCGCCGACCTCCTGGCGGCATTGGGGCAGCATCGGCACTTCCTGCGGTTCACGACCCGCGACCTGACCGATGAGCAGGCCAGGCAGCGCACGACCACGAGCGAGCTGTGCCTGGGTGGCCTGATCAAGCACGTCTCCTCGGTCGAGGCAAGATGGGTAGATTTCATCGAGCGCGGACCGGTGGCGATGGGTGATGTCACCACCATGACCGACGACGACCTGGCCGCGCGGGCCGCCCAGTTCCGGCTCCTCCCCGGAGAGACACTGGCAGGGGTGTTGGCCGACTATGCCGAGGTCGCCGGACGTACCGACGAGCTGGTCGCCACCCTCCCCGACCTGAATGCCGACCAGCCCCTCCCGCAGGCACCGTGGTTCGAGCCCGGTGCGCGGTGGACGGCTCGCCGGGTGCTGTTGCACATCATCGCCGAAACCGCCCAGCACGCCGGCCACGCCGACATCATCCGCGAGTCTCTCGACGGCGCGAAGAGCATGGGCGGCTGAAACGCGTCCGTCCGCCGTGTCCGGGCGAACAGAGATACCTTCGGACGGGCTGCCGCACGAGAAACGCCCCGCCGACCTGTCGCTGCAGGTCGGCGGGGCGTTTCACTGGTGGCGGGTGAGGGATTCGAACCCCCGTAGGCTGAGCCGTCTGATTTACAGTCAGATCCCTTTGGCCACTCGGGTAACCCGCCAAGTCCGGTCATCCCGACCGACACGAAGTCTACCCAACGCCCTCCTCGCCCGGCCGCGGGGGGCGGGGGTGGCTAGGGTGGGGTCGTTCCCGCAAGCCGATCCGTGAGGTGTGTGCCGTGGCCGATCCGTCCTTCGACGTGGTGAGCAAGGTCGACCGCCAGGAGGTGGACAACGCGCTGAACCAGGCGGGCAAGGAGCTGTCCACCCGGTTCGACTTCCGCGGCACCGGCGCGCGGATCGAGTGGGCGGGCGAGCGGGCCGTCGTGATCGAGGCGGAGACCGAGGAACGCGCGAAGGCGGCGGTCGACGTGTTCAAGGACAAGCTCGTCAAGCGCGGCATTTCGCTGAAGGCGTTCGAGGCGGGCGAGCCCGCGGTGTCCGGCAAGACCTACAAGGTCAACGGCACCATCCTGGAGGGCATCGAGGCGGACAAGGCGAAAAAGATCGCCAAGTACATCCGCGACGAGGGCCCGAAGGGCGTGCAGGCGCAGATCCAGGGGGACCAGCTCCGGGTGACCGGCAAGAAGAAGGACCACCTGCAGGAGGTCATCTCCCTGCTGAAGAACACCGACTTCGGCATCGCCCTGCAGTTCGACAACTACCGCTGACGCGCCGCACGAGCTGATGTTCGAACCGCACGGGCAACCGACCCCCGTCGTGCGTGGCCGCCGTGCGGACGACGTCTCCGCGTGCGCCACCGCGCTGGTGGCCGTGCACGAGGCGGACGGCTACCCGGTGGAAGGGGTCACCGACCCGGAAGCGTGGCTCACCCCGGAGAACCTGCTCCGGGCCTGGGTCGCCGAGCTGGCCGGTGAGGTCGTCGGTCATGTCTGCCTGACCGCTCCCACGGACTCCGACCCGGTCGCCGCGACGGTGCGGGCGCACACCGGGACCGAGGCGGCCGGGTTGGCGGTGTTGGGGCGCCTGTTCGTGCTCCCCGAGGCGCGCCGGCACCGGGCCGGCGAGCTGCTGACCCGGACCGCGACGGACTACGCGGCCGTCGCCGGACGACGTCCGGTGCTCGAGGTCATGGACAAGGACCGGGCCGCGATCCGCCTCTACGAACGCCTGGGCTGGCGCCGGATCGCCACCACCGGACACGACTCGGGCCACGGCCGTGTCCCCGCCCACCACTACATCGGCCCCGCCCCGTCGAGCCGGTGGACACCGGCCCGGTACTGAACGACGAAGGCTCCACCCACGTCGCATCATCGAGACTCGGCGGCGGAGACCGCTGCCTGATCCGCGGCGGCAGGTGACAAGATCAACGAATGCCGCGCAGATCGACTTCGAAGACCGCGTCAGAGACCGAGCACTGTTGCCGACCCATGACTGCACAGGCGAACTGGGAATGCGCCCAACATGGGAGCGTTTTCGACTGTGCGGACGCTGTTGTCCGTTACGACACCGAGTCCCGGGAGTACGGACTGATCATCCACGACGGTGGCACGTCGTACCTATCCATCACCTTCTGCCCCTGGTGCGGACAGAGGCTGCCGAAGCCTCGGCGGCGCTGGACATTCGGCCGCACCTGACACGGCCCCGGCCCTCCAGGGCCAGCTTCGAGCCGCCGAGCGACGCAAGGCGGGGACGAGGCCGTGGCCCGGCGGGCAGAACGCCGTGGAGCACGAGGCGGGGCCAGGCGGTCAGCCGTCGGTGGCGCCGAGGGTGTCGACGGGGCACCAATGGTCGCGGCGGGGGTCGTCGAGGCAGGCCTGGATGCAGCCCGGGCAGAAGCGGCCGTCGACGGTGCCCCGGGGACGGTCCGGCCGGGCCACCGGCTCGGCCG
>NZ_KE387065.1:0-2997 GCF_000430445.1 Saccharomonospora iraqiensis subsp. iraqiensis
GGCGGCCGCGCGCTCGTCGTCACCGGCAAGTACGCGCCGAACGCCGCCCGGCACCTGGCCGCGCTCGGCTGGTCGGACCACGTCGACGAGCTGGTCGGCGACCTCTGGGCCGCCGGCAAGGCCACGGCCCTGACCGCGCACGGAGCGCAGATCTACGTCGGCGACCACACCGGGGACGTCGAGGGCGCCCGTGCCGCGGGGGCGATCGGCGTCGGGGTCGCCACGGGGCCGTGTTCCCGTGCGGAACTGCGTGACGCGGGGGCACACGCCGTGCTCGGCTCACTCGCGGAGTTCCCCGGGTGGCTGGAGTCCGCGTTCGGCGGCACTCCGTCCGCCCTCGGCACGGCGGGCCCCGGCACGCCCGGACCCGCCGAACCACTCCGGTGACCCGGCCTGCGGCGGTTCCGGCCGCTACTGGCGGCGGTGCTCCCGGACCAGGGCGATCAGTCCGAGCCCGAGACCGAGCGGGGTCAGCACACCCGCCACGGCCGACAGCCACACCGGCAGGTCGGAGAATCCTGCGGCGAAGAGGACGAACACCGCGACCACGGCCAGCATGCCGAGCGCGAACATCCCGATACCGACCCGCATCAACCACGGTTTGCGCGTCGAGGCGGAACTTGTGTCGTGGACAGCGGTCTCCATGCCGCACATCCTAGAGCGGCGCAATCACCTTCGCCGTCGCGCCCGTGGCGAGATACGCTTGTCCGGTGCGCGTCCTGGGTACGCCTGGGGCGCGTTCGTCGTGCGGGGCCGTGGTGACGGTCCGTTGCAGGAGAGCGAAGGAACGGTGAGGGCAGTGCCGACCGGCAAGGTCAAGTGGTACGACGCGGACAAGGGGTTCGGCTTCGTCACACAGGACGGAGGAAAGGACGTCTACATCCGGAAGTCCGCGCTGCCGGAAGGTGTCGAGGCTCTCAAGGCGGGTCAGCGGCTGGAGTTCGGGGTCGCCGACGGCAAACGCGGCCCGCAGGCCCTCTCCGTCCGGTTGCTCGACCCGCCGCCGTCGGTGGCCGAGGCCCGGCGCCGTCCGGCCGAGGAACTGCACGGCATGGTCGAGGACATGATCAAGCTCCTGGAGGCGCGGGTGCAGCCCAATCTGCGCAAGGGGCGCTACCCGGAGCGCAAGTACACCAAGCGCATCGCCGAGGTGATGCGCGCGGTGGCCCGCGACCTGGATCCGTGACGTCCGGCGCCGGGCACGCGGCTGCCGGACAGCCCGCCCGCGCACGCCGATCCCCGACGGGCGCGTGATCGTCACCCGGTGGACGAGCACGCGCCCGTTCGCGTGTCGTCTCCCGTCCGCGGCGGCGTCCGGGGACGTCCCGACGGAAAAGCGGACTCCCGGAGTCGTGTATCACAAAACACGCATGTGTGAGTCCTGTTCGCGATAGCGTGCCGCCGTGCAGCTCAACCGGTCCACCGACATCGCCCTGCGGGTGCTGATGTTCATCGCGGTGCGCGACGGCCGCCACCGGGTCGACGACCTCGCCGAGGCACTCGCCGTGCCCCGGCACCACCTGGCGAAGGTGGTGCAGCGGCTCCAGCACACGGGGCTGCTCACCACGGTCCGGGGCCGCAGCGGCGGCGTGGAGCTGGAACCCGGGGCCCGGGAGATCCCCGTGGGAACCGTGGTGCGGTGGTTCGAGGGCGACGACGAGGTCGTCGGTTGTGAGGACCCGCCGTGCCCGCTGCGCGGGGGATGCCGGCTCCGCTCCGCGTTGCACCGGGCCCACGAGGCGTTCCTGCGCAGTCTCGACGAGGTGTCGCTGGCCGACCTCGTCCACGACCCGACCGGTCCCGTGCTGCTCACCATCGGACGGCGTCCCGGAGACACCGGAACGCCCTGACAGGGAGGACACCATGCTCTCGGCCGACTCCGAACGGGTCATCCGGGCGACACTGCCCGTCGTGCGCGACCACGCGCCCGAGATCACGTCGCGGTTCTACACCGACATGTTCGCCGCGCACCCGGAACTGCTGAACCTGTTCAACCTGGGCAACCAGGCCAACGGCGAGCAGCAACGCGCACTCGCGGCGGCCGTGGTCGCCTTCGCCGAACACCTGGTGGGCGAGCGGGACGTGGACTTCGGCCCGATCGCGGACCGCATCGCGCACAAGCACGTCTCCCTCGGTGTGCAGCCCGGGCAGTACTCGATCGTCGGCAGGTACCTGCTCGGCGCGGTCGGCACGGTGCTCGGGGACGCGGTGACCGACGAGGTGCGCACCGCGTGGGAGGAGGTCTACTGGCTGTGCGCCTGTGAACTCGTCGCCGCCGAGGCCCGGATGTACCAGCGCGCCGACGTGGACCCGGCCCGGCCGTGGCGGCCCTGGCGGGTCGCCAAGCGCGTGGAGGAGGCCGAGGACGCGGTGTCGTTCACCCTCGTGCCCGCCGACGACGGCCCGGTGCCCGACTTCCAGCCCGGGCAGTACGTCTCGGTGGCGGTGACGCTGCCGGACGGCCGGCGGCAGCCCCGCCAGTACTCCCTGTCCCAGGGGCCGGGGCACGGGTCGTTGCGGATCACCGTGCGCCGGGTGCGCGGCGCCGGCGACACCCCGGACGGACTGGTCTCGAACTTCCTGTGTGACACGGTGGCGGCCGACGACACACTGCTGCTCGGTCCCGTGGCGGGGGATCTCGTGCTGGACGACGGCGACGACCCGGTCCTGCTGATCAGCGCCGGGATCGGGGTGACCCCGATGGCGGGGATGCTGGACCACCTCGGACGGAACCAGCCGTCCCGCAGGGTGGTCGCCGCGCACGCGGACCGCTCGCCCGGACGCCACGCGCTGGCGGCCGACGTCGCCTACTGCGGGGACCGGCTGACCGACTTCCGGCAGCTGTGCTGGTACGAGACCGGTGCCACCGGCGAGGCGCTGCCGGGCCGGATCGACCCGGACACGCTGCCGCTGCCGGACAACGCCCGGGTGTACCTGTGCGGGCCGTTGCCGTTCATGGCCCGGGTGCGGGCGGCGCTGCGCGGGCGCGGCGTGCCC
>NZ_KE387065.1:3097-7899 GCF_000430445.1 Saccharomonospora iraqiensis subsp. iraqiensis
GCACCACCTCCGCCGGGCCGGACCGGACCACGGCCACCGGCCCCGCGCGACCCGACCCGGTCCCGGAGACGGCGGCCCCGGACTCGCCGACCACGGACACGCCGGTCACGCACACGGAAGCCGTGGACACCACGGACACGGCAGCCCCGGCCCCGGCAGGCCCGGACACGGCGGCCCCGGGTGGAGAAGCTTCGGGCACGGGTCCGTCCGACGGGTCCGACAGTCGTCCCCCGGGGATGTTCGCGTCGTTGCGGGAACGCAACTACCGGCTGTTCTTCAGCGGGCAGGTCATCTCGAACATCGGCACCTGGATGCAACGCATCGCCCAGGACTGGCTGGTCCTGGAGCTCAGCGGCTACGACCCGGTCGCACTCGGGGTGGCGGTGGCGTTGCAGTTCCTGCCCACCGTGCTGCTGTCGCTGTGGGCGGGGGTGCTGGCCGACCGGGTCGACAAGCGCAGACTCCTCCTCGTCATCCAGTCGGGGATGGCGGTGCAGGCGGCACTGCTCGGGGTGCTCGACATCAGCGGCGCGGCCGAGCTGTGGCACGTCTACGTGCTGTGCCTCGTCCTCGGGGTGTTCTCGGCGCTGGACGTGCCGACCCGGCAGGCGTTCGTCGGCGAGATGGTGGGCCGCGAGCAGGTCGCCAACGCCGTGGCGCTGAACTCCTCGGTGTTCAACATGGCGCGGATCGTGGGACCCGCGATCGCCGGGTTCGCCATCGTGCTGGTCGGAACCGGGTGGCTGTTCGTCGCCAACGCCGTGAGCACCCTGGCCGTGATCGCCGGGCTCGCGGCCATGGACCCCGCCGCGCTGCACCGGAACCCGCCCGCCGCCAGGTCGAAGGGGCAGCTGCGGGAGGGGCTGCGGTACGTGCGCGGCAGGCCCGACCTGATGATGATCATGGTGCTGGTGTTCTTCGTCAGCACGTTCGGGATCACCTTCTTCACCTCGCTGGCGATCGTGGCGGCCAACGTGTTCGGCACGGAGGCGGACGGGTACGGCCTGTTGTCCACGATGCTGGCGGTGGGCACCTTCACCGGCGCGCTCGCCGCCGCCCGGCGGGGCAGTCGCGGGGGGCCCAGCCTGCGGGTGCTGCTGGTCGCCGCCTTCGGTCTCGGCGCGGTCGAGCTGGCCGCCTCGTTCCTGCCGACCTACGCGCTCTTCGGGATCGCGCTCGTGCCCCTGGGCTTCGCCACGATCACGTTCCTGAACACCGCGAACGCGCTCGTGCAGACCTCGACGAGTCCGGAGGTGCGGGGGCGGGTGATGGGCCTGTACGTGCTCGTCCTGATCGGCGGCAACCCGATCAGCGGACCGATGGTCGGGTGGTTGGCCGACACCTTCGGCGGGCGGTCCCCGTTCTGGCTGGGGGGTGCGGTCGCCGTGCTGGCCGCACTGCTCTGCGCGGTCCTCGCCCGCAGACGGGAACGACACCCCTTGCCCGTCGAATGAGGTTAGGCTAACCTCATGGGTGTCGCTTCGTGGTGGGAGCGGCGGCAGTTCGGGAACGAGAAGGGGCCCCGCACGAGACGTCCGTGCGGGGCCCCTTCTCGTCCGCGCGCGTGGGCGCTGGTGGCCCGGCCGGGCCGGGCGTGGCCGGGTCTCAGCCCAGCAGCAGTCCGTTGCGCCCCGCGCGGGCGTCCTCGAAACGCCTGCCGATCTCCGCCCAGTTGAAGACGTTCCACAGCGCGTTGATGTAGTCCGGCTTCACGTTCTTGTACTGCAGGTAGAACGCGTGCTCCCAGACGTCGACCAGCAGGATCGGCACGGTGGGCAGCACCATGTTGTTGTGGTGGTCGCGCAGCTGCTGGGTGATCAGCGTCTGGCCGATCGGGTCCCAGGACAGCGCACCCCAGCCGTTGCCCTGGATCGTGGTGCACACCGCGGTGAACTGCGCCTTGAACTTGTCGAACGAGCCGAAGGCGTCGTCGATGGCGGCGGCCAGCTCGCCGGTCGGCTTGTCGCCGCCCTCCGGGGAGAGGATCTTCCACCAGACGACGTGGTTGGCGTGCCCGGCGAGGTTGAAGGCGAGCGTCGTCTCCAGACCGACGATCGAGCCGAAGTCGTTGGCGTCGCGCGCCGCGGCGAGCTTCTCGAGCGTCTGGTTGGCGCCGTTGACGTAGGTCTGGTGGTGCTTGCTGTGGTGCAGCTCGTTGATCTCACCGGAGATGTGCGGTTCGAGGGCACCGTAGTCGTAGTCGAGGTCGGGAAGCTCGTACGTGGGCATGAGCCCTCCTTCGTGGTCGAGGCAAGCCTTTGCGTGATTGCCAACCTAGTAGCCGCCGAGGTCGCGGGCTAACCGGGGAGTGGCGAAGTTGACCTTGCTCCCTGGAGTGGACTCGAGGTCAACACCACTGTCGGATCGGCCACACCCCACCGGTGCGCCCGGACGGGCTCACCCGACCGGCCAGGTGTGGACCGGCTCCCCGGACCGGGAGTGCTCCAGGTACCGCGCGAGCATGCCGGTCAGTGCGGCGTCGCGGTCCGTCCCGCGGTCCTCCAGCAGCGCGACCGTGTCCCGTTGCCACGTGCTGCCGGTCCGGCGGCGCAGGCACCGTTGTTCGATCACCCCGAGGTAGCGCTCCGCCACGGTGTCGGCCACGCCCGAGTCACGCAGCCCCTCCCGCGCGAGCGGCAGCAGCACCCGCAGCACCAGCTCGTCCGGCGGCACCCGGCCGATGCCCGGCCAGTACAGCAGCGCGTCGAACCCGTTGCGCGCACCCGAGTACAGGTTCTCCTCGGCCGCCTGGAACGACATCTGCGACCACACGGGCCGCTCCTGACCCACCAGGGCGCGCTGCGCACCGTAGAAGAACGCCGCGTTGGCCATCATGTCCCGCACCGTGGGGCCCGCGGGCAGCACCCGGTTCTCCACCCGCAGGTGCGGGGTGCCGTCCACGACGTCGTACACCGGCCGGTTCCACCGCCACACGGTGCCGTTGTGCAGCCGCAGCTCGGTCAACCGGGGCACCCGGCCCGCTTCGAGGGCCTCCATCGGGTCCTCGTCGTCGGTCTCCGGCAGCAGACCGGGGAAGTAGCGGACGTTCTCCTCGAACAGGTCGAAGATCGAGGTGATCCACCGCTCGCCGAACCACACCCGCGGGCGCACCCCCTGATTCTTCAGCTCCTCCGGCCTGGTGTCGGTGGCCTGCAGGAACAGCGGGATGCGGGTCTCCTGCCACAGGGCCTTGCCCAGCAGGAACGGCGAGTTCCCGCCGAGTGCGAGCTGGACACCGGCGAGGCACTGCGCGGCGTTCCAGTGCGGGGCGAACTCCTCCGGGCTCACCTGCAGGTGCAGCTGCACCGACGTGCACGCCGCCTCCGGCAGGATCGACTGCGCGAACGCGCGCAGCCGCTCGGGTTCGCGGCCCCGCAGTGGGACCCCCTCCAGCGACAGCAGCGGCTGTTCCCCCCGCGAGGCCATGATCTGGTCGTTGAGCAGCGCGTACCGGGCGTTGTTGGTCAGCCACTTCTGATCGAAGTGTTCCGCGCGCAGGGTCGGCAGAATGCCGATCATCGCGACCGACGTGCCCGCGCGCTCCGCGGTGTCGTGGGCCAGCTCCAGGTACGCGCCGAGATCCGCCTCCAGGGTGAACGCGGACTCGCCGTCCAGCGGGTACGGCGGCACGTTCAACTCGATGTTGTGTTGCGAGAGTTCCGTGGTGAACGCCGCCTCGTCGAGGGCGTCGAGCACGGCGGAGTTCGACATCGACGGGCGCATCGCGTCGTCGACGAGGTTCAGCTCGACCTCCAACCCGATGTGCTTGCGGGGGAAGGTGAAGCTGCTCTCGGACAGCATGCGCGCCAGCGTGTCCAGGCACCGCTGCACCTTGAGCCGGTAGCGGCCCCGGTCCCGGGAGGTGCCGGAGTCCGGTGCCACGTCCTTGCCCATGCCGATCGCCCCTCTCCCTCGGCCTCGGCTCCCCGGATGCCGCGGCGTTCGCCCCTGCCAGGCGGCAACCGTTGCACATGCCGGGGGCCTCATCCAGCGGCCAAAAAGGGTGCCGTCCGTCACGCCGCGCACACCCAGCGCATCACCGGGGCCGTTCGTACCAGCCGGATACCCGGCGGACGGAGTACCGATCCCCGCCACCCGGGTCGATGCGAGACTTCCCGCGTGGCCTCAGTGATCTACACCGACGACGTGGCCGACCCGCGGCTGGACGACTTCCGCGACCTCACCACCGCCGACCGCAGGCCCGACCGGCCCGGCGGGCGGGGGCTGGTGATCGCGGAGGGAACGGTGGTGGTGCGCAGGCTGCTCGCCTCGCCCTACCCGGTGCGCGCCCTGCTCGGGGTGCGGCGGCGGGTCGAGGAGCTGGCGGACGACCTGGCCGACGTGTCCGTGCCCGCGTACGTGACCTCGGCCGAGACCATGGCGCAGGTGGTCGGTTTCCACCTGAACCGCGGGGTGCTCGCCGTCGCTGACCGCGCCCGGCGCCCCACGGTGTCCGACCTCGCCGCCGGGGCGCGGGTGCTGGCCGTGCTGGAGGGGGTCGGGGATCACGAGAACCTCGGCGCGCTGTTCCGCAACGCCGCCGCGCTCGGGGTCGACGGCGTGCTGCTCGGCCCGGGCTGCTCGGACCCGCTCTACCGGCGCAGCGTCCGCGTGTCGATGGGCCACGTCCTGCGGGTGCCGTTCACGACCGTCGACGACTGGCCTGCCGGGCTCGGGACCCTGCGGGAACACGGGTTCCGGCTCGCGGCCCTGACCCCGCGCGCGGACGCGGTGAGCCTCCGGACGGCCGCCCGCACCCCCGGCCCGGTGGCGCTGCTGCTCGGTTCCGAGGGGCACGGGCT
>NZ_KE387065.1:7999-13997 GCF_000430445.1 Saccharomonospora iraqiensis subsp. iraqiensis
CGTCGTCCGCCGGGGCCGGCTCGGACGGTGTGGGCAGCGGGGCCTCGATCACCGTGGCCCCGTGCCGGGTGGCCTCGTCGACCTCTTCCGGCGACTCCGCGGCGCGCTCGGCCACCGGCCGGGGGACACTGTGCGCGTCCGGGTCGAGCAGCGCCTCCGCCAGTTCGTCGAGGGCCGTGACCGTGCCGCCGTGCGCACCGGGGGAGAAGGACCAGTGCGCCCGGTTGTCCGAACGTCCGGCGCTCCAGTGCAGCCCGATGATCCACCGACCCTCGTCGGACCGCCAGGCGTCCCAGCTCGCCTGGGTGTAGTCGTGCCCGTGCAGCCCGAACGCGTGCGCGACGATCTCCCCGAGCGTGCGGATGTCCGGCCCGTCCTCCCGAACCGGGTGGGCACGCTGGGCGAGGTCGGCCGTGCGGGAGCGTTCGAGCAGCACCGGGTGGGCGAACCGCTCGACCCGGTCGGTCGACATTCCCGAGGCCGACGCCACCTGCTCGACGGACTCCCCCGCCCGGATCCGGGCCTGGATCTCGCGTGGACGCATGGGACTCTCCTGCTCGATCTCGATCTGGCCGAGCCGGGCGATGTCCCCGCGGGCCGCCGCGCGCAGGCGCTCGTCCGCGGGCAGGAGGAACCGCTCGCGGCGCTCAGGGTCTTCGCACACGAGGGACGTGCCGTCCTCGTGCAACCCGACCACTCGCAGCGTTCGCATGTCCGCCTCCGAAAGACATCACCTCTGTGGGTGCCCACGGTAATGCGGCGCGTCGCCTTGACGGGAGAGGCGCGCCGGAATCCGTGAACATCCCGTGTCGATCGTCCTCGACACGGCCCGTATATCCGGTTCCGACGCGCCGGACTACCCGTTGCCCGATCAGGCGAATCTCGGAACGATCACTTCGTGGTGTGTTCCACAATCCACTCGATGCACCTGGTCAGCGCCGTGACGTCGTCCGGCTCGATGGCCGGGAACATGCCGATGCGCAGCTGGTTGCGGCCCAGCTTGCGGTACGGCTCGACGTCGACGATGCCGTTGGCCCGCAGCGTCTTCGCCACCGCGGCGGCGTCCACGCTGTCGTCGAAGTCCACGGTGCCCACGACGTAGGAGCGCAGCGAGGGGTCGCTCACGAACGGCGAGGTGTAGGAGGTCTTCTCCGCCCACTCGTACAGCCGGTCCGAGGTCTCCCGGGTCCGCGCGGTGGTCCAGTCGAGGCCCCCGTTGCCGAGCATCCACTCCACCTGGTCGGCCAGCATGAACAGCGTGGCCAGTGCCGGGGTGTTGTAGGTCTGGTCCTTGCGGGAGTTGTCCAGCGCGGTGGGCAGCGACAGGAACTCCGGCACCCAGCGGTCCGAGGCGCCGATCTCGCCGACGCGCTCGATCGCGGCGGGCGACATCAGGGCCACCCACAGGCCGCCGTCCGAGGCGAACGACTTCTGCGGGGCGAAGTAGTACACGTCGTAGTCGGCGGCCTTCACCGGAAGGCCGCCGGCCCCGGAGGTGGCGTCGATCGCCACCAGCGCGCCCTCGCTGTTCGCGGGACGGCGCACCGGCACGGCGACACCGGTCGAGGTCTCGTTGTGCGCCCAGGCCACCAGGTCGCAGCCCGGCTCGTAGGTGATCTCGGGGGCGGTGCCCGGCTCCGAGGTGACCACGACCGAGTCGGACAGGAACGGGGCCTTGTCCGTCACGGTGGCGAACTTCGAGGAGAACTCGCCGTAGGAGAAGTGCTGGGCACGCTCGCGCACCAGACCGAACGCGGCCGCGTCCCAGAACGCCGTGGTGCCTCCGTTGCCCAGCACCACCTCGTAGCCGTCGGGCAGGTCGAACAGCTCCGCCAGCCCGGACCGCACCCGGCCGACGAGGGACTTCACCGGCTTCTGGCGGTGCGACGTGCCGAGGACGTTGGCGCCCTCCCTGGCGAGGTTGGCCAGCTGCTCGGGGCGCACCTTGGACGGGCCGCACCCGAACCGGCCGTCGGAGGGCTTGAGGTCTGCGGGCAGTGTCAACTCATCGGCTTCGGTCATACCGTCAGTGTTTCACGGTCTCCGGCCACGTTGAATGACGAGCGTCACCCACGCCAGCCCCCGTCGTCGACGCCGCCGGGCACCGGGGCGGCCGGATCGTACGGCGTCCGGGTGAAGATGAAGGTCGCCAGATCGAGGTACTGCGGGGTCCCGTCGGTGTCCCGGTGGACCGTCAGTGTCTCCCCGGAGTAGTAGCCGTCCAGCCCGAGCCACCGGTCCTCCCCCAGCGGCCGGAACCGGGACGCCCGGCCCGCCCCGGTGGCGGGACGCAGGTCGAGCCACCCGTTCGGCAGCACCCGGAGGTGGTGCGGCGCCGGCCCCCAGTGCCAGAGGCCGGTCAGCTCCAGCAGGCCGTCGGGCACCGGGGTGGGCCGCCACTCGGCGGGCAGCGGCGGTTCCTGCTCGTCGGCCGTCGCGACGAGATCGGCCACCAGGGAGAGGATGCCCACACCGCCGGTGGCGTTGGCCAGTGCGAGCGCCCCCGTGCCGGTGGCCGGGTCGGTCATCGTGGTGGCCAAAAACCCCGGCATGGACCCGGTGTGCCCGGCCAGCCGCTTGCCGTGCACCCGGGCGAGCTGCAGCCCGAGCCCGTACCCGGCCGACCACGGCCCGCTGTCGTCGATCATCGCCGCCTCCCGCATCTCGGCCACCGTGTCCGGGTGCAGCACCTCGCCGGTGTCGCCGCCGACGAAGGCGGTGAAGGCGGCGAGGTCGTCGACGCAGGACCACAACTGCCCGGCCGGGGCCATCGCCCCCGCGTCGTGGGCGGGTTCGGGCAGCACGACGTCGGCGAACGGGTGCACCGCGAACCCCTGCGCGTGCGCCCCGGTGGGGCGGTCGGTGGTGCGGTGCATCCCCAGCGGGGCGAGCACCTCGGTGCGCACGGCGTCCAGCCAGCTCGTGCCGCGCAGCCGGGCGACGAGCTCCCCGAGCACGCCGTAGCCGACGTTGGAGTAGTGGAACCGCCGCCCCGGACGGTGCTTGACCTCCTCCCGACCGAGGTCACCGTTCAGGTCGTCCCAGTCGCCGCCGGGGGAGCGCTCCCACCACGAGCCGGGCGACTCGGAGGTCAGCCCGCCGGTGTGGGACAACAGCTGCGCGATCGTCAGCTCGCCGAAGGCGGTCCCGGGCACGTGGGTGTCCAGCGGGTCGGACAGCGCCAACCTGCCCTCGTCGCGCAGCCGCAGCACCACCACCGCCACCAGCGACTTGGTGATCGAGCCGATCCGGTACAGCGTCCCGGTGTCCGGCCGCGCACCGGCCACCTCGCCCCGTGCGCCCCACCACGCGAGCTCGCCGTCCCGGATGACGGCGGCCACGAGCGAGGGGGCCCGTCCGGTGGACTGTTCGGTGGCCACGCGGCGGAGCAGGGCGTGTTCGGTGGTAGGCAGCATGACGGCCATTCTGCCGCCCGCTCACCCCGTCCGCGCCGCGCGGCCTTCCGAGTGGAGCCGGTGGACGACCGCGGCGACCGCGAGCAGCAGGACCACCAGCATGATCGTTCCCAGGTTGAGGCCGAGTCCGTTGGCGAGCACGAACGCCAGTGCCCCGGCGAACAGGCAGTAGTAGATCATCGGGAAGATCGTCTTACGGATGAGGTCACCCTCCCTGCCGAGGAGACCGACGGTGGCGGAGGCGGCCACCACGTTGTGCACCGTGATCATGTTGCCCGCGGCGCCCCCCACGGCCTGACCGGCCACGACCGGCTCCGGGGGCACGCCGATCTGCTCCGCGGTGGAGAACTGGAACAGCGAGAACATCAGATTCGACACGGTGTTGCTGCCCGCCACGAAGGCGCCGAGTGCGCCGATCCACGGTGCGAGCACCGGCCAGGCGTCGCCGACGGCCGAGGCGGCACCGTCGGCCAGGGTCAGCGGCATGCTCTCGTAGCCGCTGGTGTTCAGGTCGGAGTTGATGAACACCCGGACCAGCGGCAGCGCGAACAGCAGGGCGACCGCCGTTCCGGCGATCTGCCTGCCCGCCACACGCCAGGAGGAGGCGATCCGGGCGCCCGACATCCGGTGCAGCCCGTACGCGGAGACGCTGGCGACCACGAGGACGAAACCGGGGAGGTAGAACGGCTCCAGACTCTCGGAGATGTCGGTGCCCAGGATGCCGGTGAAGTCCAGGGACAGCCCGGTGAGGAAGTCGGTGAGCGGCTCGATCGTGCGGGTGAGCACCAGCAGCGCCGCCACCAGCAGATACGGCGCCCACGCCCGGGCCGGGTGCATCCGGCGTCCCGCCACGTCGGTGTCCGGCTCGACCCGCCCCGTCCAGACGGCCTCCCACCCGGCACGGGGCGGGAACTCCCAGGTGTGCGCGGGCAGGAACAGCCCGCGCCGCGCGGCGGTGACCACGATCGCCAGTCCGGCGAGCCCGCCGAGCAGCGCGGGGAACTCGGGGCCGAGCAGGGCGGCCACGGTGACGTAGGGGACGGTCATCGACAGCGCCGCGAACAGGGCGAACTTCCAGACCCCGAGTCCGTCTGCGAACCGGGCGGTCGTCGGGCGGGACCGGTCCCCGAAGAACCCGGTGAGCAGGCAGGCCAGGAACAGCGGGAGCAGCGTGCCCACGATCGCGTGGATGATCGCGGCGTCGAGCGCGATCCCGGCGATGTAGTCGGGCATCGGCACACCGAGCACGGACGCCCGCTCCTCGACGGCCGCGCTGCCGCTGAGTCCGTCCGTGACGCCGACGAGGACGGGGGTGCCCACGGCCCCGAAGGTGACCGGGGTGCTCTGGATGGTGAGGCCCACCAGCACCGCGGCCATCGCCGGGAAGCCGAGCGCCAGCAGCAGCGGGGCGACCACGGCGGCCGGAGTGCCGAAGCCGGAGGCGCCCTCGATGAAACTCCCGAACAGCCAGCCGATGATGATGGCCTGCACCCGCCGGTCCGGGCTGATGTCGGTGAAGGTGCCCCGGATGGTGGCCAGGGCCCCGCTGCTGCTCAGCGTGCCGAGCAGCAACAGTGCGCCGAACACGATGTAGAGCAGGCCCACGGCCAGGATCAGGCCTTCGATGCTGGAGGCGGCGATGACGACGGGCTCGACGCCCCACACGAACGCGGCGGTGCCGACGACCACGGCGAAGCCGAGCGGCATCGCGTACTTGGCCGGCCAGCGCAGGCCGACCAGCAGGATCCCGACGACCACGATGGGTGCCAGCGCGACGAGACTGAGTACCGCCAGGTTGTCCATGCCCGCCCCCGAGGTGGTCGGAACCCGCGCTTTCAGCTGACGGAATGTGACTTCCGTCATGTTGTCGGACCGCCAAAGTTTCACGGACCCGGTGGCCGACCGTCAACCCTGCGTGGTGACGGCGCGCGCCGGGCGGTGTTGAAGATCGGCTTCCGCGACGGTCGGCTCTAGCATGGGTGCGATGCGGCGAGTGTGGGTGAACGGTGCGGACGGTGTCCGGTTGTCGGTGACGGTCGACGGGCCGGACGGCGCGAGCGGGGCGGACACGGACCTCCCGACCGTGGTGTGTGTGCACGGCTATCCGGACGACTCCACGCTCTGGGACGGCGTGCGCGCGCGGCTGCGCGGCCGGTTCCGGGTGGTCACCTACGACGTGCGCGGGGCCGGGGACTCCGACGCGCCGCGGGAGGTCGGTGCGTACCGGCTGGACACGCTCGCCGCCGACCTGGTCGCCGTGCTCGACGAGGTCGCCGGGGACCGCCCGGTGCACCTGCTCGCGCACGACTGGGGTTCCATCCAGGCCTGGCACGCGGTCACCGGGCCGTGGCTGCGGGGTCGGGTGGCCTCGTTCACCTCGATCTCCGGGCCGGACCTGGACCATGCCGCCCACTGGTTCCGCGCGCAGCTGCGGCCGCACCCGCGCAGGCTCGGCGCCGCACTGCGGCAACTGGCCCGGTCCGGATACCTGGCGTTCTTCCAGCTCCCGGTGCTGCCGGAACTGCTCTGGCGCTCCGGCCTCGGCGCGCGGGTCGTGCGTGCGCGCGAACCCGCCGAGCCCG
>NZ_KE387065.1:14097-16774 GCF_000430445.1 Saccharomonospora iraqiensis subsp. iraqiensis
GGACCGGCGTAGGCGGTGTCCGCCCGGCCCGACCGGTCGTGTGCCGTGCCGGGCCGGGCGGGACGGGCCGGGGTGCGGGTCAGGACGAGCGCAGGTCCCGGGCGATGAGCATCCGCTGGATCTGGTTGGTGCCCTCGAAGATCTGCGGGACCTTCGCCTCCCGGAGGTAGCGTTCCACCGGGAAGTCGCGGGTGTAGCCCGCGCCCCCCAGCACCTGCACGGCGTCCGTGGTGACCTGCATGGCGGCGTCGGTGGCCACGAGCTTGGCCACCGACGACTGCCGCCCGAACGGCATGCCGCGGTCACGGCGGCGGGCGGCGTCGAGGTAGGTGGCGCGGGCGGAGTCGACGGCGGCGGCCATGTCGGCGAGCAGGAACTCCAGCCCCTGGAAGTCGATGATCGGCTTGCCGAACTGGGTCCGGCCCTCGGCGTAGGCCACGGCCTCGTCGAGCGCCGCCTGCGCCAGCCCGACGGAGCAGGCCGCGATCCCGAGCCTGCCCGAGGCCAGGGACGACAGCGCGATCTTCAGGCCGTCGCCCTCGGCACCGATCAGCCGGTCGGCGTCCACCCGGGCCTCGTCGAACAGCATCTGCGCGGTGGTCGAGCCGGTCAGGCCCATCTTGCGCTCGGCGGGGGCCGCTGTCAGGCCGGGTGTGTCCGCGTCCACGAGCAGGCAGCTCACGCCCCTGCCGCGGTCCGGGGCGTCGGGGCTGCCGGAGGTTCGCACCATCGTCGTGTAGTAGTCCGCCTGCCCGCCGTGGGTCGTCCACGCCTTCGCCCCGGTGACGACGTAGACGTCGTCCTCCCGCCGGGCGCGGGTGGCCAGGGCGGCGGCGTCCGAGCCCGCCTGCGTCTCGGACAGCGCGTAGGCCCCCAGCAGACCGCCCTCCAGCATGGCGGGCAGCCAGCGGTCGCGCTGTGCGTCGGTGCCGTGGTGGGCCAGGGCGAAGCAGGACATCGTGTGCACCGACAGGCCCACGCCCACCGACATCCACGCCGCGGCGACCTCCTCCAGCACCTGCAGGTAGACCTCGTACGGCACCGCGCCGCCACCCCAGCGCTCCGGGTACGGCAGGCCCAGCAGTCCGGCCTCGCCGAGCACCCGGAACTGCTCGCGGGGGAACCGGGCCGCCTCCTCGTACTCGGCGGCGCGGGGCGCCAGTTCGTCGCGGGCGATCTCGCGGGTGAGTGCGAGCAGGTCCTCGGCCTCGGTGGACGGGAGCAGGCGCGGGACGGGCATCGGTGCCTCCGGTCGGACGTCGGCGGACGGTGACGATACTGAGAATAGTACTGTGGTTCGCCTGTCAGTACTGTCGCGGCGTCCGCGTAGTGTTCCGGTATGCGACCGAGCCGATCGCCGACCCGGCGGCAACTGGCCGTGCTCGACGAGCTGGAGGAGTTGTTCCTCGCGGAGGGGTTCGTCTCGTTCACCCTCGACGACCTGGCCGCGCGCCTGCGCTGTTCGAAGACGACGCTGTACGCCCTCGCGCCGAGCAAGGAACAGCTCGCGGTGAAGGTCGTCGCCCGGTTCTTCAAGGGCGCGGCCGAGCGCATCGAGCAGCGCATCGCCGGGATCACCGACGCCCGGGAGACCGTGCGCACCTACCTGGCGGGGGTGGCCGCCGAGCTGGACCGGGCCTCGCCCGTGTTCATGGCCGACGTCGCGTCCTTCGAGCCCGCCCGGGCGGTGTACGAGCTGAACTCCGAGGCCGCGGCGTCCCGGATCCGGCGGTTCATCGCCGACGGCGTCCGGCAGGGGGTGTTCCGCGAGGTGCACGCCGGGCTGATCGCGGAACTGGCCGCGGTGCTCATCGAGAGCATCCAGACGGGCGCGGTCCGCACCCGCACCGGCGTCTCCGACGCCGAGGCCTTCACCGCCCTCGGCGAGCTCCTCCTCGACGGGGTGACGCAGTGACCGCCCCCGCCGAGGTGTGCCGTGAAGGACCCCTTCGCTGCGTGTGGTGCCGTGAAGGCCTCCTTCCCTGCATCCGACGCAGTGAAGGACCCCTTCACGGCACACCTGCCCGGTAGGATCCGTGGGCGTGCTGGTTTCCGCGGGTGAGGCGCTCGTCGACCTGGTTCCCGTGCGTGCGGGGGGCGGTGTCGGCGGAGTGGGGTCCACATCGGACCTGCTCGCGCCGCGTCTCGGCGGCGGGCCGTACAACGTCGCGCTCGCGGCGGGCCGACTCGGGGTGCCCACGGCGTTCCTGTCCCGCCTGTCGACCGACCGGTTCGGCGACGCGCTGCTCCGCAGGCTGGAGGAGTCCGGTGTGGACACCTCGCTGGTGCGGCGTGGGCCCGAGCCGACGTCGCTGGCCGTGGTGACGTTGGACGACGACGCCGGGGCGGAGTACCGCTTCTACGTCGAGGGCACGGCCGACCGGCTGATCACCGACCCCGGGCCACTGCCCCCGGACACGACGGCGCTGTCGGTGGGCACGCTGGGCATGCTCCTCGATCCGGGGGCGCGGGCGTACGAGGCGGTGCTGCGGCGTGAGCACGACCGCGGCGTGCTCACCGCACTCGACCCGAACATCCGGCCCGGCCTGATCGCCGACCCGGCCGCCTACCGGGCGCGGTTCGCCGCGTGGCTGCCGTCGGTGCGGCTGCTCAAGCTCTCGATCGAGGACGCGGACTGGCTGGCGGGCGGGCCCGGGACCGTCCGCGCCGGCGGGGT
>NZ_KE387066.1:0-2948 GCF_000430445.1 Saccharomonospora iraqiensis subsp. iraqiensis
CAGTGGCTGGTACTGGCCGGGCAGCTCGCGCTCGGCGTCGCCGGGGGCGCCGGGGTGTGGCTCGGCTTCAACTGGCTGTGGGGGCAGATCCCCGCCGCGGCGCTCATGGCGGCGGTCGTGGTCACGGTCGCCCTCGTGTGGGTCGTGCGCAAGGTCCGTCGTGCCGAGGACACCCAGACCACCGTGCTGGCCCTGCTCGTGGGGCTGGTGGTGACCGTGTCCCCGGCGGCGCTGCTACTCGTCACCAGGTAGGCGCGTGGTTCCCGCGATCCCTGTCGCCCTGTCCACCGCCTCGGTGTGGCCGCTGCGGGCCGGGGAGGGTTTCGAACTCGCGGCCGAGCTCGGCTACGACGGCGTCGAGGTGATGGTGTGGGCCGACCCGGAGAGCCAGAGCATCTCGGCGTTGCGCAAACGCAGCAGGAACACCGGGGTGCCGGTCGTGTCGCTGCACTCGCCGTCGCTGCTGATCACCCAGCGGGTCTGGTCGCCCGACCCGGTGGTGCGGCTGCGCAAATCGGTGGACGCCGCGGTCGAGCTGGGTGCGTCCACGGTCGTGGTGCACCCGCCGTTCCGCTGGCAGCGCCGGTACGGGGACGCGTTCCCGGAGCTCGTGGCCGAGCTGGAGGCCGACAGCGGGGTCGACGTCGCGGTGGAGAACATGTTCAAGGTGCGCCCGCCGGGCGCCGGACGGACCGGTCGGGTCTCCGCGTTCCGGCCGTCCATCGACCCGACCGACGTCGGCTACGCCCACTACACGCTGGACCTGTCGCACGCCGCCGCGGCGGGGATGGACGCGCTCGAACTCGCCGACCGGATGGGTGCGGGACTGAGCCACGTGCACCTGTCCGACGGGACCGGCGCGCCGAAGGACGAACACCTGGTGCCGGGGCGGGGCCACCAGCCCTGCGCCGCACTGCTCGAACGGCTGGCCACCACCGGCTACGACGGCGCGGTCGTGCTGGAGATCAACACCCGGAGTGCGCGGTCCCCCGCCCGTCGCGTGAAGGACCTCGCCGAGGCGCTGCTGTTCACCCGACTGCACCTGGGTCAGTAGCGTCCGGCGCGGATCGTCCGACGATCGTCCCGACCCTGCGGGTGTTTGCCCGTCCGACTGTCCGGAACCCGTAGAGTTTCCTCCGTGGAGCCGCTGCGTTCGTTGATTCTCGCCGCCGCCGACAGCGAGGCGATCCGTCGGGCGGTCGCGACAGCACCCGGTACCCGGGGGATCGTCAACCGGTTCGTCGCCGGGGAGAGCGTGTCCGACGCCCTCCGGGCGGTGCGGGCACTGTCCCGCGACGGCCTCCGCGCGACCCTGGATTACCTCGGGGAGAACACCAGTGACCCCGGGGTCACCGAGCACACCGTGCGCACCTACCTCCGGTTGCTCGACGCCCTGCACGCCGAGGGGCTGACGGCCGACGTCGAGGTCAGCGTGAAGCTGTCCGCCCTGACCGTCGGGTGGGACGAGGAGCCGGCGCTGCGCAACGTCGGCCGGATCTGCGCCGCCGCCGACCGGTGCGGCACCACCGTGACGGTCGACATGGAGGACCACACCACCACCGACGCCACCCTGCGGACCGTCGATCGGGTGCGCAGGGAGTTCCCGGCCACGGGGGCCGTGCTCCAGTCCTACCTGCACCGCACCCCCGACGACGCCGCGGCGTTGGCGTATCCGGGCTCGCGGGTGCGGTTGTGCAAGGGGGCCTACGCCGAACCGGCCGAGGCGGCGTTCCCGGACGCCCACGAGATCGACCTCGGCTACGTGCGGTGCGCCAACATCCTGCTCGAGAAGGGGGCGTACGCGATGTTCGCCACGCACGACCCGAGGTTGATCCCGCTCCTGCGGGAGCGGGCGCGGTCGTACGGGCGCGAGCCGGGCGACCACGAGTACCAGATGTTGTACGGGGTGCGGCCGGACGAGCAGCGCCGGCTGGCGACGGAGGGGGAGACCGTGCGGGTGTACGTGCCGTTCGGCGAGCAGTGGTACGGCTATCTGATGCGGCGGCTGGCGGAGCGCCCCGCGAACACCGCACTGTTCCTGCGTGCGTTGGTCAGCCGTTCGTGAGTACGGTGCACGACGATCCCGCGCCGTTCCCGGTGGCCAGCGACGTGCGTTCGCTGCGGGACGGCACCTTCACCGCCGACCTGCGGTCCGAGTGGTCGATCGGCACGCATCCGCACGGCGGGTTCCTGCTCACGCTGCTGGCCCGGGCCGCCGTCGCCGCGCTCGCCGAACAGGGTGAGCCGCACCTGGAGCCGCTGACCGTCAGCGCCGAGTTCCTGCGCCCCCCGGCCGTCGGGCCGGTGCTGTTGCGCACCGACGTCCGCAAGGTGGGCAGGCGGACCACCGTGGTGGCGGTGACGCTCGAACAGCGTGGCCGGGTCTGCGTCGAGGCGCGGGTGACGGTGGGCAGGCTGCCCGTGCGCCCGCCGGTGTGGAACGACGCGCCCGCGATGCCCGCCGACCCCCCGCCGAACGCCGTGTCGCTGACGGTCGAGCGGTCGCAGGGCGTGTTCCACCTCGCGCAGGGGTGTGAGGTGCGGCTCGACCCGGCCACGGCCGGATACCTGGCCGGGCGCGAGGGCGACCCGCCGCGGATGCGGCTGTGGGCCCGGCCGCGGGAGGGCGGCTCGGACGCCTACTTCTCGCTGCTGGCCTGCGACATCAACCCGCCGGTCGTGTTCAACCTCGGCGGTGCGGGCGGCTGGGCGCCGACGACCCAGCTCACCGCGCTGGTCCGCACCCGCCCCCAGCCCGGGTGGCTGCGCATCCAGGTGGAGAGCCGGTCGGTGCAGGAGGGGTGGTTCGACTCGGACGCGGTGGTGGCCGACGCCCGCGGCCGCATCGTGTGCCAGGCCCGCCAGCTCGCACTGACGGCCCTGCACTGACGGCCCTGCACTGACGGCCCTGCACCGGCGGCGCCGCTCGCACCGACGGCCCCGCACCG
>NZ_KE387066.1:3048-4908 GCF_000430445.1 Saccharomonospora iraqiensis subsp. iraqiensis
CGGCCGGGCCGGAGCCCGGCGACGCGCATCCGGCCGGGCCGGAGCCCGACGATGCGCATCCGGCCGGGCCGACGCCCGGCGATGTCGACCGCGCGGAGTTCGTCCGCCTCGACATCCGCAATCCCCTCGTGGCGAAGGTCGTCACCTCGGCGAAGGTCGACACGGTCGTGCACGTGGGTGCGGCGTGCCGGCCCGCGGCGCCGGGCAGGCGGGCGGCCCGCAAGGAAGTCAACGTCATCGGCACCATGCGGCTGTTGGCGGCGTGCCAGAGGTCGCCGCACGTGCGCAGGCTCGTGGTCGCCTCCACGGCCGCGGTGTACGGGGCGAGCCCCCGGTCGCAGGCCGTGTTCACCGAGGACTCCGAACTGATCCCGGACGACGCCCGGGGCTACGCGAAGGACGCGGTCGAGGTCGAGGACTACGTGCGCGGCTTCGCCCGCCGTCGCCCGGACGTCACCGTGACCACGGCCCGACTCGCCGACATCGTCGGCGGCGGGTTCGACACCGTGTTCGCCCGGTACCTCGGTCTGCCGGTGGTGCCGACCGCGTTCGGGTTCGACGCGCGCCTGCAACTGCTGCACGCCGAGGACGCGGTGGCCGTGCTGGAACGCGCCGCCCGGACCGACCGGCCGGGGGTGGTCAACGTCGGCGGGGACGGCGTGCTCACCGTCTCGCAGGCGGTGCGGCGGGCCGGCCGCGTGGCACTCCCCGTGCCGAGGACGGCGCTGCCGTCGTTCGGTGCGGTGCTGCGCGGCGCCCGGACGGTCGATCTCTCCGCGGAGAACGCGCGCCTGCTGAGCTTCGGTCGGGTGCTGGACACCACCCGGCTGCGCCGGGAATTCGGCTACACGCCCCGGTGGACCACCCGGGAGGCGCTCGACGACCACCTGCGCGATCATCCGCCGGTGCCGGGCAGCGACGCGTTCGTGCGGATGCTGGACGCGGCGGAGCGACGGAGGACGGTGCTCTGACGGTGCGGGACGACGACGGGGACGCGCTGGACCGGGCGCTGCGCTTCCTCCGCAGCCGCGCGGCCGGTGACTACCCGGTGGACGAGTTCGGGTTCGACGTCGAACTGACCGAGACCGTGCTGCTGCCCGCACTACGCCCGCTCTACGACCGGTGGTTCCGGGTCAGCGCCCACGGCGTGGGCAACCTGCCCGCCGAGGGCGGGGCCCTGCTGGTGGCCAACCACTCCGGGGTGCTGCCGCTGGACGCGCTGATGACCGCCGTCGCCGTGCACGACGAGCACCCCGCGCACCGGCACCTGCGGATGCTCGGCGCGGAGCTGGTGTTCCGCACCCCGGTGCTCGCGTCGTTCGCGCGCCGGTCCGGCAACACCCTCGCCTGCCACCCGGACGCGGAGCGGCTGCTGCGCGCGGGCGAACTCGTCGGGGTGTGGCCGGAGGGGTACAAGGGTGTCGGCAAGCCGTTCTCGGCGCGCTACCGGCTGCAGCGGTTCGGCCGGGGCGGGTTCGTCTCGGCGGCGTTGCGCACCGGGGTGCCGATCGTCCCGTGCGCGATCGTGGGCGCCGAGGAGATCTACCCGAAGATCGCCGACATCCGGCCGTTGGCCCGGCTGCTCGGACTGCCGTACTTCCCGGTGACGCCGTTCTTCCCGCTGCTCGGGCCGCTGGGTACCGTCCCGCTGCCGACGAAGTGGCACATCGAGTTCGGCGAGCCGCTGTCCACGGCCGACCGCGACCCCGCGGCCGCCGACGACCAGATGCTGGTGCTGGACCTGACCGACCGGATCCGGGAGGACATCCAGCAGATGCTCTACCGCAGGCTCTCCCGGCGGCGCGGGTTGTTCAGCGGCTGAGGCCCGCGCACGTCCGGCGGTGCCCGGGCGCGGGGCCG
>NZ_KE387066.1:5008-12817 GCF_000430445.1 Saccharomonospora iraqiensis subsp. iraqiensis
GCCGACGTCCGGGTCGCCGCCCCCGGACGGCACCGGATCGCCTGCCGCGCCGTGGACGCGGCGGGCCGGATACAGACGGGCGAGCGCGCCCCGGTGCTGCCGGACGGGGCGACCGGATGGCACACGGTGTCGTTCACCGCGGGCCCGTGAGGGGCACATTCCCCGCGTCACACGCAGTGCATGTGCCCCGCACGCGGAGAGCGTGTTCCCGGGGGCGCGGAGTGCGATCCGGCGCACGTCGTTCGTCGGGCCGCTCCGCGACGTCGGTCGGTACCGTGGTGGACGGCTCGCCGTGGCCGGGCGAAGCCCCGGTGTGGCCTGCGTCAAGGTTGCGACCAGCTACTTTGTGCCCACGTTCACAAGTGGCTACCGTAGTGCCATTGCCGCGTGGGGTCGGGTATCGAACACCACCCGCCCCCGTGTGGTCAAGAGTGAATTTCTTCGTCGGCGACAGGAGACCAGCGTGGTGGCACAGCGTGGCCGGCGCGACGGGTCCTCGTCCGCCTCGGGGCGGGGGCGGCGGGCACCGGACGCCGACAACGCGCCCACCGCGGAGATGCCCGCCGTGGAGACCGCCGACCCCGCCGACGCGGCGGGCACGGGTGCCGAGGGCGGGTTGCCCGTCAAGGCGGTGCCCGAGGCGGCCGTCGCGCGGCTCGCCGTGTACCTACGGGTGCTCTCGACGCTGGCCGAACAGGGCTCGACCACGGTCTCCAGCGAGGAGCTCTCCCACGCGGCCGGGGTGAACTCCGCGAAGCTGCGCAAGGACCTGTCCTACATCGGCTCCTACGGCACGCGCGGCGTCGGCTACGAGGTCGAGGTGCTCATCGGCCAGATCGAGCGGACGTTGGGGCTCACCCGGCAGCACCGGGTCGCCGTGGTGGGCATCGGCAACCTCGGGCACGCACTGGCCAACTACGGCGGCTTCCCGGGACGTGGCTTCCCGGTGGAGGCACTGTTCGACGTCGACCCCGACCTGATCGGGGTCCCGGTGGGCGGGCTCCCGGTCTCCGGGCTGGAGGAGATCCCGCGGGTTTGTGCCGAGCGGGGCATCTCCATCGGGGTGATCGCCACGCCGTCCACGGCGGCGCAGTCGGTGTGCGACCGGCTCGTGGAGGGCGGGGTGCAGTGCATTCTCAACTTCGCCCCCGTGGTGTTGCAGGTGCCCGAACATGTCGAGGTGCGAAAGGTCGACCTGGCTGTGGAGTTACAGATCCTGTCCTTCCACGTGGCGCGCAGGGCGGACGGTGGGCCCGGTGCGGGCCGGGTCGCCGACGCCGAGGGTCTCGGAGGTGCGGTGATGTCGTCGTGAGTGTCCTCGCGATCGGGTTGTCCCACCGGACGGCCGACCTGGTGACGCTGGAACGCGCCGCCGTGCCGGCCGCCGAGGTGGTCAAGGTCCTCGACGAGCTGCACCGCGCCGAGGACGTCTCCGAGGTCATGCTGCTGTCGACGTGCAACCGCATCGAGGTCTACGCGGTCGTGGAGACGTTCCACGGCGGCCTCGCCGACATCTCCGACGTGCTCGCCCGGCAGGCGGGCATGGAGCCCGGCGAGCTCTACGACACCTTCTACGTGCACTACGCCGGTGCCGCGGTGGAGCACATCTTCTCGGTCGCCTCCGGTCTCGACTCGATGGTCGTCGGTGAGACCCAGATCCTCGGGCAGGTGCGGTCCGCCTACGCCACCGCGCGCGAGGCGGGCACGGTCGGCCGGACCCTGCACGAGCTGATCCAGACGACGCTGCGGGTCGGCAAGCGCGTGCACACCGAGACGGGGCTCGACCAGCTCGGCGCCTCGGTGGTGTCCGAGGCGCTGGCCACCGCGGGCGAGCTGGCGGGCAGGCGTGCGCTGATCGTCGGCGCCGGGTCGATGGGGGCGCTGGCGGCCTCGCAGCTGCGCAAGGCCGGCATCGGTGACCTGGTGGTGGCCAACCGCACGGTGGAGAAGGCCGAACGGCTCGCGGACTCGGTCGCCGAGCAGGGCATCCTCGCCCGCGCGGTGTCGATGGGCGAGCTCACCACGGAACTGGCCCGGGCCGACGTGGTGGTCTCCTGCACCGGTGCGAAGGACTCGGTCCTCGGCGCGGGGCACTTCTCCGACCTCGACCGCGGCGGTGCCGCGGACACCCCGTTGGTGGTCTGCGACCTCGGGCTGCCGCGGGACGTCGAGCCGTCGGTGGGTGAGATCCCCGGGGTGTCGCTGGTGGATCTGGAGACGATCCGGCAGCGGATGGCCGACTCGGGGACGGCGACCACGGAGAAGCAGATCGCCCGCGCGGGCGGTCTGGTGCTCGACGAGGTGCGCGAGTACCTGGCCGGGCAGCGCAGCGCGGCCGTCACCCCGACGGTGACCGCCCTGCGCAAGCAGGCCGCCGAGGTCGTCGACTCCGAGCTGCTGCGGCTCGACCGCCGCCGCCCCGACCTCGACGCCGACGTCCGCGACGAGGTGGGCCGCACGGTGCGGCGGGTCGTGGACAAGCTCCTGCACGCGCCGACCGTGCGCGTGAAACAACTGGCCGCCGAACAGAAGGCGGGCACCGACTACGCGAACGCGCTGCGCGAGCTGTTCGGGCTCGATCCGCAGGCGCCGACGGCGGTGTCCACCCCGTCCGCGGCCCCCGAGACGAGTCGGATCGACGGTGACGAGAGTGGCTGACAGGACTATCCGGATCGGCACGCGCGGCAGCAAGCTCGCGATGGCGCAGACGGGCACGGTCGCGCAGCGGTTGACCGATGCGGGACAGCACGTGGAGATCGTGCCCGTGTCGACGCCGGGCGACCGCTCGTCCGCCCCGATCGCGGAGATCGGGGTGGGGGTGTTCACCTCGGCGCTGCGCGACGCGCTCCTGCAGGGGGACGTCGACGTCGCCGTGCACTCCTACAAGGACCTGCCCACCGCCGCGGAGGAGGGCCTCACCCTGGCCGCGGTCCCGCCGCGGGAGGACCCGCGGGATGCGCTGATCGCCCGCGACGGGCACACCCTGGGCGAGTTGCCGCC
This sequence comes from Saccharomonospora iraqiensis subsp. iraqiensis, assembly GCF_000430445.1. Classification (GTDB taxonomy): domain Bacteria; phylum Actinomycetota; class Actinomycetes; order Mycobacteriales; family Pseudonocardiaceae; genus Saccharomonospora; species Saccharomonospora iraqiensis. The sequence continues at coordinate 8,009 of NZ_KE387066.1, forward strand.
CGGGGCGACCGTGGGCACCGGGTCGCCGCGCCGGATGGCGCAGCTGCGGGCGCTCGGACTCGGGCTGAACGTGGTGCCCATCCGGGGCAACATCGACACCCGGATCGGCAAGGTGACCTCGGGAGAGCTCGACGCGATCGTGCTCGCCCGGGCCGGGCTGGCCCGGGTCGGCCGGACCGACGAGATCACCGAGACGTTGGATCCGCGCCAGATGGTTCCCGCTCCCGCACAGGGGGCACTCGCGATCGAGACCCGTGTCGACGACGTGGACACCGAGCACCTGCTCCGCTCGATCGTGCACGACGAGCGGACGCGGGTCGCCGTGACCGCCGAGCGTGCCGTGCTGGCCGCGCTGGAGGCCGGGTGCAGTGCCCCGGTGGGCGCGCTGGCCGACGTCGTGGAGGACCTGGACGAGGCGGGGGCGATCGTGGAGCGGCTCTCGCTGCGCGGGATCGCCGCCACCGAGAGCGAGGGCGACTCCGTGGAGGTGCTCTCGGCGTCCGCGGTCGGGGAGACCGCCGACGCGGACGCGCTCGGGCGCTCGCTGGCCGCGGAGCTGCTCGACCTCGGCGCGGGCGCACTGTCGCACTGAGCCCGGACACGGCGCGAAGACATCGGAGCCGCCGCTCGACGGCGGTGGAGGAAAGGCCGTCGCTTCGACGGCGGAAGGACCGAGCCGTCACGCACGGTGGAAGAACCAAGCCGTCACGGACGGCGGAAGAACCAAGCCGTCACGGACGGCGGAAGAACCAAGCCGTCACGGACGGCGGACGGACGAGGAGAGACGACGTACATGACCCCCGCACGCAAGACCACGGGGCGCGTCGCCTTCGTGGGCTCGGGCCCCGGGGACGCCGGACTGTTGACGGTCCGTGCCCAGGAGCTGCTCGCGAAGGCCGACCTCGTGGTGACCGACCCGGACGTGCCCTCCGGTGTGCTCACCTACGCCGGCTCGGAGGCCGAGGTTCGCCCCGCCGTCGGTGAGCCCGGGGACGTCGCCAAGGACCTGACCTCGGAGGCCGAGGCGGGCAGGCTGGTTCTGCGCCTGACGGCCGGGGACCCGCTCACCCAGTCCGCGGTGGTGTCCGAGGTGCACGCGGTCGCCCGCACCAACGCCGTGTACGACGTGGTCCCCGGGGTCTCGCCCGCCGCCGCCGTGCCCGCCTACGCCGGTGTCGCCCTCGGTGGCCAGCACACCGAGGTGGACCTGCGCGGCGAGGTCGACTGGGCCGGACTGGCCGCCACACCGGGCCCGGTGGTGCTGCACGCGACGTCGAGCCACCTCGCCGAGGCGGCGTCGGCGCTGGTCGAGCACGGCCTGTCGGCGCAGACCCCGGTCGCGGTCACCTCGAACGGCACCAGCAACACCCAGCGCACCGTGGAGACGACACTGTCGTCGCTGGCCTCGGACGCCGGTGAGGTCGCGGGCCCGTTGGTGGTCACCGTCGGCGAGGCCGTCGGTGACCGGCAGAAGCTGTCCTGGTGGGAGTCCCGCGCCCTCTACGGGTGGAAGGTCCTCGTGCCACGCACGAAGGAGCAGGCCGGGGACATGGCCGAGCGGCTGCGCAGCCACGGCGCGAGCTCGCACGAGGTGCCCACCATCTCGGTGGAGCCGCCGCGCAGCCCCGCCCAGATGGAGCGCGCCGTGAAGGGCCTGGTCGACGGGCGCTACCAGTGGATCGTGTTCACCTCGACCAACGCGGTGCGCGCGGTGCTGGAGAAGTTCGCCGAGTTCGGGCTGGACGCGCGGGCGTTCTCCGGCGTCAAGATCGCCTGCGTGGGCGAGGCCACCGCGGAGAAGGTGCGTTCGTTCGGCATCTACCCGGAGCTGGTGCCCTCCGGGGAACAGTCCAGTGAGGGACTGCTGGAGGAGTTCCCGCCTTACGACGAGGTGCTCGACCCCGTCGACCGCGTGCTGCTGCCGCGCGCCGACATCGCCACCGAGACGCTCTCGGCGGGCCTGAAGGAGCGCGGCTGGGAGATCGACGACGTGACCGCGTACCGCACGGTGCGCGCCGCGCCGCCGCCCGCCGAGACCCGCGAGATGATCAAGACCGGCGGGTTCGACGCCGTGTGCTTCACGTCGTCGTCCACGGTGCGCAACCTGGTCGGCATCGCGGGCAAGCCGCACGCGCGCACGCTGGTGGCCTGCATCGGCCCGAAGACGGCGGAGACCGCCACCGAGTTCGGCCTGCGGGTGGATGTGCGCCCGGAGCAGCCGAACGCCGTGGAGCTGGTGGACGCCCTCGCCGAGCACGCCGCCAAACTCCGCGCCGAGGGCGCCCTCCCCCCACCCCGCAAGGCCAAGCGCACCCGCCGCTCCTCCTGACCCCACGGGGCCGGGGTCGTGCCGTGAGGGCCCCCTTCCCTGCGTTGAATGCAGCGAAGGGGGCCTTCACGGCATCTGGCGCAGGCAAGGGGGCCTTCACGGCAACCTCGCCCGGTGAGCGGGCACACGGGTGGTACCGGCGGGTAGGGTGGCGGGGTGTTTCCCCAGCATCGGCCTCGTCGGTTGCGGAGTACGGCCGCCGTGCGGCGGCTGGTGTCCGAGACGACGCTGCGGCCGCGCCAGCTGATCCTCCCGATGTTCGTCGCCGAGGGCGCCGAGGCACCGCGGCCGATCGGCAGCATGCCCGGTGTCCTGCAGCACACGCGGGAGTCCCTGCGCAAGGCCGCCGTCGACGCCGTGCGCGCCGGGGTGGGCGGGCTGATGCTGTTCGGCGTGCCCGCCACCCGCGACGCGCGGGGGTCCGGCGCCACCGACGAGAACGGCATCCTCAACGTCGCCCTGCGTGATCTGCGGGCCGAACTCGGCGACGACACGGTGCTGATGGCCGACACCTGCCTCGACGAGTTCACCGACCACGGGCACTGCGGCGTGCTGGACGCCGCGGGCGGCGTGGACAACGACGCCACCCTCGACCGCTACGCCGACATGGCCCGCGCGCAGGCCGAGGCGGGCGCCCATATGCTCGGACCGAGCGGGATGATGGACGGTCAGGTCGGCGTCCTCCGCCGCGCCCTGGACGACGCCGGGCGCACCGACGTCGGCATCCTCGCCTACTCCGCCAAGTACGCCAGCGCCTTCTACGGCCCGTTCCGCGAGGCCGTGGACTCGCAGCTGCAGGGCGACCGCAACACCTACCAGCAGGACCCGGCCAACGCCCGGGAGGCACTGCGCGAGGTCGAGCTCGACGTCGCCGAGGGCGCCGACGCCGTGATGATCAAACCGGCGATGACCTACCTCGACGTCGTCCGTGCGGTCGCGGAGAACTCCCCGGTGCCGGTCGCGGCGTACAACATCTCGGGGGAGTACTCCATGGTGGAGGCCGCCGCCGAGAAGGGCTGGATCGACCGCGAGCGCACCGTGCTGGAGACGCTGACGTCCATCCGGCGGGCGGGGGCCGACCTGATCCTCACCTACTGGGCGGCTGAGGCCGCGGCCTGGCTCGACTAGAGTCTCCCGCCGTGACGGAACCACCCGAGTCGGACGACCAGCGCCGCAAGCGCGGCCTCCCACCCGAACCGGCCGTGCCCGGCGAGAAGCGGGATGACGCGGCCGTGCCCGGCCCGGTGACGGCCGGATTCTGGCTCTACGTCCTGGCCGGCCTCGTGCTGGTGGCCGCGGTCGTCCTCACGTTCCCGCAGCGGGAGAGCCTGGTGGACTCCCTCCTCGAGATGGACGTCGAGGGGTTGACCCGGGAGCAGGCCGAGGCGAGCGTGACCAACTTCCTGTGGCTGCTGCTCCTGGGGGCGCTCGCACTGGCCGGGTTCACCTGGCTGTTCGCGTACAAGGCGCGGCAGGGCACCCGCTCGGCGCGCACCGTGCTGACCGTGCTCGCCGTCGTCTTTCTCCTCGTCGCGCTGCTGCTGCCCGGGCTGATGGCGATCGGCGCGGCGTTCGCCGCCGCGCTCGCGACCATTCTGCTCCATCTGCCGAGCGTGGCCGACTACTTCCCGCAGGTGGGGAGGTCGCTGCACTGAGCACGCCGCCGGACCGGCCCTCCGACGGCCGGACGCACTACGCCGAGCCGGGCGCGAGCCTCCGCGCCCTGCTCTGGGGGCCGCTCTTCGCGCTCGGGGGCTGGCTCGTGGAGATCGGGAACGGCTTCCGCCCGCACACGGTGACCTGGGTGGTCGTCGCGGTCGGGCTGCTCGGTCTGACCTGGTTGTGGGTGTCGGCCCGCCGCCGTTTCCTCGCCGTCGCGGTCGACGACACCCACCTCCGCCAGGGCTCCGAGCGGCTCCCCCTCACCCGGATCACCGAGGTCGACGCGGAGGGTGCCGACGCCACCGACCGGCGGGACACCGGGCGGGGCCGCGTCCTCGGGGGAGGCTTCGACGTGCCGCGCGGGTACGCGGAGGTCCGGCTGCGGCTGGACGACGACACGACGGTGCGGGCCTGGGCACGGGACGGTGCCGCACTGCGTCGGGCGCTGCGGACGGCCGTGACAGACTCGACCCCGTGAGTGACGTCGCCCCACCCGCCGCCGCGTCGCACGGGCGTGCCACGGCCCGGTTGCATCACCCCGCCCGGTTGGTCGTGGCGGTGCTCGAGGTGCTCGCGGCCGGTGCCGCCGGGTGGATGGTCCCGCAGGCCTGGTCGCGGGCCTGGGGCACGGTCGTGTTCCACCTCGACGACGGCACCGAGCTGGTCTCCCGCACCGTGGCGGGCAACTGGGTGGGTCTCGCCTTCGCCCTGGCCACCGCCGCCGCGCTGCTCCTCGTGGACGCGGGCAGGCAGACGCTGCTGGGCACCCGGACGCGCCGACGGCGACGCGGCGGTCCCCACCGCTGACCCACGCCGCC
>NZ_KE387066.1:12917-18983 GCF_000430445.1 Saccharomonospora iraqiensis subsp. iraqiensis
CGTCGCGGACCCGCCGCACGGGGCCCGCACCCGCGCCGAGCGGGCGGGCCGGATGGGCGTGGCGCTCATCGTGCTGGGCGCGCTGCTGCACCTGTCCGCGTTGGTGCTGCGGGGACTGGCCACGGACCGGGCGCCCTGGGGCAACATGTACGAGTACATCATGGCGATCTGCCTGGTCACGGTCGTCGCCTGGCTCGTGATGCTGCGCCGGTACCCGATCCGGCACCTGTCGGCGTTCATGCTGCTGCCCGTGGTGATCCTGATGTTCGTCGGCGGCACGATGCTCTACGCCGTCGCGGCACCGGTGCAGCCCGCGCTCCAGTCGTACTGGTTGGTCATCCACGTCGCCGCCGCCGCGATCTCCTCCGGGGTGTTCCTGGTGCCCGGTGTGGCCAGCCTGCTGTACCTGTTCCGGGCCGCGCACGAACGTGATCCCGCGAAGTTCGCCCGGTTCGGCCCGCGCCTGCCCGCGCTCGACGTCCTCGACCGGGTGGCCTACCGCACCACCGTCCTGGCCTTCCCGATCTTCACCTTCGGCGTGCTGTGCGGTGCGGTCTGGGCCGAGGCCGCGTGGGGCCGGTTCTGGGGATGGGACCCCAAGGAGACCGTGGCGTTCATCGCCTGGGTGGTCTACGCCGCTTACCTGCACTCGCGCGCCACCGCAGGGTGGCGCGGCACCCGGGCGGCGGCGATCAACGTCGTCGGGTTCGCGGTGACGGTGTTCAACCTGTTCTTCGTCAACCTGGTGACGGCGGGGCTTCACTCGTACGCGGGAGTCGGCTGACGTTCCGCCGGATCAGGGACTACCGTCACACGGGGGACACGCACAAGGGGGAGTTCGCAACCGATCGGAGGATCGACGCGGTGACCGGACCCAGTGAGCACGGCGGGTGGGAGCAACCACGTTCTCCCCGATCGGGCACCGACTCCGCGCCGTACCCCGCACGGCCCCCGTACGCCCCGGCGGGATACCCCGGACCCGGGGGACCACCCGCCGGGCAGGAGCCCCACGGCGGCCCCCGGCACCCGTTCCCGCAGGGTGAGCCGCTGCCGCAGCCGCGCGGCGGCCGGTACCACGCGCCGGGCCCCGCGCACGGTTCCGGTGGTCCGGGTTCCGACCTGGACAACGTCCGGTTCGTACGCCGGATGAAGCGCGCCCCCCGGTCCGGGTGGCGCAGGCTGGTCTACCTCGGTACCGGCGGACTCGTGAACCCGGGCGAGAGCCCCGCCGACCGCCGGGAACGGGAGCTCTCCCACCGGGTCAACCAGCCGCTGCGGGGGTGTCACCGCATCGCGATGCTGAGCCTGAAGGGCGGGGTGGGCAAGACCACGGTGACGACCGCGCTCGGCTCGACGTTCGCGTCCCTGCGGGGGGACCGGGTGATCGCCGTGGACGCGAACCCGGACCGGGGCACGCTCGCGCAGAAGATCCCGATCGAGACCACGGCGACGGTGCGGCACCTGCTGCGCGACGCGGACAGCGTGACCCGCTACAGCGACGTGCGCGCCTACACCTCGCAGGGGCCCAGCAGGCTGGAGGTGCTCGCCAGCGAGTCCGATCCGGCCGTGTCCGAGGCGTTCTCCGAACAGGACTACCTGCGTGCGGTGGCGTTGCTGGAGCACTTCTACAACGTCGTGCTCACCGACTGCGGCACCGGGCTGATGCACTCGGCGATGAAGGGTGTGCTGGACTCCGCGGACTCCCTGGTGGTGGTCTCGTCCGGGTCCCTGGACGGGGCGCGCAGTGCGTCGGCGACCCTGGACTGGCTGGACGCCCACGGCTACGGGGACCTGGTGACCCGGTCGGTCGCGGTGATCAACTCCGTGCGGCCGAAGGCGGGCTCGGTCGATCTGGACCGGCTCGCCGCGCACTTCGCGGCCCGGGTGCGGGCGGTGGCGCGAATCCCGTTCGACGCGCATCTGGAGGAAGGAGCCGAGATCGACCTGGACCGGCTCCATCCGGACACGCGGCGGGCACTGCTCGAACTGGCCGCGACCGTGGCGGACGGGTTCGACACCGACAGGTTCGTCCGCTGAATCCGGCCTGCCCTGAACCCGGCCTGCCCGGAACCCGGCCGACAGGGCGGGCTCGGCGGAGGAGCAGGGGGACGGGCTCAGCTGCCGCCCTCGTCGTCCTGCCTGCGTTGCCGTTCGTTGAGTTCGCGGAGGAATTCGGGGTCGTCGTCGGGGGCGAGCGGTGCCTCGGACCGGGGCGTGGACACGCCGACCCGGTCGGCGCCGAAGGCCCGCCACAACAGGACCGCGATGGTGAGGGCGCCGATCGCCGCGAGCAGGTAGAGCATGCCCGCTCCCTTCGGTGTGCACGCGCGGGTGGGGTACCGCCTCCGAGATTAACCCTGTTGTCGAGTTCCGGGACGCGGGGTGCCCACCACACCGGAGGCACCCCGGTCGTCCCACGGTGCCCGACCGGGTCCCGACCGGCGGCCCGAGCGGCGTTGCGACGGCTCAGTCGCGGACGACGTCGCCCGCGTCGGTGGTCAGTTCCTCCAGCAGTTGATTGACCTCCGACTCCCGGAATCGCCGGTGGCCGCCCGGGGTCCGGATCGACCCGATACGGCCCGCCGTGGCCCAGCGCGTCACCGTCTTCGGATCCACCCGGAACAACGCCGCGACCTCACCCGGGGTGAGCAGCCGTCCTCCAGTGCTCGTGGTCACTGTCCGCCCTCCTTCGTCATTCGCGACGCAATCGTGGCACTTCCCCCGGCGGGTACTCGAACGGTTGTCGGAGAGTAAAGAGGTAGTAAGGGACAAACCGCCCGGTCCGGGAGGATGTGGCGGGAGCACCACTGTCGTGGCCGGCTTGCGGTACCGCGTTCCCGCCCGCGTAACCTCGAACGATGTGAGCACCGACGTGACTGGATCCGACAGCGACCGGCGGACGGGCGACACCTTCGTCCGTGACCTCGTGTTGTACGTGCTCGCCCGGTTGGCGCTGGTCGTGGTGATCACGGTCCCGTTGGCCCTGGTCCCCGGGGTGCCGTTGCTGGTGGCACTCGTCGTCGGGTTCTTCGTCGGCATGCCCTTCGGGTTGCTGCTGCTGCGTTCGCTGAACGAGCGCGTGACGGCGGGGCTCGCCGCCCGGAACGCACGCCGGGCGGCGGAACGCGCCCGGTTGCGCGCCGAACTGCGCGGCGAGGACGTCCGGGACACCACCGGGACGGACACCACCGGCGAGCAGGACGCCGGGGACCGGGACACCGGGGACACGGCGCGCACCGAGGACCCCGGGGGCACAGGGGACCCCGAGGGCACCGGAAACACCGAGGGCACAGGGGACACCGAGCGCACCGGGGACACCGGGAACACCGACGGGGAGGGCACGCGGTGAATCACGAGTGGGTGCGGGAGGCCGTCCGCATCATCGAGGCCGACGCCAACCGCAGCGCCGACACGCACCTGCACGTGTTCCCGCTCCCACCGGACTGGGGTATCGACCTCTACCTGAAGGACGAGTCGGTGCATCCCACCGGCTCGCTCAAGCACCGCCTCGCCCGCTCACTGCTGCTGTACGGGCTGGTCAACGGCCGGATCGGTCCGGAAACCGTGCTCGTGGAGGCCTCCAGCGGCTCCACGGCGGTCTCCGAGGCGTACTTCGCGCGGATGCTGGGGCTGGAGTTCGTCACCGTGGTGCCGCGCAAGACCAGCCAGGAGAAGATCGACCTCATCGAGTTCTACGGCGGCCGGTGCCACTTCGTGGACAGCGGCCCGGAGATGTACTCGGAGGCCGAACGCCTGGCCGCGGAGTGCGGCGGGCACTACCTCGACCAGTTCACCTACGCGGAACGCGCGACCGACTGGCGGGGCAACAACAACATCGCCGAGTCGGTGTTCACCCAGCTGCGTTCGGAGCGGCACCCCGTCCCGGCGTGGATCGTCGTGGGCGCGGGCACCGGCGGCACGAGCGCGACGTTCGGCCGGTACGTGCGCTACCGCAGGCACGACACCCGCATCGCGGTGGTCGACCCGGAGAACTCGGCGTTCGCCGGTGCCTGGGAGACCGGCGCCCGGGACTACAGCACCGGGATGCCGTCCCGGATCGAGGGCATCGGGCGCCCCCGGGTCGAGCCGTCGTTCGTGCCCGAGGTGATCGACGAGATGATCCGCGTGCCGGACGCGTCGTCCCTGGCCGCGATCCGGTACCTGCGCGAGCGCACCGGCCACTGGGCCGGGGGCTCGACGGGGACCAACCTGTACGGCGCGTTCGCCCTGATCTCGCGGATGCGCGCCGAGGGCAGGCGGGGCAGCGTGGTCACGTTGCTGTGCGACGGCGGTGAGCGCTACGCCAACACCTACTACGACGACGCCTGGGTCGACGAGCAGGGCCTCGACCTCGACCCGCACCTGCGCGCGTTCGAGCAGTTCACCACCACCGGAGTCTTCCCGACGCCGGAGGTGCCGGGCCCGGCCTGACCGGACGCCGTCCGTGCTTCAGCCCGCCAGCCCCAGCGCCGCGCCGGTGAGCGCGGCCCAGGCCAGCATCGACATGCCGGTGTCGCGGAGCACGGGGATCAGATCCTCGCCCTCGTACCCCGTCAGGACGGCACGGGCGGGCGCGGCGATCAGCACCAGGGCGATCACCCCCACGAACGCCAGCGGGTGCACCGGGCCCAGCACCACGGTGACCACGAACGGCACGATCACCAGGGCGAGCCAGAGCCTGCGGGTCGCGGTGTCCCCCAGCCGGACGGCGACGGTGTGTTTGCCGGTCTCGCGGTCGGTGGGGATGTCCCGCAGGTTGTTCGCCACGAGCACGGCCGCCGACCACGCCCCCACCGCGACCGCACCGACCACGGACTCCCAGTTCACCGTGCCCGCCTGCACGTACACGGTGCCGAGCACCGCGACCGGCCCGAAGAACGTGAACGCCGCGAGCTCGCCGAGGCCGGAGTAGCCGTAGGGCCTGCTGCCGCCGGTGTAGAACCAGGCCGCCCCGATGCTCACCGCACCCACCGCGAGCAGCCACCACCGGCCGGACAGGGCCACCAGCACGAGCCCGAAGACCGCCGCGACCGCGAACGACGTCCAGGCGGCCGTCAGCACCGACCGCGCGGTGGCCACCCCCGAGCCGACGAGCCGTTGCGGCCCGGTGCGCTCGTCGTCGGTGCCGCGCACGCCGTCGGAGTAGTCGTTGGCGAAGTTGACCCCGATGATCAGAGCCAGGGACACCAGCAACGCCAGTCCCGACCGCAGCCAGGACAACGCGGAGAGCTCGGCCGCCAGCCCCGCTCCGACGAGCACGGGGGCGACGGCGTTGGGCAACGTGCGGGGTCGTGCCCCTTCGATCCACTGCGCGGCGGTCGCCATGGGGCTCATTGTTCGGCATCGGTTCCGCGCGCGGTGAGCTGGGCACGCACCGCGTCCCGGTGCACCTTGCCCGGACCGGTGAGCGGTAGCTCCGGCACGACGAGCAGCAGCTTCGGCGCCGCCGCCGCGCCCAGTTCGGCCCGCACGTGCGCGCGCAGCGCGTCCGGGCTCGGCGGAGGTGTGTGCGCGGGGCCGCGGGGACGACGGCGGCGGCGACCCGCTGGCCCCACTCCGGGTCCGGCAGCCCCACCACGCACGCGGCGCCGACCGCCGGGTGTGCGGTGAGCACCTGTTCCACCCGCCCGGCGGGGACCTTCACCCCGCCGGTGTTGATCAGGTCGTCGACCCGCCCGAGGATGCGCAGCGTCCCGTCGTCGGCGAACTCACCGACGTCGCCGGTGCGGAACCACCCGTCGACCAGTGCCGAGGCGGTCAGCTCCGGCGCGAGCCGGTAGCCGTGCGTGAGCACGTCCCCGGCGATCTCGACACGGCCACCCTCGCCCCGACGCAGGCGGACCCCGTCCAGCGGGGCGCCCTCGTAGACGCACCCGCCCGCGGTCTCACTCATGCCGTAGGAGGAGACCACCCGCACCCCGGCGTCGACGGCGCGGCGGCGCAGGTCGTCGGGCAGCGGGGCACCGCCGAGCACGATCGCGTCGAACAGTTCCGCCCCGGCGCCCCCGGCGTCCAGCAGGCGGCTGAGCTGGGTGGGCACCAGGGCGGTGTAGTGCGGGCCGGGAC
>NZ_KE387066.1:19083-28838 GCF_000430445.1 Saccharomonospora iraqiensis subsp. iraqiensis
GCGGGGCCCGTCCCGGGCCGGCACGGCGGCACCGGGGACTGAGCGCCGGGGCCGGTCGCGGGTGGACGGAGGTTTCACCCGCTCCGACTACACTGCGGGCATGGCCCGAGCGAGCCTGGACAAGGATCCGAACGACGTCGCGGCGATGTTCGACGACGTCGCCCAGAACTACGACCGCGCCAACTCGGTCATGACCTTCGGCTTCGACCGGCGGTGGCGCATCGCCACCGCGCAGGCCCTCGAGGCGGGCCCCGGCGAGCGGGTGCTCGACCTCGCCGCGGGGACCGGCGTCTCCACCGAGGAGTACGCCCGGGACGGGGCGTGGTGCGTGGCCGCGGACTTCTCGCTCGGCATGCTGCGCGGCGGCGCGCACCGGGGGGTGCCGAGGGTGGCCGCCGACGCGCTCCGGCTCCCGTTCGCCGACGGGAGCTTCGACGCCGCCACGGTGAGTTTCGGCGTCCGCAACTTCGTCGACACCCGGGCCGCGCTCACCGAGATCGCCCGGGTGGTGCGGCCGGGGGGACGGCTGGTGATCTGCGAGGTGTCCACCCCGACCTTCGCCCCGATCCGGTTCCTGCACCGCACCGTGCTGCTGCGGGTGCTGACCTGGCTCGGGCGGCGGGTGTCGTCCAACCCCGAGGCCTATTCGTACCTGGCCGAATCCATGCTGAACTGGCCGGACCAACGCCGGTTCGGCCGGATCATCGCCGAGTCCGGGTGGGTCGGGGTCGAGTGGCTGAACCTGACGTTCGGCGTCGTGGCCATCCACCGCGCACGCAAGCCCGACGCCGACTCGTAGACTCGCGCGCATGACTCAGGACGCCGAGGTCATCGTCGTCGGTGCGGGCCCCGCCGGATCGACCGCGGCCACCCACCTCGCCCGCGCGGGCGTGGACGTGCTGCTGCTGGAGAAGAGCGCGTTCCCCCGGGACAAGGTCTGCGGGGACGGCCTCACCCCGCGCGGGGTGAAACAGCTCATCGACCTCGGCATCGACACCTCCCCCGACGCGGGCTGGGTGCACAACCGCGGGCTGCGCATCCGCACCGCCGAGCTGACGCTCGAACTCGACTGGCCGGAGCTGACCGACTTCCCGCCCTACGGGGTGGCCCGCACGCGGCACGACTTCGACGACGTCCTCGCCTCGACGGCGGTCAAGGCGGGGGCGCGGCTGACCGAGCGCACCACCGTCACCGGCGCGATCACCGACGAGCGCACCGGGCGCGTGGTCGGGGTGCGGGCCAAGCAGGGGCCGGACAAGGAACCGGTCTCCTACCGCGCGCCGTTGGTGCTGGCCTGCGACGGGGTGTCGGCACGGCTGGCGTTGTCGGTGGGCATCGAGAAGGACGACCGCCGCCCGATGGGGGTGGCGGTGCGCCGCTATTACCGCAGCCCCCGGCACGACGACCCCTACATCGAGGGGCACCTCGAACTGTGGGACCGCCGGGATCCGGCCGAACCGAAGCTGCTGCCCGGCTACGGCTGGGCGTTCCCGCTCGGGGACGGGACCGTGAACGTGGGGCTGGGGATGCTGTCCACCTCGGCCGCCTTCCGCAACACCAACTACCGCGAGCTGCTGCGGTCGTGGCTCGACTCGACCCCCGAGGAGTGGGGCTACCGCGAGGAGAACGCCGTCGGCCGGATCGGTGGCGCCGGGCTGCCGATGGGCTTCAACCGCACCCCGCACTACCGCGACGGACTGCTGCTGGTCGGTGACGCCGGCGGCATGGTCAGCCCGTTCAACGGGGAGGGCATCGCCGCCGCGATGGAGTCGGCCAGTCTGGCCGCCGAGCACGTCGTGCAGGCACTGGCCCGGCCGGAGGGGCCGTCCCGGGAGCGCGCGCTGCGCGGCTACCCGCGTGCCGTCGCCGACCTGATGGGCGGCTACTACCAGCTCGGCAACCAGTTCGCCCGCGCCATCGGCAAGCCCCGGATCATGCGGCTGGCCACGAAGTACGGCCTCCGGATCAGGCCGTTGATCCCGCTGGTGTTCAAGGGCATGTCCGGCTGCTACGACGCCCGCGGCGGCGACGCCGTCGACCGCCTGGTGACGGCCCTGTCCAAGGCAGCCCCCACCCCCCGCTGACCCCACCCCACCCCGCGAGTCGCCACCCCAGCCCCGCGAGTCGCCGCCCCAGGCCGGCGAGTTGCCGCCCTGGACCGGCGAGTTGCCGCTCCGGGCCGGCGAGTTGCCGCTCCGGGCCGGCGAGTCGACGCTCCAGGACGGAGAGTGGGACCGGCGCGCGGTCGTCGGGCATGCACGCCCCCGCAGGCCTGAAATGTCGACTCGCGGACACACTGTGGCGACTCGCAGGCCTGAGATGTCGACTCGCGGGCACACGGCGGCGACTCGCGGGCACACGGCGGCGACTCGTGGGCATGGGGTGTCGACTCGCGTGCATGGGGCGGCGACTCGCGGACCTGGAGTGTCGACTCGGCGGGGTGGGGGTGGTCGGGAGGCCAGTGGGAAACCTCACAGTACGCCTGTACTTTTACGGCGGTCCGACGTCCGCGCGGGGGCGTCGGCGCAGGTCTGGGCGGTGGGCGGACGCCGGGCGCCTGTCGCCGGGAGGGCGTCGACGGGTGGGTGGCGCGAGATCGGGACCGTGGGGGCTAGCGACAAGTTGTGAGTCGCGTCCTACACTGCACCCATGTTTTGTGAATGGCTTCACAACCGCGTCCGCGGGTTTGTGAACTCTTTCACAAGCGAGCTCGGTTGCGTCGTGCGTGACAGAGGTGGTTGAGCACACAAGGTAAGGCGGCCCTTACTCACCCGGGTGTGGTGCAGGTCCCTTAGGGTCGCGCCCAACCGATTACTCAGATCACGTCCGTTACGCAGTGGCGCGGAAAGGATGGTGCCGCAGTGAACTCCTCGGTTTCCGCGGCAGGGGTACTGGCGCAGGGGAACGCGGATTCCGGCCTCGGTGTCTTCCTGCCACTGGTCCTGCTGTTCGGGTTGGCGCTGGCGTTCGGCCTCTTCTCGGTGCTGCTCGGACCGCTGCTCGGCCCCAGCCGCTACAACAGGGCGAAGACCTCCGCCTACGAGTGCGGCATCGAACCGTCGCCGCAGCCGGTGGTCGGCGCCGGCCGGATGCCGATCGCCTACTACGTCACGGCGATGCTGTTCATCCTCTTCGACATCGAGATGGTGTTCCTGTTCCCCTACGCCGTCGCGGCGGACTTCCTCGGGTTGTGGGGTGTGGTCGCCATCACGCTGTTCATCGCGACGTTCTTCATCGCCGACATCTACGTGTGGCGGCGCGGCGGGCTGGATTGGAACTGACGAAACCATGGGTCTCGAAGAGAAGCTCCCCAACGGAATCCTGCTGACGACGCTGGAGGGCGTGGTCAACTGGGCCCGGAAGAACTCCATGTGGCCCGCCACCTTCGGGTTGGCCTGCTGCGCCATCGAGATGATGACCACCGGCGGGTCCCGCTACGACCTCGCCCGGTTCGGGATGGAGCGCTTCAGCGCCACCCCGCGGCAGGCCGACCTCATGATCGTCGCCGGGCGGGTGACCCAGAAGATGGCGCCGGTCCTGCGCCAGATCTACGACCAGATGGCCGAGCCGCGCTGGGTGCTCTCGATGGGCGTGTGCGCCTCGTCCGGCGGGATGTTCAACAACTACGCCGTCGTGCAGGGCGTCGACCACATCGTGCCGGTGGACATGTACCTGCCGGGCTGCCCGCCCCGGCCGGAGATGCTGCTCGACGCGATCCTCAAGCTGCACGCCAAGGTGCAGGACGAGCCGATGGGCCCGCGCCGCGCCGCGCTGCGGGCGGAGAGCGGACAGCAGACGGAGATCATCCCGTCGTCGATCAAGTACGCGAAGAAGTGATGGGCATGGCTGACGACGAGACCGCACCCTCCCCGGGCGGGGAACGGTCCAGCGCCGAGCGCGCGGAGCCGGACCTGCGGCCGGAGGGCACCCAGCCCGCCGCCCCCGCCGAGCCGGTGGTCGCGGGCCGGGAACGGCACGGCATGTTCGGTGTCTCCGGAACCGGGGACACCTCCGGGTACGGCGGTCTGCGGTTGCCCGCCTACTCGCCCCCGCCCGCCGAACGGCCCTACGGCGGGTGGTTCGACGAGTTCGCCGACGAGTTCTTCGCCGCGCTCGCCGACAACGGCATCCCGGCGGAGTCGATCCTCCAGGTCACCGTCGACCGCGGGGAGATCACCTTCTACGTGTCGCGCGAGCACCTGGTCGCGATCTGCCGCACCCTGCGGGACGACTCCGGGCTCCGCTTCGAACTGTGCAGCTCGGTGTCCGGTGTGGACTACGGCGAGGACGTGCCGCAACGGCTGCACTCGGTGTACCACCTGACGTCGATGACGTTCCGCCGCCGCATCCGGCTGGAGGTCACCCTCGACATCGACGACCCGCACGTGCCGTCGATCGTCGAGGTCTACCCGACGGCCGACTGGCACGAGCGGGAGGCCTACGACATGTTCGGCATCGTCTACGACGGACACCCGGCGCTGACCCGGATCCTCATGCCGGACGACTGGGACGGCCACCCGCAGCGCAAGGACTACCCGCTGGGCGGAATCCCGGTGGAGTACAAGGGCGCGGAGATCCCGCCGCCCGACACGCGGAGGTCCTACTCATGACCACGAGCGACCGCATCGCCGAGACCAGCACGGGCACCGACACCACGGCCGAGGGCGCCGACAGCGCCCGGTACGCCGACCACCGGGAGACCACCGAGGGCCGCGTCTACACGGTCAGCGGCGGTGACTGGGACGACGTGCTCACCGACGCCACCGAGTCGGAGCGCATGGTCATCAACATGGGCCCGCAGCACCCGTCCACGCACGGGGTGCTCCGGCTCGTGCTGGAGATGGAGGGTGAGACCGTCACCCAGCTCCGGTCGGTCATCGGCTACCTGCACACCGGCATCGAGAAGAACACCGAGTACCGCACCTGGACCCAGGGCGTCACCTTCGTGACGCGCATGGACTACCTCGCGCCGCTGTCCAACGAGATGGCCTACTGCCTCGGGGTGGAGAAGCTGCTCGGCATCGAGGTGCCGCGCCGCGCGCAGCTGCTGCGGGTGCTGCTGCTGGAGCTCAACCGGCTGGCCTCGCACTTCGTCTACATCGCCACCGGCGGCATGGAGCTGGGCGCCACCACGGCGATGACCCTGGGCTTCCGGGAGCGCGAGGAGGTCCTGCACCTGCTCGAACACCTCACCGGCCTGCGGATGAACCACGCGTTCATCCGGCCCGGCGGCCTCGCCCAGGACATGCCGGACGACTGGGTCGAGCAGGTCGAGGCGTTCTGCAAGGTCATGGACGAGCGGCTGCCGCTGTACGACAAGCTGTTCACCGGCCAGCCGATCTGGCGCAACCGGCTCAAGGGCGTGGGCTACCTGCCGGTGGACGCCTGCCTCTCGCTCGGTGTCACCGGCCCGGTGCTGCGTTCGGCGGGGCTGGCCTGGGACCTGCGCAAGGTGGAGCCGTACTCCTGCTACGACGAGTTCGACTTCGAGGTACCCACCTCCACCGAGGCGGACTGCTGGGCGCGCTACCTGCTGCGGGTGGAGGAGATGCACCAGTCGCTGCGCATCATCCGGCAGGTACTGGACAAGATCGAGCCCGGCCCGGTGATGGTCGAGGACAAGAAGATCGCCTGGCCCGCGCAGCTGTCCATCTCCTCCGACGGTCTCGGCAACTCGCTGGAGCACGTCCGCAAGATCATGGGCCAGTCGATGGAGTCCCTGATCCACCACTTCAAGCTGGTCACCGAGGGCTTCCGGGTGCCGCCGGGCCAGGTGTACGTGCCGGTGGAGTCGCCGCGTGGGGAGATGGGCTACCACCTCGTCTCCGACGGCGGGACGCGGCCGCTGCGCGTGCACGTCCGGGAGCCCAGCTTCGTCAACCTCCAGGCGATGCCCGCGATGGCCGAGGGCGGCCTGGTCGCCGATGTCATCGCGGCCATCGCCTCGATCGACCCGGTGATGGGGGGAGTGGACCGATGACCGAGTCTTCCGAGACACCGCGCAGCGGGCCGCAGCAGGCCGAGCGGACCCACGCCGCCGCGTCCGACGACGTCGACGTGCTGGCGATCTCACCGGTGCGCGCGGACGGGATGCTCAGCGAGGACACCCCCGCCGACCCGTTCGGCCCGGAGACCGAACAGCGGGCGCGGGAGCTGGCCGGGCGGTACCCCGAGTCCCGGTCGGCGCTGCTGCCGATGCTGCACCTGGTGCAGTCGGTGCAGGGGTACGTCTCCCAGGAGGGGGTGGCCTTCTGCGCCCGGCAGTTGAACCTGTCCGAGGCCGAGGTCAGCGCCGTGGTCACGTTCTACACGATGTACAAGCGCAGGCCGTGCGGGCAGCACCTGGTCAGCGTCTGCACCAACACGTTGTGCGCGGCGCTCGGCGGGGACGCGATCTACCGGCGGCTGGCCGAGCATCTCGGGGACGACGGCGAGCCGCTCGGCCACGAGCAGACGGCGGGCGAGCCGGGGGAGCCGGGCTCGGTCACCCTCGAACACGCCGAGTGCCTCGCGGCCTGCGACTTCGCCCCGGTGCTGCAGGTGAACTACGAGTACTTCGACAACCAGACGCCGGACACGGCGGTCGAGCTCGTCGACGCCCTGCGTGCCGGGGAGAAACCGCAGCCGACGCGGGGCGCTCCGCTGTCCGACTTCAAGTCGGTCGAGCGCCAGCTCGCCGGGTTCTTCCCCGACGACGAGAACGTCTTCCGCTCCGATGTGGACGGACCGTCGCAGGCGGTGGAGACGGTACGGGGCGCCCAGCTCGCGGCGGACCGGGGCTGGACGGCCCCGATGATGCCGGATGAGGCGCCCCTGCCGGAAACGGAGGCGAAATGAGCGAGCATGTCATCCGTGCTCATCGAGCCGACCGGGTGCGGGTGTCCCGCAGGACACAGGAGGCGAAATGAGTGCCGATCCGCTGACGCCGGTGTTGACGAAGCGGTGGCTCTCGCCGCAGTCCTGGCGGCTGGCGACCTACGAGAAGCTCGAGGGCTACACCGCCGTGCGCAAGGCCCTGGCCGGTACGCCCGAGCAGATCGTGCAGCTGATCAAGGACGCGGGTCTGCGCGGCCGCGGCGGCGCGGGCTTCCCCGCGGGCGTGAAGTGGTCGTTCATGCCGCCCAATGAGGACAAGCCGCACTATCTCGTCATCAACGCGGACGAGGGTGAGCCGGGCACCTGCAAGGACATCCCGCTGATGATGGCCGACCCGCACTCGCTGATCGAGGGCTGCATCATCGCCTCGTACGCGATGCGGGCGCACCGGTGCTTCATCTACGTCCGCGGCGAGGCCCTGCACCCGATGCGCAGGCTGCAGGCCGCGGTGCGGGAGGCCTACGACGCGGGGTATCTGGGCACCGACATCCTCGGCTCCGGGTTCGACCTGGACATCGTCGTGCACGCCGGTGCGGGCGCCTACATCTGCGGCGAGGAGACGGCGCTGCTCGACTCGCTGGAGGGCAGGCGCGGACAGCCCCGGCTGAAGCCGCCGTTCCCGGCCGCGTCCGGCCTCTACGCGAAGCCGACCACGGTGAACAACGTGGAGACCATCGCCACCGTGCCCTACATCGTCAGCGGCGGGGTGGACTGGTTCCGCACGATGGGCTCGGAGAAGTCGCCCGGCCCGAAGATCTACTCGATCTCCGGGCACGTCGAGCGGCCCGGCCAGTACGAGGCCCCGCTGGGCACGACGCTGCGGGAGCTGCTCGACCTGGCGGGCGGGATGAAGGACGGCATCCCGCTGAAGTTCTGGACACCCGGCGGGTCGTCGACCCCGCTGTTCACCGCCGAGCACCTGGACGTGCCGCTGGACTTCGAGGGCGCGGCCGAGGCCGGCTCGATGCTCGGCACCACGGCCGTGCAGGTGTTCAACGAGACCGTCTCGGTGCCCTGGGCGGTGATGAAGTGGACGCAGTTCTACGAGCACGAGTCCTGCGGCAAGTGCACCCCGTGCCGGGAGGGCACCTTCTGGCTGGCCAAGGTGCTGGAGCGGATGGTCGACGGGCACGGCACCGAGGAGGACATCGACACGCTGCTCGACGTGTGCGACAACATCCTCGGCCGGGCGTTCTGCGCCCTCGGTGACGGCGCCGTCAGCCCGATCACCAGCGGCATCAAGTACTTCCGGGACGAGTTCCTCGCACTGTGTGAGAGCAACCGGGCGTCCTCGCCCGAACTGGTGGGAGCATCATGACCATCGCACCCGAGACGTCCTCGGACACGCCCGTTCCCGAGGGCCACGTCAAGCTCACCATCGACGGTGAGGAGGTCGTCGCCCCCAAGGGCGAGCTGCTGATCCGCACCGCCGAACGGATGGGCACCGTGATCCCGCGGTTCTGCGACCACCCGCTGCTCGACCCGGCGGGCGCGTGCCGGCAGTGCCTGGTCGAGGTCGAGATGAACGGGCGGCCGATGCCCAAGCCGCAGGCCTCCTGCACGATGACCGTGGCCGACGGCATGGTCGTGAAGACGCAGAAGACGTCGCCGGTGGCGGACAAGGCGCAGCAGGGCGTGATGGAGCTGCTGCTGATCAACCACCCGCTGGACTGCCCGATCTGCGACAAGGGCGGGGAGTGCCCGCTGCAGAACCAGGCGATGGCGCACGGGCGGCCGGAGTCCCGGTTCCGGGACCAGAAGCGGACGTTCCCGAAGCCGCTGCCGATCTCCACCGAGGTGCTGCTGGACCGTGAGCGGTGCGTGCTGTGCCAGCGCTGCACCCGCTTCTCCGCGCAGATCGCGGGCGATCCGTTCATCGACCTGCTGGAGCGTGGTGCGCACCAGCAGATCGGCACCTCCGAGACGGCGGATGTGTTCGACTCGGCCTCGCGCACCGGGGCGGGGACGCCGTTCCAGTCGTACTTCTCCGGCAACACCATCCAGATCTGCCCGGTGGGCGCGCTGACCAGCGCCCAGTACCGGTTCCGCTCGCGGCCGTTCGACCTGGTGTCCTCGCCGAGCGTGTGCGAGCACTGCTCGTCCGGCTGCGCGCAGCGCACCGACTTCCGGCGTGGCCGGGTGATGCGCAGGCTCGCGGGGGACGAGCCCGAGGTGAACGAGGAGTGGAACTGCGACAAGGGCCGCTTCGCGTTCCGCTACACCACCGCGGAGCACCGGATCCGCACGCCGCTGGTGCGCGACGCCGAGTCCGGCGAACTCCGGGAGGCGTCGTGGACGGAGGCGCTGCGGGTGGCCGCCGAGGGGCTGACAAAGGCCCGCGACGGCCGGGGCGTCGGCGTGCTGCCCGGCGGGCGACTGACCGTGGAGGACGCCTACGCCTACGGCAAGTTCGCCCGGATCGCGTTGCGCACCAACGACATCGACCACCGGGCGCGGGCGCACTCCGACGAGGAACTGGACTTCCTCGCCTCCCGGGTGGTGGGCACCGCGCCGGAGAACGGCGGGGTCACCTTCACCGACCTGGAGAACGCGCCGGCGGTGCTGTGCGTGGCGTTCGAGCCGGAGGAGGAATCGCCGCTGGTCTTCCTGCGGCTGCGCAAGGGCGCCCGGGACAACGGCGTCCGTGTCGTACACATCGGACAGTGGACGACGCCCGCCGTGGAACGCACCTTCGGTGAGCTGCTGGCGTGCCTGCCGGGTGCCGAGGCCGAGGCGGTGGACGGCCTGGCCGGGCACGCGCCCGATGTGGACGCGAAACTGCGCACCGAGGGTGCCGTGGTGCTGGTCGGGGAGCGCGCGGCCGAGGTGCCCGGCCTGTTCGGCGCACTGGACCGGCTGGCCGGGCGCACCGGGGCGCG
>NZ_KE387066.1:28938-39329 GCF_000430445.1 Saccharomonospora iraqiensis subsp. iraqiensis
CCTGGGAACTGGCCGAGGGTGCGCTGCCCGACACCGCCGGACGCGACACGACCGGCATCCTCACCGCCGCCCGCGACGGCGACCTGGACGGGCTGCTCGTCGGCGGTGTCGAGACCGCGGACCTGCCCGACCCGGAGCTGGCGCGCGCGGCGCTCGACGCATGCGGTTTCGTGGTGAGCATCGAGTTGCTGCGCAGCGAGGTCACCGAGCGCGCCGACGTGGTGCTGCCGATCGCGCCGGTGGACGAGAAGTCCGGCACCTTCCTCAACTGGGAGGGCCGCCGCCGCGAGTTCTCGGTGACCCTGGAGGGCACCGGCGCCCTGCCGGACTGCCGCATCCTGGACACCCTCGGCGTCGAGATGGACACCGACCTGTTCACCCAGACCCCGGCCGCCGCCACCGGCGACCTGGCGAGGGTTGCCGTGAGGGGCACATTCCCTGCGTCAGATGCAGGGAATGTGCCCCTCACGGCCTCAGGCGCAGGAAATGTGCCCTTCACGGCACCGCCCGGCGACGGGCGGGCGCTGCTGGCCACCTGGCGGGTGTTGCTGGACGAGGGGGCGTTGCAGGTGGACGAGCCGCATCTGGCCGGGACGGCGCGGCGGGTCGTGGCGCGGGTGTCGAAGGGGACCGCCGAGGCGCTCGGGGCGGACACGGTGACGGTGTCCACCGGGCGCGGGGCGCTCACCCTGCCGGTGGAGGTGGCCGACCTGCCGGACGGCGTGGTGTGGCTGCCCGGCAACTCCCCGGGCTCCGCGGTCCGCGCCACGCTCGGCGTCGGCCACGGCGCCGAGGTCTCGATCGCGGCCGGAGGTGAACGGTGAGCGCGTCGACGCTGACGTCCGTGGTGTCGTCCGTGGAGGAACCGGTGCGGGCGGTGACCCCGCTGCTCGCGCAGGTGCAGGACGGGGCGATGACCCGGGCCGAACTGCTGGCCGACGACCCGCTGTGGCTGATCCTGATGAAGGTCGTCGTGGTCATGCTGATCGGCCCGATCATGACGATCGGTCTGATCGTCGGGGAGCGCAAGATCGTCGGCCGGATGCAGAACCGGCCGGGCCCGAACCGGGTAGGTCCCTACGGCCTGGGCCAGTCCCTCGCGGACGCGATCAAGCTCCCGTTCAAGGAACAGATCATCCCGGACACCGCGGACCGCAAGATCTACTTCATGGCGCCGCTGATCACGGTGGTGCCCGCGCTGATCGGTCTGGCCGCCATCCCGTTCGGCCCCGAGGTGACCATCTTCGGCGAGCGCACCGTCCTCCAGCTGATCGAACTGCCGGTCAGCGTGCTGCTCGTGCTGGCGGGCGCGTCGATCGGGGTCTACGGCATCGTGCTCGCGGGCTGGTCGTCCGGCTCGCCGTACCCGCTGCTCGGTGGGCTGCGCTCGGCCGCGCAGGTGATCTCCTACGAGATCGCGATGGGCCTGTCGATCATCGGTGTCGCCCTGTACGCGCAGTCGCTGGCCACCGGGGACATCGTCGCCGCGCAGCAGAACGGCTGGTACTTCTGGCTGCTGCTGCCGAGCTTCGTGATCTACCTGATCTCCATGGTCGGCGAGACCAACCGTGCCCCGTTCGACCTCCCCGAGGCCGAGTCCGAGCTGGTCGGCGGCTTCCACACCGAGTACAGCTCGATGAAGTTCGCCATGTTCTTCCTCGCCGAGTACACCAACATGGTCATCGTCTCGGCGTTCGCGACGACGCTGTTCCTCGGCGGCTGGATGGCGCCGTGGCCGCTGTCCGCGATCGGCGACGGGATGCTCAACACCGGCTGGTGGCCGGTGCTGTGGTTCTTCGGCAAGATGCTGATCGTCCTGTTCGGCTTCGTGTGGCTGCGCGGCACGCTGCCCCGCTTCCGCTACGACCAGTTCATGAAGCTCGGCTGGAAGGTGCTCATCCCGGCCGGCCTCATCTGGGTGGTGGTGATCTCCGCGGTCCGGGCCGTGCGCACCTCCGCCGACATCTCCACCGGCCAGATCCTCGTCGTCGGCGGCATCGTCATCGCGGTGCTGGTGCTGCTGTCGCTGCTGCTGCCCGAGAAGGAGGTTCCGCCGGAGGACTCGGTCCCGGTCACCGGCGGCGACTACCCGGTGCCGCCGGTGGACCTCAAGGTCCCGGAGACGACCCCACGGCAGAAGGCACTGCGGGCAAGGCAGAAGACCGAGCAGAAGCGACCCGCTTCGGTCACCTCAGGTAAGGAGAACGCCGATGGGGATGTTTGATCCCGTCAAGGGCTTCGGTGTCACCTTCGCGAACATGTTCCGGAAGGTGTCCACGGAGGAGTACCCGGAGATCGGGGCCCCCGCGGCGCCGCGCTACCACGGTCGCCACCAGCTCAACCGGCACCCGGACGGGCTGGAGAAGTGCGTGGGTTGCGAGCTGTGCGCTTGGGCCTGTCCCGCCGACGCGATCTTCGTCGAGGGCGGGGACAACACCGAGGAGGAGCGGTACTCCCCGGGTGAGCGCTACGGCATGGACTACCAGATCAACTACCTGCGCTGCATCGGCTGCGGGTTGTGTGTGGAGGCGTGCCCGACCCGGTCCCTCACGATGATCAACTTTTACGAGCTCGCCGACGACGACCGGCAGAAGCTGATCTACACCAAGGAGGACCTGCTCGCGCCCCTGCTGCCCGGCATGGAGCAGCCGCCACACCCGATGCGGCTCGGCGACGACGAGCAGGACTACTACGTCCGCGGCCCCGAACTCGCCCGTGACCGGGGTGTGCCCTCCGGCGAGGCGGTCGAGACGTCCGAGGAGAAGGCAAGGCGATGACGGTAGGCAGCGCACTAGTTCTCGCCCAGGAGGGCGCCGAGGCGACGGTGTCCACCGGGGAGGCGGTCGCGTTCTGGATCCTCGGACCGCTCGCCCTCGCCGGCGCCCTGGGCATGGTGTTCGCCCGCAACGCCGTGCACTCGGCGCTGTGGCTGGTGCTGACGATGCTCTCCCTCGGGTTGCTGTACCTCACCCAGCAGGCGCAGTTCCTCGGGTTCACGCAGATCATCGTCTACACCGGCGCGATCATGATGTTGTTCCTGTTCGTGCTGATGCTGGTCGGCCGGGAGTCGTCCGACTCGGTGGTCGAGGTGCTGCGCGGACAACGACTCGCCGCCGGGCTGCTCGGCGTCGGCGTGGCCGTGCTGCTCTCGGCCGCGCTGACCCGGGCCGTCGCGGACGTGACCCCGGCGCAGCCGCTCGACCCGTGGAGCGCCGAGGGCGGCGGTGCGGGCGGTCTCGGCCGCATCATCTTCCGTGACTACCTGTTCCCGTTCGAGCTCACCGCCGCGCTGCTGATCACCGCGGCGATGGCGGGCATGGTCCTGTCGTTCACCACCCGGCACGCCGCGGGCGGCAAGCGCAGCCAGAAGGAACTGGTGGTGGCCCGCTTCCGCGGCGAGTACGAGCGGCCCTCGCCCAAGCCGGGGCCGGGCGTGTTCGCCACGGCGAACTCGGTGGCCACACCCGCGCTGCTGCCGGACGGGTCGGTGGCACCGGAGTCGCTGTCCGAACTCATCGAGTCCACGCCCACCGCACGGCTGGAGGCCGAGCGCAGGCAGGTGGCCGGGGACACCCCCGCCCCGGACGCGCACGCCCTTGTCGGGGGCACGGCGGAGGACGACGGTGCGTCCACCCCGAGTACGAACGGCGACGGCACCCACCGGGACAACCGGGACACCGCCGGGGAAGGGGAGAACAAGTGACCCCGACGTACTACCTGTTGTTGTCGGCGCTGCTGTTCACCATCGGCGCCGTCGGCGTCCTGGTGCGGCGCAACGCGATCGTGGTGTTCATGTGCATCGAGCTGATGCTCAACGCCGTGAACCTGTCGCTGGTCACGTTCGCGCGCATCAACGGCTCGATCGACGGTCAGGTGATGGCGTTCTTCGTGATGGTCGTCGCCGCGGCCGAGGTGGTCGTCGGCCTCGCGATCATCATGTCGATCTTCCGCACCCGGCGGTCGGCCTCGATCGACGACACCAACCTGCTGAAGTACTAGCCTCCAACCACAGGGAATCACCTTGATCGCTCAATCGTGGCTGCTGGTCGCGTTTCCCGCGCTCGGCGCCCTCGTGTTGCTGGTCGGCGGTCGCCGCACCAACGGCTGGGGGCACCTGCTCGGCTCCGCGACGGTCATCGCGTCCTTCGTGTACGGTCTGGCGCTGTTCTTCGGCGAGTCGCTGTCGCGGGCCACCGACACCACGGTCTACTCGTGGATCCCCGTCGAGGCGCTGCAGGTCGACTTCGGACTGCGCATCGACCCGCTGTCGGTGACGTTCGTCCTGCTGATCACCGGGGTCGGCTCGCTGATCCACATCTACTCGATCGGCTACATGTCCGACGACGAGTCCCGTCGGCGCTTCTTCGGCTATCTGAACCTGTTCGTCGCCGCGATGCTGGTGCTCGTGCTCGGCGACAGCTTCGTGCTGCTGTACCTGGGCTGGGAGGGCGTCGGCCTCGCCTCCTACCTGCTGATCGGGTGGTACCAGGACCGTCCGTCGGCGGCCACGGCGGCGAAGAAGGCGTTCCTGATGAACCGGGTCGGGGACGTGGGCCTGGCACTGGCCATCTTCCTCATGTTCTCCGAATTCGGCAGCACCTCCTACTCCGAGGTGTTCGCCGGGGTGGGCGAGGCCTCCGCCGGGGTGGTCACCGCGATCGCGCTGTTGCTGCTGCTCGGCGCGTGCGGCAAGTCCGGCCAGTTCCCGCTGCAGGCGTGGCTGCCGGACGCGATGGAGGGCCCGACCCCGGTGTCGGCGCTGATCCACGCCGCCACGATGGTGACCGCGGGCGTGTACCTGATCGCCCGCTCGGCCCCGATCTACAACCTCACCCCGGACGGCCGGCTGGTCGTGACCCTCGTCGGTGCGATCACCCTGATGCTCGGCGCGATCATCGGCTGCGCCTACGACGACATCAAGAAGGTGCTGGCCTACTCCACGGTGAGCCAGATCGGGTACATGATGCTCGCCGCCGGGCTCGGCCCGGTCGGCTACGCCCTCGGCATCGCGCACCTGCTCACGCACGGCTTCTTCAAGGCGGGGCTGTTCCTCGGCGCCGGCTCGGTCATGCACGCCATGAACGACGAGGTCGACATGCGCAAGTTCGGCGGCCTGGCGAAGAAGATGCCGATCACCGCGGCCACGTTCGGCCTCGGCTACCTCGCGATCATCGGGTTCCCCTTCCTGTCCGGGTTCTACACCAAGGACGCGATCATCGCGGCGGCGTTCGGCCAGGAGGGCTGGCGCGGTTGGGTGTTCGGCGGCGCGGCGCTGCTCGCCGCGGGCATCACCGGCTTCTACATGACCCGGCTGGTGCTGCTGACCTTCCTCGGCAAGCCGCGCTGGCGTGAGACCACCTCGGCCGACGGCCGCGAGTTCCACCCGCACGAGTCGCCGCCGGTGATGACCGTGCCGATGATCGTGCTCGCGTTCGGCTCGGTCGGTGCCGGGTTCCTGCTGATGTCCGGTGACCGGCTCGCCGAGTTCCTGGCGCCGTCGGTCGGTGCGCTCGCCGAGACGCACCACGGGGTCCTGCCGCACGCGGTCATCCCGTGGCTGACGGTCGGCCTGTCCGCGCTCGGCGTGCTCGTGGCGTGGTTGCTGTTCGGCAGGCGGGAGACCAGCGTGGAGCGTCCGCAGCGGGTGTCCTGGCCGGTGCGGGCCGCGCGGAACGACCTGTACGGCAACGCGCTGAACGAGACCCTGGTCGCCACCCCCGGCCTGTGGTTGACCCGGTTCTCGGTGTTCCTGGACAACCGGGGCGTCGACGGCGCGGTCAACGGGCTGGCCGCCGGGCTCGGCGGCGGGTCGAGCCGGCTGCGGAGGCTGCAGACCGGGTTCGTCCGGTCCTACGCGTTGTCGATGCTCGGCGGGTCGTTCCTGCTCGTCGCCGCACTGCTGTTGGTGAGGTTCTCATGAGTTGGCTCGTAGCCCTGATCCTGCTGCCGCTGCTCGGCGCCCTCGCGGTCGCCGGGTGGCGGGACAACGCCCGTGCGGCGACGGCGACCGCGTTCGGCGTCTCGGTCGCCACGCTGCTGCTGGTGGTGCCGCTGTGGCTGACCTACGACCCGGGCGGTGACCGGCTCCAGCAGGTCACCTCGGTGGACTGGATCCCCGCGTTCGGGGTGCATTTCGCCTTCGGCATCGACGGGATCGCGCTGCTCATGGTGGCGGTCACCGCGCTGCTGGTGCCGATCGTGATCGGCGCGCTGCGCTCGACGGACAAGCTGCCCACCGAGCGCCGGGTGGCGAACTTCCTCGCGCTGATCCTGGTGCAGGAGGCGTTGACCATCGCCGTGTTCGCGGCGACCGACGTCTTCCTGTTCTACGTGCTGTTCGAGGTCATGCTCGTGCCGATGTACTTCCTCATCGGCTTCTACGGCGGGCCGAGGCGGCAGTACGCGGCGGTGAAGTTCTTCCTGTACTCGTTCCTCGGCGGCCTGATCATGCTGGCCTCGGCCATCGGGGCGTACTCGCTGGCCGCCGACGAACTCGGCAGCGGCACCTTCGACTGGGCCACCCTGGTCGCCGTGGTCAGCCAGGCCCCGGTCGAGACGCAGGTGTGGCTGTTCCTCGGGTTCTTCCTCGCGTTCGCGATCAAGGCGCCGCTGGTGCCGTTCCACACCTGGTTGCCGGACGCGGCCGGGCAGGCGCCGATCGCGGTCACCGTGCTGCTGGTGGGGGTGCTGGACAAGGTCGGGACCTTCGGCTTCCTGCGCTACAGCCTGCCGATGTTCCCGGACGCCAGCGCGCAGCTCGCGCCGCTGGTGCTGGTGCTCGGCGTGGTCGGCATCCTCTACGGCTCGATCCTGGCCGCGGGCCAGCACGACATGAAGCGCTTCGTGGCCTACGTGTCGATCGCCCACTTCGGCTTCATCGCGCTGGGCATCTTCGCGTTCAGCACGCAGGCCACCGTCGGCTCGGCGACGTACATGCTCAACCACAGCCTCGCCACCGGCATGCTGATTTTGGTGATCGGCATCGTCGCCGCGCGCGGCGGGTCCAGCCGCATCGCCGACTACGGCGGCATGTTCAAGGTGACGCCGATCCTCGGCGGGATGCTGCTGCTGGCCGGGATGTCGACGTTGTCGCTGCCGGGCACGAACTCGTTCGTCTCCGAGTTCCTGGTGCTGATCGGGGCGTTCGACGCGCGGCCGGTGTTCGCGATCGTCGCCACCGTCGGGATGGTGCTCGCCGCCGCGTACGTGCTGTGGCTGTACCAGCGGATCATGACCGGGCCGGTGCGTGGTGACGCGCTCGTCGGCGCGGGTGGCGGGCCGGGGACGGCGACGGCACCCGAGGCCGGGGCGAAGAAGGCCGTCCGTGACCTGTCCGGTAGGGAAATCGCGGTGCTCGCGCCGCTGGTGGTGCTGATCGTGGGGCTCGGGTTCTACCCGCAGCCGGTGCTCGACACGGTCGGACCCTCGGTGGAGGCGACACTGACAGCGGTGCAGGAAAGGTAATCCCAGCCGTGTTGAACGTTCATTTCGCCCAGCAACAGGGGCCGATCGAGGCGCCCGGGATCGACTACGCGGCGATCATGCCGATGCTGATCGTGTTCGGCGTCGCGTGCGTCGGGGTGCTGCTGGAGGCGTTCCTGCCCAAGCACCGGCGGTGGTCGACCCAGGTGGCGCTGACGCTGCTGGCACTGGCCGGCGCCGGTGTCGCGCTGGGCGTCTACACCGCCGATGCGCCGCCGCGCGGGATCACCACGCTCAGCGGCACCGTGGCCGTGGACGGCCCGGCGCTGTTCCTCTGGGGCACGCTGCTGGCGCTGTCGGTGGGTGCGGTGCTGCTCATCGCCGACCGCACGGTCGATCGGGGCGGCGCGTTCGTCGCCGAGGCCGGGATCAGCCCCGGCACGGTGCAGGACCGCGAGCAGGCCGCCACGCAGAGCATGCAGACCGAGGTCTTCCCGCTGAGCCTGTTCGCCCTGGGCGGCATGATGGCGTTCACCGCGGCG
This sequence comes from Saccharomonospora iraqiensis subsp. iraqiensis, assembly GCF_000430445.1. Taxonomy (GTDB): domain Bacteria; phylum Actinomycetota; class Actinomycetes; order Mycobacteriales; family Pseudonocardiaceae; genus Saccharomonospora; species Saccharomonospora iraqiensis. Next base: position 36,903 of record NZ_KE387066.1, read on the forward strand.
AACGACCTGCTCACCATGTTCGTGGCGCTGGAGGTGCTGAGCCTGCCGCTGTACCTGATGTGCGGGCTGGCGCGCAGGCGGCGGCTGCTGTCCCAGGAGGCCGCGGTCAAGTACTTCCTGCTCGGCGCGTTCGCCAGCGCGTTCTTCCTCTACGGCGTCGCCCTGCTCTACGGCTACGCCGGGTCGGTGCGGTTCTCCGAGATCGCCGTGGCCACGGCGGGCACGGACCGCTCGGACACGCTGCTGTTCGCCGGGCTGGGCCTGCTGCTGGTGGGGCTGCTGTTCAAGGCCTCGGTCGGGCCGTTCCACACCTGGACGCCGGACGTCTACCACGGCGCCCCGACGCCGATCACCGCGTTCATGGCGGCGTGCACGAAGGTCGCCGCGTTCGGGGCGATCCTGCGGGTGCTCACCGTCGGGTTCGAGTCGACCCACTGGGAGTGGCGCGGCGTGCTGTGGGCCGTGGCGATCGTGTCCATGCTGATCGGCGCGGTGCTCGGGCTGACCCAGACCGACGTGAAGCGCATGATCGCGTACTCGTCGATCGCGCACGCCGGGTTCCTGCTGATCGGCACGATGGCGCTGACCGAACAGGGCCTGTCCGGGACGATGTTCTACCTGCTCGCCTACGGCTTCACCACGCTGGCCGCGTTCGGCGTGATCTCGCTGGTGCGGGACTCCGGGGGTGAGGCGACCCACCTGTCCGCGTGGGCCGGGCTGGCGAAACGCTCGCCCGTGGTGGCCTGGACCTTCGCCTTCCTGCTGTTCGCGCTGGCCGGGATCCCGCTCACCAGCGGGTTCGTGGGCAAGTTCGTGGTGTTCTCGGCGGCCCTGTCGGACGGCATGGCCCCGCTCGTGGTGATCGCGCTGATCTTCAGCGCGGTGGCGGCGTTCTTCTACCTGCGGGTGGTGGTGCTCATGTTCTTCTCCGAGCCCGCCGAGGACGGCCCCACCGTCAGCGTGCCCGGGGCGTTCACCACGGCCGCGATCACGCTCGGGGTCGTGGTCACCCTGCTGCTCGGCGTCGCGCCGACGTTCGCCCTCGACTGGGCGGGCACCGGTGGGTTCGCCCTGACGTCCTGAACCGGCCGGGGGTGCGTGCGGTGTCGGAGAGATCACCGTCGGTGGCTCTACCAGCGGGTCACCGGCGCGCGGTCGGGCCCCATTAGGCTGGACGCCGACCGTGACCCTGGGCCGGAAAGGCGGAGCCGACGTGTCAGTGCGTGAGGGCACCATCGAGGAGTTGCGCGCGGCAGTCGGGCTGCAGATCGCCGATGAGGACCTGCTGCGCACGCTGGTCTCCGGGCTGGAGGACGTCGAGGAGATCCTGCACGAGGTCGTGCGCAGCGACGTCGAGGCGATCAACGAGGCCGCGCGGCACCTGGTGGACGCCGGGGGCAAGCGTTTCCGGCCGATGTTCACCCTGTTGGCGGGCCAGTTCGGCACGACGGACCGGGACGGGGTGGTCACCGCCGCGGCGGCCGTGGAGCTGGTGCACCTGGCCACGCTCTACCACGACGACGTGATGGACGAGGCCACGATGCGGCGCGGGGCGCCCAGCGTGAACGCGCGGTGGAACAACACCGTCGCCATCCTCACCGGGGACTACCTCTTCGCGCACGCCTCCCGGCTGGTCGCCGACCTCGGCACGGACGCGGCGCGGATCATCGCGGAGACGTTCGGGGAGCTGGTCACCGGGCAGATGCGGGAGACGGTCGGTCCCGGCGAGGGCGAGGACCCCGTGGACCACTACCTCTCCGTGATCGGGCAGAAGACCGGGTCGCTGATCGCCACGGCGGGACGGTTCGGGGGGATGCTCTCCGACGCCCACCCGGAGCACATCGACGCCCTGCGCCGCTTCGGCGACCTCGTCGGGACGGCGTTCCAGATCTCGGACGACATCATCGACATCGCCTCCTCGTCCGGCGAGCTCGGCAAGTCGCAGGGCACCGACCTGCGGGAGGGCGTGCGGACGCTGCCGATGCACTACGCGCTCTCCGGCTCCCCGGACCCGCGCCTGGTGCGGCTGCTCGACGGTCCGCTCACCGACGACGCGCTCGTCGACGAGGCACTCGCGCTGCTCCGCGCGTCCGGCGGCCTCGAACGCGCCCACGCGACGCTGAATGACTACGCTCGGCGGGCACGGGAGGAACTCACCGCGCTGCCCTCGTCACCGGCGCGGGAGGCGTGCGAGTCGGTCGCCGACTACCTCGTCGCACGGACCCGGTAGGCCCGCCACGCAGCAGGGAGGACGCGAGTCATGTCCGTTTTCGGCCAGGTCTGGGTGTACAGCGCGGCCGCGTTCGTGTGCGGTGCGTTCCTGTCCTGGCTCTTCCTCGCCCGGGGCGCCCGGCGGCGGGTGCGCGAACTCGAGCGGGAGCTCGCGGCCCACGGCACCGCGGAGCCCGCGCGTGACACGGCCGGGCA
>NZ_KE387066.1:39429-44937 GCF_000430445.1 Saccharomonospora iraqiensis subsp. iraqiensis
CGGGCAGCTCCGCACGCCCGGACAGCATCCCGCCCGCCGCCCCGCACACGGCCCCGACCAGACCGGACAGCGGCACCAGGGCGGACAGCCGCCGGGTGACCTGGCGCGCCGCCACCACCGGAGCGACCAGCAGCGCCACCATGAGGATCGCCCCGACGGTGCGCACCCCGAGCACGACGGCCAGCGCCAGCAGTCCCGTGCTGACCACGTCCACCGCCCAGGTGGGCACGCCCGCGACCGCGGTGAAGCCCGGGTCGAACGTGGCGCTGCGCAACAGTCGGAACCCCACGGTCACCACGGTCAGCGCGACCGCACCCAACACCAGCGCCACGGCGATGTCCCGCTCGGTCATCCCGGCCGCCTGCCCGAGCAGGTAGGTGTTCAGTCCGGCTTGGGCGCTGTCCCCGGTGTCGGCGATGTGCGTGAGCAGCACGATCCCCAGGGTGAGCGAGATCGACAGCACCACCCCGATCGCCGCGTCCGGGCGCAGCCTGCCGACCCGCTCCAGCGCGATCATCGCGAACGCCGCCAGCGCCGCCGACACGGTCGCGCCGAGCAGCAGCGTCTCCGGCACCGCGGCCCCGGTCAGCAGGAACGCCACGGCCACCCCGGACAGGGTGCCGTGGCTCATCGCGTCGCCGAACATGCTGCGGCGGCGCAGCACCGCCAGCGGCCCCAGCGCCCCCGCGACGAACCCGACGACCGCGGTGCCGACCACGACGACGGCGTCCGGGTACGACAGCGGCAGCGCCGCCAGCACCGTGCCGATCATGAGTCCAGCACCAGCGGCGCCATGCCGTAGGCCCGTTCGAGGTGCGCGGCGGTGAGCACGTCCTCCGGCGGCCCGGAGGCGATCACCCCACCCGCCATGAGCACCGCGTGGTCGAACCGGGTCAGCACGGTGCGCAGGTCGTGGTGCACGGCCACCACCGAGACCCCCTCCCGGCAGAGCCCGGTGAGCAGTTCCAGCAGCACCGACTCGGTGCGGGCGTCGACGGCGGTGAACGGCTCGTCCAGGATCACCAGCTCGGCCCGCTGGGCCAGCGCACGCGCCAGGAACACCCGTTGCCGTTGGCCGCCGGAGAGCTCGTCGAGGGGACGCTCGGCCAGCTCGGCCACCCCGACCTGCTCCATCGCGGTGGCCACCAGGTCGTCGTCGTCCCGGGTGAGCCTGCGCAGCCAGCCGCGGTGCGGGTAGCGGCCCATCTCCACCACCTGCACCGCGGTGATCGGGAAGTCGTGCGCCACGGCGTCCTGCTGGGGGACGTAGGCCACCCGGCGGCGCACCTGCCGCAGCGGCGCGCCCAGCACCCGCACCCGCCCCCGCACGGCCGGGACCAGCCCGAGCGCGGCCTTCACCAGCGTGGACTTGCCCGCACCGTTCGGTCCGACCACCGCGGCCAGGACCCCGGCGGGGATGTCCACGTCCACCCCGTCGAACACCGTGCGGCCGCCGTAGGAGGCGCTGACACCGGACAACGACAGCGCGGCGGGCGTGCCGGTGTCGGTGTCCGGCCGTCGCCGGGTGCGGGTCGGTCTCATCGCAGGCCCTCCACGATCCGGTCGATGTTCGCGCGCACCATGCCGAGATAGCTGCCCTCGGGGGTGCCGTCGTCCCCCGCCGAGTCCGAGTACAACGGCTGCCCGAGCCGGACCTCGCCGCCGCGCTGCCGCACCGCCGCGAGTACCGCGTCCAGCGTCCTGCCGGGCACGCTGGTCTCCAGGAACACCGACCGCACACCGCTGTCGACCACGGCATCCGCCACCCGCGTGACGTCGGCGGTGCCCGCCTCCTCCTGGGTGGAGATGCCCTGCACGGCCACCACGTCCACGTCGAACGCGGCGCCGAGGTAGCGGAAGGCGTCGTGCGAGGTCACCAGCACGCGGGAGCGGGGTGGGATCGTCGCGATGGCGGCCTCGGCCTCCTCGGCCAGCGCCAACACCCGTTCCCGGTAGTCGCCGCCCGCGCGCCGGTAGTCGTCGGCGTGGGCCGGGTCGAGCTCGGCCAGCCGGGCGGTCACCGCGTCGACCACGTGCGCCCAGAGTCGCGGGTCGAACCACACGTGCGGGTCGTGTTCCTCCTCCGGCGCGGACCCGGCGGGGGGAGCCAGCAGCCGGTCCTCGGGGATCGCCTCGCCGACGAACAGCACCGGCTTCTCCCGGGCGAGCCCGTGCAGCGTGCGCATGAGCGAGCCCTCCAGGTACAGGCCCACGGCGAACACCGCGTCCGCGGCCCGCATCTGCCGCAGGTCACTGGCCCGGGCCTGGTAGAGGTGCGGGTCGACACCCGGGCCCATGAGCCGCACGGTGCGGACGTGCTCGCCACCGATCCGCCGCACCGTGTCGTCCAGGAAGGTGGTGGTGGTGACCACTCGCAGGGGTCCGTCGGCGTCGTCCAATGTTTCGATGATGCCCGGCCGGACGGCGTAGGAGACCGCACCGCTCACCGCCAGCACGGCGACGACCGCGACGGCGGCGACCGCGCGGACGTGGGCACGCCGTGTCGCCCGTCGGCGGCGCGCGAGCGACCCCGCCGGACCCTCCTCCTGCATCATCACCCCTTTTTTCGGCAGCCCGAAATCTATCGTAAGCCCAGACGAAGATCGCGGCGAGATCCACCCGGGGCCCGGCGGTGCCCGAGCGGGACGTCAGCTTCGTCACGGTCGCGACGACCAGGAACTTCGCGCCGATCGACGTCGTTCGATCCGGTAGGGGCCACGGCAGACGGGACACCGCCGGAGGCCCGACGTCGAGGGGACCGCCGGAAGGAGGCAGGCACGTGCACTTCCATCGCAACGGGTTGAAGACAGCGCTGCTGCTCGGCCTGCTCAGCGCCCTGATCGTGCTGATCAGCGGGTTGTTCGGCCGTACGGCGCTGATCCTCGGACTGCTGGTGGCGCTGGGCGTCAACGGTTACGCCTACTTCAACTCGGACAAGCTGGCCCTGCGGGCGATGCGGGCACGGGCGGTGTCCGAGGCCGAGCAGCCCGCGATGTACCGGATCGTGCGTGAGCTGGCCACCTCGGCGCGGCAGCCGATGCCCCGCCTCTACGTCAGCCCCACCGCGGCGCCCAACGCGTTCGCCACCGGCCGTAACCCGCGCAACGCCGCCGTGTGCTGCACCACCGGCATCCTGCAGCTGCTCGACGAGCGGGAGCTGCGCGCCGTGCTCGGGCACGAGCTCTCGCACGTCTACAACCGTGACATCCTGATCTCCAGCGTGGCCGGGGCGCTGGCGAGTGTGGTGAGCTTCCTGGCCAACATGGCGATGTTCGCGGGCATGTTCGGCGGCAGTCGGGAGGACGGCATCAACCCGTTCGGGGCGCTGCTGCTGGCGCTGCTCGGGCCGGTGGCCGCGGGCATCGTCAAGATGAGCGTGAGCCGCTCCCGCGAGTACCAGGCGGACGCCTCCGGCGCCGAACTCACCGGCGATCCGATGGCGCTGGCCTCGGCCCTGCGCAAGCTGGAGCGCGGGACGCAGGCGCGGCCGCTGGAGCCGGAGCCGAAGGTGGTGTCCCAGTCCCACCTGATGATCGCGAACCCGTTCCGGCCGGGGGAGAAGTTCTCCCACCTGTTCTCCACCCACCCGCCGGTGAGCGACCGCGTGCGCAGGCTGGAGGAGATGTCCCGGCGCTCGCTGTGACCCGTCGGCCGATCGGCGAGCGTGCCCGGCGGGTCAGCCGGAGGCGCCCGCCGCCAGGGCGACGTCCATCACGTAGTCGCCGTAGCCGCTCTTCGCGAGCTTCGCGCCGAGCCGGTGGCACTCGTCGGCGGTGATGAATCCCATCCGCAGCGCCACCTCCTCCAGGCAGGCGATCCGCACCCCGGTGCGGTGCTCCAGTACCTGGACGAACTGGCCCGCCTCCAGCAGGGAGTCGTGCGTGCCCGTGTCCAGCCAGGCGAACCCGCGACTGAGCTCGTTCAGCCGGGCGCGACCCTGCCGCACGTACTCCATGTTCACCTCGGTGATCTCCAGCTCGCCCCGGGTGGAGGGCCGGAGCCCGGCGGCGATGTCGACCACCTGGTTGTCGTAGAGGTACAGGCCCGTGATGGCCAGGTTCGACCGCGGCTCGGCGGGCTTCTCCTCGATGGACAGCAGCGTGCCGTCCCCGTCGACCTCGCCCACGCCGTAGCGCTCGGGGTCCTTCACGGCGTAGCCGAACAGCGCGCACCCGTCCAGGTTCCGCGCCTGCTCCTGCAGCAGGCCGGAGAAGCCCCGGCCGTAGAAGATGTTGTCGCCGAGGATGAGCGCCACGTCGTCGTCGCCGACGAAGTCGGCCCCGATCACGAACGCCTCGGCCAGCCCGTTCGGGCTGGGCTGCTCGGCGTAGGCGAGGTCGAGGCCCCACTGACGGCCGTCCCCGAGCAGCCGCCGGAAGTGCGGCAGGTCCGTCGGCGTGGAGATCACCATGATCTCCCGGATGCCCGCCAGCATCAGCACCGACAGCGGGTAGTAGATCATCGGCTTGTCGTAGACGGGCAGCAGCTGCTTGGACACCGCTTGCGTGATCGGATGCAGCCGGGTGCCGCTCCCGCCCGCGAGCACGATGCCCTTCATCCGCCACTCCCGTGTCACCGCTTCACCCTGCCGCCGGGCAGCGTATCGCCTCCCGTGGTGCCGTGAAGGACTCCTTCCCTGCGTTGAGTGCCGTGAAGGAGGCCCTCGCGGCGTCCGACGCAGGCAAGGGGGCCTTCACGGCACTTGGCAGGAGCACGGCTACGGGCGCTCGTCGCGCTGGCGCTCCCACTGTTCGCGCATCTGGCGTTTCACGTCGTCGAGGTCCCAGCGGTACTGACCGCCCGGCGTGACGATCGTCGGAACGAGTGAACCGTCCCTCGCGTACCGCGCGATGGTGCGCGCCGACAAACCCAGTTCGTCAGCGACTTCCCTGCTGGTCAGGAGCTTGCGCGCGCCCATGTCTCGGACGCTACGGATTGTCTTGGATGTCTCGCTTGTCGCTTGACCTCGATAGCGTCAAAGTCTTGAATAGCGCACAACGAACTTGCTGGCTCAGATGTCCGATTTGGGGGAGCTATGGATGGCGAGGCCCGGAGGGCGATGCGCGGAAAGCTCGCCACGCCGATGACGAAGGAGACTGGCTTGCGCGCGGCGTTGCGCCGGGGGTGGTTCCGGTGATTGCGCGGGATCGGGAGTTGTTGTGTCGGGCGGCGGAGGTGATGCGGTCGTTCGGCCCGGTGGTGGTCGAGTTGCTGGGGCGGCAGGACGGGGGTGAGTTGCCGGCGGGTCCGGTGCGGGAGGTCGGGGACGCGTTCGCCGCGTTGGCGGGGGAGTTCCTGGGCCGGGCCGACGAGCTCGACGGTGGTGCCGAGGATCGGGTGGTCGAGGGTGGGGACGGTGTGTGGTGAGGCGCCGACGGTGCTGTTGGGCCGGGTGGGTTCGGATCCGCCCCGGTGGCCGGCGGTCGACCCGGACGCGGCGGGGCTGTGTCCGCCGGAGGTGGCGGTGATGCGGCGGGTGCTGGCCGCGTTGCGCGCCTGGGGCACCGC
>NZ_KE387067.1:0-8017 GCF_000430445.1 Saccharomonospora iraqiensis subsp. iraqiensis
GCTGCGCCGACACGAACTGCTGCGCGTGGCGAGTGCGGACCTGCTGGGGCTGCTCGACGTCGGCGACGTCTGTCACGCGCTGTCGTCGGTGTGGGCGGCGGTGCTCCGCAGCGCCCTCGAGGCGGCGGTCCGGGAGCGCGCCGCCGGGACGGACAGCCCGCCGGCGACCCTCGCGGTGATCGGGATGGGCCGGCTCGGCGGTGCCGAGCTCGGGTACGGCTCCGACGCCGATGTGCTGTTCGTGTGCGAACCGACCGGGGGCGCGAGCGAGACCGAGGCGGTGCGGTTCGCGACGACCGTGGCGGAGACGGTGCGCCGGGCCCTGGGCACGCCCAGCCAGGACCCGGCCCTCGAGGTGGACGCGGACCTGCGCCCGGAGGGGCGCAGTGGTCCGCTGGTGCGCACCCTCGACTCGTACCTGACGTACTACGACCGGTGGAGCGCGGTCTGGGAGGCCCAGGCACTGCTGCGGGCGCGGTTCGTGGCGGGGGACGCCGACCTGGGCGCACGTTTCCTCTCCGGGATCGAGCACCTGCGCTACCCGGAGGGCGGGTTGGACGCCGACCAGATGCGCGAGGTGCGCCGGATCAAGGCACGGGTGGAGACGGAGCGGATGCCCCGCGGTGCCGACCGGACCACGCACGCGAAGCTCGGCCGTGGTGGCCTCGCCGACGTGGAGTGGACGGCGCAGCTGATGCAGCTGCGGCACGCGCACGCCGTCCCCGGCCTGCGGACGACGTCGACCCCGGCGGCGTTGCGCGCGCTCGCCGACGCGGACCTGGCCGGGGAGGACGACGTGGCGGTGTTGATCGAGGCGTGGGAGCTGGCCACGCGGGCGCGCAACGTGGCGATGCTCGTGCGGGGGAAGGCGGTCGACCAGCTCCCGACGTCCGGCCGCGAGCTGGCGGCGGTGGCGCGGGTGTTCGGCTATTCCGCCGACGACGATCCGGGCGAGTTCCTGGACACCTACCGGCGGACCACGCGACGCGCCCACGCGGTGGTGCAGCGTCTGTTCTACGAGTCGTGAGTGTGCCCCGGTGCAGCCGTGTCCCCCCGGGTCAGGAGTGTCACAGTCGGGGTCACCGCCATGGGCCGGGCGCGGCGGGCGGCTTAAGGTGATCGCGTGACTGAGCAGGAGGCGTCGCGCACCCGGATCAGGGTGCGGCACTACGAGCTGGACACCCTTGGCCACGTCAACCAGGCGGTCTACCACCAGTACGCCGAGGTCGCCCGGTTGGACCTGTTCCACCGGGCGGGTGGGCACGACGAGATGCGCAAGGGCGGGGTCGCGCCCGTGCTGCTGGAGTCGCACATCCGCTACCGGCGCGAACTGCGCGACGGCGACGAGGTCGACGTGACCTGCCACGCCACGTTCGGCGACGGCAAGGTGTTCTGGATGGCCAACGAGATCATCCGGACGGACGGGACGCTGTCCGCCGAGATCAACTGCACGCTCGGGCTGATGGACCTGAACGCCCGCAAGCTCGTGCCCGCACCCCGGGACCGGATGGCCGAGGCGGGCGTCGACCTCGACGTGCTCTGCGGTCCGGCCGCCCCGGTTTCCGGCTGACCCGCGTTCCGGGCGCGTGACCCGGGGTCGGCACGCGGGGCCTTCCCCGGGGCACGGCACGGACGACGGTCACACGTCGTAGTAGAGGGCGAACTCGTACGGGTGCGGACGCAGCCGCAGCGGGTCGATCTCGTTCTCCCGCTTGTACGCGATCCAGCTCTCGATCACGTCCGGGGTGAACACGCCACCCTCGAGCAGGTAGTCGTGGTCCGCCTCCAGCGTGTCGAGCACGGTGCCGAGGTCGCCGGGGACCTGCTGGACGCCGTGGGCCTCCTCGGGCGGGAGCTCGTAGAGGTCCTTGTCGATCGGCTCCGGCGGCTCGATCTTGTTCCGGACGCCGTCGATGCCGGCCATCATCATCGCCGCGAAGGCGAGGTACGGGTTGCCCGAGGCGTCGGGGCAGCGGAACTCGATGCGCTTGGCCTTCGGGTTCCCGCCGGTGATCGGGATGCGCACGCACGCCGAGCGGTTGCGCTGCGAGTACACCAGGCTGACCGGGGCCTCGTAGCCGGGCACCAGCCGGTGGTACGAGTTCACCGTCGGGTTGGTGAACGCCAGCAGGCTCGGGGCGTGGGTGAGGATGCCGCCGATGTAGTGCCGCGCGGTGTCGGACAGGCCCGCGTAGCCCGCCTCGTCGTGGAACAACGGCGCGCCGTCCTTCCACAGCGACTGGTGGCAGTGCATGCCCGAGCCGTTGTCGCCGAACAGTGGCTTCGGCATGAAGGTGGCGGACTTGCCCGCCTGCCAGGCCACGTTCTTCACGATGTACTTGAACAGCTGCAGGTCGTCGGCCGAGTGCAGCAGCGTGTCGAACTTGTAGTTGATCTCCGTCTGCCCCGCCGTGCCGACCTCGTGGTGGGCCCGCTCCAGCTCGAAGCCGGAGGCGGTCAGCGTGTTCGAGATCTCGTCGCGCAGGTCGGCGAAGTGGTCGACCGGCGGCACCGGGAAGTACCCGCCCTTGAACGGGGTCTTGTAGCCGCGGTTGCCACCCTCCTCGTGGCGGCCGGTGTTCCACCAGCCCTCGACCGAGTCGATCTCGTGGAAGCTGGCGTGCTCGGAGGAGTCGAACCGCACCGAGTCGAACAGGTAGAACTCGGCCTCCGGCGCGAAGAAGACGGTGTCGGCGATGCCGGACTCGGTGACGTACTGCTCGGCCTTGCGGGCGATGTTGCGCGGGTCCCGGCTGTACGGCTCGTGCGTGAACGGGTCGTGCACGAAGAAGTTCAGCGACAGGGTCTTGTTCGTGCGGAACGGGTCGATGCGGGCCGTGGCGGGGTCCGGCAGCAGCAGCATGTCCGACTCGTGGATCGACTGGAAGCCGCGCACGGACGAGCCGTCGAACGCGAGCCCTTCCTCGAAGGTCTTGGCGTCGAAGGCGGAGGCGGGGATGGTGAAGTGCTGCATGACGCCCGGCAGGTCGCAGAACCTCACGTCGACGTAGCGTACGTCCTCGTCGGCGATCTGCCGGAGGACATCGTCTGGAGTAGTGGACACCCTCGGTGGCTCCTTCGTGTTCGAGCGTCGAGCTCGTGCGGCAGTGCTCCGGTGCTCGGGTGCTCTCTTCGGGTTGCGGTGCTCTCTTCGGCTCTGTGCGGTTCACGCTAAGCGGGCGGTGTTGCCCGACCGTCACCCGTGTGTTTCGCCGGTGTTAACGGTGGTCCGTCCGGTGTGTGCCCGGCTGACCAGGAATATCCGGCGTCGTGTCCACCGAATACCCTGGACGGGTGGCACGATGGACGGGCGAATGGCTCTCGACACTCTCGGACGGTGGGGCGGCGGACGGGCGGGAGCCGTCCCGGTGGCCCGGTGAACGACTCGGGCTCCCCGAGCGGGGGCCCCGGTCCGCGGCAGGCGGCGGGCGCCGGTTCGGCACGCTGCTCGTCGACCTCGTGGTGGCCTCGCTGCTGACGGCCCTGTTCTTCCCGCCCGACTATACGGATCCGGACGTGATGCAGGCCTACAACCTGTGGTCGCTGGCGATGTGGGCCGTGGTCACCGTGGTGCCCGTGACGTTCTCCGGGTTCACCCCGGGGATGGCGCTGACCGGTATCCGGGTGGCCCGGCTGGACGGCAGTGCCACGGTGGGACTGTGGCGCGCCGTCGTCCGGTGCGTGCTGACCTTCCTCATCGTCCCCCCGGCCGTCCGCGATCAGGACAACCGGGGCTGGCACGACCGGGCCACCGGCACCGTCGTCGTCACGATGCGCTGAGTGCACGGCCGTGGCGACCCGTGGTGACACCGCGGCGATCGCCGGGGGCGGGTCAGCGGCGGCGGGCGGAGCGCTGGACGTTGCGCATCTTCGCGTTCTGCGGCGCAGGCCCCTTCGGCATGGCGGCACCGCCGCGGTTACCGAGGGCGGACAGCTTCGTCTCGAGTGCGTCGACCTGCTTCGGCTTGAGGTTGCGCGGGAGTTTCATCAGGTGGTTCTGCAGTTTCCGCAGCGGGACCTGGCCCTCCTCGTTGCCGATCTGCACCTCGTAGATCGGCGTCTCCCCCACCAGCCGCGCGATGCGCTTCTTCTCCTGGGTGAGCAGGTTCCGGACGCGGTGCGGTGAGCCCTCGCCCACCAGGATCACGCCCGGTCCGCCGAGGACCCGGTGCACCGCGTCGAGCTGGGTCGTCGCGGCGACCGTCTGGGTGACCTTCCACCGGCCGCGCAGGTTGTCGAGCGCCCAGGCGGCGGCACCGGGTTGCCCATCCGCCCGGCTGTACACCGTCCGCTGCACCCGGCGCCCAAAAATGATCATGGCGGCGAGCGCGCCGAGCATGATGCCGATGGGCAGCAGCCACCACTGGATGCCGAGCAGCCAGCCGAGCCCGAAGACGAGCCCCACCATCACGAGGAACGATCCCAGCATCCAGGGGATGAGCGCCTTGTCCTCCTTGCGCTGCATTTTGAACGCCTGGAAGATCTGCCCCCGCCGCTCCTTGGAGGCGGCCCTCTTCTCGCGCTTGGCCTGCTTCGCGGCTTCCTTGTCCTGCTTTCCCGCCATGATTCCCAGAATACGGGCGGCCGGGGGGAGCCCGGTCCGTCGGTCCCCTCTGCGAGGATGCCGAACGTGGCAGGTGTGGTTCGGCCCGACCGGGAGCGGGATCCGCTCGCCGGTCTCGATCCCGAACAGCGGGCCGCGGCGGGGGCGCCGCGGGGCCCGGTGTGCGTCCTGGCCGGGGCGGGCACCGGGAAGACACGCACCATCACGCACCGCATCGCCCATCTGGTGCGCGCCGGTCATGTGAGCGCGAACCAGGTACTCGCGGTGACGTTCACCGCGCGGGCGGCGGGGGAGCTCCGCGACCGGTTGCGCAGGCTCGGGGTCGAGGGGGCGCAGGCGCGGACCTTCCATGCCGCCGCCCTGCGTCAGCTCCGGTACTTCTGGCCCCGGGTGGTCGGGGACACCCCGTGGGAGCTGCTCGACCACAAGATCCGCCTGGTCGGCAGGGCCGCCGCCACGCTCGACCTGCCCACCGAGGTCGAGGTCGTGCGGGACCTGGCGGGTGAGATCGAGTGGGCGAAGGCGAGCCTCGTCGGGCCCGAGGACTACCCGGCGGTGGCCGCGCGGCGCGGACGCGACGTCGGGCACCCCGCGGAGAAGGTCGCGGAGCTGTACCGGACCTACGAGCGCGCGAAGAACGACCGCCGACTGCTGGACTTCGACGATCTCCTGCTGCACACCACGGCCGCGGTGGAGGAGCACCGGAGCGTGGCCGACGAGTTCCGCGAGCGGTACCGCTGCTTCGTGGTCGACGAGTACCAGGACGTCACCCCGGCACAGCAGCGGCTGCTGGACGCGTGGCTCGGCGGCCGGGACGACGTCACCGTGGTCGGCGACGCCAACCAGACCATCTACTCGTTCGGCGGTGCCTCGCCCCGGCCGCTGCTGGACTTCACCCGCCGGTACCCGGACGCCACCGTGGTCCGGCTCGAACGGGACTACCGGTCGAGTCCCCAGGTCGTGGCCCTGGCCAACCGGGTGATCGGTGCGGCCCGGGGCAGACCCGCGGGCTCCCGGCTGACACTCGTCGGGCAACGCCCGGACGGGCCGGAACCGGCGTTCTCCGAACACCCCGACGAGGAGGCCGAGGCGGCCGCCGTCGCGGCGCGGGTCGACGAGCTGATCGGGGCGGGCACGGACGCGGGGGAGATCGCGGTGCTGTTCCGCGTCAACGCGCAGTCCGAGGCCTACGAGAAGGCGCTGTCCGAGCGCGATGTGCCGTACGTGGTGCGCGGTGGTGAGCGGTTCTTCGCCCGCACCGAGATCCGGCGGGCCATGGCGGCGCTGCGCACCGCCGCCGCACGTCCGGAGGAAGGGTCGGCCCCGGCTTCCGGTGCGGGGGAGGGCGACGGCCTCGTCCGCGTGGTCCGGGAGGTGCTGTCCCGGGAGGGGCTCACCGCGCGGGCCCCCTCCGGCGGTGCGGCGCGGGAGCGGTGGAACGGGCTGCGCGCGTTGCTCGATCTGGCCGAGGACCTGGCGGCGACGTCCGACAACGCCACCCTCGCCCGGTACGTCGCCGAGCTGGAGCAGCGGGCCTCCGCGCAACACCCGCCGGAGGTCGGCGGTGTCACCCTGGCGTCCCTGCACGCGGCCAAGGGGCTGGAGTGGGACGCGGTCTTCCTCGTGGGCCTGGCCGACGGCACGGTGCCCATCCAGCACGCGGACACCGACGAGGCGATCGAGGAGGAGCGCAGGCTCTTCTACGTCGGTGTGACCCGGGCCCGGGAACACCTGTCGCTGTCCTGGTCGCTGGCCCGCACCCCCGGCAGGCGCGCGCACCGCAGGCGGAGCAGGTTCCTGCAGGGGCTGGTCCCCGACGACCATCCGGCCTCGCGGGTGCGGGGCCGGCGGGGCGGCGGCGCGCCGAAGCCGGTGTGCCGGGTGTGTGGTGCGCCGTTGTTGTCCACCATGGACGTCAAGCTCGGCCGGTGCGGTCGGTGCCCGGCCGATGTGGACACCGACCTGCTCGCCCGGCTGCAGGAATGGCGGAGAGAGCGGGCGCGGGAGCTCAACGTCCCCCCGTTCGTGGTCTTCACCGACGCGACCCTCTCGGCGATCGCCGAGCAACGCCCGACCGACGAGAGTGCGCTGGTGTCGATCGCGGGGATCGGCGCGACGAAGGTGGAACGCTTCGGGGGTGAGGTGCTCGCGGTGGTGCGGTCCTCGCCCGACCAGGGGGACACGTCCGTGGGCCGATGAGGTCGACGTACCTCTCCGCGTAGGTCAGCGGGTCTCTCCGTGCAGGTCAGCGGGCATCGTACCGCCACGGCGGCGGAAATCCGACGCCGATCGGGCGGAAGCTCGAAAAATCGGTTGCCCCGGCCGTCCCGGCGCCATAGCCTGCAGAGCACTGGGTGAGTCGAGTCCCGGATCCCGGCACCGTCGGGGACCGTGGACGGAATGCGCGGAGAGGAGGTGCCGGCAATGAAGAGCGTCGAACCGACCGGCATCTCCGGCCTTTCCGTTTCCCCCGTCCTGTCCGCGGCTGCCGATGCGGGGGTGCGCGCGTGTCCGCGTACCCGTGCGGCTGTCCGTTGGTCCGTGTCGCGGCGGGTGGAGAGCGGTGTGCGCCGACCGCGTGCGCACCGTGCCGAGGCCGGCGTGCGGCATGCCGCCGCCGGCGTGCCGGTCCGTCGGATGATCGCCGACTTTCTGAACGCGAAGCAGCTCCGGGTTCCGCCGTGCCCACCGGGACGTGCTCCCTGACGAGTGTCAGAGGAACAGGCTCGCCAAGGCCGCGGAACCGACTCGGGTCCGCGGCCTTTTTGCTGTTCAGGGAGCCGACCCGGGCCGGTGTGAACCGGTCCGGGGAACCGATGACGAGAACACTGCCGAGAAGACACCAAGGAGAACGTCAATGCCTTCGGCAATCGCCTCCGCATCGCAGGAGGCGCCGACCGACGAGCGGGGGGACGGCGGTGGTGTCGCCGCCCTGCTCGACGCGGTGACCACGCCCGACGACGACCTGCCCTGCCGCGCGGGGGACGCGGACCTCTGGTTCGCCGAGGCCCCGGCGGAACTGGAGCGGGCCAAGCACCTGTGTGGCGACTGCCCGGTCCGGTCGTCCTGCCTCGCGGGCGCGCTCGCCCGGCGCGAGCCGTGGGGCGTCTGGGGCGGGGAGATCTTCGAACGGGGCGCCGTGGTGGCCCGTAAGCGTCCCCGTGGGCGGCCACGCAAGAACACCACGGAGACCACCGGAGAAAACCGCGAACGGAGCGCCGCATGAACACCGCCATCACCTGCGAGTACCGACAGCAGCCCGGTGGTCGGGGACGCCGTGCCCCCGGTGGCACCGGACGCGCGCACCCCGGCGCGGAGATCGACCTCAGGAGGGAGACCGCGATGTTGATCCACGAGGAACTGGTCCGGGAACGAATACGCGATCTGCGGCGGCGGTCCGCGGCGCGACGCGACGTGCGCCGTGCCCGGTCCGCGCGGCGCTGGGCGCGCCTC
>NZ_KE387067.1:8117-21839 GCF_000430445.1 Saccharomonospora iraqiensis subsp. iraqiensis
GTCGGCCCGCCCTCGGGAGACGGCCACCATCCCCGGCCGGGGTTCGTGCTGCCTGCCGTGCCCGCCCGTCGGGGCGGTGTCCTCGACGAGCCCCCGCCGGAGAAGGTCGGCGAGCACCGCGTGCAGCCTGCCCGCGTGCGCGTCCGTCGCCTGGGCGAACAGGGTCGACAGGCCCCGCCTGCCGTCCAGCGTGCGCAGGATGTCGACGAGGACCGGTGCGAGGCCGGTCACCACGACGGCGCGTGCCGGATCGAGACCGATCTGGACCTCGTCGGCACGGCGGTCCACCACCTCCAGCCCGGGCAGCAGTCGCGGCCGGCGCGGCAGCGGCAGGTTCGGTGGTGCGGGGTCGGGCACGGTTGCGCTGGTCGTCATGCGCACAGCGTGAGACCGACGGGGGGCGGGCGCACGCGCGGTGACCGGAGTTGTCCACAGCAGGCTCGCGGGTGTGGACAACTCCCGGAGTGTGATGTTGTCAGCCTCGTCGTTGTCGGAGTCCGGCCTTACCGTGGGGGACGTGGCCGATGCACGGGTTCCCTCACTCGGAAGTTGGGACGAGTCCCCACGACAGTCGACCCGGCGGCGGTCGGGTCAGCCGGCCCGCCGGGACCGGCGTCCGGACGGCGGCTCCCGCGGGGCGCGGAAACGAGCCGACCTGGACAGGGCCGACCCCGGTGCGCACCCCGACGGTGCCGGCCCGGACGGCACCGACCAGGACGGTGCCGACCAGGACGGTGCCGACCAGAAGGTGGAGGTGCGCCGCAGCCCCCGCCGCCGGAGGACGGTGACGGCCTACCGGGACGGCGACACGCTGGTGGTGCTCATCCCCGCCACCATGACCAAGTCGGAGGAACGGCACTGGATCGCCGAGATGCAGCGCAAGCTCCGGCGCACCGAGAACAGACGGGGCGCACCGGCCCGCGCCTCCGACGAGGCGCTGCTTCTCCGGTGCACGGAGCTGTCCCGGCGGTACCTGGACGGCACCGCGCAGCCGGCCAGCGTGCGATGGGTGCCCCCCATGCGCACGCGGTGGGCGTCGTGCACCCCCCGGGACCGCACGATCCGGGTCAGCGAGCGGCTGCGCACCGTGCCGTCCTGGGTACTGGACTACGTCCTCGTCCACGAGCTGGCCCATCTCCGGGTCGCCGAGCACAACGCGCGATTCTGGGCGTTGGTACGGCGTTATCCGAAGACCGAACGTGCCATCGGTTTTCTGGAGGGGCTGTCGTCGGCGGAGGGACCGCGCACACCGGCCCCGGACGACTGAGCGGGCACCGCACCGTGCGGGCAAGGACGACCGGACGGCCCCGGCGCACCCGGTCGCGCGGAGGTCTCAGCCGTCCGTGCCGGGGTCGCCCTCCCGCCGGTGCCGGTCCCGGTCGTCGTCGGACGCGGTGTCGGCCGGACCGCCCTGGTCGGGCTCGGCCCGGTCCCGCTCGGCCTGTTCCTGTTCCGCGCGGCGGGTCCGTTCGAGCTCCGCGATCGGGTCGAGGTCGTCGCCGGTGGCGCCCCCGGTGCGGAGCCGTTCCGCGAACCCGGCCGGGTCGTCCAGGTCGTCGCCGGTCGGCATGAGGTCCGGGTGCGACCAAAGGTTGTCCCGGGCGTCGGTGCCCGCGCGGGAGCCGACCTCGCTCCACAGCTCCGAGGCGGCCCGCATCCGCCGCGGCCGCAGTTCCAGCCCGACCAGGGTGGCGAAGGTCTGTTCGGCCGGCCCGCCGGTCGCGCGCCTGCGTCGCAACGTCTCCCGCAGCGCGTCCGCACCGGGGAGGCGGTTCCCGATCGCGTCCGCGACCACGACGTCGACCCAGCCCTCGACGAGCGCGAGCAGCGTCTCCAGCCGCGTGAGCGCGGCCTGCTGCTCGGGGGTCGTCCGGGGTTCCAGCAGGCCGGACGACATGAGCTCCTCGATCCCCGCGGGATTGCTCGGGTCGATCTTCCCGGCGAGTTCCTCCAGGGCCGAGGTGTCCACCGAGATGCCCTGCGCGAACTCCTCCACCGTGGCGAGCAGGCGCTGACGCAGCCAGGGGACGTGCGCGAACAACCGCTGATGCGCGGCCTCCCGCGCGGCGAGGAACACCAGCACCTCGCTGTTCGGCCGTTCCAGGCCCTCGGTGAACTTCTCGATGTTCGCGGGCACCAGCGCCGTGGTGGCCTCCGGCCCGAGCGGCAGCCCGATGTCGGTGGAGGTCAGCACCTCGGAGGCGAGCCCACCCAGGGCGTTGCCGAGCTGCGAGCCGAACGCCATGCCCCCCATCTGCCCGACCATCGACAGCAGCGGCCCCGCCGCCTGCTTGGCCTCCTGCGGCAGCGCCTCGGTCCAGGCGTTCGACACCTGCCTGGCGACCGGGTCGCACAGCCGTTGCCAGGTCGGCAGGGTCCGGTCGATCCAGTCCCGCGCCGACCACGCCACCGTGCTGGACGCACCCGCGGGCAGGATGGTCGCCTCGTCCAACCACAGTTCGGCGAGGTGCGCCGCGTCCCGCACGGCCGCGTCCCCCGACTGGTCCTCGGTCGTGAACCCGATCCGGCTCCGGCTCTCGCCGCCGAGGCGCTGCACGGCGATCTGCTTGGCCAGGTCGTAGTTCACCGGACCCGACGAACTACCCGTCTGGCTCAGCATCTGCCCGAGTTGGCTGAGCATCTGCCCCAGTTGCTGGAAGGCGTCGGCGCCCGAACCGGACTGCCCGCCCTGCCCGGAAGGGTCGTTCTCGGGGCCTTTGTCGGGATCGGGGAGACCGAAGCCGAACGGTGGATTGCTCATATCCCCCACCGTACGCTGGTCGGGGCGCCGCGTACCCACCCACGGCGTGGCCGCGGCGTTCGCCGACGGCGTGCGGTGACGCCCACGTCGGGCACGATGTCGGTCACCGTACGCTGGGTCGCGTGAGTGAGCCTTCGGACAGGGAGACACCGGCCCGTCACCCGCACGCCGACGGTCCTCCCCCCACGGCGCCGGAGTCCGGGGACGGGGAGCGTCCCCGGGGCAACGCCCGGCGGTTGTCCCGCCGCGGGTGGACGTTGGTGCTCAGCGGCGTGCTGGTGCTGGTGTTCGCCTTGGTGGGGTCCTTCGTGCGGGTTCCCTACGTCGCGCTCGGACCGGGGCCGACCTACGACACGCTGGGCACGGTGGACGGACAGGAGATCGTCACCGTGGACGGGGAGACCAGTTACTCCTCCGACGGTGAGCTCCGGATGACCACCGTCTCCCTGAACGACGACGTGACCCTGTTCGGGGCGCTCGGGCTGTGGGTGAGCGGTCGGTTCGCGCTGGCCCCCCGGGAGAACTACTTCCGGCCCGGCCAGACCGACGAGGAGGTCCGGCAGCGCAACCTGCAGCAGTTCCAGCGCTCGCAGAGCAACGCGGAGGTCGCGGCGCTGCGGGAGCTCGGACACCCGGTCCACGTCCGGGTCGACCGGATCACCGACGGCAGTCCCGCGGACGGCGTGCTCGAACCCGGTGACCGGCTGCTGGCGGTCGACGGGCGGCAGGTCTCCGACACCGCCGACGTGTACGAGGCCCTGTCCGACACCCGGCCCGGGCAGCAAGTCTCGCTGACCTTCTCCGGGGAGGGCGGCCGGGAACGGACCGAGTCCGTGACACTGGCGAACCGGCCGGACGGACGCCCCCAGGGTTTCGTCGGCTTCGTGCCCACCGGACACGCCGAGGTCCCCTTCGAGATCGACATCGCCCTGGACAACGACGTCGGCGGGCCGTCGGCGGGCCTGATGTTCGCGCTGGCGATCGTGGAGCGGTTGACCCGGGACGATCTCACCGGGGGCGCCCGGGTCGCGGGCACCGGGGAGATCGATGCGCAGGGCAACGTCTCGGAGATCGGCGGGATCTCGTTCAAACTGGTCGCGGCCCGCGAGGCCGGCGCGACCGCGTTCCTCGTGCCGAGCGGCAACTGCGACGAGGCGGTCGCCGCCGCACCGGACGACCTCCGCCTGATCGACGTGTCCACCCTCGACGACGCCATCCGCGCTCTCGAGGCGCTGGAGAACGGTCAGCCCGTGGAGTCCTGCGCGGGCTGACCCGCGCCGCTCACGGCTGGAACGTCGCGTGCAGGGCCCGCACCAGGTTCGGAGCGAGGTCCGGATGCTCGACGATCTCGTCGGTGCCCTCCACCGACGCACGGTCGGCCCCGTCCGACGGGGCCTGCGCGGGCGGCTGGACGCCGCGCAGACGCATCACGCAGGACGCCTCGCCGTCCCGCAGCACGGCGGCGACCAGCCGGGCCTCGGTCCTGCTGGGGTGATCGGCCGCGGCGCGGCGGAGCCGTTCGAGGTCCTCCTCGTCCGGGTCCCGCCCGTCCGTGCCCGCCGCACCGGAACCGCCGACGTCGGGCAGTTCGGACTCCGCCTCCGGCGGCAGCACGACGATCTCCTGCGCCAGTGCGCAGCCCTGCACGAGGTCCGGCCAGGCGATCCGCCCGAGGGCCTCGGCGAGATCGCCCTCCGGCAGGTCCTCCTGGGCGACCGGGGTGAACTCGCTGTCCGGGTCGAGCTGCGCGGCGAGTTCGGGCTGTTGACGCAGGATCTCGGCGGTCGCCACGAGCGCGAACAACCGGGTCGGCTGATTCCAGCCCCCCGAGGCCACGAACTCCTCGACCTCGCGTGCCGAGGCGGCTACCCTGGCCGAACCCGCCCGCTCCTCGCTGTCGCTCATGGCACCATCCTCGCAGGCGGCCGCGCAGCCCGTGCGGACGCCCGATTTGGGGGGCTTCGGGAACCCGGGCGCCTCACCGTAGAGTTGAGTGAACAGGGACGTTGCCGTCAGCAGGGATGCTGCGGGCGTCGGCGTTCCGCCAGTATCCGTCCGATCACGGGGAGTGTGCGTAGTGGCCACCCGGCCTCCTGCCAGTCTGCCGAAACTGTCCCGGCGCGCCCGCGTGCTGCTCGCCGTCGCGGCCGCGGTCGTGCTGCTGCTCCTGCTCGGTGCCCGGCTGCTCGACACCTACGTCGACTGGCTGTGGTTCGGCGAGGTCGACGCACGCGGGGTGTTCAGCACCATCCTGTTCACCCGCATCGCGCTGTTCGTCACCACCGGCGCGCTGGTCGGCGGGCTGCTCGGGTTGAACCTGTGGCTCGCCTACCGGTCCCGGCCGATCTTCGTGCCGGTGTCCGGTACCGAGGATCCGCTCGCGCGGTACCGGACCCTGGTCAGCGCCCGCGCGAAGTTGTTCGGCATCGGGATTCCCGTGCTCGTCGGTCTCATCGCGGGCGCGAGCGGCCAGGCCAACTGGCGGGTCGTGCAGTTGTTCATGAACGGGTCCGAGTTCGGCTGGACCGACCCCGTCTTCAACATGGACGCGAGCTTCTACACCTTCAGCCTGCCGTTCTACGGGTGGTTGCTCGGGTGGCTGTTCGTCGCCCTGGTCGTGTCGTTCCTCGGTGCGGCGGCCACCCACTACCTCTTCGGCGGTATCCGGTTGGCCGGTCGCGGGGGGCAGATCTCCGGCCCGGCGAAGGTGCACCTGCTCGTGCTCGTCGGCGTGTTCGTGCTGTTCAAGGCGGCGGAGTACTTCCTCGCCCGCTACGAGCTGCTGTGGTCGAACCGTAACGACCTGTTCACCGGTGCCTCCTACACCGACCTCAACGCCGTGCTGCCGGCGCAGCTGATCCTGCTGATCATCTCGGTCCTGATCGCGATCACGTTCTTCGCGGGTGCGTTCCTGCGCAACATCCAGCTGCCCGCGATCGGGCTGGTGCTGTTGCTGCTGTCCGGCCTGGTGCTGGGCGTGGCCTGGCCCGCCGTGCTCGAGCAGTTCTCGGTGCGGCCGAACGCCAACGAGAAGGAGGCCGCCTCGATCGAGCACAACATGGCGGCCACCAAGCACGCGTTCAACCTCGACGAAGAGGTCATGAACGTCAAGAACAACTACACCGGCAACTCGGACCCCACCTCGGAGGAGGTGCGCAACGACACGGGCACGGTCCCGAACATCCGGCTGCTCGACCCGAACGTGCTGAGCCCGACCTTCACCCAGCGGGTCGGCCGGGAGAACTTCTACGGGTTCCCGGAGAAGCTGGACATCGACCGTTACGAGGTGGACGGCGAGAAGCAGGCCTACGTCGTCGCCGCCAAGGAGATCAACACCGACGGGCTGGCCGAGAACCAGCGCACCTGGGTCAACCGGCACCTGGTGTACACGCACGGCAACGGCTTCGTCGCGGCACCGGCGAACACCATCGACCGTGCGCTGGAGGACGGCAACAGCGACGGTGGGTATCCGCTGGCGCGGACCAGTGACACCCAGGATCCGGACGGCTCCGGCATCCAGGTGGATCAGCCCCGGATCTACTTCGGGCAGCTGGCCACCGACTACGCGATCGTCGGCGGGACCCAGGGCGAGGCGCCGGGTGAGTACGACACGGCCAACGACCGCACCTACCTCTACGACGGTGCCGGCGGGGTGCCGATCGACAACATGTTCAACCGCGCGGTGTTCGCGGCCCAGTACGGAGAGCGCAACATCCTGTTCTCCGAACAGATCAGCGACGGCGCGAAGATCATGTACAACCGGGATCCCGCCGACCGGGTCGAGAAGGTGGCCCCGTGGCTGACCGTGGACGAGGACCCGTACCCGGCGGTGATCGACGGGAAGATCAAGTGGATCGTCGACGGCTACACCACGCTGAACAACTTCCCGTACGCCCAGCGGACCTCGCTGGGGGACGCGACGGAGGACTCGCTGACCGGCGTCCCCCGGCAGCAGGACAACCAGATCAACTACATCCGCAACTCGGTGAAGGCCACCGTCGACGCCTTCGACGGCACGGTCGAGCTCTACGAGATGGATCAGCAGGATCCGGTGCTCGACACGTGGATGGACATCTTCCCCGGGAAGGTGCAACCGCACTCGGAGATCAGCGACGAGTTGCGGGAGCACTTCCGCTACCCGAACGACATCTTCAAGGTCCAGCGTGAGCTGCTGACGAAGTACCACGTCAGCAACGCGCAGGAGTTCTACTCCACGCAGACGTTCTGGAACGTGCCCCAGGACCCGACCGAGGAGGGCGGGACCGACCCCACCCGGAACGTGGCCAACCAGCCGCCGTACTACCTGTACGCCCAGGCGCCCGGGCAGAACCGGCCGCAGTTCCAGCTCACCAGCGCGTTGACACCGTTGGAGCGGCAGTACCTGGCGGCCTGGATGACGGTGTCGTCCCACCCGGACAACTACGGGGAGATGACCGTACTGAAGCTGCCGACCAGCGGTGGGCAGCAGCTCGAGGGGCCGATCCAGGTCCAGAACGCCTTCCAGAGCAACCCGAAGTTCACCCAGGACCGGACCCTGCTGGGCAACGAGAGCGTCAACATCATCTACGGCAACCTGTTGACGCTTCCGGTCGCGGGCGGCTTCCTCTACGTGGAGCCCGTCTACATCCAGCAGCGCCAGGATCAGAGCTATCCGCAGCTGGCGCGGGTGCTGGTGTCGTTCGACGGACGCATCGGCGTCGCCTCGACCCTGAGCGAATCGCTGGACCAGGTGTTCGGCGAGGGCACCGGCGAGGCGGCCACCGGACCGGCGGAGGACACCGGGGACGGGTCCGAGGGCTCGCCGGACGAGCAGCAGCAGGCACCCCCGGAGGACGGTGAGCAGCCGCCCGAACAGGGGCAGCAGCCGCCGCAGGACGGGCAGAGCCAGAGCCCGGAGGCGGCCCAGGCGGTCGCCGACATCCAGGCGGCGCTGGAGAAGTTGCGGCAGGCGCAGCAGAACGGGGACTTCAACGCCCAGGGTGAGGCGCTGCAGGAGCTCGACGAGGCCGCGCGGCGGTACGAGCAGGCGCAGAACTCGGGCGGCTGAGTTCGCCCCGGTGCCCCCGGTGTCCCGACGCCCCGGCGTCGGGACACCGGGGGTGACCTGGTGATTCGCCCTTGAGGACCCCCGCTTTGCGCCGGTCGGAGGGCGTGGCGTAGAGTAGGACTCACCGGCACGGAGGAGTGAACGCCTCCCGCCGGGGCCCCACCGGAAAGGGACCCCCTGAAAGGGTCGCCCGGACGGTGAGGTAGAGTGGAAAACACACCGACGCGGGGTGGAGCAGTTCGGTAGCTCGCTGGGCTCATAACCCAGAGGTCGCAGGTTCGAATCCTGTCCCCGCTACCAGATGAAGTAGGGCCCGAGCCATGTGCTCGGGCCCTACTTGTGTGTCCGGTACGGGACGTGGCGGACCGGGTGCGCCAGGTGAACCACCTGTTCCATTGTGGACCCCTTTGCCGGGCCACAGTGGACAGAACATCGGATCCGTGGCACGGTGAGGAGCGTGTCCGATCTGAACGCGACTGCCGCAGCACTGCTTGGTCTGCTCCACGACGGTCCCGCCACCGGCGGGGAACTCGTCGCGGCGGCTGAGGAACGGTTCGGCACGTTCTTCAGGGTCACGCGGAGTCAGGTGTACCGGGAGCTCCCCGCCCTGCACAAGGAGGGTTACCTCCGGCTGGGCAAGCAGGGGCCGCGCTCCAGTCAGCAGTACATCCTCACCGCCGCGGGCAAGCGCGCCTTCAAGGCGTGGGTCACCGCCGACTCCGGTGCCGATCATCTTCGCAGCCCGCTCATCCTGCGGGTGGTCAACGCGGGCGTCCTGACGCCGAAGCAGCGCGCGAACCTCTTCGAGGCGGCCCGCGAGACCTACAAGATCGAGTTGGACGAGGCCAAGGCCGCGGTCAAGGCCGCCGGCGACCCGGTCGAGAAGGCCGTCGCGGAGTTCGGCCAGGCCTACGCCCG
Organism: Saccharomonospora iraqiensis subsp. iraqiensis; assembly: GCF_000430445.1. Taxonomy (GTDB): domain Bacteria; phylum Actinomycetota; class Actinomycetes; order Mycobacteriales; family Pseudonocardiaceae; genus Saccharomonospora; species Saccharomonospora iraqiensis. Next base: position 16,844 of record NZ_KE387067.1, read on the forward strand.
TGCCGCGCTCAAGCTCGTCGATTCGATCTCGTCGAGCTGACCCCGCACCCGGGTCCGGCCACCCCCGGCGGAGGGGCCCACCCGCTCCCCGGCGCGGCCGCCGACGAGTGGTCGCGTGTTTTGCCGTAACCTTGTCAGTTGTGAGTGTCGACTTCGAAACTGCGATCAAGGACCTGGGCGGCAAGCTCTCCCAGGTCGAGGCCGTCATGGATCTGGACGCGCTGCGCAAGGAGGTCGCCGAGCTCGAGCAGGAGGCCGCGCGCCCGGACCTCTGGAACGATCCCGACGCCGCGCAGAAGGTCACCAGCAGGCTGTCGCACCAGCAGGGCGCGCTCCGGAAGGTCACCGACCTGCGCCAGCGGGTGAACGACCTGAGTGTGCTCCACGAGCTCGCGGTGGCCGAGGGCGACGCCGCGAGCCGCGCGGAGGCCGACACCGAACTGGCGGAGCTGACCAGGGAGATCGACGCACTCGAGGTCCGCACGCTGTTGTCCGGTGAGTACGACGAGCGCAACGCCGTGGTGACCATCCGTTCGGAGGCCGGGGGCGTGGACGCCGCGGACTGGGCGGAGATGCTGCTGCGGATGTACCTGCGCTGGGCGGAGCGGCACAACTACCCGACCCGGATCTACGACATCTCCTACGCCGAGGAGGCCGGCATCCGGTCGGCGACCTTCAAGGTCGAGGCGTCCTACGCCTACGGCACGCTCTCGGTGGAGCAGGGCACCCACCGGCTGGTGCGGATCTCGCCGTTCGACAACCAGAACCGGCGGCAGACGTCGTTCGCGCACGTCGAGGTGCTTCCCGAGGTCGCCGAGGTGGACCACGTCGAGATCCCCGAGAAGGACATCCGGGTCGACGTCTACCGCTCCTCGGGCCCCGGTGGGCAGAGCGTGAACACCACGGACTCGGCCGTGCGCATCACCCACCTGCCGACCGGTGTCGTGGTGTCCTGTCAGAACGAGAAGTCCCAGCTGCAGAACAAGGCCGTGGCGATGTCCGTGCTGCAGGCCAAGCTGCTCCAGCGCAAGAAGGAGGAGGAGCGCGCCGAGCTGGACGCCCTGCGCGACAGCGGGTCGAGCTGGGGCAACCAGATGCGTTCCTACGTGCTGCACCCGTACCAGCTGGTGAAGGACCTGCGCACCGAGTACGAGACGGGCAACCCGACGGCGGTGCTGGAGGGCGAGATCGACCGTTTCCTCGACGCGGGTATCCGGTGGCGCAAGCAGCAGGCGGAGGCGAGCTGAGCCGCTCGGCGGCTGCCGGCTGAGCCGCTCGGCGGACGCTGTCCCGGGCCCGCCGGACGTCGTGACCCGGGGTGGGAGGCCGGCCGCACCCGGTGTGCGGAGCCGGGTGCGGAGGCAACCGAGGTTTCACGTCGGCCGACTGTAGGATGGCCGACCGTGATCCGGCTCGAGAACGTCTCCAAGGTCTACAAGACCTCGACGCGTCCCGCTCTGGAGGACATCACCGTCGACGTGGACAAGGGCGAGTTCGTCTTCGTCATCGGCCCCTCCGGCTCGGGCAAGTCCACATTCCTGCGGTTGTTGCTGCGGGAGGACGTGCCCAGCAAGGGTCGGGTGTCGGTGTCGAACTTCGACGTCGCCAAGATGCCCCGGCGCAAGATCCCCCGGCTGCGCCAGACGATCGGTTGTGTCTTCCAGGACTTCCGGCTGCTCACGAACAAGACGGTCGCCGAGAACGTCGCGTTCGCGCTCGAGGTCATCGGCAAGCCCAAGCGCACGATCGACAAGGTCGTGCCCGAGGTCCTGGAACTGGTCGGCCTGGACGGCAAGTCCGACCGGATGCCGCACGAGCTCTCCGGCGGGGAACAGCAGCGGGTGGCGATCGCGCGGGCGTTCGTCAACCGGCCCCTGGTGCTGCTCGCCGACGAGCCCACCGGGAATCTGGACCCGGAGACCAGTCAGGACATCATGCTCCTGTTGGAACGCATCAACCGCACCGGAACCACCGTGCTGATGGCGACCCACGACCACTCGATCGTGGACTCGATGCGGCGTAGGGTCGTCGAACTGGATGACGGCCGCGTGATCCGCGACGACAAGAGAGGCGTCTACGGCGTCGGACGCTGACCCCCGTCGACGTCCGACACCCCGCCCTCAGCCCCGACAGCACCGTCCGTTCCGCCAGCACCGCCCGCCCCGGCCACCCGAACCCAAGGAAACGTCCCTGAGATGCGCGCCAGCTTCGTCTTCAGCGAGGTCGTGACCGGTCTCCGCCGCAACGTCACGATGACCGTCGCGATGATCCTCACCACCGCCATTTCGCTCGGGATGTTCGGTGGTGGCCTCCTGTTCGTCCGCACCATCGACAAGATGCAGGCGAACTACCTCGACGACGTCGAGGTCACCGTCTACCTCAACGACGACATCAGCGCGAACGACGAGGACTGCACGACGTCGGCGTGCTCGTCGCTGCGGCAGTCGTTGGAGACCGACCCGGCGGTCGAGTCGGTCTCCTACGAGAACCGCTCCGAGGCCTACGCGCGCTTCCAGGAGATCTTCAAGAGCGAGCCGGACATGATGGAGCTGGCCCGGCCGGACTCGTTGCCCGCGTCGTTGCACGTCAAACTGTTCGATCCGCAGCGCAGTGACGTGATCGTGCAGGAGTACAGCGGTGACGAGGCCATCTCCAAGATCAACGATCAGAACAAGTTCCTCGAACGGTTCCTCGGCCTGCTCAACGAGGGCCGCAACGGCACCTTCCTCGTCGCCCTGATCGCCGCGACGGCCGCCGTGCTGCTGATCGCCAACACCATCCAGGTCTCGGCGTTCACCCGGCGCACCGAGGTGGGCATCATGCGCCTGGTGGGCGCGACCCGCTGGTACACGCAGTTACCGTTCCTGCTGGAGGCGGTGGTCGCCGGGGTGTTGGGTGCGTTCCTGGCGATCGGGGGCCTGGTCGGCCTGAAGTACACGGTGCTCGACCGGCTGGTGGAGCAGGTGGGCGCGATCCCGTCGATCGGACTGTTCGACATCGGCATCCACGTCGCCCCGGTGCTGTTGGCCACCTCGATCGTCATCTCCGCGGTGACCGGGTACATCACCCTGCGCCTCTACGTGCGGCACTGACGCGTCGCGCCCGGGGCGGGTGTCGGGTGGCGGAGGCTGTCGGCGGGACCGTCCGCGGACAGCCCGTCCCGCGTCACCCCCGCCGCCCCGGGTTCCCTCCCGCGCTCGCCCGTGCGGCCCGCTTCAGCCGTGCGGTCAGGGCGCCCAGGTGCTCCACCAGTTCGGGCGGCTCGACGATCTCGAACTCGAATCCGAACGCGGCGACCCAGACCGCGAGCTGGTCGAGACTGTCGGAGCCGATCCGCACCAGGCACGAGCTCTCGTCGATCGGTTCGACGAGCCCGATGGTGGGCGGGACCTCGTCGGCCACCTCCGCCGCGGACGCCCGCATCACCAGCACGGCGCGGTGGTGGAACCGGTCGACGGTCATGCTGTGGACGAAGTACCGCCCCACGTCGTCGTCGGGCAGGGGACGGGGGACGAACCGCGGTCCCGTGGGGGTGCGGGGGGAGAGCCGGTCCACCCGGAACGTGCGCCAGTCCTGACGGTCGGTGTCCCAGCCGACCAGGTACCACCGCCGTCCGCTGTGCACCAGCCGGTACGGCTCGACGTCGCGGCGGGAGGTCGTCCCGTCCCGGGCGACGTGGTCGAAGCGCAGGCGGTGGTGCTCCCGGACCGCGGTGGCGATCGCGGTGAGCGTGGCGGGGTCCACGGTCGCACCCGGTAACGGCGTGGTCACCAGTGCCGAGCTCAGCGTGGCGACGCGGTGTCGGAGGGACGCAGGCAGGACGTGGTCGAGCTTGGCGAGGGCGCGGACGGAGGTCTCCGCGATCCCGGTGACGGTGCCCGCCGCGGCGGTGCGCAGTCCGACGGCCACCGCGACGGCCTCCTCGTCGTCGAGCAGCAGCGGTGGCAGGGAGGCGCCGGCTCCGAGCCGGTAGCCACCGCCGCCCCCGCCGACCGCGTTGATCGGGTAGCCGAGTGCGCGGAGCCGGTCCACGTCCCGGCGGACGGTCCTGGGGCTCACGCCGAGTTCTCCGGCCAGTTCGGGCCCGGACCACTCCCGACGTGTCTGCAACAGCGTCAACACGCGGAGCAACCGCGCGGAGGTCTCCAACACACCCGGAGTCTCGCACGGTTCGCGGTCAGTGATCGGCCGCGAAGGTGGCTAGCGTCCGCCCCGTGCATCGTCCGCAGACGACAGGAGGAGTCATGACCGTTCTGGTGACCGGTGCGACGGGGAACGTCGGTCGGCCGCTCGTCGAGCAGCTGGTGTCCGAGGGATACCGGGTCCGCGCGCTGTCCCGCCGACCGGCGCACGCACCTCGCTCCCGTCGAGTTCATGTCGAACACGCTTGCGGCCGCCTTCGGTGGGTGAGCCGGCGTGTCGCGCCCGGTGCGGGTGGCGTCGTGGGGGACCGGACGGGATAGAGTCGGAGCATGGCCAAGGAAGTCGGTCACAAGGTGATCGTGTCGAACCGTCGTGCGCGGCACGACTACTCGATCATCGACACCTACGAGGCCGGTCTCGTGCTCGCCGGGACCGAGGTCAAGAGCCTGCGCGCGGGCAAGGCGTCGCTGGCCGACTCGTTCGCCACCGTCAGCGGTGGGGAGATCTACCTGCACAACGTGCACATCCCGGAGTACAGCCACGGGACGTGGACCAACCACGAACCCCGGCGCAAGCGCAAGCTGCTGTTGCACCGGCAAGAGATCGAGAAGCTGATCGGCAAGACGAAGGAGTCCGGCTACAGCCTGGTGCCGTTGTCGCTGTACTTCCGGGACGGCAAGGCGAAGGTCGAGCTGGCGCTGGCGAAGGGGCGCAAGGTGCACGACAAGCGCCAGGCGCTGGCCAAGCGGGACGCGCAGCGCGAGATCGAGCGGGCCATGGGCCGCGCCGCGAAGGGGAAGAACCGGCGGTGACCGACGGCGCCCCGGCCGGGGGGTCCGCCCGCGCCGCAGCG
>NZ_KE387067.1:21939-31867 GCF_000430445.1 Saccharomonospora iraqiensis subsp. iraqiensis
GTCCGCCCGCGCCGCAGCGCCGGGCCCGGCCCACGACGACGAGGTGGCCGCGTGGGTGCGCGGCCTGGGCCTGGCGGGCCTCGTCGACATCCACGTGCACTTCCTGCCCGAGCGGGTGCTGCGGAAGGTGTGGGAGTACTTCGACCACGCCGAGAGCCACTACGGCATCCGGTGGCCGGTGTACTACCGGTGGCCCGAGCCCGACCGGATCGCGCGGCTGCGCTCGCTGGGCGTGCACACGTTCGCGCCGCTGGTGTATCCGCACAAACCCGGCATGGCGCGGTGGCTGAACGGCTGGGCCCGTGACTTCGCCGACCGCGTTCCCGGGGCGGTGCCCACCGCGACGCTGTACCCGGAACCGTCGGCGGCCTCGGACGTGGCCGAGGCACTGGAGGGCGGCGCCCGGTGCTTCAAGGCACACGTCCAGGTCGGCGCCTACGACCCGCGTGCGGCGGAACTCGACCGGGCGTGGGGGCTGATCGCCGAGGCCGGCGTGCCCGTGGTGGTGCACTGCGGGCACGGGCCGTTGCGTGGCGAGTACACCGGCCTCGACGTCTTCGAGCGTGTCCTCGAACGGCATCCCGGGCTGGTGACGGTGCTCGCGCACGCGGGAATGCCCGAGTACGACGAGGCGCTCGCGCTGGTGGAGCGGTATCCCGGGGTGTATCTCGACACGACGATGGTGGGGGTGCCGTTCACCGAGGAGCTCATGCCCGCCCCGCGGGACTGGCCCGCCCGGATCGCGGGGATCGCCGACAGGGTGGTGCTGGGCACCGATTTCCCGAACATCCCGTACCCGTACGCGACCCAGCTCCGGGCGATCGCGGACTGGGCCGCCGCCGACGACCGCCTCGGCGAACCGTTCCTGCGTGCGGTGCTGCACGACACACCCGCGAAGCTGTTGAACCTGTAGCCGCACGGGTGTCCGCCGACGACGGTGATACCGGACCCGGCAGGCGATAGGGGGCCCGGCAAACGCTGCCGGACCTGGGGGCGGGACCGGTGGAATTATCCGGTTGCGCGGGGCGTTATCCTGGGTGCAGGCGATCGCGGTGATAACGCGGGAGCCACGTGGGGCGACAGCCCCACAGAGAGCAGAACACACACGAGGGGGTGAACGGTTTCGACTCTGGACGTTGATTCAGGGGAAGCGTGTCGGTGCAGGCAACGACCACCGCAAGCGTCGTCGCACTAAATATAAGCGCCAAGACTAACAGTCAGCGCGACTTCGCCCTCGCCGCCTGAGCGAGCGCGGAGTCTGTCGGCCCGGGTAAGCCTCCGACCCGGTTGCCGGCATCAGCCAGGAGGCTCACCGCCGGTTCCGGCCACGGGAACCGGTAGGGACATGAACAGTGGCTGGGCCCGTCACACCGGCTTGTTCGCGTGACCGGTGGGGCCGAGTAGAGACACAGCGAACTGCGCACGGAGAAGCCCTGGAAAGGCGCCAGAGGACCCGGGTTCGATTCCCGGCACCTCCACCACAGAGCCCCGGTCGGCCCCCGCCGACCGGGGCTCTTCTGTGTTCTGGGGCGTCGACTCAGCGACCTGGGGCGTCGACTCACTGACCTGGGGTGGCAACTCGCGGACCTGGGGTGGCAACTCGCGGGGACTTAATCTGGACAATGTGTGTTCAGGATGGTTAGGATCTCGGGGATGCGGATGGGACAGGGCGTGGAGTGGGTGTTGCACTCGTGTCTGAATCTGGCCTGGGCGGGGGAGGCCGTTCCCGCGACGCGCCTCGCCGGGATCTACGAGCTGCCGTCCGCGTATCTGAACAAGCAGCTGCAGGCGCTGGTACGGGCCGGGGTCCTGACTTCGGTTCCCGGGCCGCGGGGAGGGTTCCGGCTGGACCGGGCACCGGAGGAGGTCTCCCTGCTCGACGTCGTCGTCGCCCTGGAGGGCTCCGAGGACGCCTTCCGCTGTACCCGGATCCTGCGGCACGGCCCGGGCGGCGACCCGGACGTCGACTACCGGGACCACTGCGCGATCTCGCTGAGCATGCGCCGGGCGGAGCTGGCGTGGCGGAAGGAACTGGCGTCCCGCACGATCGCCGACGTCGCCCGGGACGTCGAGCGCACCAACCCGGACGCGCCGCAGCGGGTCCGTGCCGCGCTGCTCGGCGGGCCGTCGTGATCCCACCAAGTCGTGATCCCACGAGAGAAGTCCCGAACGGGGAGGAGTCCTGTCATGCAACCGCGTCTGGCCAATCCCTACGAGCACGTGCCCGCCGCGTACCGGGCGCTGCTGGCGCTCGAACGGTCCACCCGGGACGACGACGTGCTCCCGCGCACGATCCAGGAACTGGTGCGGGTGCGGGCCAGTCAGATCAACGGCTGTGGCTTCTGCCTGGACATGCACACCGGGGACGCCCGGAGCGCGGGCGAGACCGAACAACGGTTGTCGTCGGTCGCCGCGTGGCGGGAGGCGCCCTGGTTCACCGGGGAGGAACGGGCCGCGCTCGCCCTCACGGAGGCGGCCACCCGGCTCGCCGACCGGGGTGAGGCGGTGCCCGACCCGGTGTGGGACGAGGCCGCGGCGTGGTTCGACGAGCAGCAGCTCGCCCTGCTGGTCACCACGATCGCCACGATCAACGCCTGGAACCGGATCAACGTGGCCACCCGCCAGCTCGCGGGCGGTCACCGCTCCGCCGCGGCGTCCTGAGCGCATCCCGGGGCGGCGTCTTCCTCCCGGGGTCGCACCGGGCCGGTGTTTCGACGGTGCGGGTGCGGTTTCGGTCGCGTCGAGATCGGCAAATCCCGGAACGGTCGCGAACGAAGGGAGAGACCGATGACAGCCGCACCGCCGACTCCGGTGAAGGACGACTACTACGACCTCGTCAGTGTCGTGCAGGCGTCCCTGCACTACGCCTGGCAGATGAAGCAGTACATCGACGACGCCGAACGCGACGGCGACAAGGAACTCGCGGAGTGGTTCCGCAAGATCCAGCACAACAACGAGAAGGCGGGCGAGCAGGGCAAGCAGATGTTGGCCGCCCGGCTGTCGAAGGGCTGAGGCCATGGACCACGACCACTTCATCGGCCAGGTCCAGGCCCGGGCACAGCTCTCCGGCCGCGGTGAGGCCGAGGGGCTGACCCGGGCGACGTTGGAGACGCTGGGCGAGCGGATCCCCGAGCAGTTGACGACCAACCTCGCCGACCAGCTGCCGATGGAGATCGGCGAGAGCCTGCGCCGGACGGTGACGATGGGTGGCGCGGGGTCGGGCGAGCGGTTCGGCCTGGACGAGTTCACCCGCCGGGTGGCCGATCGCGGACATCTCGGCGAGTCGAACGCCGTCTACGGCGCCCGGGTCGTTCTCGAGGTGACCGGCGAGGCCACCGAGGGAGTGATGAACAAGGTACGGGAGGCCCTGCCCGACGACCTTCGCGAGCTGGTCGACGCCGGCAGCACCGGCGAACTCCGCGCGTAGTCCGCCTCCCGCGGCGGCGAGCCGACACGGACCGGCCGCGGAGCCGACGCGGTGGGGCGTGTTCCACCTCCGGGCGGACACACCCCACCGTGTTCGGCGGACGACCGTGCGCCTCGCTACCGTGCCGGTATGGCACACGAGATCGAGGGCGGCATGGTCGAGGTCGACGACCTCCGCGCGTACCTGTCCCGCCCCACCGACCCGAGCACGGCCGGGATGCTGCTGTTGCCGATGGTCACCGGCATCGGCGCACAGGTGCGGGAGTTCGCCGACGACATCGCGCGGACCGGGGTCACGGCGTTGAGCTGGGATCCGTGGCACGGGCCGAGCACCGACGACACCTCCCGGGAGCGGCTGTTCGAGCTGATGGGCCGGCTCGACGACGAACAGAGTCTGGCGGAGATGCGCCGCCTGCTCGATCACATGCACTCCGAGCTGGGGCTGAGCCGGGTCGGGGTGATCGGCTTCTGCATGGGCGGCCGGTTCGCGCTCCTGCTCGGTGCCCGGGACGAGCGGCTCGCGAACGTCGTCGCCTACCACCCGACCGTGCCCGCGACCCCGGCCCCGAACCACACCGTGGACGCGGTCGAGGCCACCGGCCGGATCACCGCGCCGGTGCTCATGCTCTACCCGGGTGCCGACTCACTGGTGCCGTGGGAGAGCTTCACCCGGCTCCAGTCGGCGTTGCACTCCCGCGAGACGGGGGAGAGCCTCGTGCACGTCTATCCCCGGGCCGAGCACGGCTTCACCGACCGCGCCCGCCGGGAGAGTTCCGAGGTCAACGCCGCCGCCCACGATCTCTCCTGGCCGCAGGTGATGCGGTTCATCGCCACGACCACGGCCTGACCGCGCCCGTCCCGTCGGCTCCGGTCGGGGTGGCACCGGCCGGAGCGGATGCGCGGCCGGGGGTGGGGTGCTGCGCCCGCCGGGGCCTCGGGAACAATCCCGGCGATGACCAGCGGCGGTATTTCGCGCGGCCGGATGGCCGTGGATGTGGTGATGCTCCTTCTGGCCGTGGGCTCGGTCGCGTTGCTGACCTGGACCATGGTCGCCGACGTCTCCGCGGCGACGGCCCGTCTGGTGTTCGTGGTGGACACCGCGATCTGCGGGGTGTTCGCGATCGAGTTCCTGTGGCGCTGGCGCGCGGCCCGGTGGGATCGGCGGTTCCCGCTGCGCGGGTGGTACGAGGTGCTCGGGATGATCCCCGTGGCCCACCCGGCGCTGCGCGGGCTGCGCCTGCTGAGGGTGGTCGTACTGGTGGTGCGGCTGGCCCGGACGGCGGACCGGGTGTTCGGGGAGCGGTTCACCCAACGGCTCGTGGAACGGTTCTCCCGGCCGATCGTGTCGGCGATCAAGAAGCCGGTCACGGTCGCGGTGCTCGACGAGGTCGCCAAGGTGCTCGAGACCGGGCGTTACCCGCGTAACGTGGCGCGCTCGCTGGACGAGCACAAGGAGTCGTTGCGGGAGATCGTCACCGAGAAGGTCCGGCAGGACCCGCACGCGGGTGCGCTCTCCCGGCTGCCCTTCCACGACGAGGTGGTGCGCACCGTCGTGGACACCACGATGCGGGTCACGCTCGAGGTGCTCACCGATCCCCGGGTGGACGAGTTCTTCGCCCACGCCGTCCGGGAGAACCAGACCCAGATCCGTGCCGCGGTGGCGGAGGGGCTGCACGAGCGGGACGTCGAAGCCGCGACGGCGCAGGTCGCCCGGACCGCCTGACGGGTCCGGGCGGACCGGTCACCGGCCGCCGACCGTCGGGGGATCGGGGATCTCGATGCCGGACGGCCCGAGGTTGCGTTCCACCGAGACACGCCACGACCCGGAGTCGATCATCCGTCGCAGTGCCGCGGTGACCGCCGCACGGGCGTCGGTGTCCCCCCGGGGCAGGCCCACGCCGTAGCGTTCGGTGGACAGGCGCATCCCGGACACCCGGAGCAGTTCCGGGTGTTGGGCGGCATGGCCCGCGAGGATGGCGGCGTCGGTGGTGACCGCGTCCACCCGCCCCGCGAGCAGGGCCGTCACGCACTCGGAGACCCGCGTGTACTCCACCAGCGTCACGGCGTCGCCGAACCGCTCCCGGACGGTGTCGGACGAGGTCGACCCGCTCGGCGAGCACAACGTCCGGCCGCGCAGCTCAGCGGTCCCGGAGATCGGTTCGGTCGCCGAGTGCACCAGCAGGTCCTGGCCGGTCTCGTAGTACGGCCCGGCGAACGAGACCTCCTGCCGTCGCGAGTCGGTGATCGAGTAGGCCGCCACCACCATGTCGACCGCGCCGGAGCTGAGTGCGCTCTCCCGCTCGGCGGCCACCGTCTCCCGCCAGACGATGTCCTCGGCCGCCACCCCCAGTTCCTCCGCGACGAACCGGGCCACGTCCGCGTCGAACCCGACGATGCGGCCGTCGACCGTCCGCTCCGACAACCCCGGCTGGTCGATACGGATGCCGATCGTCACCGACCCGGTGTCGCTCGCGCGGGTGACGATCGAGTCCTCGGCAGCGTCCGGGGCCGTACACGCGACCAGCGTCGCAGCCAGTATCAGGGCGCTGACCAGGAATGTCGGCCGTCGCATCCGATCCCGCCTCTCATAGGGTTCTCAGGTTCGCCGGTTAGCCTAGAGGGCGTGCGGGGCTCACCGGGACGGACACTCGACGGCGTCGGCACCCTCGTGCGGCTGGGGCTGGCCGCCGTCTGGCTCGTCTCCGGGGGGCTGAAACTCGCGGACCCGGGGCAGGCGTACCTCGCCGTGCAGGCCTACGAGGTACTGCCCGCCGAGCTCGTCGGCGTGGTCGCCACCGCGCTGCCGCTGGTGGAGGTGGTGCTCGGGCTGCTGCTCGCGCTGGGCGTGCTGACCCGCGCCTCGGCCGCGGTGTCGGTGGTGGTGCTCGTGCTCTTCGTCGCGGGGGTCGCCCAGGCGTGGGCACGCGGCCTGACGATCGACTGCGGGTGTTTCGGCGGGGGCGGCCGGGTCGCCGAGGGGGAGACCGAGTATCCGCAGGACATCCTGCGGGACCTCGGGTTCCTGGCACTGGCCGGGTGGTTGCTGGTACGGCCCGGGACACTGCTGTCGCTGGACGGCTGGCTGCGGCGGCCCCGCACGGACGTGCCCGGGGACGGGACACACGGCGCACACGGGGGAACCGGAGCCTCCGGGGACGACGGCGAGACGAGGAAGGACACCGAGCCCAGTGGGCGGAGCGGAACGAGCCGAACGCAGGCGGCGGCAACAACAGCGGACGACCGGGAGTGACGGGCCGCCCGCGGGCCGTCCGAAGAGCGGCGGGAAGAACGCGGGTGCGAAGGCGGTCGCCGCCGCGCGGGGCGGTACCGACACGCGGCGTGTCACGGCGATCGTCGGCGTGGTCGTGCTGGTCGTCGCGGTGGTCGTCGGCGGCCTGATCTGGACCAACTCCTCGAAGAACGCGACGGAGGGGGAGAGCATCCCCACCGCCACCGCGACGGCGGACCTGCCGGAACGCCGGGACGGGTCCGTGGTCGTCGTCGGTGAACAGGACGCCCCCGCCACGATCGACGTCTACGCGGATTTCCTGTGCCCGGCGTGCGGGCAGTTCGAGCAGCAGTACGGCGAGCAGATCCGCGACCGGATCGCGCAGGGGCAGCTCGCGGTGCGTAACCACATGGTGCCGATGCTGGCCGAGCGCTCCGACCCGGCGGGCTACTCGCTGCACGCGGCGAACGCGGCGCTGCTGGCCGCCGACGCCGGGACGTTCACCGAGTACCACGACAGTCTGTTCGCCGCGCAGCCCGGCGAGGGTGCCCGCGCCTACGACAAGGACCAGCTGATCCAGCTGGGCCGCGACCTGGGCATCACCGACCCGGCCTTCGCCGAGGGCGTGCGCAACGGGAAGTACGAGGATCTGCTGAACCGCAAGATGGAGCAGGTGGAAAGCGACAGCAGCCTGCACCGGGATCTCGGTAGTGGGCCCGCCTTCGCCACCCCGCTGGTGGTCGCGGACGGCGAGATCGTCGACGCCTTCAACAACCCGAACTGGCTGGACGACGTGGTCGCCGCCGCGCGCGCGGGCTGACCGCGGCGGGGTCCGTCACCGCCCGCGGCGCGGTGACGGACCCCCCCTGTTCGAGGCCGCGGGGCGATCGGATACAGTGGTTCCCACACAACACAAGGGGCTATGGCGCAGCTGGTAGCGCGCCTCACTGGCAGTGAGGAGGTCAGGGGTTCGAGTCCCCTTAGCTCCACCGCAGAGGTACTCTCCGAGAAGGCCACCCGCTCAGCGGGTGGCCTTCTCGCTGTTCCGGGGTGGCGGTATGCCGGGTGCGATGAGGGGTGTGTGCGCGGGCCTCCGTCCGGACGCGGCCTGCACACCTTCCTCCACCCGAGCCCGGCGCTCCGTCCGCGACCGGTCCGGAGGCCGACCGGAGCTCCCTCGGTCGTGGGGCTCCCTCGCTCGTGGGGCTCCGTCGGTAACGGGACTCAGTCGGTCGTGGGACGGTGGGCGTCGAGGGCGGCCGCCTCCTCCGGGGTGGGGGCGGTGCCGCCGAGGTGGGCGGGCAGCCACCAGCGGTCGTCGTCGCGGGTGGGCTGCTCGGGATAGCCGGCCTGCAGTTCGTCGAGGATCGCCGACATGCGGGCGCGCAGCTCGCGGCTGACCACATCGGGGTCGTCGTCCGGACCGGGTCGCAACGGCCTGCCCGCGTGGATGTGGATCGGCACGTGCCGCTTGGTGAGCGTGCGCGGCCTGCCCTTCGTCCACAGCCGCTGCGTGCCCCACAACGCCATCGGCACGACCGGCACGCCCGCCTCGGCGGCCATCCGGACCGCACCGGACTTGACCGGTTTGACGGTGAAGGACCGGCTGATGGTCGCCTCCGGGAACACTCCGACGACCTCGCCCGCGCGCAGCCGCCGGACCGCCTCGCCGTAGGAGTCCTTGCCTGCCGCCCGGTTCACCGGGATGTGATGCATGCCGCGCATGAGCGGCCCGGCGATCCGGTTGTCGAAGATCTCCTTCTTGGCCATGAACCGCACCAACCGTTTCGCCGGCTGTGCGCCCAGGCCGCAGAAGATGAAGTCCAGATAGCTGACGTGGTTGCAGGCGATCACCGCACCACCGGTGCGCGGGACGTGCTCGGTGCCCGTCACCCGCAGCTGGTGGTCCAGCACCCGGAACATGGTCTTGGCCGCCAGCACGACAGGCGGGTACACGACGTCAGCCACGCCCTCAGGCTACGCAACCGTAGGTTCCGGTGCGTCGGGCAGGGGTCACGGTCACCCACCGACCGGCTCCGGGACACGGCCACCGGCCCCCTCCGGTGGCCGTGTCCCGGTGTGGTGTGGGTGCCTCACCCGCTGCCGTGCCGGGCGGGCTCCGTTTCGGAGCGGCGTCGCCGGAGAGCGAGTGCCGTACCGACCGCCCCGGCGACCACGACCGCGCCGAGCACCGAGAACAGGACGGCGTTGTCCGCGATGAATCCGGTGACCGCGGCAGGTGCCTCCTGCACGAAGATCACGACGGACATCGCGAGCACGAACCAGGCGAAGCCCTTGCGCAGCTGCTCGGGCCGCACCACGCTGACCAGCCGGCCACCGACGAGGCTGCCGACGACGGCCGCCGCGGTCACGCCCGCGGCCACCGCCCAGTCGATCTCGACGGTGCTGAGGTAGCCGCCGAGGCCGGCCAGCGACTTCACCGCGATGACGACCAGTGAGGTCCCCACCGCCGTGGGCATGGACAGACCCCCGAGCAGCACCAGCGCCGGGACGACGAGGAAGCCCCCGCCCGCGCCGACGAGTCCGGTGACGAATCCGACGACGAGGCCTTCCAGCACGACCGGGACGACGGGCAGGTGGTCGTGGGCCTTCGCGGTGTCCGCGCCCTTGCGCCCACGCAGCATGGCGATCGCGGTCGCGACCATCATGACCGCGAAGGCGAGCAGCAGGACCGTTCCGGGAATGAACTCGGCCACACGTCCGCCGCCGTAGGCGCCGGCCATGGCGACGCCACCGAAGATCAGTGCCGTCCGCCACTGCACCCGGCCCGCACGGGCGTGCGAGACGGCGGCCACGGCACTGGTCACCCCCACCACCAGCAGCGAGACGGCGATGGCGGACTTGGCGTCCATCCCCGCCACGTAGGTGAGCAGCGGGACGGTCAGGATCGAGCCCCCGCCTCCGAGCAGGCCGAGGGACACCCCGACGAGCACGGCGAGGGCGATTGTCAACGCGAGCACGGGCCACACCTCCCGGACGTGCCCGGCACCGGTTTCCGCGTGGTCGTGATACCCGGTCGTGCCTCCTCGGTACCGTTCACACCCTCGTCCGGAGTCCGCGACATAACAAGCTCCTTAATACCCCAGGGGGTATATATCGGTCACAGGTGTCCGTCGGTGGTGTTCCCGCTCCCTCTCCCCGTCAGCGGCCCGGCGCGGGCCGACGGCGGAGGGAGAAGGCGGCGGGGTCGGGCCGGGTGGGGTCCGGGAACCGGCGCCCGGGTCCCGGACCGGTCATCGGTGGCTCGTCGCC
>NZ_KE387067.1:31967-34415 GCF_000430445.1 Saccharomonospora iraqiensis subsp. iraqiensis
GGGCGACCTCGTTGAGCACCGTCGCCACCCCGCCCCGCGTCGCGTCCCGCATGGCCCGCACGCCGGGCACCTCCAGCAGCCGGGCGCACAGCCCGTGCACCGGCGCGGTGTCGGAGGTCAGCCGGTCGGGCTCGATGTCCAGTTCGCCGCGGGCCAGCAGCACCGTGATGCCGTGGTCGCCGACCGGCCCGGAGACGATCACCGCGTCGCCGGGGCGCGCGGTGTGAATGCCGAGGGCGCGGTCGGGCGGGAGGAAACCGACGCCGGTGGTGTTGATGTAGCAGCCGTCGCCGCTGCCCTTGCCGACCACCTTGGTGTCCCCGGTGACGAGCTGCACGTTCGCCGCCCGGGCGGCCCGGGTCATCGACTCGACGATCCGGCGCAGGTCCGCGACCGGGAATCCCTCCTCCAGGATGAACCCGCAGGAGAGGTAGGACGGGGTGGCACCGGAGACGGCGAGGTCGTTGACCGTGCCGTTCACCGCGAGGTCGCCGATGTCGCCGCCGGGGAAGAACAGCGGCGACACCACGAACGAGTCCGTGGTCATCGCCAGCCGGGTGCCGCCGAGCACCACGTCGGCGGCGTCGCCGAGCGGTTCCAGCATCGCGTTGCGGAAGGAGTCCAGGAACACCGCCTCGACCAGTGTCTGGCTCGCCTTGCCGCCGGCGCCGTGCGCGGCGGTGATCCGTTCCTCCCGCATCTTCGGCTTGCGCCTGCGGGCCTTGTCGATGCGGTCCAGTACCTCGTCCTCGGTCCTCATCCCCGGCCCCCCGTGGTCGCCGTGGTCGTGGTCGCCGGTGTCACCGCGGTCTCCGGTGTCGCCGCGGACGGGGCCGTGGCGCCCCGGATACGCTCCCGGGTGAACCGGCCGAAGTTGTAGTAGGCCGCGCAGGCGCCCTCCGGCGAGACCATGCAGGTGCCGATCGGCGTCTCCGGGGTGCAGGCGGTGCCGAACACCTTGCACTCCCACGGCTTCAGCACGCCCTTGAGCACCTCGCCGCACTGGCACGCCTTCGGGTCGGCCACCCGCACGCCGGGCAGGTCGAAGATCCGCTCGGCGTCGAACCGGGCGTATTCGTCCCGCAGCCGCATCGCCGAGTGTGAGATGAAGCCCAGCCCGCGCCACTCGAAGTACGGCCGCAGCCGCATCGTGCGGTTGATCGCCTCCAGGGCCACCGGGTTGCCCTGCCACGGCACGACCCGGGAGTACTGGTTCTCCACCGCGCAGCGGCCCTCGGCGAGCTGGAGCATCAGCTGGTGCACCGACTGCAGCAGGTCCAGCGGTTCGAACCCGGCGACCACGAGCGGCTTGCCGTACTCGGCGGGGATGAACTCGTACGGCCGGCAGCCGATCACCGTGGAGACGTGCCCCGGCCCGAGGAAGCCGTCCAGCCGCAGGTCGGGGGAGTCCAGGATCGCCTTGATGCCGGGGACGATGGTGACGTGGTTGCAGAACACGGAGAAGTTGTCCAGGCCCTCCTCCTCGGCGCGCAGCAGGGTCATCGCCGTCGACGGGGCCGTGGTCTCGAAGCCGATCGCCATGAACACCACGTGCTTGTCCGGGTTCTGCCGCGCGATCTTCAGCGAGTCGAGCGGGGAGTACACCATGCGGATGTCGGTGCCCTCGGCGTTCGAGTCGAAGAAGGTGTTGTCGCTGCCCGGCACCCGCATCATGTCGCCGAACGAGGTCATGATGACGTCCGGGCGGGAGGCGATGTGGATGGCGTCGTCGACCCGGCCCATCGGGATGACGCACACCGGGCAGCCCGGTCCGTGCACCAGCGACACCTGCTCGGGCAGGTGGTCGGCGATGCCGTGCTTGTAGATCGTGTGCGTGTGCCCGCCGCACACCTCCATGAACTGGTACCCGCGGCCCGGTTCGCACAGTTCGGCGATCCGGGCGCCCAGCGCCCGCGCGGTGTCCGCGTCGCGGTACTCGTCGACAAATCGCATCCTCGCCGCCCTCACTCGATCATCGATTGACTCAGTGCGTCGATCTCGTCGGTGTAGGCCTGCCCGAGCTCTTCGAGATAGCGCGACACCGCCGCGGCCTCTTCTTCGTCGATTTTGGACAGTGCGAAACCGACGTGGATGAGAACCCAGTCGCCCGGGCGGGGTGGGTCGGCCTCCAGCAGCCCCACGTTGATCGCCCGGCGCACACCGCTGACGTTGACCCGCGCCAGGTCGGGACGGTCCGGGAGGATCTCGACGATCTCACCCGGAATGCCGAGACACATCGGCACCACCTCTCTCCACGGCGATGTCGACGAGTTCGACCACCCGCCACACCGCGTCCTCCACTGCCGCTTCCACGGGCTCGGAGAGCCCGATCCCCTCCGTCACGTCCTGCGGCTCGCAGCCCACGACGAGCACCCGGCCCGGGGTGCCGCCCAACGTCCGCAGCAGTGCCAGCACCGAGGCCGGGTCCATGCCGTGCGCGTCCGGGAC
>NZ_KE387068.1:0-3894 GCF_000430445.1 Saccharomonospora iraqiensis subsp. iraqiensis
CGCGGTCGTCAGGGCCGGCATCACGGGCAGTGCCCGGCCGACGCGCAGCCGACGGCCGACCGGCCAGGCGGCCGCGACGACCGCGGACGCCAGGTGGTAGGGCGTCTCGGGGTTGCCGAGGGTCAGCAGGAGCCACAGTCCGGTGAGGATCACCGCGAGGACCAGTCCGGCGTGCCAGGGCCCGGCCGCGGCCTTCACCAGGGCGTCCCGGTCCATCGTGTCGAGCAGGCCGGGCGCCCGGGTGCGGACCGCGTCGAGCACCTGGGTCGCGCGCGGGTTCACCATGGTGTGGTCGTCGCCGACGACCACGGTGGGCACGGTCTCGTTGCCGTCCGCGATCGCGCGGACCCGGGCGGCGGCCCGCGAGTCCTGCCAGATGTCGACCTTCCGGACGGGCAGCCCGATCCGGTCGAGGTCGCCGAGCAGCCGGGAGCAGTACGGGCACCCGGGACGCCAGTACACCGTCACCGGTGTGGTGGTTCCGTCGCTCACGAGATCTCCGGGCGGTCGTCGGCGGTCACTGCCGTCCAGTGTCGCACGCTCCCGGCCGCCTTGTTGGCTCCATGCCAGCACGGTGTGGAGTGCGGCGCACGAGGAATGCGGGGGAGGACGGACCGGGCGGCGCGGTCCGTTTCCGGGCGGCACCGTGCTGCGGAGGGGCGGTGGTGTGATGACACAGCAGGCCGAGGTGGTCGTCGTCGGTGCGGGGCTGGCCGGGTTGACGGCCGCCCGTGAGCTGCGGTCCGCGGGGGTGAAGGTGCTCGTGTGTGAGGCGGAGGACGAGGTCGGTGGTCGCATCCGCACCGACGTGGTGGACGGCTTCCGGCTGGACCGCGGGTTCCAGGTCCTGCTCCCCGGATACCCGGCCCTCCGGTCGACGGTGCGGGTCGCCGACCTGCGGCTGCAACACTTCACCCAGGGGGTGATCGCCGGTGGGGACCGGAGGCGGCGATACCTCGCGCCGCCCTGGCGCCATCCGGCCGCGCTGCGCGACCTCGCCGAGTTCGCGTGGCGCCGGCCGCGGGACGTGGCGGCGTTGGCGTGGCTGTCCGCCCGGGACGCGGTGGCTCCGGCGCGGGTGCTGCGTGCGGGGCCGGAGCGCTCCACGGCGGACGAGCTCGCCCGCAGCGGTGTCTCCGACCGGACCGTCGACGAGGTGCTCCGCCCGTTCCTGGCCGGGGTCTTCCTCGATCCCGAGCTGCGCACGTCCTCCCGGGTGTTCCACCTGATCTGGCGGGCGTTCCTGCGTGGTGGCGGGGCGCTGCCCGCGGCCGGGATGGGGACGCTGCCCCACCTGATCGCGCGTGACCTGCCCACGGACGGCATCCGGTACTCCAGCCCCGTCACCGAGGTCGACGACGAGGGGGTGACGCTGGAGGGCGGGGAGCGGATCCCCGCGCGGGTGGTGATCGTGGCGACCGACGGGGACACCGCGGCCCGGCTGCTGCCCACCGTGTCCGCGCCCGCGTGGCACTCCGTGACGACCTTCTACTACCGCCTCGCGGGCCGACCACCGCTGGAGCAGCCCACCCTCCTGGTGGACAGCGGTGAGCTCGTGTTGAACACCGCGGTGATCAGCGCCGCCGCCCCCGGCTACGCGCCGCCCGGGTCGGCGCTGGTGGCCGCCTCGGTGCCGGAACGGGCCGACGCCGACCCGGCCACCGAGACCCGGGTGCGCACCAGGCTCGCGCGGCTCTACGACACCACGACGGCGGACTGGGAGCTGATCCGTGCCTACCCGATCCGCCGGGCGCTGCCCGTGATGACCGAACGGCATCCGTTGCGGAGCGCGGTGCGCCTCGGCCCGGGCCGGTACGTGTGCGGCGACCACCGGGACACCAGCTCGCAGCAGGGCGCGCTGACGTCCGGAAAGCGCACCGCCCGGGCCGTGCTGCACGAGCTGGCCGACCGGTCCTGGTCCTGACCGCGGTCCGTGGATCGGAACCGACGCCCGGATGAACGCGTGGCCACGGCCGTCCGGGCGCACGGAGGCCGCCGTCCGCATCCAGACCCAACCGGGCACCACGGTCACCGAGACCCAGCCGGGAAGCACCGTCACCCAGACGGTCACCGCCACGGACACCGTGACCGAGACGGTCACGAAGAGCAAGGGTAAGGACAAGTGCCCCGACAAGGGGAAGCACAAGTCGTGTGACGACGACGGCGCCGCGAACGCCGTTGCTCGGTACCCGTTCCCCCGGCGTTGACCGACTGTCACACTGGACACCCGTCCGGGTGAGCACAGGGGAGTGATACGGGTGTCCGGTTCCGACAACAAGCCGGCGGCGTTGGACAGGCCGAGTTCGGCGCGGGTCTATGACTACCTGCTCGGCGGGACCCACCACTACGCCATCGACCGGAAGTTCGCCGACGAGCAGGTGGCGGTGGCTCCGGACATGCCGTACGGGATGCGTTCGAACCGGGAGTTCATCGGGCGGGCGGTGCGCCTGGCGCTGCGGCACGGCATCCGCCAGTTCGTCGACATCGGTGCCGGGCTGCCCAGCCAGGGCCAGGCGCACGAGATCGCCGACGAGACCGACCCGCAGGCCCGGGCCCGCGTGGTGTACGTGGACAACGAGGAGATCGCGCACGCCCACTCGGAGATCCTGCTGGCGGAGGAGGCGGACCCGCAGCGGCACCGGGCGGTGTTCGCCGACTTCTTCGACGGTGCACGGCTGTGGCAGCGGGTGCTGGACACCGGGGTGATCGACCCCAGGGAACCGACGTGCCTGCTGGTCACCGCCCTGTTGCACTTCATGCCCCCGGAGAAGGCGCCGGAGCGGACGTTGGCCTTCTACCAGGACCGGCTTCCCCCGGGCAGCATGCTCGTGCTCAGTCACATCTCCGATGCCGACCACCGGCCCGACACCCACGAGGTCGTGGCGAACTACGCCAAAACCACCAATCCGGCCTTCCTGCGGTCCCGGGACGAGGTCGCGGCCCTGTTCGGGGGCTGGGAGCTGGTGGAACCGGGCGTGGTGTGGGCCGTCGAGTGGCGTCCGGATGGTCGGGAAGAGCCGTGGTGGGACGACGACCCGGCCCGGGTCCGCTACCTCGCCGGGGTCGCGATCAAACCCTGACCGGGCGGGCCCCGGGTCTCGCCGGACACCCGGTCGCACCACGGCGTCGCGGCGGGCCCCACGCGTAGGATGCGGCGCCATGGCGATCGATCCGACCGGTTCCGACCTGAAGCGTTTCCTGTCCGACCGGCCCGACGAACCCGTGGTGATGCTGAACCTGCTGCGCTTCCGGGAGGGCGGCGCCGAGCGCTACGCCGACTACCTGCGGCACTTCCGGCGGTTCGCCGAGAAGGTCGGCGCGACGATCCTGTACTACGGGCACGGGGCGGCGCCCGTGGTGGCCGAGGCCGGGCAGGACTGGGACGCCGTCCTGCTGGTGTCCTACCCGAGCAGGCGCGCGTTCTCCGAGATGGTGCGCGACGAGGAGTACCAGCGCGGCACCCACCTGCGGTCGGAGTCGCTGGTGGAGACCGTGCTGCAACCGACCACCGACGCCTCCGGCACGGTCTGGCCCGGCGGCAGCTGATCCCCGTGGCGCGGCACAGGGTGGTGCTGGTGCGCCAGTGGGACCGGCAGATGGGCGGCTCCGGCTGTTGCGGCCGGTTGGACGGCGACCCGGTCGGCGCGCTCCGCGGCGACGACACCGGTCCGTATGTGCACTGCCGCGCCGACATGGAACGGATGGGCGCGGTCTACCGGGCGTTGCGCGCGCGGTTCGACGAGGACGAGGTCGAACTCACCGTGGTCGACCCCCGCAACACCGCCTGGATCCTGCCCGCCGTCTGGCGGGACGCGCGGCGCCGTGGCCTGTCCCGCCGTGCGGCACTGGCCCAGGTCAACGCGGCGACGCGGGCCCGCGCGGTGGTCTGCGACG
>NZ_KE387068.1:3994-8763 GCF_000430445.1 Saccharomonospora iraqiensis subsp. iraqiensis
GGCGCGGTCCGCCGCGTCCCCCGCGCGGGCCCCCGGAGCCGCGGTGCCGCTTCTTCCCACCGCTCGGCTTCCGGGGTGGGGACTTGCGGGAGGCCGCCTTGCGGGTGGGGGCGGTGTCGCCGTTCTGCCCGCTTTCCGACTTCGTCGCCGGTGCGGGGGCCCGGGTGCGTCCGCGCGTGCTGTTCGGGGTGCGCCCGCGGACGATGCCGATGAACAGGTCCATCAGCTCGGTGGTCCCGTCCTCGGGCCACGCCAGCGCGACCCGTGACTGCGGGGCGTCCGTGAGCGGCCGGTAGGTGAGGTCCTTGCGGTGGTGCAGCCGGGCGAGGGACTGCGGGACGACGAGCAGCCCGACACCGGCCGCGACGAGCTCGACGGCGTCGCCGGTCGTGGCCGGGCGCTCGACCGCGGGCAGGCCGGGCGGGCCGTCCCAGTCCAGCACGTCGTCCAGCGGGTGCAGCACGACGTCGTCGGCCAGGTCGTCGCCGGAGACCTCCTCGGCGGCGGTCACGAGATGGTCCTTCGGGGTCACGACCACCGTCGTCTCGGTGTACAGCGGGATGGTGTGCAGCCCCGTGCGGTCGGTCGGCAGCCGCAGCAGCGCGGCGTCGACGATGCCCTCGCGCACCGTGTCGGCGGCGTCGGCGGCGGTGACCCGGGTGAGCGACAGCGGGACCCGCGGTGCCCGCTCGTGCCACCGGCGCACCCACTTGTCGGGCGTGACCCCGGGGACGTGGGCGAGGGTGAACGAGAGGCGTTCGTCCGGATCCGGCACGCCGCCAGGCTACCGGACGGGCGGTACGCCGAGCGCGGGTCGTGGACCCCGGACGGCTACCCTCGGGGCATGGCGTCGCAGAAGACCTCCCAGACGATGAAGCCCGAGACCGCGGCGAAGAAGCTGAACGTGTACCTCCCGGCCACGCCGGAGGAGTTCCGGTCCGGTGTGGTCTCCCGCGACGAGCTGAACGCCCTGCAGGCCGACCCTCCGGAGTGGCTGCGGGACCTGCGCCGCGACGGTCCGCACCCCCGGCAGGTCGTCGCCGCCCGGCTCGGGGTGTCCAACAGCGCCCTCGCCCGCAACGGGATCAGCGAGGCGCTCACCACGGCGGAGATCAACGCACTGAAGGCGGAGATGCCCGAGTGGCTGCAGCGGGAACGCGCCACCCAGGCCGAGGTCCGCGAGGAGGCGGCACGCCTCAAGAAGCGCGACGCCGAACGCGGCAGCCCGGACGCCTGACGGACCGTCGGTCGCGCTTCCCCCCTACCGGCGGGGCCCCGGCGACAACTCCCAAACCCGTCGTTTTCCTCCGGCCGTACCGGACGTCGACGTCACCCGTCCGTGTGCCCTTCTTCGGTTTGTGCTCTCCGGCCCGCGGTAGTGGGCCAGGCTGCTCCGTCGAGTAGGGCGACGGACGGGGAGGACACCAGATGCCCGACGTGGATATTCGAAGTCGACCGGACGGAAGCAAGTACCCGATCCCCAAGAAGCGGGGTGGCGCCGTCGCGGCTGCCGCCGGAGTCGGGCTTCTTGTGGCCTCGGGCGGTGTGGGTGGCGTCGGGGCGGGCGGTGTGGCAGGTGGCTCCGCCGTACTCTCCAGCGCCGAGTCCGCCGTGGTGCGGGCCATCCAGTCGAAACTCCCGAAGGCGAAGCGGACGGCCCGTCGGTCGGGCCCCGCGAAGGCGTGGCGGCAGTTGCGCCTGCGGAAAGGGCGTCAGCGGGAGGACTCGGCGGCCGAGTGCCGCACGGTGTCCTTCGGGCAGGTACAGGACTTCCTCACCCGTGAGTCCTGCCGCACCGTACGACGCTTCCAGTATCCGCTGACCGACGACGAAGGTGACGTGATCACTGTCCTGGTCTCGCGCGTGCACTTCACCACGGGCAGCGACGCCGTCGCGTTCAAGCACCTCATCGACCGGCACGGCACGGGCGACATCCGGCCGGTGGTTCCGGTCGTCCGGTTCACCGGACACCACTACGACTCCGACCGGGACGGCAGCACCGTCCTCGTCGCCGAGGCCGAATCACTCGACGGGACCTCGCCGGCGGAGGTGCTGCAGGCGACCGCCGACGCGGCGATCGCGCTCGCACCACGATGAGCAGCCGACGTCGGACGAGTTCACTTCACGCCGGTGCCGACGTTGACGTCGGCGTGCAACACGGCCGAGGGGCGGTCCCCGGAGCGCTCGCGCAGCAGGCCGTCCAGCACCCGCAGCACCTCCGTGCGTTGGTCCTCGCTCAGGCCCGCGACGAGCCGGGCGCCGATGGGGTTGCTGGTGGCGACCTCGTTGACGAGGTGCGTGGGTGAGTCGACGGTCATGTCCCAGGTGATCGTGTCCACGGTCACGTCGTGCAGTCCCGCCGCGGTGAGCCGTTCGCGGAAGAGGTCCCGGTCGGCCAGTTGGAACGGGGGCGGTGGTGGGTCCATCGGCGGGCCGGTGAAGTCGGGCACGGCGGCCCGGGCGGCGTCGAGCAGGAAGGTGAGGAACTCGACCTTCGGCAGCGGGCCGAAGGCGGCCACGAGCACCGTCCCGCCGGGCCGGGTGACCCGCACCATCTCGGCCAGGCCCGCGTCGAGGTCGGGCAGCATCGTCACGCCGTTCTGGGACGCGGACACGTCGAACGTGTCGTCCGGGAAGACCAGCGCACGGGAGTCCAGCACCCGGCCCTCGACGTCGGTGAGCCCCTCCGCGCGGGCGCGGGCGACCAGCCGCTCGATCATCGCCGGGGCGATGTCGGTGGCGACCACCTGGGCGCCCCGGCGTGCGGCCGGGATGCTCAGGGCCCCGGTGCCCGCGGCGACGTCCAGGAACCGGGTCCCGGGTCCGATCTCCACCCGGCCGAGCGCGACGTCGCCGTGCCGGAGACTCTCCGGGGTGATGAACTCGTCGTAGCCGGGTGCGAGTGCGTCCCACGCGTCGGCCACCTGGTCCGGCGGCGGTGTGTCGGTCATGGTCGGTCAGGCTTCGGTGGTCCCGTAGAAGCGGGCGTCCGGCCGGGTGGGCGGCGGCATCGGCGCGCTGGTGGTGGTGCCTTCGTGGTAGCTGAACTCGCCGTTGCCGTCCGGGGTGGGGCCGGAGGCCCACGGCCCCTCGGAGGCGTGCTGCCCGTCGCTGAAGTTCAGGTACTGGTACGACACGTCCGTCTGTTCCCTGTCCTGCGGGAAGCTGCTCGGCACCGGAAGCTGCTCGACCCCGTTCTCCCGCAGCTCCGCGGCCGCGGCGAGCCACTGGTTCTGGTGCATGGTGTCCCGCGCCAGCAGGAAGGACAGCAGTTCCCGGACCCCGTGGTCGTCGGTCATGTGGTACAGCCGGGCGACCTGCGTGCGGCCCTGCATCTCGGCGTTGGCGTTCGAGGTGAAGTCGGCCAGCAGGTTGCCGCTCGCGGTGATGTAGGCGCCCTGCCACGGGTTGCCCATGCTGTCGACGGGCCGTGCCCCCGCACCCGCCACGATGGCGTGCTGGACGTCGGTCCCGCCGACGACGGCCGCGACCGTGGGGTCGGCCTGCACCGCCTCGTCGGTGACGCCCAGCGGGGACTTCTCCAGCAGTTGGGCGATCATGGTGGCCAGCATCTCGACGTGGCCGAACTCCTCGGACCCGATCCCGAAGACCAGGTCCCGGTACTTGCCGGGCACGTGCATGTTCCAGCCCTGGAACATGTACTGCATCGCCACGGTGATCTCACCGTACTGGCCGCCGAGCACCTCCTGGAGCTTGCGCGCGTACACCGCGTCGGGCTGCTCCGGGCTCGCCTTGAACTGCAATTCCTGCCGGTGGAAGAACATGCGGGGTGACTCCCTCTCGCGGGCCGTCGGGTGCGGGTCGTGGTCGCGTGCATTCCCGGTCCGCCCACCGGTGAACCGACGCGTCACCGGAAGGGAGCACCGGGGCGCGGGCAGCTGTGGTGCTGCCCGTCCCGGGCCGTCCCGTCCGGGCGCGCGCCCCTATCCGGCGGGCCGGAACGCCGCCGCGGCGGCCTCGGCGATGGTCTGGTCCTGTTCCCCGGTACCGCCGCTCACGCCGACGGCGCCGACGACCGTTCCCTCGTGCTTCAGCGGGAGCCCCCCGGCGAAGATCATCACCCGGCCGTGGTTCGAGGCGTGGATGCCGAAGAACTGCGCGCCGGGTTGCGCGTTCTCCGCGAGATCGGCGGTGGCGATGTCGAACGCGCGGGAGGTGAAGGCCTTGTTGATGGAGATGTCGACGCTGCCGAGCCACGCGCCGTCCATCCGCGCGTGGGCGACCAGGTTGCCGCCCGCGTCGACCACGGCGATGTTGGCGGGCTGCCCGATCTCCTGCGCCTTCTTCTCCCCACCCGCGATGATCTCGCGTGCCTCGTCGAGCGAGACCGACGGCTGATTCCGCACGGCTGTCACCTCCGTTGTCGCGTGTCCGGCACTCGTGTCCGGTGCGTACCCGGGTGGACACGGACGAAACACGGGGGTGCCCGCCCGGGACGGTGGAGGTGCTCCCGCGCGCCGGCCCGGTCGGCGTGGACTACGTCGGATCTCGCGGTCGGGTCGGGTCCGTTGTCATGGGACGACGCGATTCGGGGAACGTAGGGTGCGAGCCACGACCACCGACGAGGGAGGCGACGATGTCCACGAACTCCGTCGACACCGTGTCCGAGATCGAGACCGGACTGTTCATCGACGGCGAGTCCCGGACGGCCGGTGACGCGCTGCGGATCGTCGACCCCGCGGACGGCACGTCGGTGGTCGGCCGGGCCGCCGCGGCGACGGCGGAACAGGCCTCGGCCGCGGTCGCCG
>NZ_KE387069.1:0-3836 GCF_000430445.1 Saccharomonospora iraqiensis subsp. iraqiensis
GGGCGAAGCCCGTCGCCGGCGCCGACCGGCCGCAGTACCCTGCTGGCCGCAGTACCCTGCTGGGCACAGGCACCGGCCACCGGGCCTGCCGGAGACGACGAGACCAGCGCAGCCGAGCCGGGGCGAGACCAGCGCCGCCGAGCCGGCGAGCCACCGCCACCGGGAGGGTCATGAGCGACGAGAAGACGTTGTTCGAGCGGATCATCGACCGGGAGGTCCCCGCCGACATCGTGCACGAGACCGACACCACCCTCGCGTTCCGCGACATCAGTCCCCAGGCGGCCACCCACGTGCTCGTGGTGCCGAAAACCCGGTACCGGAACGTGGCCGAGCTCGCCGCGGCCGACCCGGGGCTGCTGGCCGACGTCGTCGGCACCGCGGCCACGGTGGCCGAGCGGGAGGGGCTCGGTAACGGCTACCGCGTCGTGTTCAACACGGGCGCCGACGCGGGCCAGACGGTCTTCCACGTCCACGCACACGTCCTCGGTGGGGAACAGCTCGGCCATTTCGGGCGTTATCACCAGTGAG
This sequence comes from Saccharomonospora iraqiensis subsp. iraqiensis, assembly GCF_000430445.1. Classification (GTDB taxonomy): domain Bacteria; phylum Actinomycetota; class Actinomycetes; order Mycobacteriales; family Pseudonocardiaceae; genus Saccharomonospora; species Saccharomonospora iraqiensis. Next base: position 529 of record NZ_KE387069.1, read on the forward strand.
TCCCGGGCGGGTAAACTCCCGTGCCCCGGTGGTGGTCCAGCCGCTACCATCGGTATGACCAGGGACGACGACATCCACGACCCGCACGTCACGTGCAGAAGGCAGGCCAGAGGCCACGTGGCCGGAACCGAACCGCTGCATCCCGCGCACCTCACCCCGGACGAGGCGGACCCGTCGCAGGCCGCGTCCGACCCGCAGCCCGTTCCGACGGACGGGCCGGTGGACGGGGCGGATGACACCGCCGCGCAGGGCCGGTCGGCACAGTCGCACTTCCCGATCCCGGACGCCGCCGCACTCGTGCTGCTCGGCTCCGCCGACGAGAACCTGCGCGTCGCCGAGGACCTGCTCGACGCGGATGTGCACGTCCGGGGCAACGAGATCACCCTGACCGGGGCCTCCAGCGAGGTGGCCTTCGCCGAACGGGTGTTCGCGGAGCTGGTGACGCTGGCGGACAAGGGGCAGCAGATCCGGCCGGACACGGTCCGCAGGACGGTGACGATGCTCTCCGGCGGCGGCTCGGAGTCGCCCGCCGAGGTGCTGAGCATGAACATCCTGTCCCGGCGGGGACGCACCATCCGGCCCAAGACGCTGAACCAGAAGCGCTACGTCGACGCTATCGACCGGCACACCGTGGTGTTCGGCATCGGCCCCGCGGGCACGGGCAAGACTTACCTGGCGATGGCGAAGGCCGTGCAGGCGCTGCAGAACAAGGAGGTCACGCGGATCATCCTGACCCGACCGGCCGTGGAGGCCGGTGAGCGGTTGGGTTATCTGCCGGGCACGTTGTCCGAGAAGATCGACCCCTACCTGCGGCCGTTGTACGACGCGCTGTACGACATGCTCGACCCCGAGTCGATCCCGCGGCTGATGCAGGCGGGCACGATCGAGATCGCGCCGCTGGCCTACATGCGTGGCCGCACCCTCAACGACGCGTTCATCATCCTGGACGAGGCGCAGAACACGACGCCGGAACAGATGAAGATGTTCCTCACCCGGCTGGGCTTCGGCTCCCGGATCGTGGTGACCGGGGACATCACCCAGGTCGACCTGCCCGGCGGGCAGCGCAGTGGCCTCCGGATCGTCCGTGAGATCCTCGAAGGCGTGGAGGATCTGCATTTTTCGACACTGAGCAGTCACGACGTGGTACGGCACAAGCTGGTGGGCGACATCGTCGACGCCTACGAGAAATGGCAGGCCGAGCAGGACGACACCGCCGACGACCGTGCGGCGGGCGGACGGGGACGCCGGTGAGCATCGAGATCGCCAACGAGTCCGGTGTCGACGTCGACGAGACCTCGATCGTCTCGGCGGCCCGGTTCACGCTCGACCGCATGGAGGTCAGCCCGCTCGCCGAGCTGTCGGTGTCGCTGGTGACCCAGGACGTCATGGAACAGCTGCACGTCCGGTGGATGGATCTGCCCGGCCCCACCGACGTGATGGCGTTCCCGATGGACGAGATGGAGGCGGGCCGCGGGCCGGAGGCCCCCGAGTCGTCCCCCGCGCTGCTGGGGGACATCGTGCTGTGCCCCGGTTTCGCCGAGGACCAGGCCGCCACGGCCGGGCATCCGCTGCTCGACGAACTGCACCTGCTCACGGTGCACGGCGTGTTGCATCTGCTCGGGTACGACCACGCCGAGCCGGAGGAGGAGCGGGAGATGTTCGGCCTGCAGAACCGGGTCCTCGCCGACTTCCGCGCCGCGCTGGACGCCGCACGGCGCCAGGACACCCAGCGCGGCAACGACGAGCGGTTGCTCGGGACGGCGGGGCTCGACGAAGGGACCGATCCGGAGCCATCGTGACCCCCTCGGCCACTTTCCTGGTCGTCGCCGCGCTGCTGGTGCTGCTCGGCGGGATACTCGCGGCGGCCGACGCCGCGATCGGTGCCGCCTCGGCCGCGCGTGTCGAGGGCCTGATCCGCTCGGGCCGCGTCGGCGCCCGCCAGCTGGACCTCGTGCTCCGCGAACGCACCAGGCACATCAATCTGCTCCTGCTGCTGCGCATGGGCTGCGAGCTCACCGCGACCGTGCTGGTGACCGTGGTGGCTCTGCGCCTGCTCGACTCCGTCTGGCTCGCCGTGCTGACGGCCAGCCTGGGCATGGCGCTGGTGAGCTACGTGCTCGTCGGGGTGGGCCCCCGCACCCTGGGCCGCCAGCATCCGTACCGGATCGGTCCGCTGGTGGCCGGTCCCGTCCGGGTGCTCGGCACGGTGCTCGGTCCGCTCAGCCGCCTGCTGATCGTCCTCGGCAACGCCATCACCCCGGGCCGCGGCTTCCGGGAGGGGCCGTTCACCACCGAGGCGGAACTGCGCGAGCTGGTCGACCTCGCCGAGGAGCGGGGCGTGGTGGGCACCGAGGAGCGGGAGATGATCCACTCGGTGTTCGAGCTCGGCGACACCGTGGCCCGCGAGGTGATGGTGCCCCGCACCGAGATCGTGTGGATCGAGCACGACAAGACCGTGCGGCAGGCCCTGGCGCTGTCGATGCGGACGGGGTTCACCCGCCTCCCCGTGATCGGCGAGTCGGTGGACGACATCACGGGTGTGGTGAACCTCAAGGACCTCGTGGCGGCGTCCATCGCCGAGGGCGGCACCGCGCGCGCGGTCGGGGAGCTGATGACCCCCGCGAACTTCGTGCCGGACTCGAAGCGGCTGGACACGCTGCTCAAACAGATGCAGGTCTCCCGCCACCACATGGCGGTGCTGGTGGACGAGTACGGCGGCACGGCCGGGCTGCTCACCATCGAGGACATCCTCGAGGAGATCGTCGGGGAGATCGCCGACGAGTCCGACGCCGACGAGCGTCCCCCGGTGGAGCACGTCGACGACCATGTCGTGCGGGTCTCGTCCCGGCTGGGGCTCGACGACCTGGCGGAGCTCTTCGAGGTCGACCTCACCGACCACGACGTGGAGACGGTCGGTGGCCTGATGGCCGAGCGCCTCGGGCGGGTCCCGCTGCCGGGTGCGGAGGCCGAGGTGGAGGGCCTGCGGCTGCGGGCCGAGGGCGGAAAGGACCGTCGTGGCCGGATGCGGATCACCACGGTGGTGGTGCGCCCGGCCGACGGGCACGCGACCGGTGCGGGCACCAGGCCCGGCGCCGACGAGAACCAGGACCGATCCGACAGGAGAGTGGAGCATGCCTGAGCTGGACCCGGAGGACGAGAAGCTCGTCGTCCTGGCCCGTTCGACCAGGGCACGGGTGCAGGCGGCCGAGGGCGCCGCCGTACGGGACACCGACGGGCGCACCTACGCCGCCGCCTCGGTCGAGCTCCCGTCGCTGCGGCTGACGGCCGCGCAGGCCGCCGTGGCCGCC
>NZ_KE387069.1:3936-12289 GCF_000430445.1 Saccharomonospora iraqiensis subsp. iraqiensis
CGACTGGGGCGGGCGGACGGGGCCGTTCGCCGCGCTGTGGGACCTCGGCCGGGACGCGCGGGTGACCGTGGTCGACGACGGGGCCACCCGCCGGGCGTACCGGGTGGTGGAGACGTTGACCCTGCACAAGGACGATCTCGCCGCGCACGCCGGGCGTCTGTTCGGCGGCGACCGGCCGCACCGGCTGGTCCTGGTGACCTGCGGCGGCGACGTCTCCGGCGGCGACGGCTACACGGAGAACCGGATCGTGGTGGCCGAACCGGCGGGCGGTGGCTGACCGGGATGCCGGGCCCGCCCCGTCCGGTCGGTGTGTCCCCTCCCCACCGGCGCGGGCACCGTCACGAGGGATACGCTGGGAAGCCGCAAGACACCGTCGACCATGCCACATGCCCCGGAGCGTTCTGTGCCCGCCAACACCATCGAGACCGTCGTCAACCTGTGCAAGCGTCGTGGCTTCGTCTTCCCGTCGGGGGAGATCTACGGCGGTACCCGGTCGGCGTGGGACTACGGACCGCTCGGCGTCGAGCTGAAGGACAACCTCAAGCGCCAGTGGTGGAAGGCGATGGTGCAGAGCCGCGAGGACGTGGTCGGCATCGACTCGTCGGTCATCCTGCCGCGCCAGGTGTGGGTGGCCTCCGGCCACGTCGGCGCCTTCCACGACCCGCTGGTGGAATGCCTGTCCTGCCACCGGCGCTTCCGCTCCGACCAGCTCGCCGAGGACTACGCCGAACGCACCGGGATCGAGGTCTCCGAGGACGACCTGTCCGACGTGCCGTGCCCGAACTGTGGCGTCCGCGGCCAGTACACCGAGCCGCGCGAGTTCAACATGATGCTCAAGACCCACCTCGGGCCGGTCGAGTCGGAGGAGGGGCTGCACTATCTGCGCCCGGAGACCGCGCAGGGCATCTTCGTCAACTTCCTCAACGTGCAGACGACCGCGCGCAAGAAGCCGCCGTTCGGCATCGGGCAGATCGGCAAGTCGTTCCGCAACGAGATCACGCCGGGCAACTTCATCTTCCGCACGCGCGAGTTCGAGCAGATGGAGATGGAGTACTTCGTCGAGCCGGGTGACGACGAGTCCTGGCACCAGTACTGGATCGACCAGCGCACCGAGTGGTACGTCGACCTCGGGATCCGGCGGGAGAATCTGCGGCACTACGAGCACCCGAAGGAGAAGCTCTCGCACTACTCGAAGCGCACGGTCGACATCGAGTACAGGTTCGAGTTCTCCGCGGGGCAGGAGTGGGGCGAGCTGGAGGGCATCGCCAACCGCACCGACTTCGACCTGACCACCCACTCCAACCACTCGGGGGTGGACCTGTCCTACTTCGACCAGGCGTCGAACCAGCGGTACCGGCCGTTCGTGATCGAGCCCGCGGCCGGGGTGGGGCGCCCGCTGATGGCGTTCCTGCTCGACGCCTACACCGAGGACGAGGTGCCCAACGCCAAGGGCGGGGTGGACAAGCGTTCCGTGCTCAAGCTGGACCCGCGACTGGCGCCGTACAAGGTGGCGGTGCTGCCGCTGTCGCGCAACGGTGACCTGATCCCCAAGGCCCGGGACATCGCCGCGACCCTGCGCAAGCACTGGAACACCGACTACGACGACGCGCAGTCGATCGGCAAGCGTTACCGCAGACAGGAGGAGATCGGGACGCCGTTCTGCGTCACCGTCGACTTCGACACCCTCGACGACCAGGCCGTCACCGTCCGGGAGCGGGACACGATGGCGCAGGAGCGCGTCGCCATCGACAAGCTGGAGTCCTACCTGGCGGCACGACTGATCGGCTGCTGAGTGCGGGGGCGCGCGCTGCGGTGGGCCGGCCGGGCGGTGCTGGGCGTCGTCCTCGTGGGACTGCTGGTGGTCGGTGGTACGGCGTTCCGGGTGTGGCAGGTGGCCCGGGCCGACGAGCGGCCCGCCGCCGACGCCATCGTGGTGCTGGGCGCGGCCCAGTACCACGGGACGCCGTCGGAGATCTTCCAGGCCCGCCTGGACAAGGCACGGGCACTGCACGACTCGGGCGTCGCCGACGTGATCGTCACCTCCGGGGGCCGGGGCGTCGGGGACACCTTCACCGAGGCCGGCGCCGGGGCCGACTGGCTCGCGGAACGCGGGGTGCCCGAGGCCGACCTGGTCCCGGTCGAACAGGGCCGGGACACCCTGCGCTCACTGCGCGCGGTGGCCGACGAGGCCCGCGCCCGGGGCTGGTCGGACGTGGTGATCGTGAGTGATCCGTGGCACTCGCTGCGGGCCCGGATCATGGCCGAGGACATCGGGCTGCGCGCGGCCACCTCGCCGACGCACAGCGGACCCGTGGTGCAGACCCGTGAGACGCAGTTCCGCTACATCCTCCGGGAGACCGCCGCACTGCTCTACTACCGGCTGTCGAAAGAGCCCGCCGACCAGGCCGACGGGTTGGGTGTGCGGTGAGAACACCACATCGTCCGATGCGCGAACACGATCTTGTGGTACCGCTTTCCCACCTGATGGGACGCGGTTGGGACGGGCGGCCCGGGTCGTTAACGTCGATCCGACGACCTCCCGGTCCGGGGCACCCACCGGAGTCCGGGACTCGTGACCGCCGAACTTCGTGAGGAGAGAGAGCCGATGACCGACGGATGGTCGTTCGAGACCAAACAGATCCACGCGGGCGCCGAACCCGACCCCACGACCGGGGCGCGTGCCACGCCGATCTACCAGACGACCTCCTACGTCTTCCGGGACACCCAGCACGGGGCGGACCTGTTCAGCCTGGCCGAGCCCGGCAACATCTACACCCGCATCATGAACCCGACCCAGGACGTCCTGGAGCAGCGGGTGGCCTCGCTGGAGGGCGGTGTCGCGGCGCTGGCCTTCGCGTCCGGCTCGGCCGCGACCACCACGGCGATCCTCAACATCGCCGGTGCGGGGGACCACATGGTGGCCAGCCCCGCACTCTACGGCGGCACCTTCAACCTGTTCCGGTACACGCTGCCCAAGCTGGGCATCGAGGTGACCTTCGTCGACGACCAGGACGACCTCGACGCCTGGCGCGCCGCGGCCCGGCCGAACACGAAGGTGTTCTTCGCGGAGACCCTGGCGAACCCGGGCAGCAACGTCCTGGACATCCGGGGCCTGGCCGACGTGGCCCACGACGTCGGCGTCCCGCTGATGGTGGACAACACGATCCCGACGCCGTACCTGCTGCGCCCGATCGAGCACGGCGCCGACATCGTCGTGCACTCGGCCACCAAGTACCTCGGCGGGCACGGCACCACCGTGGCCGGGCTGCTGGTCGACGGCGGCACGTTCGACTTCGGCGCCGACCCCGCGCGGTTCCCCGGCTTCAACGAGCCCGATCCCAGCTACAACGGCCTGAAGTTCTGGGAGGCCCTCGGGCCGGGCGCGTACGCGGCCAAGGCGCGGGTGCAGCTGCTGCGCGACACCGGTGCGGCCATCTCGCCGTTCAACGCCTTCCTCATCCTGCAGGGCATCGAGACGCTCTCGCTGCGGATGGACAAGCACGTCGCCAACGCGCAGGCGCTGGCCGAGTGGCTGGAGCAGCGGGACGAGGTGGAGCAGGTCTACTACGCCGGGCTGCCGTCCAGCCCGCACCACGCGGCGGCACAGCGGTACCTGCCGAACGGCACCGGCGCGGTGCTCTCGTTCGACCTGCGCGGCGGGGTCGACGCGGGACGGGCCTTCGTCGACGGCACGGAGCTGCACAGCCAGCTGGTGAACATCGGCGACGTGCGCAGCCTCATCGTGCACCCGGCCAGCACCACGCACAGCCAGCTCTCCCCGGAGGAGCAGCGCGCCAGTGGCGTGACCCCGGGCCTGGTGCGCCTGGCCGTGGGCATCGAAGGGGTCGAGGACCTCAAGGCCGACCTCGAGGCCGGATTCCGGGCCGCGAAGGCGGCCCAGTGAGCGGTTCCGGCAGTACGGATCTCCCGCCGGCCACCGGAGCGTGGCGGGCGGGAGATCCTGTCGGGCGCAGGCGGTGGCTGCGGCTCGGTGGGCCGCTGCGCGTCGAGTCGGGCGCGGAGATCGGCGAGGTCGACATCGCCTACGAGACCTGGGGCACACTCAACGCCGACCGGTCGAACGCCGTGCTGGTGGAGCACGCGCTGACCGGCGACAGCCACGCCGCGGGGCCGGAGGAGCCCGGCCATCCCGCCCCGGGATGGTGGGACGGACTGATCGGCCCCGGCCGGGCGCTGGACACCGACGAGCTGTTCGTGGTGGTCACGAACGTGCTCGGCGGGTGCCAGGGCTCGACCGGCCCCGCCTCGCCCGCGCCGGACGGCCGGTACTGGGGGAGCCGGTTCCCCCGCATCACCATCCGCGACCAGGTGGCCGCGGAGATCGCGCTGGCCGACGCGCTGGGCGTCGAACGGTGGGCCGCCGTGCTCGGCGGCTCGATGGGCGGGATGCGGGCCCTGGAGTGGGCCGTGACCGAGCCGGACCGGGTGCGGACCCTCATGCTGCTGGCGAGTCCGGCCGCGTCGTCGGCCGACCAGATCGCGTGGGCCTCGCCGCAGATCCGGGCCATCGTGGACGACGCGCAGTGGCACGGCGGCGACTACCACCACCTCGGCCCCGGCCAGGGGCCGCACCGCGGGCTCGACGTCGCCCGCCGGATCGCGCACGTGACCTACCGCAGCGAGCCGGAGCTCACCCGCCGCTTCGGCCGCGCGCCGCAGGACGGCGAGGACCCGGCCGCGGGCGGCCGCTACGCCGTGGAGTCCTATCTGGACCACCAGGCCGACAAGCTGGTCCGTCGGTTCGACGCGGCCAGCTACGTGCTGCTGACCCGGTCGATGAACGACCACGACGTCGGCCGGGACCGCGGCGGGGTCGGCGCCGCCCTGGCCCGGGTGCGGGCCCGGACCATCGCCGTCGGCGTGGACAGCGACCGGCTGTACCCGCCGTGGCAGGCGCGGGAACTGGCCGAGGGCATCCCGGACGCCCGGTACGCGGAGATCTCCTCGCCCTACGGGCACGACTCGTTCCTCGTGGAGACCGACCAGGTCGCCGCCCTGATCAAGGAGCTATTGGACTGACTCTGCTGTTCGATTCCGCTGTGGGCGCAGCAGGACGGCTGCCTGGTGTTGCGGTAGTATCAGCGGTAGGATAAATCTCATGGGAGATGCTACGCAGAAGTTCTCCATCACCATGCCGTCGGATATCGCCGAGCAGGCCAAGGCGCGTGGCGGGCCGTCGGGTTTGTCGTCGTACGTGACGGCTGCGGTGGCGCGCCAGCTCGAGCGCGACAATCTGGCCGAGCTCATCGCGGTCGCGGAGGCCGAACACGGCCCGGTGAGCGATGAGGAAGTCCAGGACAAGCGCGAGCAGCTTCGACGCGCGCAGGAACACGGTTCGACCGGGTCGACCGCGGCGTGAATCGGCGGAGCGTCTCTCCCGGCGGCAGTCTCGTTCTCGACAGCGAGGGTCTGGCCAAAGCGGTACGCAGGGATCGTGCGCTCACGGCGTGGTTCTCGGTGGCGCATGCGGACGACCTGCGCATAGTGACCAGTGCGGCGATTCTCGTCGAGGTCATGCACCCGCGGATCAATCGACACGCACTTGATTGGACTCTCTCACGGCTGATCGTGGAATTGGTGAGCGGAGAGGTTGCACGTCTCGCCTCCACGCTGCTCGCCGATGCCAATCTCCACGGGCATCGACACGCCATCGACGCGATGCTGGTGGCGACCGCGATGACTGCCGCGCCTCCCGTCACCGTGCTGACCTCCGATCCGGAGGACCTCTCGAGGCTCGGTGGGCCTCGGATCTCCGTTGCGAAGGTGTGAGGCGGAGAGAGGCGCAGCTCCCGGCGGATCTCGGTCGGTGCCGCCGCCGAGCCTGCGGCACCGGTGTCGTACTCGCCCGTGCGGGTTACCCCGGGGACATGTCCGATCTGACCGAGTTCGTGCTCGCCCGCCTGGACGACGACGAGCGGCGCTACGCCGAGGGTGTCCTCCCGGCGCTGGACGAGGCCGAACGGCGTGGCCGGCTCCGGCTCATGCCCACCGACGACGGCAGTGGGCTCCTGCTGTTGCCCGGACCGGTCGAGGCCCAGGAGGAACGGGTCCCGGTGCCGTTCCCCGAGAAGGTCGCCCACCTGCGGCGGGAGATCCGGGAGCGCGGGGACGAGGAGACGGCACGGCTGATCGCCTCGGTGTACGCGGCGCACCCGGACTGGCGCGGTGAGTGGGAGGCCGCGAGCCCCGGCGGGTGAACCGCGACCCGACGTACGTCACGTACTTGACGTACCGCCCAGGCACCGGATACTGAGCTGAATCAACGGAGGGAAGCCAGTGTCGGGTGTCCACTACGACAGTTGCGCCGACGCCCGGGCGCATCTGGAGCATCTTTTCGATGCAGCGGAGAACGGCCGGGTCGCCACGATTCGGCGGGACGCGTCGAGGTTCGCGGTCGTCGATGTCGGCCGCCTCCGGGACTGTCTCGTTTCGTCCGTTCGCGCCCACACCCGAGTCGTCTCCGAGGGCGGAGGGTGGTCCGTGTTCATCCCCGGACTTCCGGTCGCGGCTGACGGCACCTCGTTCGACGACGCGATCACCGAGATGATCGACGCGTTGCGCGAGTACGCCGAGGACTGGCATTCCGGGCTCCTCAACGCCGAGAATCACCGGGACAGCTGGGGGATCGTGCAGTTGATCAGCTTGACTGATGACGAGCAGCTGCGTCGGTGGCTCGTGGGTGGCGTCGCGTGAGCCGGTCATCGGGTACCCGTGCCGAGTACGGGACCGAGGCGCTCCGGTGGTACTGGTCGGGGGAGTGACGCGGGTGGCGCGCGTCGGGCCGGGCACCGTCGTCCGGCGGTCGTAGGCTGGCCTGCGATGGGCTACCGCGCGCACGACACCGAACGCCGTCACGACGAGCCGCCGAAGCGGGCCCAACCGCCCGGCGGGCACGGCGACACCCGGTCGCCGTTCGCCCGGGACCGTGCGCGGGTGCTGCACTCGGCGGCCCTGCGCACGCTCGCCGGGAAGACGCAGGTCGTCGGTCCCGGTGAGGGCGTCGAGGTGAGCGGGGTGCCCCGCACCCGGCTGACCCACTCGCTCGAGGTCGCGCAGATCGGGCGCGGCATCGCCGAGGACCTCGGTGCCGACCCGGACGTGTGCGACACCGCTGGCCTGGCGCACGACATCGGCCATCCCCCGTTCGGGCACAACGGCGAGGCGGCCCTGGACGAGGCCGCCCGCTCCTGCGGCGGGTTCGAGGGCAACGCCCAGACCCTGCGCATCCTCACCCGGCTCGAACCGAAGGTCCTCGGCCGGGACGGCGAACCGCACGGGCTCAATCTCACCCGGGCGTGTCTCGACGCGGCGACCAAGTACCCGTGGCCGCGCGCCGCCGGGGACCCGGCGGGGGAGCCGCCCGGCGACCCGGGTGGGCCGGCGGTCAAGTTCGGCGTGTACGCCGACGACCTGCCCGCGTTCACCTGGATGCGGGACGGGGCGCCGGGAACCCGGCGCTGTCTGGAGGCCCAGATCATGGACTGGGCCGACGACGTGGCCTACTCGGTGCACGACGTCGAGGACGGGGTGCTCGCCGGGCGCCTGTCGCTGCGCGTGCTCGCCGACCCCGAGGAACGGGAGGCGCTCGCCGAGCTCGCCGCACGGCACTTCTGTGCCCTGCCGGTGGCCACCCTGACGGACGCGGCCACCGGTCTGCTCGCCCTCGACGTGGTGGCCGACGTGGTGCGCACCGACCACGACGCCTCCCTGCGGGCGCAGGCCGCGTTGAAGCGGCTCACCAGTGAACTCGTCGGCCGGTTCGCCTCCGCGGCGGTCACCGGGACCCGGGCGGTGGCCGGTCCCGGTCCGCTGTCGCGCTACGCGGCCGAGTTGTCCGTCCCCGACCGGGTGGCCGCCGAGGTGGCCCTGCTCAAGGCGCTCGCCCTGCGGTACGTGATGAGCGACCGGCAGCGGTTGGCCGTGCAGAAGGAGCAGCGCGAGATGCTGGCCGAGCTGGTGGCGGTGCTGCCGGAGCGGGCTCCGGAGGCGCTGGACCCGGGGTTGCGGCCCGCGTGGCACGCCGCCTCCGGCGACGCCGGGCGGCTGCGGGTGGTGCTCGACCAGATCGCCACGCTGACCGACGCGCAGGCCCGTGCCTGGCATTCCCGGCACCTGGCACACCGATCTTGACCATGCGCGGTAACGTCGTGGAATGCCCGTTCCTCGCGCACTCCGCGCGCACCTGGCGTTCGCGCTCGCCCTGCACCGCGCGTTCGCCGGTGACGGCGACAACTCCTGCTACTCGCCGTACTCGGTGGCCTCCGCACTCGGCCTGGTGACCCGGGCCGCGCGGGGCACGACCGCGGCGGAGCCCGCCGCGCTGCTCGCCGGG
>NZ_KE387069.1:12389-24852 GCF_000430445.1 Saccharomonospora iraqiensis subsp. iraqiensis
CGCCGGGGGGCGCGGATGTCGGGACCGCGGACACCGGGAGCACGGAGCCGGACGCGACGGAGCCGGACGCGACGGAGACGGTCGCGGAGCTGGCCGGGCTGCTGCGGACCGCGGCCGAACTGGACCCCGCCCCCGAGGCCCCGGACGATCCGCCGAAGCTGGCCGTGTCGAACCGGCTGTGGGTGTGGCGGGCCCTGGCGGTCCGCCCCGGCTTCCCCGAGGAACTCGCCACCTGGCCGGGCGGCACGGTCGCGACCGCGTTGTTCCCGGAGGACCCCGAGGACACCCGCGCCGAGATCAACGCCGACGTCGCCCGCACGACGCGGGACCTCATCCCGGAACTGCTCCCGCCCGGCAGCATCGACGGCGACACCGTGGCCGGTCTGGTCAACGCGCTCTACCTGCGGGTCCCGTGGACCTTCCCGTTCCGTGCGGACGACACCGGGCCGGGTGATTTCCACGGTCCGTCCGGGACGCGGCAGGTGCCGATGATGCGCCAGACCGAGACGCTCGGCCACGCGGAACACGCGGGATGGCGGCTGGTCACCCTACCCGCGGCCGGCGGGGTGCGCGCCACGGTGCTGCTGCCCGACCGCTCGCTGGCCGGGCAGGAGCCCGGACTCGACGCGGACACCTTGGCCGGGCTGCTCGCCGCCGAACGTGAGGCCCGGGTGGAGCTGACGCTGCCCCACCTCGCCCTGGACACCCGCGGTGGGCTCCGGTCCGCGTTGGCGTCCTTGGGCGTGCGCACGATGTTCGAGGCGGGCTCGGACTTCGGTGAGCTCTCCGACGACCCGCGGCTGACGGTGTCCGACGTGCTGCACGAGTCGGTGTTGCGCGTGGACGAGAGCGGACTGGAGGGCGCCGCCGCCACGGCGGCGACCATGCGGTTGGTGTCGGCACCGTCCGGGCAACCGGTCACGGTGACCGTGGACCGTCCGTTTTTGCTGCTCGTGCGGCACGCCGCCACCGGGGTGGTGTACTTCCTCGCCCGGGTGGTCGAGCCGTGACGACGACGGCACCCACCCGCGGCCGTCCGCCGGTCGAGCGCGGGACCGTGCGCCGTGCCGTGTTGTGGCCGCGCCTGGCCGACACCGTGGTGATGCTGGCCTTCGTCGTCGCGGCGTTCCTGATCTACCGTCCACTGTGGCTCAACCTTTCGGACGGCTACCTCTTCTTCAGCGGGCAGGACCAGAACCTCTGGGAGTGGTTCTTCGCCGTCACGGCACACAAGGTGCTGAACTTCGAGAACCCGCTCACCACCACGCTGCAGAATCACCCGGACGGGGTGAACCTCGCGGCGAACACCGCGATGCTCGGGCTCGGCGTCCCCCTGACCCCGATCACCGTCCTGTTCGGACCGACGGTCACCTTCGCGCTGGTGCTCACCGGCGGGATGGCGGGCACCGCCGTGGCGTGGTACTGGGTGCTGTCCCGGCACGTCGTGGACTCGCGGGCGGGTGCGGCCGTCGGGGCGGCGTTCTGCGGTTTCGCCCCGCCGATCGTCTCGCACGGCAACGCGCACCCGAACTTCGTCGCCCTGTTCCTGCTGCCGTTCGTCGTGCTGTGCCTGCTCACGGTCGTGCGCGGGGCGCCGCCGGTGCGCGGTGGGGTGATCCTCGGGCTGCTGGTGGCGTGGCAGCTCATGCTCGGCAAGGAACCGTTGCTGATCGCCGCGGTCACGATGACCGTGTTCGCACTCACCTACGCGCTGATGCGCCCGGCGCACGCGCTCGCCCTGGCCCGCCCGCTCGGCGTCGCGCTCGGCACCGGCGCCGCCGTGGCACTGGTGCTGGTCGCGGTGCCGCTGTGGTGGCAGTTCTTCGGCCCGCAGAGCTATCCCGGCCTGGAACACGGGCTGCGGGGCAACGACCTCGCCGCGTTCCCGGCGTTCGCCACCGAGTCGCTGGCCGGGACCCCGGACAGTGCCGTGCCGTTGTCCATGAACCGCACCGAGGAGAACGCCTTCTTCGGGTGGCCGCTGCTGCTCGTGCTGGCCGCGGTGGTGGCGGCGCTGTGGCGGGTGGTCTCCGCCCGCGCGCTCGCGGTGACCGCACTGGTCCTGGCGTGGATCTCGATGGGCGCGGTGCTCTACCTGGACGGCACCCCCACCGCGATCCCCGGCATCTGGCTGTTGCTGTTCGACCGTCCGCTGTTCGACTCGGTGCTGGAGAGCCGGTTCGCGATGGGTGCCCTGGTGCCCGTCGGGATCCTGCTGGCGATGGCCACCGAGCGGGTGCTGCGCCTGCGCACACGCCCCGACCGGCGCTACGCCGCCACGATCGTGTGGGTCAGCGCCCTGGCCTTCGCGTTGATCCCGATCGCGCCCACCGAGCTGCGCGTGACCGAACGCGAGGAGGCACCGGCCTTCTTCGCCGACGGCACCTGGCGCACCCACGTGCACGACGGCTCCGTGGTGCCCGTCCCCCCGCCGGACGTCGGGGACGCCGACCCGCTGCACTGGCAGACGGCCGCCGGGATGGGTTTCCCGCTGGTGGAGGGCTACTTCGTCGGGCCGAACCGGGACGGCGACGGCATGTACGGTGCCCCGCGCAGGCCCACATCGGTCCTGCTGGAGCGCGTCGCCGAGGACGGCCGCATGCCGGAGATCACGGTGGAGGACCGCGCCGCCGCCCGGCGGGACCTCCAGTACTGGAACGCGGACCTGGTGGTCCTGCCGATCGGGACCGAACGTCAGCACGAACTCCGGGCGACCGTCGGCGCCCTGCTCGACGCCCCGGGACGCCCCGTCGGCGACGTGTGGCTGTGGGACGTGGACGCGCTGCTGGAGCGCTAACCGGGCCGGTGCTGTCACACCGGAGGGCGCGGTGCCCGCGGTGCTCAGCGGGTGCTCTGTCGCACGGACCGTAGGGCGTCGAGGTAGTCCCGGGTGGAGGGCTCGGTGGGGAAGCGGTGGGTCAGTGTCGTCGCCAGCTCCCCGGACACCATCAGCAGCGACGGCAGGGAACGTCGCCCGGCCTCGAGCGCCCGGTGGCCGAGTGTGGTGGCGTGGTCGAGGTCGCCGTCCCGGGCCGCGACCACGGCACGGGTCAGTCGCGCCTCGGCGAGCCGCATCGGCCACCGTTTCCCGTGCCCGGCTCCCGTGCTGACCCGGGCGACCTCGTCGCTGAGCTCCCGGGCGAGGCGATCCTCTCCCACGGTCCGGTAACAGTCCATGGCGTAGAAGTCGAATTTCGACGGGTCGACGACGAAGTGGTTGTCGATCCGGTCCGGATACGGGAGCGCCTCGAGCACGGCCCGCCCGCGTGCCAGGGCGCGGCGCATCTCGTCGCGCAGGCCCATGCGGGCGTAGGCCTTCGCCTGCTGAGCGACCAGCTGCACCGACACCCCGCGAGCTCCGGCCACGGCCTCGCCCGTACGGCCCGCCGCGAGGGCACTCCGGTAGTCGCCGCGGGTCAGGGCGAACCACGCCCGCATCTCGTGCGCCCACCCGAGGATGTCGGCGCTACCCACCTCCTCGCCCAGGCTCAGCGCCGAACGCCGGGTGGCCTCGGCCGCGTCCGGGTCACCGAGGTCGTACTCCAGACACCCGACGACGAGCGCGAGCCACCCTGCCAGCTCCAGCGTGCTCCGGTGTTGGGCGAACGTGAGCCGTTGCCACCGCATGTCGACCAGCCGTCGCAGCCACTTGCGGCTCTCGACGAGCAGCTCGCGCGGCGGTCGGCGCGAGTAGTCGCAGCACAGCTTCTCGACGGTGATGCGCACCGCGTCGAGCGTGGTGTCGTCGATGTCCGAGGACCGCAGGCGTGTCAGCAGTTCGAGGGTGTCCATGCCTGTGGCGGTGAGGACCTCGGACTCCGGGGTGATGGCCGGGGTAGCGCCCTCGGGTGGGAACAGTGCCGAGGTCACGGTGCCGAGCGTTGCCGCGATCAGCGGAGCGTAGAAGTCGCTGGGCCGGTTCTTACCGCTCTCCCAGTCCTTCCACCGGCGCACGAGGTGCTCGGTGGAAGGGAGTGCCGCGTCGGCGTGCCTGCGCAGTTCGCACACAGCGGCGACCTGGGACCAGCTGTGCGCCCGGCGCAGTGAACGGATGCGTCGGGCCCAGGCAGGCTGCTCGTCAGTCATCGCGTCTCCCGGAGTGAGGGATTCACCCGGCCAGTCTGGCACTTGCGTCCGTGGCACCGGTAGTGACAAGCCGGTGACACAGCGGGGCAGACCGGTCAGTGGTCCGTCCCCGCTGTGTCCTCTTCCGCCTGCGGTTCGCCTCGCCGATCGTGACGGATGTCAGCGCGTCGTCGCCCGGGATCGGCCACCGACGCGTCCGTGATCGAGGACGAAGGGATGTCGCATGAGCTCCCCGGACTGCGACGGGACAGAGGTGACGGCGGAGTTGACCCGCCGTCAATGGGAGTTGCTCGACGACCTCCTGGCGGAGGTGTGTTCGCGCAGCGGTGGGAAGTGGGAGGACCTGCACGACCGGGGCCGCGGGGTGCTGGAGGCGGTGCGCCCGGTCTCCTGGGGCGACCGCGATCGGCGCCCGGACGGTGACCCCGAACTGCGGCGACACGTTTACGAGGTCGTCGGCACGCTCGGGCATCTCGCGGAGGCCGCACTCACCGACGCGCGGGCTGTACGGGACACCGGACGGCGGGTGCGCGCACTCGGTGACCGGATGTCGGAGCACGCGGTGCCCCGTGGTGCGTGAGATTCCGCCGAGAACCGAACCCCGGCACCGCCGCGGCGCGGTGCGCCCCACCCGGCCGGTCTGGCCCACCGTGGACCCGGACGAGGCGATCGAGGATGCGCGGCGCGCGCTGTCCGAGTTCCGGCCCGCTCCGGACGAACACCTGCTCCGTTGGGTTCTGGAGGGGCTATACCGGCTGTGACGCGGCTCCGGCCGGTGCGGTCGCCGTCCCGGCTCCCCGCCCAGCCGGAGTCGGCGATTACCGACAACGACCTAAGGAGTCACATGTCCACACCGACCACGGCTTTGCCCGCACCACCGCTCGCGCCCGCACAGCGGGACCTGCCCGCCGCACTGCTGCGCATCGCACGGGCGGTCGAGGCCGAGACCGAAGCGCTGTACCGCCGCAAGGACGCCGGGTACACCGACACCGGGCCGGCCCTGCGTGCCCTCGCCTTCCGCGTGCTGGAACTCGGGTTCACCGTGGCCGAGGAGGGTGGCCTCGACTGCCGCGAGGTGGAGGCCGCCGTCGCCCGGGTGTACGAACTGCCGGACTACGGTGCACACGACCCGCGCCGGACCCTTCCAGGCACGGTCGGGTGATGGTCGCGCGCTCCGGGACGCGCTGAGGGCCGCGCCCGTTCCGCGCGTTGTCACACCGGAGGGCGCGGCCCCGTCCCCGTGTCGAGGGCGTCATCCGGACGCCCGTCGGCACGGAGGAGGAACCATGGCACGCATTCCGGGAGTCCCGACGGCACATGCGTCGTGGCGCGCGCGGTTGGCGTACCGGTTCGCGCGCAGGCGCTACGGGGCGGTACCCGAGCCGGTCACCGTCGCGGCGCACCACCCGAAGCTGCTTGCCGCGTTCGGCGCGCACGAGATGCTGGTCGAGTACGGGAGCCGCACGCTGCCGCCGACCGTGCGGGAGCTGGCCGTGTACCGGACGGCCGTGCGGGTGAACTGCTCGTGGTGCATCGACTTCGGCACCATGCTGCAGAAGCACGCGGGGTTGGACGTCGAGCGGCTGCGGGCGATCGACGACTATCCGACCTCGCCGCTGTTCACCCGGCAGGAGCGGCTCGCGCTCGCCTACGCCGACGCGATGACGGAGTTGCCCTTACGGGTGAGCGACGGGCAGGTGGCCGAGCTGGAGGCCGAGTTCGGACGTGCCGGGCTGGTGGAACTGACCTACCAGATCGGGCTGGAGAACATGCGCGCCCGGATGAACAGCGCCCTCGGCATCACCGACCAGGGCTTCACCTCGGGCGCGGCGTGCCGGGTTCCGGTGCCCGCCGACGCGGCGGCCCGAGCGAACCGGTCCGCGTGACGGCCGGTGCGGTCGCGTTGATCACCTCCCTCGGGCCTGGCCGGTGACTCGACCGCCGAGCATCTCACCGGCCGTTCTGCCGTCCACGGGGCAGGACCCCGTTCGAGGGCAGCAGTCGGGTCTGCTCCGTCCGCGGCTGTGTGGGCCGCTCCGCGGTGTGCGGGGTCGGACGTGCGCGGTGTCCGACGTTCCCGCCCGGTCCGGTGCGGGGACCGGCCGGGTACCCGGCCGCACGATCCGGTCCGCCCGCCGGTGGCGGGACCGCCCGGACCAGCCTGGTCGCTTCGTCCCGGCCCGCACCCGCGCTGCGGGTCTGCCACGACTCGTCCCGCGCCTTGGTCACGGCCCAGTACATCGCCGGCTTGATCACGAGCAGATTCACCACGGAGACCACCGGCGTGAGCAGCAGCCAGGTGACCACGCGGGACCGTGTCGCCAGCTCCGGTCGCTGGGCGGCGTACATCGCGGTCTGCGCGTAGGTGAGCGTGATCCAGTACCCGAACCCCTGAACGGCGGCGAGCTTGTCCATCCCGGGGAGCACGAGCACCACCCACGCCAGGATGACGGGGGTGAGCACGAAGAAGATCAGCGAGTACACCCGGAACAGCAGTGGCACGGGGCGGAGGAACTTGATCTCCCAGAAGAGGTAGCGCCAGTACGACTTGAACCACCGAACCCGCTGCCGCCAGAGCCCTTTCACCGTGTCCGGCATCGTGGTCTCGACGACGGCTTCGTTGACCGCGACGGCCTGGCCCCGCTCCAGCGCGTAGTGCGTCAGCCGCCGGTCGTCCCCTGCGGTGCCGGAGGTGACGTAGTCCTCCAGATTGTCGTAGACGAGGTCCCTGCGGTACACCGCCAGGACTCCGGAACACGGGGCCACCGCGCCGACGTGCGACCGTGCCGAACGGACCGTCAGGCACCACGTCACCATCTCCAGGTCCGTGGTGCGGGTCAACCAGTTGTCCCGCCGGTTGCGCACGACGGGCAGGCCGGTCGCCGCCTGCACCCGGTCGTCGCTCATCGCGCGCAGGGTGTGTTCGACCGCGTCCGGCTTGAGGACCGCGTCGTCGTCGACGGTGAGCAGGAAGTCGAACTCGCGGTGTTTGAGGTGCTCCAGGATCGCGGCCTGTGCGTGCCGTTTCCCCGCGTTGCGGTGGCTGAACCACCACACACGGTCGTGCTCGAACCCCTGTAGTGGCTCGTCCGACCCGTCGTCGATCACGTAGATCTCGTCGGGCGGGCGCGACTGCTCCAGCAGGGAGCGGACGGTGCGGTACACGGCCTCCGTCTCGGTGTTGAAACACGGGACGATGGCGATCACCGTCCCGTCGGCGGGCGGCAGGTGGGTGAAGCTGCGCCGCCGCACCGCGGCGAGCAGGAACGCGATCAGCACGCTCGTGGTGACACCGTAGAAGACGAGGGTCACCGACAGTCGCGCGTCACCGAAGGTGAGGTGGTAGACGATCGTCCACGCCGTCGCGCACACTACGGCGACGGCGCAGACGAGCGTCGCGCGGATCTCGTCACCGCTTCTGCGAGGCACGACCCAGCCCCCGGATGAGGATCACTCCGGCGATCACCAGGACCACTCCCGCGATGATCAGCCACTCGATGCCGAAGGTGACGCCGCCGATGGTCATCACGGCGGGACCGGTGTAGGCGAGCTTCTCGTTGTCGTATCCCATGTGCCCTCCTCAGAGCAGATGACGGCCGGGGAGATCCAGCCGGTAGGTGGTGTCCAGGACGAGTGGCACATTCGCCAGCCACGACAGGTCGTGCCCGGGATGTGCGGTGTGGACGATGGCGAGATCCCATGCGTCCTCCGACGCCTCGGTGCTGAGGACGCCGGTGCCGGTGGGCAGTCTGTCCACCAGCGGGTCGGTGAAGGAGACCTCGGCGCCCTCGGCACGGAGGTACCGGATGATCTCCACGGCGGGGGAGCTGCGTACGTCGGCGACGCCCGGCTTGTAGGTCACACCGACGAGGAGCACGCGCGCGCGACGCAGCGCCGTCCCCGTGTCGGCGAGCAGTTCCCGGGCGCGTTCCACGACGGTGCGCGGGCGCTGGGCGATCGCGGTCATCGAATGCTCGATCAGCGGGGCCGCGATACGCCGTCGTCGGAGGTCCCAGAGCAGGTAGTGCGGATCGCAGGGGATGCAGTGCCCGCCCACGCCCGGTCCGGGACGGAACGCGGTGAACCCGTACGGCTTCGTGGCCGCCGCCGAGATGATCTCCTCGGGGTCGAGGTCCTGCTCCCGCATCGCCGCGCTGTACTCGTTCGCGAACGCGATGTTCACCGCACGGTAGGTGTTCTCCAACAGCTTCGTCGCCTCCGCGGCCTCCAGTGACGAGACCGTGTGGACCACCGACGCCGATGCGGCGAGCGCGTCGGCGGCCAGGCGGGCGCAGCGTGGTGTCACGCCACCGACCACGCGCGGCGTCGACTTCGGGACGTGCGTGGCGTCGCCGGGATCGATGCGTTCGGGGCTGTAGGCGACGTGCACGTCGACCCCGGGGGTGAGGCCGCGGGCCTCCAGGAGGGGGAGCAGGAGGTCGCGGGTGCTGCCGATGTAGCTGGTGGAGGTCAGCACGATGATCTGGCCCGGGGTGGCGTTCCCGGCGACCGTCGCGCACGCGGACCGCAGAGGGTCGAGGTCGGGTACGGCGTGTTCGTCGACCGGGGTCGGGACGCAGATGACGACCAGATCCACACCGGAGAGCGGGCCGGGGTCGGTCGTGAGGAACAGGCGGGTGTCCAGGTCCGCGGCGAGGCGGTCATGATCCGCCGGCAGCAGGTCCGCGTGTCCCGCCCGGATGTCGGTCACCCGCTCGTCGGAGGTGTCCACGCCGATGACGTCCCAACCGGCCTCGGTGAACCCGAGCGCTGTCGGCAGACCGACGTAGCCCATGCCGACGACCGCCGCGCGCGTCAACCCGGCCGCCGTGGCCGAGCCTTCCGCCGACTGGGGTGAGGCTGTCACGCTTTCTGCCCTCCCGTTGTTCTTTGATTTCCGATCGGCTTTTTTCACGCCGTGTGGCGCGCGGCCGACTGCCGGGACGCTGTCCTGCTCGACATGGCGGCCATCGGATTGTCGTGGTTCGGACCGGACTTGCTACAGCGTGACTCCTCACGGATTTGTAACGGAGTTCGGGGTAGGAACTCGGGAACCGCGAAAAGCGTCTTGACCTGCATG
Source organism: Saccharomonospora iraqiensis subsp. iraqiensis (assembly GCF_000430445.1). Taxonomy (GTDB): domain Bacteria; phylum Actinomycetota; class Actinomycetes; order Mycobacteriales; family Pseudonocardiaceae; genus Saccharomonospora; species Saccharomonospora iraqiensis. Next base: position 21,556 of record NZ_KE387069.1, read on the forward strand.
TCCAGGCAGATGTGAGGCCACTCCGGCCCTTCGCCAGGGCAAGGTAAGAAAAATCACCAAAGCCATGTGGTCGTGTGCGACGTCAGTTGTGTACCGAGTGAGGGGCAATTCTGTTATCGATCAACTTCGGCGAGGCGTGGCGAGTGATGGTAGAAATTAACCAGTCACCCGGGCGTTTCCGCTGAATATTTCAGATGAAGAACAGAAGTTTGTGGAAACTGGTTTGCAGCACCGTTGTGACCGGGCTCGTCAAACGCTGTCCGGACTCAGGGATGGTCGTGCCACTCGAACGGCGCGCCCGCTCACCCGGACTCGGCGTCGGCGTCGGTGTCGCGCCCGGCGCTGTCGGCACGTCGGCAGCCGAGCACGATCAGGGCCAGCATCGCGAGCATTCCCGCGCCGGGCACCACGAGGGCGATTACCGGTGTCGTGTCGGTGAGCGCCCGGGCGACCGCGAGGACGGCGGCCGTCGCGCCCGCCGCGTAGCCGGTCCACGCCGCACGCACCAGCCACGGCCCGGCGGCGCGGTGCCCGGCCTCCCACGCCGCGTCGGAGGACAGCGTCACCTTCGTCCGGAGCCCCACCGCGAAGTTACGACCCAGGTTCCCGTCGCGGGTCGCGTTCCGGATCCAGTGCACCAGGCCCGCGACGAGGAACAGCGACCCGGCGAAGACCGCGAAACCGACGACGTCTTCCATCGGCGCCCCCATCACGTCCGATCACCCGGGAGGGTACCGGAGCGCTGGTCCCTGCGGCACCCGTCGCGACCGGATCGTGCGGACCGCCCCGGTGGTCAGCGGGGGACGTGGGTGAGCTTGTCCGGGTTGACGACGTCGTAGAGGGCGACGATGCGGCCGTGGCGCACCACCACGGCCTGCACGTGCTCGTCCAGGGCGCGGTAGCCGTCGCCACCCGGTTCGGCCGGCAGGTGCAGCCCGACGTCGCCGTTGACGAGCACCGGCCGCGCCGTGTCCAGGAACCCCGGGCGGTAGCGCCGCAGCAGGCCCGCGACGAACCGGACGAGCGTGTCGGCGCCGGTCATGACGCGGCGGGCGGTGCGGCCCTTGCCGTCCGAGTCACCGGTCAGGGAGACCTCCGGGTGCAGCAGTTCGGTCAACGCGGACAGGTCGCCGTTCGTCAGTGCGGTGACGAACTCGTCCAGCACCGCGCGCTGCTCGGCCGGGTCCGCGCGCGGCGGCGGATCGGCCTCGGCGACGGCCCGTCGGCCCCGGGAGGAGTGCTGCCGCGCCGCCGCCGGGGTGCAGCCGAGGAGGTCGGCGATCTCGGAGAACGGCACGTCGAAGACGTCGTGCAGCACGAACGCCACCCGCTGCTGCGGGGTGAGCGTGTCCAGCACCACCATCGCGGCCATACGCACGCCGTCGTCGCGCACGACGGCGTCGAGCGGGTCGTCGGCCGCCGGCGCACCCAGCGGGGTCACGATCGGCTCGGGCAGCCACTCGCCGATGTACGACTCCCGGCGGGCGGTGGCCGAACGCAGCCGGTCGAGCGCGATCCGGCTCACCACGGTCGTCGCCCACGCGCGCAGGTCCCGGATCTCCTCCCGCCGCGTCGCGGGCAGTGTGCTCAGCCGCAGCCACGCCTCCTGCACGGCGTCCTCGGCGTCGGCCACCGACCCGGTGAGCCGGTAGACCACCGAGAGCAGATGCCCCCGCAACGCGGAGAACTCCCCGACGAGCGACTCCCCACCCCGTGCGACCACACCGGCGAGTATGCCCCGCCACCTCCGCCGCCCACAGGCCCTCCGGGTGTGCCGTGAAGGGCACTTTCCCTGCACCCGGTGCGGTGAGGGGCACATTCACTGCACCACGCGCAGGGAAAGTGCCCCTCACGGCACACCACGCCGGGGACGGCCGCCCGCCGCCGTGGGAGGGGTGGGTGGGGCGGTGTTCTAGAGTGGGGGTGTGGCGGGACGGATCCGGGAGAGCGACATCGCGCAGGTCCGCGAGCGCAATCGGATCGACGAGATCGTCGGTGAGTACGTCGCACTGCGCCGCGCGGGCGGGGGCGCGTTGAAGGGCCTGTGCCCGTTCCACGAGGAGAAGACACCCTCGCTCAACGTGCGCTCCAGCCACGGCACCTTCCACTGCTTCGGCTGCGGCGAGGGCGGCGACGTCATCAAGTTCGTCATGCAGATCGAGCACCTCCCGTTCGTGGAGTCGGTGGAGCGGCTGGCCGACCGGATCGGCCTGCACCTGACCTACGAGGGCGGCGGCGCCGCGCCCCGCCGCGACCGGGGCACCCGGATGCGGCTGGTGGAGGTGCACAAGGCCGCCCAGGAGTTCTACGCCGAGCAGCTGGAGACCCCGGAGGCCGAGGCCGCGCGCGCGTTCCTCTCCGAACGTGGTTTCGACCGCGCCGCGGCGCAGCGCTTCGGCTGCGGGTTCGCCCCCGGCGGGTGGGACAAGCTGACCAAACACCTGCTGCGCAACGGCTTCGAGCTGGCCGAGCTGTACAAGGCGCAGGTCTCCAAGGAGGGCAGGCGCGGCCCGATCGACCGCTTCCACCGGCGGCTGGTGTGGCCGATCAAGGACCGGGGCGGCGACGTCGTCGGGTTCGGCGCGCGCCGCCTGTTCGACGACGACCCCATCCAGGCGAAGTACCTGAACACCAGCGAGAGCCCGATCTTCAAGAAGTCGCAGGTGCTGTTCGGTCTGGACCAGGCCAAGCGGGAGATCGCCCGGCGCCACCAGGTGGTCGTCGTCGAGGGCTACACCGACGTGATGGCCCTGCACGAGGCCGGGGTGCCCACGGCGGTGGCCTCGTCCGGCACCGCGTTCGGCGAGGAGCACATGCGGGTGCTGCGCCAGCTGATGATGGACGACGACGCCTTCCGCGGCGAGGTCATCTTCACCTTCGACGGTGACGAGGCGGGGCAGAAGGCCGCGCTGAAGGCGTTCGAGGGCGACCAGACGTTCGCGGGCCAGACCTACATCGCCGTCGCCCCGGAGGGGATGGACCCCTGCGAACTGCGGCTCGCCAAGGGCGACGCGGCCGTGCGGGACCTGGTGGCGCGGCGGATCCCGTTGTTCGAGTTCGCCATCCGCAGCCTGCTGTCCGACTACGACCTCGACTCGGTGGACGGCCGGGTCGAGGCGCTGCAACGCACCGTTCCGCTGGTCGCCCGGATCAAGGACCAGGCCAAACGGGACGGCTACGCCACCAAGCTGGCGTGGTGGGTCGGCTGGCAGGACGAGGCGATGGTCGTGCGCCGCGTGCGGGAGACCGCGGGGGCCCCGGTGCAGGCGGGCGGCAGGCGCAGGCCGGCCCGCCGCA
>NZ_KE387069.1:24952-28244 GCF_000430445.1 Saccharomonospora iraqiensis subsp. iraqiensis
CGTTCACCCGGCCGGAGCTGTTGGCGCTGACCGAGGACCCCGACCGCGACGTGGTCGTCGACGCCGGGGACCCTCGCACCGTCACCGCCCTCGACGACGCGGCCCCCACCGACAAGGCGGGCCTGCTGCGGTCCGTGCGCCGGGAGGTCGTCGACTGGTCCGCCCCGCCCGCCGCCGGGACGCGGCGCATCGTGTTCCGGTTCCACTCCGCACCCCGCCGGATCACCGGTCCGGACCGGGTGCGCGGGCTGTGGGTCACCGGTCCGGACGACGACGTGGAGATGTCGGTCGGCCGGGTCGTGCGCGCGGTCGGGCACCGGGGGACCGCGGTGCCGGGGCTGCCGTTCGACGAGGACTCCGGCACCGTCCCGAACACCGGCGGCCGGGTGGCGCGGCGGCCGGGGACCTACGTCGTCGGCTGGATCAAGCGCGGCCCGTCCGGCGGGATCGGGGCGAACCGGGAGTGTGCCCGCGAGACCGTCGGAGCACTGCTGGACGACGCGGCCGCGGGCCGGATCGGTGCCGCGAACCGACGGCCGTCGGGACTCACCGGACTGCTGAGCCGGCTGCGCGTCCGCGCGGGGGTCTGAGCGGGGACCGGCCGGGGTCGGTCAGTCGGTCAGTCGGTCACCCATCCGTGGTCGACGGCCGAACGGAGCAGGCGTCGGCGGATACTGACGATGTCCTCCGCCGTCGCCGTGGGCGCGGCGTCGAGCAGGAGTTCGGTGATCTCGTCGAGGTACTGCTTGCGTGTGACGGACGCGCCCTCGACCACGGTGCCGGGTCCGTCCGTGTCCTCCTCGTCCTCGTCGGACTCCTCGGCCGCATCGCCCCGGGGGGTCTCCTCCCGCTCCGCGAGGCGGATCCGGGAGGCCTTCAACCCCCGGTCGCCCTCCTCGATGTCGAAGCTGAGCCGCACCCCCGGGGTCACCAGGGCCTTGTCGAACAGCAGGTCGTTGACGTGGACGAACACGTCCTCGCCCCCGTTGTCGGGCGCGGCGAATCCGTACCCCTTGAACTCGTCGAACCGGACGACCTTCCCCGTGACCACGGATCCCACTCCCGCTACCTCGGCGGCACGCCCCTTGCGGCGGCCGTACTGACAGTCCCGCCGGACCCTACCCCGCACCGGCGCCTCCGCGCCGTGACGGTGAGCGCCGCTCCGCGCCGCCGTTCCCTCGTCCGGACTGTGTTCGGTCGCTGCTCGTGGTCGCGGCGGGTAATGTCAGCGCCAGACCCTACGGCCGCGGAGTGGCGGTTGACACACTTCCGGGTCGCGGATAGCTTTCCGTGGCTACACGGAGGGAGAGGACCATGCTGGAGAAGCTCCAACGTGCCCTGGGGTTGCGGACGAACCCCGCGATCTTCTTCAGCTCGGCGTTGCTCGCCCTGGTGTTCGTCCTCGGGTCCATCCTGTTCACCGAGGAGGTGGACACCGCGTTCGGCGACGCGGCGGAGGCCGTCAAGGCGAACCTGGGCTGGCTCTACATTCTGGGGGTCACGGCCTTCCTCATTTTCCTGCTCTGGATCGCGTTCAGCCGGTTCGGACACGTGCGGCTCGGCGGCAAGGACGACCGCCCCGAGTTCAGCAACGTCACGTGGTTCGGCATGCTGTTCGCGGCGGGCATCGGCACCATCCTGATGTTCTGGGGCGTCGCGGAGCCGATCAACCACTTCGCGAACCCGCCGTTGAGCGGGGTCAATGAGCAGGTCTCGGAACTCACCGAGGCCGACCTGAACTCCCGGCAGTTCGCCGAGCAACTGCGCGACGTCCCCGTCGCGAACGGATCGGCCGAACCGTTGAGCGAGGGGGCCGCCAACGAGGCCATCGGTTTCTCGCTCTACCACTTCGGTTTCCACACCTGGGCGATCTTCACGCTGCCCGCCCTGGCGTTCGCCTACTTCGCCTACCGGCGGGGCCTGCCGTTCCGGGTGAGTTCGATCTTCCACCCGATCCTCGGCGACCGGATCAACGGCCCCATCGGCAAGACCGTCGACGTCATCGCCGTCATCGGCACGCTGTTCGGGGTCGCGGTCTCCATCGGGCTGGGCACGCTGCAGATCAACAGCGGCCTGAACGGTCTGTTCGGGATCGACGTCAGCGGCACGGTGCAGATCGCCATCATCGCGGTCGTCACCACCATCGCGACCATCTCGGTGGTGCTGGGGCTGGACAAGGGCATCAAGTGGCTGTCCAACATCAACATCTGGATGGCCGTCGGCCTGCTGCTCTTCATCATCATCGCGGGATCGACGATCTTCCTGCTGCGGGGCGTGATCGAGAGCACCGGCACGTACCTGAGCATGTTGGTGCCGTTGTCGTTCTGGAACGACGCGCTCCCCGCGGGCGACTGGGGCTGGCAGGGCACCTGGACGGTGTTTTACTGGGCCTGGACGATCACCTGGGCGCCGTTCGTCGGCATCTTCGTGGCCCGCATCTCCAAGGGCCGCACGGTCCGGGAGTTCGTCCTCGGCGTGCTGGGCGCACCGGTGGCCTTCTCGGTGATCTGGTTCAGCGTCTTCGGCATGTCCTCGCTGAACATCGAGTTCAACGACCCCGGCTCGCTGATCGGCCCGGTGGTGCAGGAGGGTGACACGGCGGCGGCGCTGTTCGCCTTCCTGGACCACTTCCCGGCGACCGAGGTGCTGATGGCCTTCGCCGTGCTGATCGTGGTCATCTTCTTCACCACGTCCTCGGACTCGGCCTCACTCGTGGTGGACATGCTCACCTCGGGCAACACGGCGCACCCGCCGACGCGGCAGCGGGTGTTCTGGGCCGTGCTGGAGGGCGTCATCGCGGCCACCCTGATCGCGGCGACGGGTCAGGAGGCGTTGCAGGCCCTCCAACAGGTCATCACCGTGCTCGGACTGCCGTTCTTCCTGATCGGCTTCCTCACGATCTACTGTCTGATGAAGGCGATGAAGCGCGACATTCCCGAGGAGGAGCTGCTGCCGCCGCGGACCCGCGCGATGCTGGAGAAACGGGCGGCGGCCGTGGGGGCCGCGGGAACGGGGGTGGCCGCCGACGGCCACGCCGACGCGGGACCGGCCTCCGAGCCGGGGAGCACGGGGACCACGACACTGCGGTCGCCGGACCCGGTGGACCCGACGGTTCCGGACGAGTCCGGCCCGCAGGATCCCCGCCCGGAGTCACTGAACTGACAGCGCGTCGCTGACGGACCACCGGTGCCCGTCGCCCGAGCAGGGCGGCGGGCACCGGTGTGTCGGACACCGTCCCCGGGCACTGCCGGACACCGTCCGGCGCCGCCGGGCGCTGCCGGACGCGGCGGGC
>NZ_KE387069.1:28344-37098 GCF_000430445.1 Saccharomonospora iraqiensis subsp. iraqiensis
GGCCGCTGCCCGGGGTCGGCGGCGAGCATCGCGGACAGCACGGGGGTGAGCGGCCCCGCCCGGTCCGGCGCGGGCATCGTGCCCGCGGCCACCCGCTGCAGCAGGGCGATCTGGTTCTCGGCGGTGTCCCCGAACGGGGGCGTGCCCTGCACCGCGGCGTAGAGCAGGGAGCCGAGGGAGAACACGTCCGAGGCAGGGGAGGGGTCCTGGCCCCGCGCGACCTCCGGGGCCAGGTAGGCCGGGGTGCCCGCCACCAGCCCGGTCTGGGTGACCGTGAGATCACCCCGGGCATGCGCGATGCCGAAGTCGACGAGTTTCGCGGTGCCGTCCGGCGCCAGCAGCACGTTCGCGGGCTTGATGTCGCGGTGCACGATCCCGGCCGCGTGCGCGGCGGCCAGCGCGTCCGCCACCTGACTCCCGATGTGCGCGGCCGCGCTCGGCGCCAGCGGACCCTGCGTGGCGAGCGTGTCGGACAGCCCGGTGGCCGGGAAGTACTCCATCACCAGCAGCGGTGATCCGGCGTGCTCGGCGACGTCGTGCACCGCCACCGCGTTCGGATGGTGCAGCCGCGCGGCGATGCGGCCCTCCCGCATGGCCCGCTGCCGGGCCTCCTCGGCGGCGGCCTGATTGCCGCCCGTGCCGGGGTCGTGCAACTCCTTGACCGCGACCTGCCGCTGCAGCCGCTCGTCGTCGGCCAGCCACACCGAGCCCATCGCGCCACTGCCGAGGTGCCGCCGCAGCCGGTACCGGCCCGCCAGCAGATCGCCGACCTCGCTCACCCGCGTCACCCTTTCGTGTGTCCCGGGTCAGGGTAAGTCGCGTGGGCGACTCCGCACCGTCAGGTCGCGCAGCGTGGCGCGGCACGGGGTGTCGGCGCTGCGTGGCGGTTCGTGACGGCGCGTGCGGGCGGAGGTGTGGTGGGGGCTATAGTGCGGAGTGCCGGGGCGTGCCCGCACGCGGACGCCTCGGCGACGGGCCGGTAGCTCAGGAGGTCAGAGCAGGGGACTCATAATCCCTTGGCCGCGGGTTCGAGCCCCGCCCGGCCCACTCCTGGAGAAACGAGCAGCGTGGCCGGCACGACTTGTCGCAACGTACGGGTATTCGCTCACGAGCAGAGCGCCGCGACGGAGTGCAGCGCGAGGTCGACCGAGGCGTGGAGATTGTTCCGTTCGGCACCGGACCGGCCGCGGCGTGGACGGTGAAGCCCTCGCTCACGATCCGCGAGTCCCTGTTCCACACCTGGGCGAGGGTGGGCGGATCATCAACATCGGCAGCAGCAACGCCGACCGCACGCCGTTCCCCGACCAGTCGGTCTCCGCACTGACCAAGGGTGCGCTGGCGGCCTCACCCGAGCACTCGCACCGCGCGGGATCACCCTCAACAACGTCCAACCCGGACCGGTCGACACCGACGCACCGCTGAGGTCATCGGCATGAGCCTCCGTGTGGCATCCATAACGCCCGTCCTTCCCTGTCGGCGAGGCGCACGAATGATTCTTCCGATTACTTGCCAGAACGGGTCCGCCTGTGCGGCCGTGTTCGCAGAGACTGCGCGGGGTCGACGTGGCATGGTCCGCGGCGCAACTTCGGGTCCCGGAGACGCTGACGGTCACGTGCGATTGCGTGTGCTATCACAGGGCGGCCATCAGGCTGCACTGATCAACGACATCTGTAACCAGCCGATCAGGATCAGCAGTAGCGGCCCCCTCATCAGTTGCATCACGAGCCCGACCGGAATCAGTGTTCCGAGTAGTCCGATGTCGAGGGCGGGAGAATAGTATTCCATCGGAGGCTTCGTCGCCACTCGATACGAGGCCAGCAACGCGCCTGCCGACGATACCGCACCAGCGAGCTCAGCCCCTGCAGGAAGAGCCGGTGCGGTCAGACCGCACCAGACGATCACGCCCAGCGCAGGAACGACGAGATGTGCGATCCGAATCTCCCTGTCCGTCCCTCCGATCGCGTGACGCAAGGCAAATGACCGGCACACGTGGCGCAGGCCTCCGGTCAGTTGATGTGCGGCGACGAAGGCGCCGACGAGCTGGACCACAGCAACCCAGTCACCCAGCCCGAACAACTGTGCCGCATAGGGAACAGGTAACAAGGCCGCCCATACCGCCACGGCCCCCCGCCTTCGGTGAATCCGCAACCAATCAGCGCTCACGAGCACATTGAAACGACGTCCTCGTAATCTCATCGAGCGGACGCGTCCGACCGAACGCGCCCACCGGGTGGTCATCAGAGATGACACACTCGTGCTGTCGAGGAACGTCGCGGACACGCGCGTCGCGAGCGCCAGGTCCGCACCCTCGGAAACACCGGACCGGTCCAGGTGCGCGAGACGAAGCCACGCCAGAATGTTGACCGTCGTCGCACACACTCCGAGTGCCGCCGGGGTCGCGGCAGAAGAAGCATGGGTGACTCCAAAGAACGTGAGTGATGGGCGTAAGATGACCAGCCCCGCAAGAAGCAGGACACCGAGCAGCGCGATACAGTTCGTCATCGAACGAACGAGCGTCCTCGAGATCCTGATCGACTGAACGACGACGGCGAGCCCGACCAGTAGCCAGCCGGTCATCAGCGAGCTCGTCACAGCGATCACAATATCGAGCCCGCCGACCAGGAGGAGCGTTCCGAGTATTGCCGGAGCCGCAACGGAGACCAATAGCTGAGTAGCCCAGAACTTCGGTAGCAGAAAAGATCGTCGACTGGCCGGCGTGCTCAGGATCCAGTGTTGTTCGGCCGGTGAGGCGAAAATGGGTCCGAACGCGACGAGCCCCTTCAGGGACGAGACGGCGACGAGTACGACCACCACCACGGACAGCGCCATGGCCAGGCCCTCCGTCTGAGCGAGTGGAGTCGAACGGATCGCTGCTCCATCGTGACCGGTCCGCAGGAGGCCGGCGAGCAATCCCAGGGCCATGCCGAAGTAGAGAAAGGTCTCGTACAGCTCGACAGCCCGCTCCCGCCGAGCGCGGCGGGACGAGCGCAACTGCCTCGCCCAGCGCAGTACGGCCGTGGCAGACGGCGTTCCCGGTGCCGCCCGTCTCCTGTCGCTCGTCGTCACTGCGGGATCTCGAGCACCCGGTCGGCTACCTTGTCGACCAGAGCCGGATCGTGCGTGGCCATGACAACGGCGACGCCCGATCGGCGCTCGGACTCCAGTCGTCGAGCGAGCCACAGCCGGCCGACTCGGTCCAGACGCTGCTCGGGCTCGTCGAGGAGAATCATGTCTCTGGGGCGCACGAGGCAGGACGCCAATCCCAGGCGGTGCTTCTGTCCCGAAGAGAGGGTAGCCGGCAACTGCTCCTTCGCAGACGTCAGCTCGAGCTCGTCGATGATGTTCTCGACCACCTCCTCCGCCGATGGTTGACCATGCGACCAGGCATATAACAGGAGATGCTCCAGAACAGACAGGTCGGGGAAGAAGTCGAGATCATCGAGTAGGGCGGCGATCGAAGAACGGACCATCGAACTCGTCTCGTTCAGTTGTTCGCCACGGAAACATACGCTACCGCGATCCGCATGGTCGGCGCCGACGATACACGAAAGAAGTGTGGACTTTCCCGAACGGTTCGGGCCTACCAGGGCGACTATCTCGCCTTTGTCGACGCGGAGACTCACCCCATTGAGTACGGTGTGATCACCGAATTGCTTGTGTAGGTCGTACACCTCCAGTAGCGAATCGCTCACGGTGCCCTCGTAACCCCCATTCACGACTGCGCCCGCGCCACCGGAAGGGACATCGTCCAAGCGTCTCCATGAGCTCTTCGACGGTCAGCCAGCGCCCTTCGGTCCCGCGATGGCGAAGCGTGATCAGCCGTTCGCCAGCCCGGTGATGCCCGTGGCGTAGACGCCGTCGGCGAAGGTGGTGGTCAGCTTCTCCTCGTCGGCGGCGTCCGCGTCGTAGTCGGCCCACCATTCGACGAAGGTGTCGCCGGTCGCGGTGACCGGGGCGAGCCGGATGGTGCTGACGTAGCTGCGGATGGGAAACGGGCTCTCGAGGATTCGGTAGGTGTAGCTGTGGTCGACGTCGTCCAGCGTGAGCAGCTGTTCGCGGACGACCCCGCCGTCGGCCAGGGTGAGCCGCCGGATGGCGCCGACCTCGCCCGCGCCGGGGCCGGGCTCGATCTCGCTGTGCGTGATGGCCGGGTGCCAGGTGGCCAGGCTGTTGAAGTCGCGCACACGCCGCCACACCTGCTCGACGTCGCCGGGCACGATTCCGCTCGCGTAGGGCCGGGGCATCTACTTCTCCTTCGTGGTCGACAACGCCTTGAACTCGCGGGTGCGGGCGGTGAGCGCCTGTTCCACGGGCAGCCGCTCCATGCTGCTGGCGCCGTAGAAGCCGTGGCAGCGCTCGGTGCGCGCCAGGACGTAGGAGGCGTCCTCCGGGGTGGCGATCGGGCCGCCGTGGCACAGCACCAGCACGTCGTCGCGGACCTCGCGGGCCGCGGCGGACCACTCGTCGATCGCGGCGACACAGTCGTCGAGTGTCTTCGCGGTCTCCGCGCCGATCGTGCCGCCGGTGGTCAGGCCCATGTGACAGACGAGGATGTCCGCACCGGCCCCGGCCATCGCGCGGGCGTCGTCGGCGGAGAACACGTACGGCGTGGTGAGCAGATCCGCCCGGCGCGCGGCGGCGACCATGTCCACCTCGTGCGCGTAGCCCATGCCGGTCTCTTCGAGGTTCGTGCGGAACGTGCCGTCGATGAGACCGACGGTGGGGAAGTTCTGCACGCCGGAGAAGCCCAGGTCGGTCAGGCGGCGCAGGAAGCGGTCGGTGTCCAGGAACGGGTCGGTGGCGTTCACCCCGGCGAGCACCGGGGTGTGCCGGACGACGGGCAGCACCTCGTCGGCCATCTCGACGACGATGTCGTTGGCGTTGCCGTAGGCCAGCAGACCGGCCAGCGACCCGCGGCCGGCCATCCGGAAACGGCCCGAGTTGTAGAGGACGATGAGGTCGATCCCGCCCTCTTCCTCGCACTTCGCGGACAGTCCGGTGCCCGCGCCGCCGCCGACGATCGGCTCGCCGCGCGCGGCCCGCTCGTGGAAGCTCTCCAGCAGCTCGCGCCTGTCGATCCTGGGCACGCTACCTCCTCGTCACGTCGTCGAACGCCGCCAACAGCTCCTCGGCGAATCCGGGGTCGTTGAGGTGCCGCGGTGAGCGGATCACCCGCCGGTCCGGGGTCTGCTCGACCTCGCGTTCGAGGGTGTCGAACAGCACGGCGTCCACCTCCGGATCGTGGAACGGCTGTCCGGGCGCGTCCAGCGCCGACACGCCGCCCTCGGGCAGCAGGAACCGGACGGGACCGGCGCAGGCGTTGAGCTTGCGCGCCAGGAACACGCCGATCGCGCGTGCCTCGTCGGCGGTGGTGCGCATGAGCGTGACCTGCGGGTTGTGCGGGTAGAACAGCCGGTCGGCGTAGTGCTGCGGCACGGTGTCCGGCGGGCCGAAGTTGACCATGTCCAGCGCGCCGCAGGAGCCGACGTAGGGGACGCCGGTGCGGGCGACGGCGTCCAGCCGGTCCTCCCCGGCGGCGAGGACACCGCCCGCGACGAGGTCGCAGACCTCGGTGGTGGAGATGTCCAGCACGGCGGCGAGGTGTCCGTCGTCGACGAGTTTCTCCATCGCCGCGCCGCCCGTGCCGGTCGCGTGGAACACGAGGCAGTCGTGGTCGTCGCCGAGCCGTGCGGTCACGGCGTCGACGCACGGGGTGGTGACGCCGAACATCGTCAGCCCGACGGCGGGCCGTTCGTCGGTGACCGCCACCGGGTGCGCGCACGCGCCCGCGAGGGCGTGCGCGGCGTTGCCGAGCACGCGGCGGGAGATCCGGTTCAGCCCCGCGACGTCGGTGACCGAGTGCAGCATCGCGATGTCGCTCGCGCCGACGTAGGAACCCACGTCCCCCGCCGCCATGGTCGACACCATGAACTTCGGGACGCCGACCGGCAGCGCCCGCAGCGCGGGCGTCACCAGCGCCGTGCCGCCGGAGCCGCCGAGCCCGAGCACCCCGTCGACGTCGCCGCGGGCAGGCAGGAACCGCGCGAACGCTTCGGTCATCGCCGCGACCGCACTGCCCCGGTCGCCGGTGAACACTGCCCCGGCCCCGTCCGGGTGCCAGGCCGCGACCTCCGCGGCGGGAACGTCGACGTCGTCGGCGGGCTCACCCGTCGTGGACAGGTCGACGGTGCGGACCGCGACCCCGGTGGCCCCCACCAACCCGGCGACGTAGCGCAGCTCGTCGCCCTTGGTGTCGAACGTCCCCACGATGTACGCGCTGCCCACGAACGCCTCCTCCGGCACACGGCGACACCGGTGATCACCACCACTCAACCACGTCACCGGCACACGCACCAGTGCGACCACTCGGGGGGAACCCCACCACTCGCCGTAGCGCACACTCCGTGCGATTTCACGCGGAGATCACCGTCGATGTGCGTCGAAGTGTGGCTCCACCAGGGCCACGGCGCACTGGGGTAGTCCAAGGTATGCCGTTCCGTGACCACTATGCTCCTGCCCCGAAAGAGGGAGTCCAGGATTGGTGGGGCCGTGAGCGCGGAGAGCGAGCAGGCTACTGGATCGGGCACAGCGACCGGGGGGACGATTCGGACGAACCCGGCCGACGACCCGCCCGCCCGGAGTGGACGGGCGGGTGCCGACACCGCGTCCACACCGCCGGAGGGCGGCAAGGCGCGGGCCGGTGGTTCCACCGCGCGGCTGCTCGGCATCGACGTCGCCCGGGCCGTGGCGATCCTGGGCATGTTCGCCTCGCACGTCGGACCCACCAACTACGGCCACCCGCAGTCCTGGATGTTCCTGCCGTTCCACGGGCGGGCGGCGGTGCTGTTCGCCGTGCTCGCCGGGATCTCCATCGCGATCATGTCCGGTGGCCGGGAACCGGCGACCGGGCTCGGCTGGCGCAAGGCACTGGTCCGCATCGGCTCCCGGGCCGTGCTGATGCTGGCGCTCGGGCTGGTGATGAACCAGGTGTTCATCGTGCCGGTGTGGATCATCCTCGGTTACTACGGCGGGTTCTTCCTGCTCTCCCTGCCGTTCCTGCGGCTGCGGGCACCGAGCCTGGCGGTCCTGTCGGCCGTGGTGATCGTGGCCGCCCCGGTGGTGTCCTGGCTGATCCGGCGCGCCTACTTCCCGAAGGACCTGATCGAGACGCCGCTGGAGGACATCCGTCCGGAGCAGTTGACCGGCGTCGGCGACCTGGTCACCACGCTGCTGCTGACCGGGGTGTTCCCGACCTTCGTCTGGATCGGGTTCGTCCTGGCCGGTATGGCGATCGGTCGCCTCGACCTCACCTCGCGCGGGGTCGCGAAGCTGCTCGGCCTCGGTGGCCTCGCGCTCGCCGCCGTGGCCTACGGGTCGTCGTGGGTGGCGCTGCACGTGCTCGGCGGCATCGAGCGGATTCACGCGTCGCTGGCGCCGCACGCCGAGGCCGCCGGGATCGAGGTCGACCGCTTCCTGCACCTGAGCCTGTTCAAGGTGCACGGCACGCCGCCCACCGACACTCCCGCCTGGCTGCTGCTCTCGCACGCCCACAACGGCACCCCGTTCACCGGCGCGGGGAGCACGGGGCTGTCGCTGGCCGTCATCGGCGGCTGTCTCCTGTTGCAGCACACGTCGGTGCGGGGGCTGCGGGCGCTCGGCTCGGTCGGCGCGATGTCGTTGACCTGCTACGTCGGGCACCTCGTCGTGATGCAGCTGCTCTGGGGCGGTGAGCCGGACTACTCGGCGACCAACGCCCTGCTGTTCATCGTCGGCTCCGTCGTGTTCGCCGCCGTCTGGCGCTCCTGGTACGGGCAGGGGCCGCTGGAGAAGTTCGTGGCGAAGACGTCGTCGTCGGCGACCCGGATCGTGCGCTGACGACCGGGCCGCCGACGAGCGGCCCACCGACGACGGGGCCCGTCCGGGCTCACCGGCTCCAGCGGGGGAGTCGTTCGAGGCCACCCCGTTCGACCCGGTCGACCCGCAGGTCGTACCGGTCGGTCGGATAGGGATAGCGCACCTCGAACACCTGGCCCCACGGCAGCCGCGGCGGCGGGGTGGGCCGCAGCTCCGCGGGCACCTTCGTCCGGTCCCACACCTGCGCGGTCCCGGTCCACGCCCCACCCCACTCCGCGAAGAACGGGTTGTTCAGGATGCCCGGCTTGATCGCCTCGTCCGCGGCGAGATAGACGGTGGGCGTGTCGGTGATGCCGTGTTCGATCCGCGCCTGGTCCACACACGGCCACACCGCCGCCGAGACCTGGTCGGCGAACACCGTCCGGCCCGCGAGCAGCTCGCCCACCGGCCGCATCCCGGTCAGTTTCGGCTCGGCGACCGCGAGCCAGGTGTCGGCCCCGGTGACGACGTCGGAGACGACGAACCGCACCAGCTCCGGCCGCTCGTCCGGCAGCGCCACGGACAGCTGCTGCCACGCGTCCGACAGCCGTTCGTCGGCGGGCAGCGGGTGCGTGTCGGTGACCCGGGGCGTGCCGTCGTCCACGGTGCCGAACTGGGCCTCGATCACCTGCCCCTCCGGGGCGCCGGCGACCGGGAGGGTGACGTGCGTGCCGCCGTCGGCGGGAACCGGGTACCACCCGGTGGTCAGGGTGCCGGTGCCCGGGCTCGTGCCGTCCGGCAGGGCGTCGTGCCAGATCCGCGTCGGCTCGTCCCACGGGGCGGTCCGCAGCGGCGCCGGGTGCGTGTTGCGGAAGTCGCCCTCCCGCCGGGCCGGGGTGGTGGGTTCGCCGAGCTGCCGCG
>NZ_KE387069.1:37198-52625 GCF_000430445.1 Saccharomonospora iraqiensis subsp. iraqiensis
CGCCGTCGGACGCGGCCGCGGCGCGCACCGTCGCGCACGGTACGGAGGCATCCAGATCGAGTGGGCGGCCGGTGGCCAGCGGCAGCACCGTGTTCTGCGGTGCCCGGCCGGTCTCCGGCCAGTGCACCACCGGGCGGTCCGCCTGGACCGGGGCGAGGACGGCGCCCACGCCGAGCGCGAGCGTGACCAACGCCAACCCGACGAGGACGAGATTCCTGGCGGCAGGACGCATGATCGTGGACGATCTCATGCCGCCCGCCCGCGGCGACAGGCAGATACCGCGGCGTGCGATGGCGGTAACAGCGGTCCGCGGGTGGAGCGTCCGGATGCGGTCGGAGGTCGGTTCCCGGGCGAACGGGAAAGCACGACGGGAAAAGGACGACAGGGGCTCGGACGGACTTTCCCGGAGCGGGACGTGGCCGGTCCCGCTATTCGAGGGAGAAGTCCGTGAGAATGGTGTGCCGGCCGACAGGTCGAATGGCGACATGCCGGCCGGCGACGAGAGACGAGGCTGGTTCGACGACGACTGCGGCGCGGGGTCGTCGGACCATGATCAGAGAGTGGTGTAGACGGGTTTACCGACCGATGACCTCGCCTCGGTAGGAGGCCAGGCCGCGGGCGACATCGTGAGCCTTGTTCAGCTCGGTGAAGTAGCGACGAATCGCGGCGTACAGCTTGCGCATGAACGACACCTCCCTTCGTACCGCGTCCGCCGTCCCGTCTGTTCGAGGAACCCGCGCACACTCCGACACCCGCGCTGCCGCGCTCGCACGATGCGGATTGCCGGTACTTCCCTCGGCGATGGGGGACGTGGCCCAGTCGCACTTCCAATATGCCATTCGCGCCCCTGGTCGCGCCAGTGGGAAGAATCGCAGGCCGGAGCTGTAATGAACGGGCTCCGACAAGCGATCCTCCCAAGAAGGGCGTCCACGAACGGCCACTTTCGGGTTACCCCGGCCCGCCGGAGGCGAAACGGCCCGGGCGCCCGCCGACGCGCCGCCACCTCGGAGCCTGGAGGACGCGCCGCCTACCGCGCCGTCGCCGAGGTGCTCCGTGCGGGCGCGCTCGTCCTCGGGAACAGCACCGGCGCCGCTCGACCACTGAGCGGAGCGGAGACGGCCACCTCCGTAGCGCACGTGGCCGGCTCAGAAACGCCAGGCGAAACCTGACCGTTGCCCGGGTGGACGGATGATCAAAGTCCCGGAGCTCTCGTCGGTCTCGATCACCATCTTCGTCTCGTACGTCATGCCCGGCCGTAGCCCGTCGAACGGCAACTGGCTGTCCGGGTAGCACTCGTGCGACTGCCAGCTGCTCCCTGCGTTGGTGTCGGCGACACCGTCGGATCCGACCACCGACACATCGTCGTCCGGGCGCCAGTTGTCGCCCAATCGCTGTTCCAGGTGGTGCGTCGTCGTGATCGACATATCCGCGACGAGGAAGTGGCCGGCCGCATCGGGTACGTCTCCCTGTCCTGTCCTGCGCACGAGTCCTGCGTCTCCAGGGCCGTGACGGTGAAGGTCAACTGCTCGATGCCCGCCTCATTCGAGATTTCCACCCGGTCGCCGAAGTCCGCATGCCGTTCGCTGGTCTCCAGGGTCGGAGCCGAGCTCGACGTGATCGTCCGGTCTTCGGTGCTTGTGCTGTCCGTGGCTTCTCCTCCGCAACCCACGAGCATCGCTACGGAGGAGAGCAACGCGAGGCTCGACATCCGACGGGTTCGCATGGGTCAGTCCTTGCTGGTAGCCGTGTCCGTCGACGGCTCGTCGGCCGCCGCAGCTCTTACAGAACATTCAGGAGGTGGACGGCAGCAGACATCCGCGTGATGACCGACCACCACCCACCGGGGTCAGGAGCCTGTCGTGAATAACGGGCTGGGTGTAACGGTCAGCCGGCTAGTGTTGTTGTGCCCTGGCGTGATCGCGCTGGCGGTTCGTTATACCGGCACGCGACGTCGGGCAGGCGATCCGCGGGTTCCGCGGTGTGTCACGCCGCCGGGCATGCGTACACCGCCTCGACGTAGGCGTTGGTGTTGGCCGCGCCGATCAGGTCGGGTTCCATCCGGTTCATCACGTAGGCGAAGGTCATGCGCCGGTCGAGGTCGTTGATCACGATCGATCCGCCGAACCCGCTCCACCAGCAGATCCGCCCCGCGGGCAGGGCCGGGAGAATCCCCGGGGTCGGCAGGGCGTAGCCGAGTCCGAACCGGACGGGCACGCCGAGCACCCGGTCGGTCCCGTCGGACTGGACGGTGAACACGTCCTCGAGGGTGGCCGGGGACAGATACCTCCGGCCGTCGACCGTGCCGCCGTGGGAGACGACCGACTGGGTCCGCGCGACCGAGCGCGCGTTGCCCTGGCCGCCCAGCGCGCCGAGTTCGGCCCCCAGGAACGCCCGGGTCGTGGTCACCGTGGGTGGGATGAGGGGGTTGGTCAGGGTACGCACGGGGATGCTCGTCGGATCGGGTGCGGCGTGCCCGGCACCGGAGCGGTCCGGGGGGACCGGGGTGGCCACACGGGCATCGACGGTCTCCGGTGCGCCGAGCCAGTAGTCGGCCCCGAGCGGGCCGGTGAACTCCTCGCGCAGCACGGTGCCGAGACTGCGCCCGGTGACCCGCCGCACGAGCTCGCCGACCAGGGGGCCGTGGGTCACCGCCTGGTAGCCCGAGCCCGCACCCGGCCGCCACCACGGCTGCTGGGCTGCCAGCAGGGCGGCCGCCCGCCCGGTGTCGGTGATGTCGTCGAGCGTGACGTCGGCCTCCCACCCGCACACCCCGGAGGTGTGGCCGAGGACGTGGCGCACGAGCACGTCCTGTTTGCCTGCGGCGGCGAACTCGGGCCAGTACCGCGCCACCGGCGCCTCCGGGTCGAGCGCACCGCGGTCGATCAGGGCCAGCGCGACCAGCGCCGTCATCGTCTTGGTCAGCGACCAGGTGTTGACCAGGGAGTCCCGCCGCCACGGGGTGCCGGAGTCCCGGTCGGCGAGCCCGCCCCAGAGGTCGACCCGGGTGTGGCCGTCCTCGATCACACACACCGACGCGCCCACCTCCGCGCCGTCCCGCAGTCTGCGTCGCAGCAGGTCCCGGACCGGGGCGAACCGGGGGTGGCAGGTCCCCTCGACGCCGTCGGGCGCGGTCACCGTGCGGCCGCCTTCCGCGCGGCGCGTTTGCGGCCCGCGGCGATCTCCCGGTGCAGGTCCCGGTTGTACCGGGCGAAGTCGACCTGGATGGTGTGCCGGGGTGCGGCGTAGTACTGGCCGAGATGGGCGCGCTCGTCGCGGGTGATCGCGGCGTGCATCGCGTCGACGTCCGGCAGCGCGTAGTCCCCGGTGAGGTGTGCGGCGATGAGCTTGCTCTGCTGTTCGGCCAGGTTGACGATGGTCGGCGAGGCCTGCGCCAGGCCCGCGTAGTACAGGTCGTCGATCCCGGGTCGGATCATCCGTTTGAACAGCGGCAGCCGGTGCCGGTCGTCCGGCAGCAGTTCCGGGTCGTCGAAGAACGGGAACGTCATCCGGTACCCGGTGGCGTAGACGACGACGTCGGCCTCGATGCGGGTGCCGTCCACACACACCACCGCGTCCCCGTCGAGCCGTTCGATCTCCGGCACGCACGTCAGGTCCCCGGACCCGGCCTTGACGAGGAAGTCGGCGCTGACCGAGGGGTGCGCGGCCAGCGGTTCGTGGTCCGGCTTCGGCAGCCCGTAGTCCTCCATGTTCCCGAGGCTCTTCCGGATCGCCCGGCGGGCCAGGGACAGCCCCAGCTTCTTCGGCATCCACGGCGGCATCATCATCTTGTCGGCCGGTCTGCCGCCCCGGTACTTCGACAGCACCCACACGCCCCGGCGCGCCGAGACCCACACGTGCTCGGCGATCGAGCGGTGGGACAGCTCGGCGGCGATGTCCAGGCCGGAGTTGCCCATCCCGACCACGACGACCCGCTTGCCGCGCATGTCGACGGGGGAGAACGGACTGCGGTACGAGTGGCTGTGCAGCAGCGTGCCGTCGAACGTGCCGGGGTGGTCCGGCCACCGCGGGTTCCAGTGGTGGCCGTTGGCGACCACGAGCGCGTCGTAGTGGCGGGACTCGCCGGTGTCCAGGGTGACCTCCCAGCCGCCGCCCGGTCGGCGGGCGGCGTGCTCGACGGAGGTGTTGAAGGTGATGGTCTCCCGCAGCCCGAAGTGGTCGACGTAGTCGCGGAAGTAGCGGTGGATGAGGCTGTGGTGCGGGAAGTCCGGCCAGTCCGCGCCCGCCGGGAAGTCCTCGAACTGCAGCCGGGTGGTCGAGGTGTCGATGTGCAGCGACTCGTAGCAGGCGGAGCGGCCGTTCGGGTTGCCGAAGTACCAGTTGCCGCCGACGTCGTCGGAGGCCTCGAAGCAGTCGTACGGGATGCCGTGATCGGTCAACCGCTTGGCCGTGGTGAATCCGGAACACCCCGCGCCGATGATGCAGACCGAGGGCAGGGACGTCATACGCGTGCCTCCTCACTCGTCCGAGTGGCCTGGATCACTCTGCCATGTTCGGTGACACGGTGTCCAGTGAGTGGTCACCGGGTCATCGAGCCCGGGCGGTAGCGTGGGTGCGGACGGTGGGCCGGACCCGAGCGGGAGGTACGGGTGAACGAGCGCGCGGACGGCGCGGACGGCCGCCGGGGGACCCTGCGGGACCGGCAGAAGCAGCAGACCCGCCGCACCCTGCTGGACAGCGCCAAGGCCGAGTTCGTCGCCCGCGGCTACGCCGCGGTCACCGTCGACGACATCGTCGCCGCGGCCGGGTGCAGCCGCGCGACGTTCTACCTGCACTTCACCGGCAAGCCCGACGTCCTGCACAGGATCGGCGCGGAGACGATGGAACAGCGCGCCGTCGCCGTCTACGCCGAACTCGACGGTGTGCTCGAATCCGGGTCGCGCACCGAGTTCGCCCGTTGGATGCGGCGCGCGGTGGCGTGGTTCGAGGCGAACCAGGCGATCCTGCCCGCGTGGGACGAGGCGGTCGCGCTGGAACCGGAGTTCCGCGCCGTCGCCAAACGCGCCGTCGACGAACTGCCCGCCGCGATGCCCGGATATCTGCGGCGCTGGGGAGCGCACCGCCACGGCGAGGCCTGCCTGCGGATCGAACTGCTGGTCAGCCAACTCGAACGGTTCTTCACCCGGTGGGCGGTGCAGGGCACCATCGACACCTCCGCCGATGAGGCGGCCGAGGTGCTGTGCGACATCTGGTTCCCGGCCCTGCTGCCACCCGAACACCGGCCGCCGCCGGAGGAGGAGCCGCCGGGGCACCGGTGATGAGTCACGGCGCCGTCCTCGACGCGGAACCACCGGAGGTTGTCGGACCGCACGGCTACGGTCGCGCACACGAGCGACAGCGGGAGGTGGTCCGGTGGGCAAGGTCGTCATCACGGTCCAGATGTCGGCGGATGCGAGCATCGGCCCGGACATCGGGTGGTTCGAGGGTGGGGAGCACGAGTACGCGGGCGAGCAGGAGATCCGACTCGCCGACGCGTTCCTGCTCGGCCGCAGGACGTACGAGGCGCTGGCGCCGATCTGGCTGGCGACGTCCGGCACCTTCGCCGAGAAGGTGAACGGAATCCCGAAGTACGTGGCCTCCCGGTCGGCATCGGGCGAGCCGTTGCGGTGGAACGCGACCGCCCTCGAGGGCGATCTCGCGGAGGAGGTGCGCCGCCTCAAGGGGGAGCAGGAGGGCGATCTGCTCACCTACGGCTGCGGCGAGTTCGCGTTCGAACTGGTCAGGTCGGGTCTGGCGGACGAGATCCGGTTCTGGGTCCACCCGATCGTCTGGAGCGAGTCGCGCCGACCCTTCCACGGTCTGGGTCATGTGCGGATGAGCCTCAAGGACTCCACGGTGTTCCGCAACGGTGTCGTCCGACAGACCTACGAACCGGTGTCGGTGGAGTAGCCGCTTGGCGGGCGGTGTGCGGACCGGAGGGCTGTGCCTACCCTGGACGGGTGCGGATGAGGCCGACGCTGAGCTGGACGCGGACCGGGGAACCGGCCGCCCGGACCACGGACCTGGGTGAGGTCGTGGAGACGGTGCGCCGCGGCGGGGTCGTGGTGCTCAGCGGGGCCGGGCTGTCCACCGAGTCCGGTATCCCCGACTACCGGGGCGCCGACGGGAGCCTGCGGCGGCACTCGCCGATGACGTACCAGGAGTTCGTCGCCGCGGCCGAGGGCAGGCGCCGGTACTGGGCACGCAGCCACCTCGGGTGGGCCGCCGTGGCGCGGGCCCGGCCGAACGCGGGTCACCACGCGGTCGCGGCGTTGCAGGCCGCCGGATACGTCTCCGGTGTGATCACGCAGAACGTCGACGGCCTGCACCAGGCGGCGGGCGCCGCCGACGTGGTCGAGCTGCACGGCAGCCTCGGCCGGGTGGTGTGCCTGGACTGCGGCCGGCCGGACTCCCGCGCTGCGCTCGACCGGCGGCTGCGCGCCGCCAATCCTGCTTTTCACGCGGAGACGACCCGGATCAACCCGGACGGCGACGTCGACCTGCCCGAGCAGGCGGTGCGCCGGTTCCGGCTCGTGGACTGCCCGGACTGCGGGTCGGACGTGGTGAAGCCGTCCGTGGTGTTCTTCGGTGAGAGCGTGCCCCGCGCGGTGGTGGACGACTGTTACCGCCGGGTCGACGAGGCGGAGGCCGTGCTGGTGCTCGGCTCGTCGCTGACGGTGATGTCCGGTCTGCGGTTCGTCCGGCGCGCGGCGCGGGCGGGCACGCCGGTGCTCATCGTGAACCGGGGCGAGACCCGGGGTGATCCGCACGCCCGCGCGCGGGTCGACCTCCCGCTGGGACCGGCGCTCACCGAACTGGCCGAACGGCTCGGGTGTGCGGTGCCCGAGCCCGCCCCGGCTCCGTGACACCCCGGTTCACCGCACGACGGGCAGCCGCACCGTCACGTCCGTGAGCCGTAGGGCGCCGGGGGTGCGGCTGCCGTGCAGGGCGAACATGTCCGACTGCGGACTCACGGTGAGAAACAGTGACTCGCCCTCCCGGACGGTGGTGGCCACCGACGGCAGGTCGATGCTGCGCCTGCGGTCGACGGTGGCGTATTCCTCGCGGTGGGGCAGCACGTTGTTCTGCACCACCCGCGCGTCGGCGGGGGACGTGCCGACGCTGAGTGCGAAGAACGCCCGGCTGTCCACGCCGAGTGCGGTGACCAGCGCGTCCAGCCGGGAGTTCCCGGCGAGGGTCAGTGGCCCCTCGGCGATCTCGATGCTCTGTGGCACGCCCGCCGCCGTGGTGGTGGTGATGTCGGGCAGCGTGTAGGTCGTCGTCGGGGCGACCGAGTCCACGGTGCGGCACTCCCCGCGGGCGGTCATCAGGTGGTACTGCCCGTGCCCGGAGAGCGTGCGGGGGCCGCCCTGCAGGTTCTCGGTGAGGAAACGCAGCTCCAGTTCGTCGTAATCGGCACCGCTGAGCCGTGCCGAGCACGCGTCACCGGGCTCGGCGATCCCGGCGGGGAGGACGTTCGGCAGCGCGTGTCCGCCGTTGTAGCCGACGAGCATGCTGTCGCGGCGGGCCCGGTCGGTCAACGCACGGTCGAAGTTCGCGATCGCCTCGTCCAGGGGGAACAGGTTGTCGCTGATGCCCTGCCGGAGCAGGACCGGGATGTCCAGCTTCCGGCCTTCGTCGACGTGGAAGGCCGGGCCGTTGTCCCGGAAGAAGTCGTCCATGCCGGAGGGCCAGCGCCCGGTCACCATGCCCTCGGGGAAGCCGGAGTGGACGGCGGACGTGTGCGCGTCCATGCCCGCGGCGTAGAGCAGACCGGCCCACGCGGTGCGCACCACACCGTTCGGGGCGAGGCTGTCGTTCAGCGAATGCCAGGTGATCTGCGGTGCGAGCGCGTCGAACCGGGTGCGACCGGTCTCCATGATCTCGGTGAACGCACCCGCGAACTGGTATCCACCGCCGTACGAGCCGCCGATCGCGCCGAGCACCGGGTCGTCGGGGCCGTCGCGCTTCACCCAGTCCAGCCCGGCGACGTGGTCGATGACGGCGATGACGTCCCGCCCCTCGAACGCCGGGTCCTCCACGTGCGCCTTGCCGCCGCTGTCCCCGAAGCCACGCTGGTCGATGCTGACCACACCGAAACCCGCGTCGAGGTAGCGCCGGAAGGCGGCGGGGTCGGAGGTGCGGGTCCCGCCCCAGCCGTGGCTGTGCAGCAGCACGGGAACCCGCTTCTGCGGGGAGGCCTGCGCCGGCCGGTGGACGCTCAGACAGATGTCCACCGGCCCCGGTTCCAGGACATCGGTCTCCGGGACACCCGGGATGCAGACGGTTTCCGGGTCGGGCGCGCTCCCGTCTGCCGGGGCCGGGAACGCCATCAAGGAGCCGAAGGCCAGGGCGGTCGCCGCCACGAGCCCGAGCGGTCTGCGCATCGGGAAGCCTCCTCCGCGCCGGTGCGTCGTCATGCACCCCCAACGACGCCGAGGTGAGCGAGGATCGCGTTTCGGCCGCACATCCCCGTATCGGCGGAGCACACGCTGCTCTCGGTAGCACAGGACCCGACCACTCGCGGTGTGTGCCGAAGGTGGCGTGCGGTGTGACCGGTCGCCCGGCCGATTCACGCGGATCGTCGCACGCCCCGCACCGGCCGTCATCGCGGCTGAGACCACCAGGTGAAGGTGTGGTCCACGACACATCGGCGGGTCCGCGCCGTCGTTGAACCCGGTCACCACCCGATGACTCCTCCCGACAGGGGGGAGACGACGAGAGGAACCGGCATGCGTCGTTCACGACGGCTCTCCACAGTACTGATTGCCCTTCTGGCCGCGCTGGCCATCCCGACCGCATCGGTGGCGGCGTCCGGGCACAACCCGGTGTTGTTCGTGCACGGCTGGAACAGCAGCAGTTCCGTGTGGGACGAGATGGTCGCCGACTTCAAGGCGGACGGCTACACCGACAGCGAGCTGGTGGCCTGGGACTACAACACCTCCCAGTCGAACAGGACCACCGCGGAGGAGTTCAGTGCCGTCGTCGACGACCTGCTCGCCTCGACCGGCGCGAGTGCGGTGGACGTCATCACGCACTCGATGGGCGGGTTGAACACCCGCTGGTACGTGACGTTTCTCGGCGGGACGGAGACCGTGGACGACTGGGTGTCGCTGGCGGGGCCCAACCACGGCACCGACACCGCGAACGCCTGCTGGTGGGAGTACTCCTGCTACGAGATGCGGCAGGGCTCGGACTTCCTGACCACGCTGAACGACGGTGACGAGACACCGGGCGCGACGAACTACGGCACATGGTGGTCGTCGTGCGACTCGGTCATCCGTCCGCAGGAGAGCACGATCCTGAGCGGGGCGGACAACACGCAGACCGCGTGCCTGAGCCATTCCGCCTTCACGACCGACGACACGGTCTCCGCGCAGGTGCGCGCGTTCGTCGCCTGACGCCGTCCCCGAAGACACCGTGGGGCACTTCGGCCGCCGAAGCCGGGCGCCCCACGGGAAGACCGCGCCCGGTTCCACCGATGCCGGGTGCGGGTGGCAGACCGTCGTCTCGATGTCCGGACCGGGATCGGCACGGCGGCAACGATCGAGAAGGGAAGTTCATGCGCAGAACCGCAGGAATCGTGCTGGGGGCGGCCTTGCTGGCCACCCCGGCGACGACGGCTCTCGCGGCGGCACCCCCGTCCGGTGAGGGCGAACCGGGTGCTCAGCCCTACATCGTGACCCTGGTCGAGGACGCGGACCCGCATTCGGTGGCCCGGGAACACCGGAACCGGCACGGTGCCGAGGTCGGCCACATCTACGGCACCGCGCTGCGCGGGTACGCGGCGCGGATGACCGCCGACGAGGTGGTGCGCGTCCGCTCGGACGACCGGGTGGTCGGCGTGTCCGCGGACCGCACGGTGTCGACGTTCGCCCAGAGCACTCCGACCGGCGTCGACCGGGTCGACGCCGAGCAGAGCCCGACCGCGAACATCGACGGCACCGACGACCGCGTCGACGTCGACGTCGCCGTGATCGACACCGGCGTGGACCTCGACCACCCGGATCTGAACGTGTACGAGGCCGGGGCCAAGAACTGCTCCACCGGCCGCAAGGCCGACGACGGCAACGGACACGGCACCCACGTGGCGGGCACGGTCGGGGCGCTGGACAACGACAGCGGTGTGGTCGGAGTGGCTCCCGGTGCGCGGGTGTGGCCGGTGCGCGTGCTCGACAACCGCGGCTCCGGCCGGTGGTCGGACATCATCTGCGGGATCGACTACGTCACCCAGCACGCCGACGAGATCGAGGTCGCGAACATGAGCCTCGGCGGCGCCGGGACCGACGACGGGAACTGCGGAAACACCGACGGTGACGCCATGCACCAGGCCATCTGCAACTCCGTCGCGGCCGGGGTGACCTACGCGGTCGCCGCGGGCAACGACTACGCGGACGCGTCCGGCTCGGTGCCCGCCGCCTACGACGAGGTGATCACGGTCAGCGCGCTGGCCGACTTCGACGGTCAGCCGGGCGGTGAGGCGGCGCCCACCTGCCGCGAGGACGGGGACGACACCTTCGCCGACTTCTCGAACTACGGCCAGGACGTGGATCTGATTGCTCCGGGTGTGTGCATCGAGTCGACGTGGATGAAGGGCGGGTACGACACCATCTCCGGAACGTCGATGGCGAGCCCGCACGTCGCGGGCGGCGCCGCCCTCTACGCCGCGAACAATCCCGGCGCCTCGCCGGATCAGGTCAAGTCCGCTCTGCAAAACGCGGGGACCACGGACTGGATCTGGCCGAGTGAGGACCCGGACGGCGTCCAGGAGAAGCTGCTGAACGTCGCCACCTTCTGACGTGTGCTCATCGCGGCCCACGGCCACAGGGTCGTGGGCCGCGATGAACCTCACCACCGGCCGGACGTCGCGTGGACATCATGCGGCGACCCGGTCGGAGTTCGGGGAGCAGCATGCTGCCATCTTCTTGCGAGGTGTGCGTCCGCGAACGGGGCGGTCAGCCGAACCGTACCGACCGCTTGAACAGACCGTGCCAGAATTCGTCGACGATGGACAGTGGGTGGTCGTCGCCGCCCGCGATGCCGAGCGTGACGAAGAGTCGATGCGTACCGTCGCCCGCGGACACCGGGTACTCGGGGAGGAGCGACCGGTCCTCGACGGACGGTAGGGGGACTCCCGGAGCGGGGCATGTCTTCCACCTACGGATACCGCTCGGCCAGGACCGCGGCGGGGACCATGCCACGAGAGGAAAGCGCCGGGCGAGGATCAGGATTTGCCCGCCGAACGTTCCGACCTGACGCGGAGGTGACCCGGGCCGAGACCTTGGGCAGGGTGTGTACGCACGGCGTCGATGATCCCGAGGATCGGCCCCACCAGCAGCAGGCCGGACAAACCCGCGTGGTACCACTCTCCGAGTGCGAGGCTGAACCCGAAGAAATGAGCGTTGAAAGAAAGGAGGGCGGGGTTCACCGAGAGTGCTATGTTCTTGCTGCGGATGACCGCGGTCCTGTCCATCCGGCCCTCCCGATTCGCACGGTGCCGCTGACCACGGTACCTTCTTCCCGGCCCCGTCCGGGCTGTCCCTCGTCGCGGTCGACGAGGGACAGCTGGTGGCTGTGGCACTCGTCGGTGGTGAAAAGGTCCGGTCCGCGATGGACGAAGTGCATCGCCCCGAGCAGGACCGCGGCGAGTACCACACCCACGCCGGGAAGCGCCGGATTGAGGACGGGGGAGTCGGCCGGACCTCGGCTCAGCCGAACTGCACCGAACGCTTGGCCAGACCGTGCCAGAACCCGTCGATGGTGGACCGCTGCCGGTCGAGCTCGTCGGCCGCGGTGCCGAGCGTGACGAACAACGGGGCGAAGTGTTCGGTGCGCGGGTGCGCCAGCCGGCCCGCCGGTGCCTTGTTCACGAAGTCCAGGAGGCTGTCGAGGTCGCCGTCGTCCAGCGCACGCCTGCCCCAGTCGTCGAACTCGACCGACCAGGACGGGGTGTCCGGGCTGTTCAGCGCGCGCAGGTTGTGTGTGAAGAAGCCGCTGCCGACCAGCAGCACGCCCTCGTCACGCAGCGGTGCGAGCGCCCGCCCGACACGCATCAGCTCCTGCGGATCGAGGCTCGGCATGGAGACCTGTAGGACGGGCACGTCGGCCTCCGGATACATCTCCACCAGCGGCACGTAGGCGCCGTGATCGAGCCCGCGGTCGGGCTGCTCGTCGATCGCGAGCCCGGACCCGCCGAGCAGGGCGCGGACCCGTTCGGCGAGCTGCGGAGCCCCCGGCGCCGGGTAGCGCACCGTGTAGTACCGCTCCGGAAAGCCCCAGAAGTCGTACACCAGCGGCCTCGTGGTCGTGGCGCCGATCGTCAGCGGCGCCTCCTCCCAGTGCGCGGAGACGATCAGGATGGCGCGCGGGGTGGGCAGCTCCCGCGACCACTGCGCGAGCTCGCGGGTCCAGACGGGGTCGTCCGCCAGCGGCGGGGCTCCGTGGCTCAGGTACAGGGCGGGCATCCGGTCCGTCGTGGCGGAGCTCATCACGACCACCTCCATTAATTCAAATTCGAAGTACCTCCCACTGTAGCATCGTGTAGTTCGAGTTCGAACGACTGCGTAGGATGACGGCATGGGTGAACCGCGCTGGCTGGACGAACGGGAGATGGCCGCCTGGATGGCGTTCCTGGAGGCGAGCCACCTGGTCACCCGCCGTGTGGAACAGCGGCTGCGGGAACAGGCGGACCTGTCCCATCCGCAGTACGAGATCCTGGTCCGCCTCGCCGACGCGCCGGACGGGGAGATGCGGATGTCCCAGCTGGCCGAGGAGATCGTGACCTCGAAGAGCGGGCTGACCTACCAGATCGCCCGGTTGGAGAAGGCCGGGCTGGTGCGTCGCCGCCGCTGTCCGGAGGACGACCGCGGGATCAACGCCGTGCTCACCGAACAGGGCCGGCGCACGCTCGCCGAGACCGCCCCGGACCACGTGGCGCTGGTGCGCTCGTCCCTGATCGACCTGCTCGACGCCGACCAGCTGGACTCACTCGCCGACAGCCTGCGTACCGTCGCCCGCAGACACCGCGGACACGGGGAGGAGTGACGCGCCCCGCGTGATACCGACGACCCGGGGCGGCCATCCGGGGCGACCGGCGCCCTCGGACGGTCACCGTGCCCGGCGGGTCAGTAGGTCCATTCCCAACCGTTGCTGTACTCCAGCCTTGATGTCGCCAGGATCACCGTGCCGGAGGCCTCCGGCACGACGACGTCCAGGGTCATCCGGTACTGCTGGTTCGTGCCGAACGACCGGGGCCGCTCCGTCTCGGAGTAGCAGATACCCGGCTCGGCCGGATGGGTCACGCCGTCCGACCCGAGCTCCGCGAAGTTGAAGGGGTTGAGCAGGCCGTGCAGTGCCCGGGCGATCTCCGGACCGCTGCCGGTGGCGACGCGCAGGTGCAGCCGCAGCACCGTCCCGCTGTCCGGTCCGTCCACGTACGGCTCCGCGCACCCCGGACTCACCTCGACCCTGTCCAGGACGAACGTCGCCGCCTTTTCGCCACGGCCGATCCCGGCCTCCTCACCGAGTTCCTTGACCAGGTGACCCCGTTCGTTGAGCGGTGGGACGTCCGCCCCGGCCGGATCCTGCGGGGTCTGCGACGCGGCGGAGGGCGGAGGGGCGGGCGGGTCGCCGGCGTCGGTGTCCTTCGCGCACGCGGACAGCGCCATCGCCACCGTCAACACGGCCGCGGCGGTGAGTCTTGTCGATGCCATGTGTGTCCTCCTTGTCGGTCACCGGGTAGTCCCGTCGTCCGGTCCGGGTGTTTCGCGGCGGGGAACGGGATGTGCGATTCGTTACCGGACCGACAACGGGGCGGAGGGATGATCACCCGGTGCCGCGCGGGCGCAGGGGGGACGCCTCGGACGCGCGGGCGGAACCGGTCGCCCACACCAGCGGAAACCCACCGGTCGGCGTGGGAGACCGGCGGCGTGCGGGTACGCCGGTCCGGGACACCCGGGCCCGTCGCCGTACGGACACGGCAGGCAGTCTGGAACCCGGGCGCGGCTCGGGCCGCGTCACACGGATCCGACGTGAAAGGCAGTCCACAGCAGTATGCGAGCAACCCTGATCCACGGTGCCGGCGACGTGCGTGTCGAGACGGTGCCCGACCCGGTCGTCGAGCAGCCCACGGACGCGGTGGTGCGGGTCGTGCGGGCCTGCGTGTGCGGGTCGGACCTGCACCCGTACCACTCCCTGGAGGCCCGGGAGCAGGGCATCCCGATGGGGCACGAGGCGGTCGGCGTCGTGGAGGAGACCGGCTCCGAGGTCAGCGGCGTCGGCAAGGGCGACCTGGTGGTCGTCCCGTTCGCCTTCTCGGACAACACCTGCCCGATCTGCCGGGACGGCTTCCACACCGCCTGCCCGCACGGCGGGTTCGTCTCCGGTGCCCAGGCCGAGTACCTGCGCGTGCCGCAGGCCTCGGGCACCCTGGTCACCGTCCCCGGCGGCCGCGACGGCGTGGACGACGACGTACTGGCGTCCCTGCTGACGTTGAGCGACGTGTACCTGACCGGCTACCACGCGGCGGTGATGGCGCGGGTGCGTCCCGGGCACACCGTCACCGTGATCGGCGACGGCGCCGTGGGGCTGTCCTCGGTGCTGGCCGCGAAGCGCCTCGGCGCGGAGCGGATCATCCTCATGGGCCGGCACCGGGCGCGCACCGACCTCGGCCGCGAGTGGGGCGCCACCGACGTGGTCGCCGAACGCGGCGACGAGGGCGTGGCCGCGGTCAAGGACCTCACCGACGGCCTCGGGTCGCAGGTGGTGCTGGAGGCCGTGGGGCACATGCCCGCCTACGAGCAGTCCCACGGCGTGCTGCGCCCCGGCGGCGTGATCTCCCGGGTCGGGGTGCCGCAGTACGAGATGGCCGGGGTCGGCTTCGGGTCGCTGTTCGGCAAGAACGCCACCCTCACCGGCGGTCCCGCCCCCGTGCGCGCGTACCTGGAGGAGCACATCCCGCTCGTGCTGGACCGGACCCTGGAACCGGGGCGCGTGTTCGACCGCGAACTCCCGGTGGACGACACCCCGGAGGCCTACCGGCTGATGGACTCCCGCGAGGCCCTGAAGGTGATGGTGCGGCCCTGATCCGCGCGGCGTCCGGGCGAGGGCATCAGGGTGCTGATTCGTCCTCACGCCGGTCACGGCATGTCGGCTCCGGTTTCCCGCGGGTCCCCTCCGTCGTCGATGTCCTCGCCGGATACCCGGGCAGGCCGTAGGTCCGCGCGACGGCGTGTTCGACGGCGCGGACGTCGAGGCCGCCCTGTTCAGCGATGGTGAAGCCGAGTTCGAGCAGGCGGAAGGCGATGGCGCGCAGGGCGGCGTCGGCGTCGGGGTGGCCGGTGTCCTGGCGGTGGTAGAGGGGTTCGGTCTCGGCGTCGACGGCGCGGGCGAGGCGCAGCAGCGCGGCGGGCAGGTCCCGGTGGGGCGGCGG
>NZ_KE387069.1:52725-65415 GCF_000430445.1 Saccharomonospora iraqiensis subsp. iraqiensis
GGCCGCGCGCATGCGCGGGCGCCCGCCGCATGCTGATGAGCACGCACGATCGAGGAATCGACCGACACTTCCCCGATCCAGCTCGTCCACGGCCTCGGCGATCACCCGCACCCGGCTCACCAGCGTGGCCAGTGTGCCGTTGCGCGACCAGCGCCAGAACCGGTTGTACACCGTCTTCCACGGCCCGTAACGCTGCGGCAGGTCCCGCCACGCGATGCCGGTCCGGCACTTGTAGAGCATCCCGTTGATCACCTGCCGGTCATCCACCCGCGGACGCCCCTGACCCCCGACACCGGCAGCAACGGCTCCACCACCGCCCACTGCTCATCCGTCAACTCATGCCTACGCACCACAAACCAAGATCAAACCAGACCACCAACACACCCTTTAAGGACAGGCCCTAGGGCGCCGATCACCTGGTGATGTGCCGGCGCAGTCCGGTCTCGTCGTCGGGCGGTGGTTCGGACGAACCGGGGCGGCAGGTTTCGAGGATGCCGCGCCCGCGGTCGTGCAGGTCTTCGAGCGTCCCGTCGGTGCGCTCGCACATCTCGGCGAGCACGTCGTCCAGTGCCCACCATCGCCGGGGCGTCAGCCCGGCATGGTCGGAGTGGGTGGGGGCGGACGGATCCCGGTCGTGGTCGGGCATCGGTGGTGTCCTTCGTGGTGTTCGGGCAGCGGGCCATGCCCCGGTCGGCGTGGGGAGCGGCGTGGAGGCCCGGATCCGCTCGAACCGCGCCGACCGGGAGTCCCGGCCGACCGGGCGCGTGTGAGGGGGTCGGCCGGGACGGTCACCTCCGGTGCGGTGCGTGGGGAAGGGGATGCACCGGAGGGTGACGTCTCAGAGTTGGCGCAGTCCCTGCAGGACCCGCCGCAGGAGCGACGCCGACGGTGGGTCGTGGTGCTGGAGCGCCCGCTTCGCCCGTGCCGTCTCGATCTCCGGGTCGACGTCGGGGTCGACGCTGGGCCAGTGGTCGCCGAGGTTGTGCAGCACCACGGTGTCGGCTACGGGCAGGGCGGGCAGGCGGGTCGTCTCGTCGAGCGGGTCACCGGCGGAGTCGGGGGGTTCGTCGTCGTCCGGTGGGGCATGCGCGTTCGGGGGCACGGTCGGGGTTCCTCGGGGCGGGGGACTGGTCGGGGAGCGGGGGGATGTCGTCGGGGTTGAATCCCTCCCGAACCCGGATTTCATGATCGCAAGACCAACAGGTGGGACACGGCCACCCGCCGAGCCGGAAGTCGCCTTCGGCCGGGGTGACCTCAACCCCGCACAACGAGGGGAAGGGCCGTTCGGGCACGGGTGTGGTCGTGGTGCGGTCGTAGGCGTGCAGCCGCCCCTCCGCCTGCTGCCAGCGCCACCACATCAGCGACACCCCACGCACGGCGTGGCGGCCGGGTCGGGCGCGACGGCGAGCGACAGAAACAGACCACACCGGGTGCGCACCGTCGGTGCGGCCAAGGGCGTGCTGGACCAGGCCACGGCGCGGTGCTGGGCACCGTCCCGGCTGACCCACATCCCCTCGGGCGCGGCCCGGCATTCCGGGGCGGGTGGGCGGATCGGTCGGATCGGCATCGTGACTCCCCCTGGGTCGATCGTGTGTGACTCAGACCATTTCGGTACCGGGTTCAATCGTGATGGTCCCGGTACCATCTGGCAATGCCACGATCGGTTGAACCGAGGGCAGGAAAACGGTCAGCTATCGTCTGGTGCATGACCGGTACCAAGTCGGAAGCGCGTGCCCACGTGCTCGGGGGTGAACTCCGTGCGCTTCGCCGTGAGGCGGGACTCTCCCAACGCGCACTCGCCGGCCGTATGGACCGCGCGCATACCGTCCTGGTCCGCTGGGAGCGTGGACAGCGAATCCCGGATTCGACCGGCATCGAGGCATTCGCCCGAGCCTTGTCGCTGACGGTCGTCGAACGCGATCGCCTGGTTCAGCTTGCGCGTGAGGCCGCTGACGAGCCGGTCAACGAGGTTTCCGCCGGTGCGGCGGGGCAAACTGACGTACTCGGCACCTTGATCAAGTTTGAGCAGGTGGCTACCGAAATCACGACGGTGTCCACCGCACTCGTGTCCGGCTTGATGCAAACGGCCGCGTACGCGCGTCTTGCGATCGGTGACAGTCCAGAGATAGAGACCAAGGTGGCTACGCGGATCGGTCGTCGTGACGTGATCACGAGGGACCGTGATCCTGCGCGCTACACGGCCTACCTCCTGGAGACCGTCCTGCAGCAACGCATCGGACACGACGTGATGTGCGACCAGCTCCGGTTGATCCAACGGCTCGGCGACCTGCCGAATGTGAGCGTCCGTATCATTCCCGAGGCGTGTGGACTCACGCCAGCTCACACAGGGTCGTTCGCACTGCTGGAGTTCGCCAAGGCGGACTCGGTAGTGCACATGGAGCACCTGTCGTCGGTCGTGCTTCTGCGCGATCGAGATGATGTGGAGGCACACAGGACGGCGCTGGCGAGTCTGGACGAGCTGGCGTTGAGTCCGGGAGAGTCGAACGACCTCATCGCTGATGTCATCGACAAGATGGAGACGACAGCATGACCGCACGCAAGACAGTCGAGGGTTGGCGGAAGTCGAACTACTCAGGCAAGCACGAATGCGTGGAGTTCCGCCGGGTCGACGGTGGTGTGGAGGTCCGCAACAGCAGGCGCCCCGGCGAGGCGACCATCCGCTACACCGATGCCGAGTGGCGGGCGTTCATCGCGGGTGTGAAGGATGGCGAGTTCGACCTCTGAGGGTGCGCGACCCTCGAACCCGCCTGATCGAGCTGAGGCCCCGGTATTCGCAGTACCGGGGCCTCGACTCATGCAGGAGGACGCATCCCCGGACTCCTGGCGTGCGACGTGGGCCTTGACGAGCTCCTGCACTTCCTCGCCGGCGGGATGGTCCTCGATGAGGTGTGCTCAGCGGTAGTCGTCATGCTCGTGAGCCGTACGGGGTGGCGTCTGACGGTGACGGCCCAGGTGGTGACGCGGTAGGTGCTGGGCCGGCAGCACACTACGCCGCGATGCCCGGCAATGGCTGGAGAATCGCGCCGGTCAGGTCGCCACGTACCCAGGTCACCGACTCCGGGCGCGCTCCGTTCGTGCGGCAGAACTCGCGGACGGCCCGACGGGCCTGTTCGAGCGGGATCGCGCTGTGAGCGTCATGGTCGCGAGGGTAAGCCGGGTCTATGACGAGGCGCGGAGGGTTCGCCAGCGGGGCGTTGCGTCCGAAGGACACGAACGTCTCCATCGTCGTCTCTCCTCGGAAGCCGATCCAGGTGAGCGCCCCGTAGCCGGCGGGTGGGTTGCTGGCGAGCTGAAGGAAGTTGTCCGGTGCCCACTCGATGATGTCGTCGGTCCAGGGGTGGTCGGCGCAGTAGAACTGCGCCACCTCGCCGGGTGGTAGCGGGCTGTCCACGGACCCTGGGGACGCTTGGTCGATGGCCTCATCGATCAGGCGTTCAACCTCGTGCCAGTGCTCGGCATGATGAAACTGGTCGTGGATGAGTGCGCTGACGATCATCGTTCGGCTCCCTTCAGTTCGAACCTTACCCCACTCTCGGCGGACCAGACAGTCATCGATGTTCCGGACGGGAGGATGGCGCCGACAGCGCGACGACAGTTGAACATGCCACGACAGGGCGTATTGTTGATCACCACGTTCAGATGGCTTATTCCTTGTCGGCTCATGTACCAAGCAAGCTTGGTCTCGACATGCTCGCTCACAGCGATCTTGCCCCGTGGATCGTGGTGTCGGAATACGCCGCTTCTCAGGTGGCGGTCAATCTCGGTAGAGGCGCCGGTTGGGCCGCTCTGGAGGACCGAGCGGTCCAGGTTCAGTTCTCGTCCCTTGTCATCGAAAGCATGTCCGCTGGTGATATGGGAGGCCAGTCCCGTGCCGACCTTGATGGCCCACTCTGCGGTGGCGAACTCGAAGCAAGCCTCCCCGATGTGATTCGGCTGGGTCTTGTAATCATGCGGTGGTGTAGCGTCTGACGGTGGATTAGCGTCCTCATCGAAAGGAATGCCAACGGTGCCGACGCTTGGCGTGCCGATGTTGTGCATGTAAGTCCGGAGGGCGTCGTTGGCCAGGTGTAGTGCCTTGCTGGCTTCGACAGTCGTGTACCAGATCTCGCGATATGTGGAGATGCTGCGTAGGAGACTCGAATCAGCGGTGTCATCGACAATGGCAGTCAGGGCCACGCCGCTTTCACCCACACTGCGGCGGGCCTGAACGAGTGCGGCGTGTCCCTCCGCGAGTTTGACGAGCACGTATGTCAGCTGTTTGCTGAGCTGTTCGAAGCTACTCATGCTCCCCGCTCGCTGTCGCACTCCACTGCGACGGAAGTAGCATGATAGTTCAGTTTGCAGGTTGCTCGCAAATTGGCTTGCGACCGGGGTATCCGTGCCCCCCCAAGAGGGCGCTGTCCGCCAGCAACCTGATACGCCGCTCGGGTGGTGAAGCGTTCACCACCTGCGCGGTTGCCCGCTGTGTCCGGCCCCCAGCCTGTCGAGCGCCGTCCGCGCTCGCGAGAATGTGGCGACCACGGCCCGGCGACACGGCCCGAACGGGGAGGACGCGATGGCGATGCACGGAACCGACCGCGAGCAGTTGGTGGCGGACCTGCGAGGGCAAGTGGGCTTGTTGGAGGCCGATCTGCGGGCTCGTGCGGAGGAGGTTGCGGAGTTCCGCGAGC
Source organism: Saccharomonospora iraqiensis subsp. iraqiensis (assembly GCF_000430445.1). Taxonomy (GTDB): domain Bacteria; phylum Actinomycetota; class Actinomycetes; order Mycobacteriales; family Pseudonocardiaceae; genus Saccharomonospora; species Saccharomonospora iraqiensis. The sequence continues at coordinate 57,417 of NZ_KE387069.1, forward strand.
CGTTGCGGGCGGAGTATGTGGAGGCGTTCGAGAAGGGGCGGACGGCGGCGCCTTGGGAGTCGTGGCTGGATGCGCGGGTGACGCAGGTGGCGGCGGCGTGGGTGTTGGGCACGGTGTTCGTGCGGTTCTGTGAGGACAACGGCCTGGTGGCGGCGCCGTTCCTGTCCGGGCCGGGGGAGCGGTTGGCCGAGGCGGAGGAGCGGCACGAGGACTTCTTCCGTCGGTATCCGGAGCGCAACGACCGGGACTGGCTGGTGGCCGGGTTTGAGGAGTTGGCGGAGGCGCATCCGACGGCGGCGGGGTTGTTCGACCGGCGGCACAACCCGCTGTGGGAGATCAGCCCGTCGTTCGAGGCGGCCAGTGGGCTGGTGCGGTTCTGGCGCCGCCGCGGCGGCGACGGTGAGGTCCGGTACGACTTCACCGACCCGGAGTGGGACACCCGGTTCCTGGGGGACCTGTACCAGGACCTCTCCGAACACGCGCGGAAGACGTATGCGTTGTTGCAGACTCCGGAGTTCGTCGAGGAGTTCATCCTCGACCTGACCCTCGAACCGGCGGTCGAGCAGTTCGGCCTGGCCGGGCTGCGCACGATCGATCCGGCCTGCGGCTCGGGGCACTTCGTGCTGGGTCTGTTCCACCGGATCCTGGACAAGTGGCGTGAGGCCGAGCCGGGCACGGACCAGTGGACGCTGGTGGAGCGCAGTCTGTCGTCGGTGCATGGGTGTGACAAGAACCCGTTCGCCGTGTCGATCGCCCGGTTCCGGTTGTTGGTGGCGGCGTTGCGCGCGGCGAAGGCGACCCGGCTGGATCAGGCGCCGGAGTTTCCGCTGAATCTGGCGGTGGGGGACTCGCTGCTGCACGGGCGAAACGCGCCGGGCACTCAGATCGATCTGCTCGCCGACGCCGAGCCGCATGTGTATGCCACCGAGGATGTGCACGCGTATCGCGACTCGTGTGACCTGCTCGGATTCGCGTCCTATCACGTCGTGGTGGGCAATCCGCCGTATATCACGGTGAAGGACAAGTGTGAGAACGAGTTTTACCGGGCCGGGTACAGCGCGTGCTCGGGGACATATGCATTGTCGGTGCCGTTCGCTCAGCGGATGTTCCACCTCGCTATCCGGCAAGACGGATCGGACCAGGATGCCGGCTACGTCGGGCAGATCACCGCGAACTCGTTCATGAAGCGCGAGTTCGGCAAGAAGCTCATTGAGAAGTTCTTCCAGACGGTGCACCTCACGCATGTGATCGACACTTCCGGGGCCTACATCCCCGGCCACGGCACCCCCACCGTCATCCTCGTCGGCCGCAACCACCAGTATCGTCACAGCATTCCTATTCGAGCGGTCCTCGGTGTTCGGGGCGAACCGGCTCAACCGGACGACCCTGCCAAGGGTCTAGTATGGTCCGCCATCGTCGACCAAATTTCCCAGCCGGGCAGCGAGTCGGAGTGGGTCTCGGTGGAGGGTGCGGAGCGAAGCCGCTTCGCGGTTCATCCGTGGAGCTTGAGTGGCGGGGGTGCTGGCAGCGTGGTCGAAAGCCTCACCTCTGCATCGAGCGGCACGCTGCAGAGTCGCATTCATGAAACAGGTTTCGGTGCTGTCACCCGCGAAGACAATGCTTACATGGTGGGTGGGCGGGCGCTTCGCAGATCCGGTATCGGAGAGGAATGGCAGAAGCCCCTCGTAGAGGGTGATGTCACCAGAGACTACGCGATCTCAAACCCTGTCAGTTCGCTTTGGCCTTATAGCTCCACTACTCTGAAGGCATTCTCTTCTCCAGAAGTGGATCGTTTTCTCTGGCCGCACAGGTCGATCTTGCGTGAGCGAGTCGCTTACGGTAAGACGCAGACGCAGCGGAACCTCAAGTGGTTTGAGTACTCGATGTTCTTCGAAAATCGGTATCGAATCGCGCTGTCGATCGCTTTTGCTTTTGTGGCGACACATAATCAGTTTGTGTTGGATCGGGGTGGGAAGGTCTTCAACCGGTCTGCTCCGGTGATTAAGTTGCCGGAGGGGGCGGGTGAGGATGAGCATGTGGAGTTGTTGGGGGTGTTGAACTCGTCGGTGGCCTGTTTTTGGCTCAAACAGGTCAGCCACGACAAAGGGAGTCAGGGTGTTAGTGAGGGGTTCAAGTCGCAAGAGTGGGAGCGGTTCTACGAGTTCACGGGGACGAAGTTGCAGGATTTTCCGCTTCCGGTGGTGTTGCCGTTGGAGTTGGGGCGAGCGTTGGATGGGTTGGCGGGGGAGTTGGCGTCGTGGGAGCCGTCGGCGGTGGCTGAGCGCGGGGTGCCGTCGCGGGAGCGGTTGGCGGTGGCGCGGGCTGAGTGGTCTCGGATTCGGGGTCGGATGGTGGCGGTGCAGGAGGAGTTGGATTGGTGGGTGTATGGCGCCTACGGCCTGTTGGATGAGGGCGAGCGTGCCCGGTTGACCGCTGCTGATTGGCAGGCGGTGCCGGAGGTGGAGTTGGGGCAGCGGCCGTTCGAGATCGTGCTGGCCCGCCGTGTGGCGGCGGGGGAGGTGGATACGGCGTGGTTTGACCGGCACGGCTCCACCCCGACCACGGAGATCCCGGCCGACTGGCCGGAGTGGTACCGGCAGTTGGTGCGGGCCCGCATCGAGGCGATCGAGTCCCGCCGAGACCTCAATCTGTTGGAGCGGCCGGAGCACAAGCGCCGGTGGGCGGCCGAGCCGTGGGAGAAGCGGGAGGCGGAGGCGCTGCGCACGTGGTTGTTGGACCAGTGCGAGCGTCGCGAGTTGTGGTTCGGGTTGCGGGACGGGTTTGAGCAGCCGCGTACGCGGACGGTGCACCAGTTGGCCGACGCGTTCCGTGACGACGCGGATATGCACGCCGTGGCTTCGCTGTATGCGGCGGATCATCTGGGTAAGCCGGATTTGAGTCTTGCGCAGGTGTTGGAGCGGGTGGTGGCGGATCAGCATGTGCCGTTTCTGGCGGCGTTGCGGTTCAAGGAGCCTGGGTTGCGTAAGCGGGCCCAGTGGGAGCGGGTGTGGCAGCTGCAGCGGGAGGAAGACGCTACGGGGCAGCGGTTGGACATTCCGGTGCCGCCGAAATACACCTCCGGCGACTTCCGCAAGGCGTCGTACTGGTCGCAGCGGGGCAAGTTGGACGTGCCCAAGGAACGGTTCGTCTCGTATCCGGAGGCGGGGCCGGAGGGGGATCCGAGCCTGCTGTTGGGCTGGGCCGGCTGGGACCACAAAGACCAGGCGCAGGCGTTGGTGAACCTGATCAACGACCGGTCCGAGGACGCCGGCTGGGGAGTCGAGCGGTTGACGCCGCTGGTCGCCGGGCTGGCGGAAGTGATGCCGTGGGTGCACCAGTGGCACGGCGAGTACGACGACGAGTGGGGCGGGATACCGGCCGAGGAGTATCAGGCCTTCCTCGACGAACAACGCCACCGCCACCACCTCACCGAAGACGACCTCACCACCTGGCGCCCCACCCCCACCAGGAAAGGCCGCCCCACCACAAAGGACGAAACACAGTGAGCATCGAGGTCTCGCCGGAGGAGGTCGCCCGCGCGCTGCGGGGCGTCCGTCCGCACGTGTACCGGATCGACAGCGACGACGACACGACCCGCATCACGCTGGTGCTGCGGGTCAGCGCCGCCGGACGGCGCAACGCGGCCGAGCGGGTCGTCGCGGCGCTGGCCGGTGACGGGCTGGAGCCGGCCGCCGACGACCCGGTGGAGGCGCTGGTGGCCGAGGGGAACGCGGTCGCGGTACGGCGGGCACGGTGACGAGTCCGGGCCGACCGATTGGGCAGAACCACTGGGGCGGCTGCTTTGGTCCGGCTATCGTGAGCGGTGCGTAGTGCGGTGGTCTCTCCGCCGGGCCGGGTGAACCGAAGGGTGTCGGCGGAGAGGCGCCTCGAACGATGACACGGGGAGGGGCCCATGTCCGACGGCGTTTTCGACAACGACTCGGTACCGAGCGAGCCGGTCGGCAAAGCCGGTGGCGGTGGTTTCATGGCCGGCATCGGGAAGATGCGGGACAGCGCCGACAGGATGATCGAGTCGGCCAGGTCCGGTGGTTTCCGGTCCAGTCCGGAGGGAGTCAAACCGCTGATCGACGCCTGTTCGCGGATGATCGACAGGATTGAAGAGCTGCGCGAGAACTTCTCGCGCCTCGCGCAGGATCCGAAGCTCGGTAGCAGCCCGTATGCTTTGCGAGTTGCCAAACATGATCGACAGTCGGCGGATGGCCCGCAAGGTGCCGTGCCGCAGCTCCTTGCGTTGAGGGAGACATTGGTGGCGCTGACCGAGGCTCTGTACCGTGCGTCCAGTCAGTATGCTGAGGCAGAGGAAGCCGCCACGATGCGTGGGTCGGCGCGAAACGACCTGATGACAGCTAGGCAGGGCTTCTCGTCATGAACCGTGCCGGTTTTGCTTCCGTTTTCGGGATCCTGCTGCTCGGGCTCTCAGCGTGCTCGTCGAGTGTGGGAGGGGAGGCGAACCCTTCTCGGACCGGCGGGCCGTCGCGCTCGGCCACCCAATCCACTCCAGGGATGGGGACTGACGGGAACAGCGTCCCGGATTCGCTGGCCGACATCGCCCCGTGCTCGCTCCTCAGCAACGATGAGTTGAGTGAGTACGGCACGTTCCCTCCAGGTGAAAGGGACGACAGGGGTGTCGGGCGCGCTTGCAGGTTCCAGAGGGACAGAGACCCCACCGAACCCGGCCGGGTCGTCGCCGTAAACCTGCGCGAGGAACAGGGGGTGGGAGACGTCATAGAACAGGGGTATGGCGTGCAGCGTGCCGAGAGCAACGGGCGTAAGTACGCTCAGGTCCCTAGCGCCGGAGCCTGCCTCATCGCGATCGGGGTAACTTCGACGTCGCGCGTCGACATCCATGTCGTCGCCACCGAGGGACGGCAGAAGAGCTGCGAGATCGCCGATGAGATCGGTGCGATCGTGGAGCCGAAACTTCCGAAGGGCTGAGCGGTGACCGAACCCTCGGCGATATGTCGGACGACGGTGGCCCGCAGCGTGTCGGCGTGGCGGTAGATGTCTCGACGCCCTCGATGGGGGAGACGGGTCTCCGTCTTCGTCGAACACGCCGAGGTAGCTGTGGGCGCGGTGAACCACAGGCGGGCGATCAGCTTGCGGTTGTTGTCGTCGAGCAGCACGCCCACATCGGCGGTGAACTTCGGGATGACCTCGTCGGGGATGAAGACGTCGTAGCTTGGTGGCTTCCTCCGTCTGGATCGCCGCCTTGTGCTTACGGATCTTCTGAGGGGAGCACCTGCGTGCGTTCCGCGATCTACTCCGGCGTCTCTCCTCGCTGAACGGGCTGACGGATCGGTGACTCTCGCGCGCGGACACCGGCTACGAGGGCGGGAGCGTTACCGGGGCGGTTCCTCCGTTGAATCCGCCGTACAAGCGTGATCACCTGCGGTAGCGTCAGCGCGGGACGCGGGATCCCGGAATCGGTCAGGACGTCGACGTAGGAGAAGCGATGGGCTTTCAGACGCCGCAACACCCGTTGAAGGAACTCCTGCCGAGGATCGCGCGGGGTGAGATCCAGTTGCCTGACTTTCAACGCGGCTACGTCTGGGATGAGGAACGCATCCGGTCGTTGCTGGTCACCATTGCGCACGGGCACCCGCTCGGCGTGGTGATGACGCTGCAGACCGGCAACGACCAAGTGCGGTTCAAGCCCAGGCCGATCGAGGGGGCCGACGATGAGGCTGCCGAGATTGAGCCCGCGCTGCTCGTGCTCGACGGGCAACAGCGCCTCACCTCGTTGAGCCAGGCGCTCTGGGGGGACGGCGTGATCGATACCCACGACGCGCGGAAGAAGGTCGTCCGACGACGTTTTTTCTTCGACATCGCGCAGGCGGTGAAAGATCCACACAATCTGGACGAGGCGGTGAAGTCGCTGCCGGGTGACGGTGTGCTCCGGGAAAATTTCGATCGCGACGTCGTCCTGGACGTCTCCACCCGCGAGAAGCAGCTCGAACACGGCTACTTCCCGGTCAACCTGGCGTACCGCGACAGCGGGACTGACTGGCTATTCGGGTACGCCGACGGCGATGTCGCCAGGACGTTCCTCAACACTGTGATCACGCCGATGAAGTCCTACACCATCCCATCCATCGAGCTGGACCGCCAAACCACCAAGGAAGCCGTGGCCACGGTCTTCGAGAAGGTCAACCAGGGCGGGATGAAGCTCACCGTGTTCGAGCTGCTCACGGCGAAGTTCGCCGGCGACGCCGACTACTACCGCGCCACGGGTACGGACTTCCGCCTCAAGGATGACTGGGACAAGACCGCGGAGGTGATCAGGAAGTACCCGGTGCTGCAGGGGCTGGACGAGACCGAGTTCCTTCAGGCGGTGATGCTGCTGGCCAGCAACCACAAGTATCGGGCGACCACCGCGCGCAAGGACGACATCCTGGATCTGCGCTTGTCCGACTACCTCGACTGGGCTGACGAAGTGCGCAAGGCGATGGGGTGGGTCGCGGGTTTCCTGGCCGCCGAGCACATCCATATCGACGGCGACGTCCCGTATCCCACGCAGCTGGTGCCGCTGGCCGCGCTGCGGGTGCTGATGGGCGAGGACATCGACATCCATGGCATCCGGTCGCGTGTCCGGCAGTGGTACTGGTGTGGGGTGCTTGGTGAGCTCTACAGCTCCGCGACCGAAAACCGGATGGCCCGCGACGTCGAACAGGTGCCCGCATGGGCGCGCGGCGAGGAACGGGCGGTGGTGCCCCGCACCGTGGAGGACGCCAATTTCGTCGAGTCCCGGCTGCACTCGCTCAAGACTCGGAACGCGGCGGCATACAAAGGTATTCATGCGTTGCTCATGGCGCACGACACCAAGGACTGGCTGCACCACCAGCCGTTCGACCGGGCGCACTACCTCGAACTGGCGGTCGACATCCACCACATCTTCCCGAAGAAGTGGTGCCTGGCCCACGACATCGACCCGGAACTGCGCGAAAGCATCGTCAACAAGACGCCCCTGGCGCGCAAGACGAACCAGCTCGTCGGCGGGGTGTCACCCGCCGACTACATGCGCAAACTGGACGCCCGGGCGAAAATCACCACCGACGAGCTCGACGCCATCGTCGCCGCTCATCAGATCGACGTGGCGGCGCTGCGGGCGGGCGATTTCGAAAGCTTCTTCACACACCGTCGCGAGGCGCTGCTGCGGCTCGTGGAATCGGCCATGGGCAAGCGGGCCGCGCGTGATATCGACCAGGACTCACTCGACGGGGGTGCAGAATCCCCCGCCGCGTTCGTGCCCGAGCCGGACGACCCGGTGGACGACGCGGCGGAGTACGGCGTCACCGGGTAGCGGAACACGGCGACCCGGTGGAGGGCCTCGCCAGCCCCGGAGAGTCGACTCGCCAACCGCGGAGTGTCGACTCGCCGACCCGGGGTGTCGCCTTACAGTGCTGAAGTGTCGACTCGCTGTGCTGAGGTGTCAGCTCGCGAGTGCGGCGTCCATGGTGATCGTCGTGCCCGCCAGGGCCCTGCTCACCGGACAGGTGTCCTTGGCGGCCGCGGCGAGTTGGCCGAAGCGGTCCGCGTCCACGCCGTCCACATCGGCGCGCAGGGTGATGTCCACCGTGCTGATCGACAGTCCACCGTCGGCCGCCTCCACGGTCACCGCCGCGGTGATGTCGATCGTCTTCGGGGTCAGGTTCTCCTTCTCCAGCACCCCGGCGAGGTTCATCGCCAGGCAGGACGACTGCGCTGCCGCGATCAGCTCCTCCGGGCTGGTGGTGCCCTCCGGCTCACCCACCCGGCGCGGGAACGTGACGTCGAACCGGGCGGTGTTCGAGGAGTCGAGTGTGATCGCGCCGGTGCCGCTGTTGAGGCCACCGTTCCAGTGCGTCGTCGATTCGCGCCGGGCCATGGAGGCTCCCTTCGCCGGAGAGTGGGGGCGTGCTTCCCGACCCTAGGCCGCGCCGCCCGGCGCGGCGCGGTGAGCGGCGGGCCCGTTCGCCCGCGTGGGTGCCGTCGCACCGGT
>NZ_KE387069.1:65515-69200 GCF_000430445.1 Saccharomonospora iraqiensis subsp. iraqiensis
CCCGGCGGCGGTGAGGGCCTCCACCGCTTCGGCCACCGGGCGCCGCCGGCACCACCGCGCGAGCGTGTCGTGCAGTTCGTCGGCGTGCCGCACCCGGGCGTCGCGGGTGCCGAACCGGGGGTCGTCGACCAAGTCCGGCCGCCCGATCGCGTGGAACACCCCGTGTGCGAACGAGTCCACCGGGGCGCACAGCGCGAGGTGGCCGTCCGCGGCGGGCAGCACCCCGAACGGTGCCAGACGGGGGACCACCGGCCCGGTCCGCTGCGCGATGCCCACCCGCTCCAGCGCCTCGAACGGTTCGCACGCCACCAGGGACGTCAACGTGCCCAGCATGGAGACGTCGACGTGCTGGCCCTGCCCGGTGCGGTCGGCGACCGGCAGCGCCGCCACCGTGCCGATCACCGCGAACAGCGGTGCCAGCAGATCCGCCACCGGGAGTCCGAACCGGACCGGGTCGTCGTCCGGCCGGCCCGCGGTGTACATGATCCCGCTGAGGGCCTGCACGATCGTGTCCATCGCCTTGCCCGACCCGGGGCCGCCCTGCGCGCCGAAGCCGCTGATCGAGGTGTAGACGAGGCGGGGGTTGATTCCGCGCACGGTCGCGTGGTCGATGCCGAGCCGCTCGGTGACCCCGGGGCTGTAGTTCTCCACCAGCACGTCGGCGTCGCGGACCAGGTCGGCGAACACCGCCCGGCCGCGGTCCTGCTTCAGATCCAGCGTCACGCTGAGCTTGTCGCGACCGCGCACCAGCATCGACACGGACAGGTCGTCGTCGGCCTCGCGGCTCAGCCGGAGACCGTCGCGGCCGACGTACGGCGCGTTGTCGCGGGCGGGATCCCCGCCGGTGGCCGGGTTCTCCACCTTGATCACCGTGGCGCCGAGTCCCGCCAGCAGCAGGGTCGCGTAGGGGCCCGCCAGCGCCGTGGTCAGGTCCACGACGGTGCGGCCCGCGAGTGGTCGGTCGTTCATGGTCTCCCCACGACGCGGCCGGAAAAGCCGGTGCCGGTTCCGTGTGTTCCCGTCGCCGGCCTCGACTCAATGCAGATTGGAGACGATAGTATCAACAAGTGACGCCTATTCAAGGGTTCGTCCGGCAGCGGACGACACCGGCAACCACGGCACCGGGTCGACCGTGCGGAGCGGACGTATCCTGTCTGCGCCACCAGTCGACCACGGAGAGCAGCGAAGACGCATGACCGCCACCTCGCACGAGCACCCGGCGTCGGACCCGGACCCGAGCGGGCCGGGCCCGGGCGACCGGGTGACGGAGGAGCGCAGGCCGAACGGCGGCGCCCGGCCCCAGCAGCTGCTGACGTCGCTGCTCGGCGACTTCTGGTACTGGCGCGAGGAGCACATCCCCTCGTCCGCGCTGGTCGAACTGCTCGGCGAGTTCGGCATCACCCCGTCCGGCGCGCGCACGGCGATGCGCAGGCTCGCCGCGCGGGGGCTGCTGACCGTGCGGCGCGAGGGCCGGACCACCGCCTACGGCATCCCGCCCCGTTCGGTCGCGGTGATCGTGGAGCACACCTACCGGATGCTCACCTTCGGCGCGTCCGCGCCGGACTGGGACGGGCAGTGGACCGTGGTGGCGTTCTCGGTGCCCGAGCAGGACCGCGGGCTGCGCACGGCCCTGCGCAGCCGGTTGCGGGTGCTCGGCTTCGCCCCCCTCTACGACGGCGTCTGGGTCTCCCCGCACGACCAGGGCGCCGCCGCCGCCGCGGCGGTGCTCGACGAACTCGGCGTGACCACGGCGACCGTGCTGCGCTCCGCCGAGGTCCGCCGCACCGCCGACGCGGGCGGGGTGCGCACCGCGTTCGACCTGGACACGCTGCACCACGACTACCGGCGCTTCGCCGAGCGCTACGAGCCGGTGCTCGACCGTGCCGCCGCGGGCCGCATCGACCCGGCCGAGGCGCTGCGGGTGCGCACCGAGCTCGGCGCCGAGTGGCGCGACTTCGAGCAGACCGACCCGGACCTGCCCGCCGAGCTGCTGCCGGACGCCTTCGCCCGGGACCGGGCTCAGCACGTGTTCGTCGAGGTGTACCACCGGCTCGGCCCCGTCGCCGAGCTGCGGTTCCGGCAGATCCTGGGCCGCACCGCGCCCGCACTCGCCGAGCTGGTCACCCGGCACGACCTGGACAGCGTCACCGCGCTGCGGCAGTCCCTGGGCGAGGCCGCGCACGGCGACACCCCGTTCGAGCGCGCGACCACGGCGCGCCGGATCGCCGAGGCCGACCGGCAGCGCCGGTAGGCGCCCGGTCCGAACCATATGGACAGTCGACCCACCCGCCCCTGATCCTGAAGCCGGCCTGTCCCGTTCTCCGGACGCGACCGATTTTGCGCGTCAGATTATTGACGATCGGCCACGCAGTCGACGATAGTGAGCGGCGTCCTTGGCGCCCGGGTCGATTCCCGCCCGCCGACCAGCAAGGAGGAGTGGGACATGGCCGTCCTGCCCGAATCCGATCAACGCGCACCCGTCGGGAGCGACACCGCCGCAGGCGACGTCGACGCTCCGGTCGTGCGCGTCGAGCACCTCACCAAACACTTCCGCCGCCGGGACGGGTCGGCGGTTCCCGCGATCGACGACGTCTCGTTCGACGTGGCCGCGGGCGACTTCGTCGTGCTGCTCGGCCCGAGCGGGTGCGGCAAGACCACGCTGCTGCGCTCGATCGCCGGCCTGGAGACCCCGGACAGCGGACGGATCAGCTTCGACGGGCGGACCCAGTTCTGCCCCCGGCAGCGGATCAACGTGCCGCCGGAGCGGCGGGGCGTGAGCATGGTGTTCCAGTCGTACGCGCTGTGGCCGCACATGACGGCGCTGCGCAACGTGTCGTACCCGCTGCAGAACCGCAGGGGTCGCAAGCCGAAGCGTGCCGAGATCGCCGACCGCGCCCGCGAGGTGTTGGCGAAGGTGGGGATCGGCGAGCTCGAACAGCAGTACGCCGCGCAGATGAGCGGCGGTCAGCAGCAGCGGGTGGCTCTCGCCCGGGCGCTGGTGGCCAACGACGCGCTCGTGCTCTTCGACGAGCCATTGTCCAATGTGGATGCCAAGGTGCGCGAGCAGCTCCGGATCGAACTCGTCTCGCTGCAACGGGAACTCGGCTTCGCGGCGATCTTCGTGACCCACGACCAGACCGAGGCCATGCAGCTCGGCACCCGGATCGCCGTGCTGCGCGACGGCCGGATCGTGCAGGACGCCTCGCCGTTGGACATCTACACCAGACCCGCCGACCGTTACGTCGCCTCGTTCGTCGGCACGATGAACGAGGTTCCCGGCACCGTGTCCGCCAGAACGGGGGAGACCGTCGTCGTCGACACGAAACTCGGGTCGGTGACGGGCCACGCGGGGGCGGACACCCTCGCCGTCGGCGACCGGGTCGCGGCGATGTGGCGACCAGAGTACAGCACGCTGTCCGTCGACCGTCCGGTCGCGGCCAACCGCTTCTCCGGGCGCGTACAGGCGTCGTTGTTCGTCGGCGCGCACACCGAGCAGCTCGTCCGCGCCCGCGACCAGGAGATCCGGGTGCTGGTGCCGGGCGCGCAGCCGCTCGACACGGGCAGTGAGGTGTCGGTCGAGGTGTCCGACGCCGACGTCGTCGTCTTCCCGGTGGAGTCGGCATGAGCGCGCCCACCACCCCGCCACCGACCCCGCCGCCGCGCGAGGCGGACGCACCGGACACCC
>NZ_KE387069.1:69300-71744 GCF_000430445.1 Saccharomonospora iraqiensis subsp. iraqiensis
GGGTGGCCGCGGTCGAGGAGGTGCGCGGTGCCGCCGGGGCCGGGGCCCTCACCACCACGGCGAGGGTCGCCTGTGCCACGTCCCGCGGCCTCGACCGGCCGACGTGGCCGGGGGACACCGGCTCGCTGCTGCACGGGTTCCTCGCGTGGGCCCGCTCAGCGGCCGGAGAGGGTCAGGCGCAGTAGCAGCTCTTCGAGTACGTCGGGCGCCATGACGACGCCGAGGCTCAGGACGAACCCCGGGGCGACGAGGGAGAGGATCCGGACCAGCTGCGTTTTCCTCGTGTCCGCGAGAAGGAACACCGCGCCGGTCACCAGGACCGTGAACGAAATCAGGGGGAACTCTTCTCCGGCCAACCGGGGGCCGACCTCGACCAGAGTGGACGCCCACAGCAGGGTGACCGCGAGAGCGGTCGCGATCGCCGCCCACCAGGTGTCCCCGTCGAGGCGGGAGAACACGAATCCGAGTGCGGCCCCCGCGCACACCGCCAGAACACACCACAGGGCCAGGTCACCGGTGTTGACTTCGATCGGGGGAACGTCGGGATAGTAGTGGCCGTAGAAGACCGGTATCCCGACGTAGAAGAGCACCACGGCGCCGACGAGTCCGGCGACGGTGCGGGTGATCGCCGTCCGGGTGTCGGTCCGGGCGCTCGCCACGACGGCCAGGGCGATCCACACGGTCAACGAGTGCGCGAACGGGTCGAGCGGGTCGTGGTAGTAGCTGTAGGCGGCGAACACTCCGGTCGCCGCGCCGATCAGGCAGAAGACGACCGGCGACAGGACGGGCCCGCACAGCACGCGCCCCGGCCGGGATGGTGCGGTCGACCGGTCGCTCATGACCCCGGACATCTCGAACCCCCAGCAGACGACGGTCGTCGTGGGCCTTTGTACCGCCCCGCCCGGTGCGGTACCGCGGCAGGGCCCGCGGGCCGGGTGATGGGCGCGGTCAGACCCCCGGCCCGTCGGGCAGGACGCGGTGTTCCAGCCACTCGGCCACGGTGCGGGTCATCGTGGCCCGGTCGGTCGTGCGGGGGTCGACGTTGTCGGCGTGCAGTTCCAGTACCGGGATCCCGGCGTCCTCCAGGGCGCGGGTGGTGAAGTAGCCGCCGCGGGCGTCGTCGGAGACCAGGTGCACCACACCGTCCACGCCGTGCGCGCGGGCCTCCTTGAGGTACCACTCCGTCGACCACGGTGGGGTGTAGAGCTGGTCGGAGAACGCGGCGAACCGGGCGGCCAGCGCGCGCAGCGGGTCGTCGCCGTAGCGGGCGTAGCCGTCCGCCGCGATCGCCAGGTACATCGACCACACGAACACCGCGCCGTACTCGCGCCGGAACCTTTCGTAGAAACCCATGTCGAACCACAGTCCCCGGCCGATCCACATCAGCCGGGCCCGCTCCGGGCGGCACACCGCCGCACCGGCGGAGACCCGGTCGGCGACCTCGTCCTGCAGCGCGCGGGCCGCGTCCCGCGCGTACCCGGTGCCCCGGTGCCACTGCGGCAGCATCACGGCCGGGACGTTCGCCGGCACGTCCACCGGGCACGGTCGGGCGGCGGCGATCAGGTCCCGGGTGCGGCGGTTGTACTCCGCCTGTTCGTTCGCCAGGGCCATGACCTCGCGGAAGCGGGACTCACTGAACCGGCGGCCGGTGCGGTCCTCCAGCCTGCGGATCAGGCCGGTGAGTTCGCCGACGAGCAGGTCGATCCGGTCGGTGCCGACCGCGTCCTCCCAGTGCCACGGCATCAGCTCCCACCAGTGCGTCGGCACGTCGTGCGCCGCCGCGCTCTCCAGGGCGACGAACTCGGTGCCCGGGAACTCCTCCGCCCACACGTCGAACACCTTGCGGGTGGCGTCCCCGGTGGTCTCGGCGAGCACCAGCGACGGCTGCGGCAGGCCGCCCCACGGGTCGGCGTCCGGGTCCGGGGCGAACATGCCGCCCAGCGGGGCGGCGTTGTACTGCTCGATGTCGTCCGGGTAGCCGCGTTCGCGCAGCCGCTCCAGATACCCGGCCGCCCGCTGTTTCGCGGCGACGATCGAGGCCCACCACTGGTTCACCACGTACGGAATGCCCATCGTCCGTAGGATCTCGTGCGGCGTGTCCGCGTTGACCAGCGCGAACTCCCCGCCTGCCGCCGCGTGGGCCCGCAGGTCGTCGAAGAAGCCGCGTTGGTACCGCTGCGCCGCCGTCGTCGCGGCGAGCCGGTCGGGACGCCGGTCGTCGTGGCGCCGGTCGTTCGTCATCGCCGTGCTCCCGTCGACGTGGTGAGTGCTTCGACGGCGGCGCGGAGGTCGGCCCCGGACACCCCGCCGTACGGCTGGTCCCGCAGTAGTGCCGACGGCAGGCCCGTCCCGGCCCGCTGGTGCGGGAAGTCCCACGGCGGTGCCGGGTCGTGCGCCCGGACATAGCCGAGCAGGGCCTGCGCGCCGCTCTCCGTGGCGGCCGC
>NZ_KE387069.1:71844-89562 GCF_000430445.1 Saccharomonospora iraqiensis subsp. iraqiensis
GGACACCCCGGACCCGGGCGGGCAGGGACCGCCCACCCGCCGGGGTCTGCGCTCCCGCCTGCCCCGGCCGTTCGACGCGGTCAGCCTGGGGGTCGCGCTGCTGCTGATCGCCGTCGTGCTGGTGCCGCTCGGCCGGGTGGTCCTGGGCATGTTCTGGGTCGACGGCGGCCCCACCCTCGCCCCGATCCGCCGCACGCTGGAGACCCCCGGACTCGGCGACCTGCTGCGCAACACCGTCCTGATCGTGCTGGCCAGCACCGCGGTCGCGTTCGTGGTGGGGGTCGGCCTGGCGTGGTTGAACGAACGCACCAACGCCCGCATGGGGCCGTTGACCGACTCGCTGCCGCTGCTGCCGTTCCTGTTGCCGCCCGTGGCGGGCGCGGTCGGCTGGGTGATGCTGCTGTCCCCCCGCGCCGGGCTGCTCAACAGCTGGATCCGGGATGTGCTCGCGGTCTTCGGGATCTCCGCCGAATCCGGGCCGTTCGACATCCACAGCTGGTACGGCCTGATCATGGTCTACGCGTTCTACGCCGTGCCGTTCGTGTTCATGAACGCCTCCGCGGGCCTGCGCAACCTCGACTCCTCGCTGGAGGAGGTCTCCCGGTTGTCCGGTGCCCGCACCCTGCGCACCCTCCGCACGGTGACGCTGCCGGTGGTCGCGCCCAGCCTGGGCGCGGGCGCGCTGCTGAGCATATGGTTCGGCATGGGCATGTTCTCCCTGCCCGCCATCGTCGGCACCCCCGCCGACATCGAGGTGCTGTCGGTGCGGATCGTCGAACTGCTGACGTTCACCTACCCGCCGGACACCGAGGTCGCGGTCGGGTTGAGCGGGTTCGTCATCGTCTTCGTCGGCCTGGCCTACTGGCTGCAGCTGCGCATCCTGCGGCGCGGTCGGCACGCGACCGTCGGCGGCAAGGGCGGCGGCGCCCGCCGCATCGACCTCGGCGTCTGGAAATGGCCCGCGCGGGCGCTGATCGCCGGGTACGTGCTGCTGTCCACGGTGCTGCCGATGCTGGCGCTGGTGCTGGTCTCGCTGAACGGCTACTGGACCCCGGACATCGGCTGGGGCGAGCTGAGCCTGACGGCGCTGCGGGACGCGGTCCTGGACGACCCCGTCACCCGCGAGGCGCTGGGCAACAGTCTCGTGCTCGGCGTCGTCGGCGGGCTGATCGGCATCCTCGGTGCCGCGGTCGTGGCGCTGTACGTGGCGCGCCGCCGCACCCGGCTGGCCACCACGATCGACGCGGGCATCAAACTGCCCGCTGCGGTGTCCAACATGGTCATCGCGGTCGGCATCCTGCTGCTGTTCGGCGGCGCCCCGTTCATGCTGTCCGGCACGCTGGTCATCCTGCTCGTCGGCTACCTGGCGCTCTACCTGCCGCAGGCGTCGGTGGCCGCCGACGCGGCGGTCAGCGGGGTGGGCCGGGAACTGCCCGAGGCGTCGGCGGTCTCCGGTGCGAACGCGTTCCGCACCTTCCGACTGGTGTACCTGCCGCTGATGATGCCGGGACTCGTCGCGGGCTGGGCGCTGCTGTTCATCCGGATGGTCGGTGACCTGACCGCGTCGGCGATCCTCGCCGGCACCGGCAACCCGGTGGTGGGCTTCCGCATCCTCGAGGTGTTCACCAGCGGGTCGTACGCGCTGCTGGCGTCGCTGTCCACGGTGCTGGTGCTGGTCACCGGGCTGGTCCTGGCCGCGGTGCTCGCCTACAGCAGGCGTGCCGCCCGCCGGGGTGTGGACACCAGGGTCGGGGGCGTCTGATGCGGACCGTGCTGTTGGGTGCGAAGGGCGGGCCGCGACTGCTCGCCGACCGGTGCGGCCCCGGCCAGCTCGTCGAGCACGACGGCACCACCGTGCTGATCGACGCGGGCGAAGGGGTGGTGGCGCAGATCCTGCGCTCCGGCCGGGACCTGTCCGAGCTGGACGCCGTGTTCGTCACCCACCACCACTGCGACCACAACGTCGCGCTCGGCAACGTGCTGATGGGTTACTGGGTCAGCGGAGGACAGCGACCGATCACCGTGTCCGGGCCGCCGCCGCTCGGCCGGATCGTCGGCGACCTGCTCGCCGCGCACGCGGAGGACATCGCCACCCGCGTGCGCGACGAGGGCCGCAGCGACCTGCGGGACCTGGTGCGGGTCCGGGAGATCTCCGTGGACACCCCACCGCGGACCGGCACTGCGGCGTCGGCCGGGCCGTTCACCGTCGGGTCGCTGACCGTCACGGCGGCACCGGTGTACCACCCTCCGATGCCCGCGCTCGGATACCGGGTCACCGACGACGCCGGAACCGCCGTCGTCGTCTCCGGCGACACCGCCCCGTGCGCGTCGCTGGTCGAGCTCGCCCGCGACGCCGAGGTGCTGATCCACGAGGTCCTGCACCCGGACTTCCTCCGCCCCGGTGCCGCGTCGGGCAACACCCGATGGCCGGCGCTGCGGCGGCACCTGCTCCGCTCCCACACCAGCGTGTACGACCTCGGGCGCGTCGCCACCGACGCCGGGGTCGGCACGCTCGTCCTCAGTCATCAGGTCCCCGGCAGGGGCGTGTCCGAACGGCAGTGGCTCACCCCGGTCCGCGCCCGGTTCGACGGCACCGTCCTCGTCGGCGACGACCTGATGCGCCTCGAATCCACACCGTCGTGGAGGTAACGACAATGCACTTGCGCACCCGGCACTCCCTCACCCGGCGCGCCCTCGCCCTCGGCGCGGGCATCGCGCTCACGGTCGGACTCGCCGCCTGCGGCACGGACTCCGCCGCCGGGTCCGGCACCGCGAACGTCACCGACCCCGAACTGCGCGAGCTCGTCGAGGCCGCTCAGCAGGAAGGCACGCTCACGCTGTACGGCGTGCCGGACGAGGCCGTGCTGCAGGCGCTCGGCGACCGGTTCACCGAGCTCTACGGCGTCGACGTCGAGCCGGTCCGGCTGGTCTCGGCCGACCTGTCCCAGCGGTTCTCCTCGGAGGCCGACTCGGGCGCGCCCGCCAGCGACGCCATCCTGCTCACCCACTCGCCGTTCTTCGGCGACGCGCTGGACAAGGACTGGCTCAGCCCGGTCTCCGAAGCGGACATCCCGGACTATCCCGGTGACTACCCCGGGGAGTACCTGGAACGCGACGGTGACGTCCCGATCGTCAGCCTCGTGCAGACCAGCATGGTCTACAACACCGACGCCGTGTCGCAGGCACCGACGTCCTGGAAGGCCTACGCCGACCCGGCGTACCGGGGCAGGCTCGCCATCGCCGACCCCGCGACCTCCCCGGCGAACCTCGCGTTCTGGCAGCTGATGCGGGACGAGTACGGCGACGACTTCCTGCGCGCCATCGCGGCGAACAGGCCGAGTTGGCAGAACAGCGCCGTGCCCGGTACCCAGGCGGTCGCCGCGGGGGAGGCCGTACTCGGCCACCCCGGTGTGGAGGCGATCGTGCGCAACCTGCGGGACTCCGGCGCCCCTGTGGACACCACCGTGCCCGGGCCCTCCACCGGGCCGGAGATCGCCCTCGGGCTGACCGCGAACTCCGAACACCCGAACGCGGCGAAGCTCTTCGCGCACTTCGTGCTGTCCGAGGAGGGCAGCACACTGCTGGCCGAGGAGTCGGGCGCGGGATCGCCGTACGGCACCAACCTGACCGAGGGCTTCGCCCGTCCGGAACCCGTCTCCGCGGAGCAGGAGAAGGCCATCACCCAGTTGCTCGGCACGGAATGACCCCGGCCGGGACCACCCCAGGGAGGTCACCCCGATGACGCCCCACCCCACCGACGACCGCACCGACGACGGCGTCCACGACCACGCGGAGGATCCCGCGACGGCCACCCGCGAGCTGACCGACGACTTCGACCCCCGGGCGCCGGAGACCTTCACCAGCGCCCACGAGCTCTACCGGGAGATGCGGGCGCACTGCCCGGTCGCGCACAGCGAGGGTTTCGACGGCGGTTTCTGGGCGCTGTTCCGGCACGCCGACGTGAACCGGGTGCTGCGGGACGTGGACACGTTCACGACCTCGGTGCAGAACACGGTGCCGAAGTTCGCCTTCACCGGCAGGCGCCCACCGCTGCACCTGGACCCGCCGGAACACACGGCCTACCGCCGGGTGATCAACCGGTTCTTCACCCCGACCAAGATGCGGGCCCTGCACCCGACGGTGCGGGACCTGGCAATCGAACAGCTCACCCCGTTGCTCGAGGCGGGCGCGGGCGACATCTCCGTCGACTACGCGCAGAAGTTCCCGGCGCTGGTGTTCGCCGAGTTCTTCAACCTGCCGCGGGAGCTGTCCACCCGGATCAAGGAGATCAGCGCCGCCTACGTCGCCGCGATCATCGCCGTGGACGACGAGACGGTGAAGAAGCTCAGCGGCAAGCTCTACGCCATCGCCCAGGACGTGATCGACCAACGTCGGGCCGAGCCGATGGACCCGGAGGCCGACCTCACCACCGCGCTGACCCGGGCGACCTACGAGGGCGAGCCGCTGCCGCCGGACATGGTGCTCGGCTGTGTGCGGCAACTCCTGGTGACGGGCATGGTGGCGCCGAGCGTGTTCATCGGCAACATGTTCGTGCACCTCAGCCGCGACCCGGGGCTGCAGACGACCCTGCGGGAGAACCCGGACCGGATCCCGGCGGCCGTGGAGGAGTTCCTGCGCCTGTACGGGCCGTACCGGGGGATGGCGCGCACCGCCCGCGAGGACGTGGTCTTCAACGGGCGGCTGATCAAGGCCGGGGAGCCGATCGCGCTGGTGTACACCTCGGCCAACCGGGACGAGCGGGTGTTCCCCGACGGGGAGAGCTTCGTGTTCGACCGGCCGAACCTGTCCGAGCACATCTCGTTCGGCGCCGGGGTGCACAGCTGCCCCGGGGCGCCGCTGGCGCGGATGATGCTGACCACCACGCTGGAGGAGGCGCTGGCCCGCACCGACGACTTCGCTGTCACCGGGGAGATCGTCATGGCGAAGTGGGCCGAGTGGGGCACCAACTCGGTGCCGATGCGGTTCGTCCCCGCCGGGGGAGGTGCCCGCGGCGCATGAATCCGGAGCAGGCCCCCCGCACCGGCGACGGTGCGGGGGGCGACCCCGCCCCCGCCGGCAGCGACTCCGACCCGACCGGGAACCCGCACCCGGACGAGGTGCACGCGATGTACGCGCGGCTGCGCCGGAGCTGCCCGGTGGCGTACAGCGACGCCTACGGCGGGCACTGGACGCTGAGCCGCTACGCCGACATCAGGGCCGCCGCCGAGGACTCGGCGACCTTCCTCTCCTCGGTGCGGGCGGTGGTGCCCAGCGACCCGCGCGGGCTGCGCAGACCGCCGTTGAACTTCGACGCCCCCGCGCACACGCCGTACCGGCGGGCGCTGGACCGCACCCTGCAACGACGGCGCGTCGAGGGGCTGGAACCGGCCCTGGCCGCGCACGCCCGGCGGGAACTGGAGCCGATGCTGCGGGCGGGCGGCGGCGACATCGCCCAGGAGTACGGCGCGCGGTTCCCCGCCTGGGTCACGGTGGAGTGGCTGAACCTGTCGCCGGACGTCGCCCCCGTCCTGGCCCGCACCGCGGCCCGCTGGGTCAACGCCTGGCGCGAGCAGGACCCGGCCGAGGTGAACCGGAACAGCGAGCGCATGTACGACCTGGCGCGCGAGCTGGTGGCCGACCGGGAGCGGGACCCCCTGCCGGTGGAACGGGACCCGGCCAGCTCCCTGCTGGCCGAACGGCCCGACGGGCGCCCGCTGGAGCGCGAACAGATCGTGGGCGCGCTGCGCCAGTCGCTGGTGGTGGGCATGGTCGCGCCGCCGATCGTGCTCGGCTCGATCTGCGCCCACCTCTCCGACGACCGTGCGCTGCAACAGCGGCTGCGGGCACACCCGGAGCTGCTGCCGGAGGCGCTGGAGGAGTTCCTGCGGCTGTACACGCCGTACCGGGGATTCGCCCGGACCGTGTCCCAGCCGGTGACCCGGCACGGCCGCACCATCCCCGTCGGGGAACCGGTCACCCTGCCGTACGCCTCGGCGAACCGGGACGGGACCGTGTTCGACGAGCCGGACACGTTCCGCCTCGGCAGGCCCAACCTCCGCGAACACCTGGCGTTCGGCCGGGGCAGACACCGGTGCGCGGGCATGCCGCTGGCCCGGCTCGGCCTCCGCGTCGCACTCCGCACCCTGCTGGACGGCACCGCGGACTTCGCCCTGGCGGGCGAGATCGAGGGCGCCCGGATGCCCGAGGTCGGCGCGGTGTCGGCCCCCCTCACCCTGCGTCCCCGACCCTGACGGCGGGTGACATACCGTGGAACGTATGGCGGCCGCGATTCCCGAGGGGAACTCTCCCGACCTCTCTCCCTCCGGTAGCGGGAGGGTGAGTGGTGCGATGGCGGCGGCGTTCCCGTGGGTGCGGTTCCTGCCTCACGAGGATGCGCAGGCATTCGTGGTGGAGCTGACGCGGACGCGGGAAGCCGCGGGCCACCCGCACCGCGACCCCGCCCCGGTGCTCCAAGTGATCACCGAGTGGCGCAATACCGCTGCGATCCATGCGGACCCGGAACTGAAGGAACTGGTGACCGCGGCAGGCCAGGGCGCCGGACCGGTCGAACCACCGCGTGAACGCCGGCCGTAACGGCGCGGAATGGAAACCGGGGGCGGAGCGGTGTCCGGCTCCGCTCCGCCCCCGGTCGTCGGCCGCCCGGGGTCTCCGGGCGTGGCTCTTCCCCGCTCAGGCGGCGTTGGTGCGCCAGCCCGGGCGGTAGTCCTCACGGGCCATCGCCGAGTACGGCGCCGGGCTGACCACGGCGCGCACGGAGAACTGCTCGTGCGGCTCGACGGTGGCCTTGCGGGTGCCGCCGCCCGGCTCGCCCCACACGACCCGCACCTCCGCGCCGTGCGGCACGTCCGGGTTCACCGTGGCCAGCGACAGCGCCGCGCGCTCGTTGGCGCTGTAGCCGGTGAACAGCGACAGGCCCACCTGGTTGCCGTCCGCGTCCACGACCGAGTCGAAGTTCGACGAGCCGTAGTTGGCGTTGGGCAGGTCGAAGAACTGGTAGTCCGGCTGGTCCGGGCGCACCGGGGAGGACAGCAGCGTGCTGACGTCGTCGGCGTTCCACGCCAGGGTCACCTTGCGGCGCTGGGTCGACGGGTCGATCTTCTCCAGCGCGTCCCGGCCGACGAAGTCGTGGTCGAACTTCACGAACGGGCCGTAGCCGAGCTCCCACGGGTTGAGGTAGTAGTCCTCGATCCGGTCCGAGACGAAGCTGCCGGCCAGCGCGTTCATCGCCTCGTAGCTGTCCGCGCCCAGCCACTCGCGGTAGGCGCGCATCTCCTCGCTGGTGTAGACGGCGGGCAGCGGCGACGGGATCCAGCCCGACTCCAGCGTGTTGCAGGAGTAGGCGCGGGCACCGGCCGGCTCGATGCCGAACTCCTGCCCGGCCTCCAGGATGGTGTCGCGGACCTTCTCGTAGGTCTCGTACGGGCCCCAGATCTCCAGGCCGGGGGCGCCGGCCATGCCGTGCCGCAGGCTGCGCACCCGCTCGTCACCGACGTTGAGGTGGCCCATCCGGAAGAACGGGATCTGCTCGACGGGTCCGCCGTTGACCTTCTCGATGACCTTCCAGGCGTTCGGTCCCTGGATCTGGAACCGCCACAGGTCGCGGGTGACCTGCCTGCCGTACGGGCGGGACGGGGAACGCTCGTCGCGGCGCAGGTCGACGTTGTAGCCCTGCTCGGCGCGGAAGGTGAGCCAGTTCGCCACCGGCGCGCGGCCGACGAAGACGAACTCCTCCTCGTCCAGCCGGAACAGGATGCCGTCGCCGATCACCCCGCCCTCGGGCGAGACCGGGATGAACTGCTTGGCCGAGTTCACCGGGAACTTCGCCACGCTGTTGATCCCGGTCTCGGAGATCAGCCGCAGCGCGTCCGGGCCGGAAATGAACAGGTTCACCATGTGGTGGGTCTGGTCGAACAGCACCGCGGTCTGCTGCCAGGCCTTCACCTCACGGCGGAAGTTGCTGAACTCCGAGGGCACCACCGGGTAGATGTAGGCGCCGAGCTGCGAGTTGCGCAGCAGGTCCACGGTGTTGCCCGCGTTGTCGAGCACTTCCTGCAGGTTCTTCGGGCTCATGGGTCCGTTCGTCTCCTTCGACGTGGTTGACGGTGGGGGGATCGGGTCGGGGCCGGGGGAGGTCCGACGGGGGTCAGAGGCCGTATTCCTCGGCGCTGACGTAGCGCACGCCGAGGTCGGCCAGGGTCTGCCGGAGGCCGTAGCGGTCCAGGCCGAGTTCGCCCTCGCGGAACGCGGCGCGGGAGGCCTCCTCCTTGTCCACCCGCGCCTGCGCGGCCCGCAGCGCGTGCTCGACCTCGGGGCGGGGCACGACCATCGTGCCGTCGTCGTCGCCGAGCACCGCGTCACCGGGACGCACGATCTGCCCGCCGACGACGACGGGCACGTTCACCGAACCGGGGGTGGCCTTCACCGTGCCCTGCGCGCTGACCGCGCCGGAGAACACCGGGAAGTCCATCGCGTGCAGGTCGGCGATGTCCCGGACGCCGCCGGTGGTGATCAGTCCACGCACCCCGCGCCGCTGCAGCGCGGTGGCGAACAGCTCACCGAACGCGCCGTCGGTGGACGGCGACGTGGTGGTGACCACCAGCACGTCGCCGGGGGAGCACTGCTCCACCGCGGCGTGGATCATCAGGTTGTCGCCCGGCCGGCACAGCACCGTGACGGCGGTGCCGCCGAGGCGGTAGCCGTGGTGCGTCGGCCGGATCCCGGGGCCGAGATAGCCGGTGCGGCCCAGGGCCTCGTGGACGGTGGCCACGCCGTACCCGGCGAGGGTGGCGACCCGCTCGGGGTCGGCACGCGGCGGGTCGGTGACCACGACGGTGCGGCTCTCGGGGGTTCCTGTCACGCCAGCTCCTCGGTGACCTGCGGGTAGAGACGCATGTACGCCTCGGCCTTCGTCGCGTGCGGCAGGCCGAGATTCGGCCCCGCGTTGCGCTTGAGCTGCACGCCGCGCCGGGTGGCCAGGTCGGTGTAGTAGTCCCACATGTGCTGCTGGGCGGGCAGGCACTCCATCGCCGCGCGCTTGGCCTCGAACACCGGGCTGATGTCCAGCAGCACGTCCGGCTTGAAGTCGCACTGCTCCGGCTGGTGCGGCTCGAAGAAGAACACCGGCGGCGCGCCCAGGGGCTCGCCGGGGGCGTCGTAGCCGATCGCCTGCGCCAGCACCCGCGCCTGCAGCGCCATCCGGGAGGCCGCCGGGTGGTCCTGGTTGTACGGGTCGGCCTGCGGGTGGGTGAGCACCACCGACGGCTCGACGTCGCGGTAGACGCGCACGATCCGGTCGACGAGCTCGGGGCTCTCCAACAACGGGTAGTCGCCCGCGTCCAGGAACTCGATCTCGGCACCGAGCGCCCCGGCGGCGGCGGTGGCCTCCGCGCGCCGGATGTCCTTGATCTCGTCGAGCGACTTCCCCTCACGCCAGGCCTTCGCCGACTCGCCGCGCTCCCCGTAGGACAGACACAGCACCTTCGCGCGTTGTCCCCGGGAGGTGGCCAGCGCGATCGCGCCGGCGGCACGCCAGACGAAGTCCCCCGCGTGGGCGCTGATGACGAGCAACGAGCTCATCGGCGTCCCCTCCTTGTCGATTCGGGCAGCTCCACCGTGCACGGTATGGGCGCGGGCCGGCCGGACGTGACGTCGCAGCGGCCCGTTCCTGCTACGTCATTCGTCCCGGTGGGCGGGGCTGGAATGTGGCCGCTCCGGGGGCGGTGGCGGGGCGGCCGCGGGTGTCTGCGTCATTTGTCGCGGTCAACTCGGTTCCGATGCCGGACGAGACACGGCGGGTGGTGGGTTTCACTGACCCACGGGCCGCGTACCGGCCCGGATCGATTCCCTTTTCCGAGCAGCGAGGCTTGGGCCCCGGTCGCGGGTCCAGGGAGGAGGCGTCATGACAGTCGAGAGCCTCGAGGCCGCGATCCGGCGGGTGGGATCGTCGGTGACCCTGCTGCGCGATGCCGCCGCCCGGCCGCACACGTTCCCCGTCGCGCCCGAGTTCACCAACTGGCGCTCCGAACAGCACGCCTGGCGCTCGACGTGCGCGCTGCTCGACCAGTCGCACCACATGACCGACCTGTTCGTCTCCGGCCCGGACGCGGCACGGCTGCTGTCCGACTTCGGCGTGAACAGCTTCGCGAACTTCGCCCCGGGACGGGCCAAGCAGTACGTGGCCTGCAACGCCGACGGCTACTCCATCGGCGACGCCATCCTGTTCCACCTCGACGAGGGGCACTACGACGTCGTCGGCCACCCGACCGTGCCGAACTGGCTGCAGTACCAGGCCGAGGCCGGCGGCTACGACGTCACGTTCGACCGGGACGACAACTCGGCCGACCGTCCGTCCGGACCGCCGCGGTTCTACCGCTACGAACTCCAGGGCCCGAACGCCCCCGCCCTGCTGGAGAAGCTGACCGGCGCGCCGCTGCCCGACGTGAAGTTCTTCCACACCACCGAGTTCACCGTCGCGGGTCACCGGGTCCGGGCGCTGCGGCACGGTATGGCCGGACGGCCCGGCTTCGAACTGTTCGGGCCGTGGGACGAGGGTGCGGACGTGCTCGCCGCGATTCGCGAGGTCGGCGCCGGGTTCGGCCTCGTCCGCGCGGGCGCGAAGGCGTACTCGACCGCCAACCTGGAGTCCGGCTGGATCCCCACCGCCGTGCCCGCCGTGTTCGGTCCGGAGGAACAGGGCTACCGCGAGTGGCTGGGCGCCGACGCGCTCGGCTCCCTCGGCGGCAGTCTGCACACCGACGACATCACCGACTACTACCTCACCCCGTACGACCTGGGGTACGGCCGCAACGTCCGGTTCGACCACGACTTCCACGGCCGTGCGGCGCTGGCGCGGCACGCCGAGAATGCGCACCGGCACAAGGTGACGCTGGTGTGGAACCCGGACGACGTCGCCGACCTGGTGCGCTCGCTCGCCGAACCCGGCACGCCCGCCAAGTACCTCGAACTGCCGAAGGCGCGCTACGCCTTCTTCCACGTCGACCGGGTGCTCGCCGGGGGCGGCGCCGCCGGGGGTACCGATGTGGGGCTGTCCCTCGACGCCGGCTACATCGCCAACGAACAGGCGTTCGTGTCACTGGCCACCGTCGACGCCGCGGCCGCCGAGCCGGGGACCGAGGTACGCCTGCTGTGGGGGGAGGAGCCGAACTCGGCCAAACCCGCCGTCGAACCGCACCGCCAACGCGAGATCCGGGCCACGGTGGCGCCCGCGCCGTACGTGCGCGCGGTCCGCGAGTCCTACCGGCGCTGAACCCCCGCCCGGACCCACCCCGACCCCGTCCCCACACCCGACCCGAGACCCAACGAAGGGCGCCGCATGAGCACTCCGTCCGAGGCCACCGGCACGCGCGGGCGCCAGGCCCGGCTCGCCGACCTGGTCCGCAACATCAGCTACGAGGTGATGCCGTTCGCCGGGACCGAGCAGGCCGTGCGCGAGACCGTCCCCACCGAGGTGCCGCTGACCGTCACCGTCACCGAGGCCAAGGGGATCGAGCGCACCCTGGAGGTCACCGAGCGCCTGCGCGGCCACGGCTACGACGTCACCCCGCACCTGCCCGCCCGGCAGTTCGTCGACGACGGGCACGTCGCCGACGTCGTCGACCGCCTCGACCGCGCGGGCGTGCGGTCGGTGTTCGTCATCGGCGGCGACGCCCCGACCCCGGCGGGCGCGTTCGAGGACGCGCACGCGTTGCTGGAGGCGATGGCCGCCGCGGGCCACCCGTTCACCGAGGTCGGGATCGGCGGCTACCCCGAGGGACACGCCACCATCCCGACCGACGCGCTCGACCTGGCGCTGAAGCAGAAGGCGCCGCGGGCCACCCGGGTGCTGACCCAGATCTGCTTCGACGCGGACACCACCGTCTCCTGGGCGCGCGGACTCGCCGACAAGGGGGTCGACCTGCCCGTGCGGGTCGGTATGCCCGGCCCGGTCAACCGCAAGAAGCTGATGCGGATCTCGGCGGGCATCGGCCTGGGGCAGTCGGCCCGGTTCCTGCGCAAACAGCAGAACATGCTGTGGCGGTTCCTGCTCCCGGGCGGCTACGACCCGACCCGGCTCGCCAAGCGGCTCGCTCGCGCGGCGTCCGACGACGGCGGGTCCGACGGGACCGGCGACACCGACGTCCTCACCGGATTGCACGTGTTCACCTTCAACGAACTGGCCGGGACGGAGTCCTGGCGGCAGCGGATGCTGGCCTCGCTTCCCGGGGGGAGGGATCACCGGTGACCGACCACATCGATCACACGGACCACACCGACCACGGGCGGCTGATCGTGCGGGGCGAGGACCGCCCCGGCATCGTGGCGAGCGTGTCCGGGGCGCTGACCGAGTACGGCGCCAACATCGTCTCCCTCGATCAGACCTCCAGCGACCCCTCGGGTGGGCGGTTCTTCCAGCGCAGCGTGTTCCACCTGCCCGGACTGTCCGCGCGGTTGCCGGAGCTGCACGAGGTGCTCGAGCAACGGCTCGGCGAGGAGCTCGGACTCGAGTTCCGGCTCGTCGAGGCCCGCAAACGCAAGCGCGCGGCGATCTTCGTGTCCAAGGTGGACCACTGCCTGCTGGACCTGCTCTGGCGCCAGCGCCGGGGGGAGCTGCCGATCACCATCCCGATGGTGGTGTCGAACCATCCCGACCTCGGCGACGAGGTCCGCGCGTTCGACATCCCGTTCTTCCACGTGCCCGTGGAGAAGGGGAACAAACAGGCCGCGGAGAAGGAACAGCTGAACCTGCTCAAGGGCAACGTCGACGTGCTGGTGCTCGCCCGGTACATGCAGGTCGTCTCCGGCGAGTTCCTCGACGAGCTCGGAGTCCCGGTGATCAACATTCACCACTCGTTCCTGCCCGCCTTCGTGGGCGCGGGGCCGTACCAGAAGGCGAAGGACCGCGGGGTGAAGCTGATCGGGGCGACGGCGCACTACGTCACCGAGGACCTCGACGAGGGCCCGATCATCGAGCAGGACGTCGTCCGCGTCTCGCACCGGGAGTCGGTGCGGGACCTGCAGCGCAAGGGTGCCGACGTGGAGCGGTTGGTGCTGGCCCGCGCCCTCGCCTGGCACGCCGAGGACCGCGTGCTGCGGGACGGCAACACGACCGTGGTGTTCGGGGTGACACCGTGACCGCGCGCCTCCTGGACGGCCGCGCCGTGGCCGACACCCTCCTGGACGGGGTCCGCGACGAGGTCACCGCCTTCGTCGCCGCCCACGGCCGCGCCCCCGTGCTCGCCACCGTGCTCGTCGGCGACGACCCGGCCTCGGCCACCTACGTGCGGATGAAGGCGAACCGGTGCGCGAAGGTGGGGATCACCTCGCGCCGGGTGGAGCTGGACGCCACGGTCGACACCGCCGAACTCGTGCGCCGCGTCACCGAGCTGTCCGACGACCCCGGGGTGGACGGCATCCTGCTGCAACACCCGGTGCCGGAGCACCTCGACGAGCGGGCCGCGTTCGAGGCGATCACCCCGGCCAAGGACGTCGACGGCGTCACCCGGGCCTCGTTCGCGCGGACCGCGTTCCACGAGGGCGGCTACCCCTCGGCGACCCCGGGCGGGATCCTGCGGCTGCTCGACGCCTACGACATCCCGCTCGCCGGGAAGCACGCCGTGATCCTGGGCCGCAGCGCGATCCTCGGCCGCCCGCTCGGCATGCTGCTGCTCGGCCGGGACGCGACCGTGACCTACTGCCACTCCCGCACCGACGGACTCACCGGGCACGTGCGGGCCGCCGACCTCGTGGTCGCGGCCGTCGGGCGTCCCGGCCTCGTCCGCGGCGAGTGGATCAAACCCGGCGCCGTCGTGGTGGACGCGGGCTACGCCGACAACACCGGCGACGTCGACTTCGACGGTGCCGCCGAGCGGGCCTCGGCGATCACCCCGGTCCCCGGCGGGGTCGGGCCGATGACGATCGCCACGCTGCTCGCGCAGACGGTCGAGGCCGCGTGGGCGCACGAGGCGGACCGCGGCGGTGCCGCCGCACCGGTGTCCGCTGTGGACGGAAAGGAGGGGCGATGACCGACGCCCGCGACGACTACCTGCTCGACCTGAAGGCGAGCAGGCGGGGATACGCACTGAACCGGATGTGCGGATCCCTGATGGAACCCGACAACCGCGAACGCTTCCTCGCCGACGAGGAGGCCTACTGCGACGCCTACCGGCTCACCGACGAGCAGAAGCGCGCCGTCCTGGATCGCGACTGGACGGCGATGCTCGAACTCGGCGGGTCGATCTTCTACGTGTTCAAACTGGCCATGGTGGACAAGAAGTCGATGCAGCATCTCGGTGGCGTGTTCACCGGGATGTCCGCGGAGGAGTTCGCCGAGGCCATGCGCTCCGGAGGACGGAAGTTTGGCTGACATCACCTGGGGTCTGGCGACCTCGCACGTGCCGTCGATCGGGGCGGCCATGGATCACGGCAAGACCGCCGACGACTACTGGAAGCCGCTGTTCGACGGCTACGCCCCCGCACGCGAGTGGATGGCCGGGCACACCCCGGACGTGGCCGTGGTGATCTACAACGACCACGCCAACTCGCTGGGGCTGGACATGGTGCCGACGTTCGCGGTCGGTACCGCCGAGTCCTACGACGTGGCCGACGAGGGGTGGGGACCGCGCCCGGTGCCCTCCGTGCAGGGCGCCCCGGAGCTGTCCGAACACCTCGTGCGCGAGCTGCTCGACGACCACTTCGACATCGCGACGGTGCACCGGCTGGACGTCGACCACGGGCTCACCGTCCCGCTGTCGGTGTACAACCCGGACCCCGGGGACAGCTGGCCGTGCGCGGTGGTTCCGGTGCTGACCAACGTGATCCAGTATCCGCAGCCGACCGCGGCCCGGTGCCTGGAGTTCGGCCGCGCGCTCGGCCGGGCGATCCGGTCGTTCCCGCAGGACACCAAGGTCGCCGTGTTCGGCACCGGCGGCATGTCGCACCAGCTCGCGGGCGCCCGCGCCGGGCTGATCAACGAGGAGTTCGACCGCTGGTTCCTGGAGAAGATCCAGCACGACCCGGCGGCGCTGGCCGCGCTGACCCGCGAGGACTATGTGCGCCACGCGGGCACCGAGGGCATCGAACTGATCATGTGGCTGATCATGCGCGGCGCGATGAGCGACGAGATCCGGCGGGTGCACGACACCTACCATGTGCCCGCGTCGAACACCGCCGCCGCGCTGGCGCTGTTCGCCGAGCCCGGCGTGGACGGGGAGGTGTCGTCGTGAGCACCTTCGTCCTGCTGCACGGCGCCTGGCACGGCGGCTGGGTGTGGCAACGGGTGGCACCCGCGCTGCGCGCCGCGGGCCACGAGGTGTACGCGCCCACGCTCACCGGGGTCAGCGACCGTGCCCACCTGCTGAGCCCGTCGGTGGGGCTGAGCACGCACACCGAGGACGTGGTGTCGCTGATCGAGGCGCACGACCTCACCGACGTGGTGCTGGTCGGGCACTCCTACGCCGGGCAGGTCGTGGCCGGTGTGGCCGAGCGGGTCCCGGACCGGCTGCGCACGCGGGTCCACCTGGACGCGTTCGTCCCCGACGACGGGGACGCGGCGATCGACCTGCTGCCGGAGACGGTGGCCGGGCACTACCGCGAATCGGTCTCCGGCCCCGGGTTCGGCTGGCTCATCCCCGTGCGGTCGCTGGCCAAGCTCGGCGTCACCGAGCAGGCCGACCTGGACTGGCTGACCCCGCGGCTGACCCCGCACCCGTGGCTGACCTACACCGAACCCGTGCGCTGCGGTGCCGCGGCGGCGTCGGTGCCCGCCGTGTTCGTCGAGTGCACCGACTGGATGCGGGTGTTCCGGCCGCAGGCCGAGCGCGCCGCGGACCGGGGATGGCCGGTCCACCACGTCGCCACCGGCCACGAGGCGATGGTCACCGCACCCGCGGCGCTCGCGGACACGTTGCTGTCCGTCGCCGCCTGAGACGTCCGGAGGAGACGATGGAATTCCTGGTCCGCGCCGAGAACCGGCTGCCCGCCGACACCCCGGACGCCACCCGGGACGAGCTCAAGGCCGCCGAGCGTGTGCGCGCCGGTGAGCTGCGCGCCGCGGGCGTGCTCAAACGGCTGTGGCGGGTCCCCGGCCGCAACGCCACCGTCGGGCTGTACGAGGCCGACGACCCGGCCGCCCTGCACGACGCGCTCGCGTCGCTGCCCATGTGGAAGTGGATGGACGTGACCGTCGAGGCACTCGCCACCCACCCGCAGGAACGCGGCTGACCCCGCCCCCACCGTCGTGCCCCGCCCGTACCGGGGCGGGGCACGACACGTCCCCGAACCCCGCTCGACACCCGCTCGACGAGGAGCCCTGATGTCCACCAACCCGTCCACCACGCCGGCCCGGAAACCGGGCACGGTCGCGTTCGCCAGCTACATCGGCACCACCATCGAGTGGTACGACTTCTTCATCTACGGCATCGCGGCCACGCTGGTGTTCTCCACCCAGTTCTTCCCCGAGTTCTCCGACCTCGGCGGGACACTGGCCGCCCTGGCCACGTTCGCCGTCGGCTTCATCGCCCGCCCCATCGGCGGCGTCGTGATGGGCCACTTCGGCGACCGGGTCGGTCGCAAGTCCATGCTCGTCATCTCGCTGCTCACGATGGGCATCGCCACGACCCTGATCGGCCTGCTGCCCACCTACGAGACCATCGGCGTGTGGGCCCCGATCCTGCTCGTCGTCCTGCGGCTGGCCCAGGGCGTGGGCGTCGGCGGTGAGTGGGCCGGCGCGGTGCTCATGGCCGTGGAACACGCGCCGCCGAAGAAGCGCTCCCTCTACGGCGCGTTCCCCCAGCTCGGCCTGCCCTCCGGGATCCTGCTGTCCCAGCTGGTCTACCTCGTGCTGACCTCCACCCTGGCCGACGGCGCCTTCGCCGAATGGGGCTGGCGCATCCCGTTCCTGATCAGCGCCGCGCTGATCGTCGTGGGACTGGTGATCCGGCTGCGGATCGAGGAGAGCGACGACTTCCAGAAGGTGCAGGAGGCCGGCAAGGTCGAGAAGCTGCCCATCGTGGAGGCGTTCCGGACCACCCCGCTGCAGCTGCTGATCGGTAGCCTCGCCTCGATCGCCGCGCCCGCGCTGGGCTACCTGGTGTCGGTGTACATGGTCTCCTACGGCACCGAACAGCTCGGCCTGCCGAACACGACGATGCTGTGGAGCATCGTGGCCGTCAGCGTGCCGTGGATCGTGCTGGTGCTCACCTCGGGCATCGCCGGGGACCGGTTCGGCCGGAAGCGGACGTTCGTCGCCGGTGCCGCGCTCACCGTCCTGTGGGCGTTCCCGATGTTCTGGCTCGTGGACACCGCCACCGTCGCCGGGATCTTCGTCGGGCTGCTGGGTGCCACGGTGGCGAACGCCACCATGTCGGGCCCGCAGCCTGCCCTGATCACCGGGATGTTCCCGGTCCGGCTGCGCTACAGCGGTTCGTCGGTGTCCTACCAGGTCGGCTCGATCGTGGGCGGCGGCATCGTCCCGATGCTGGCGACCACGCTCTACGCCGAGTTCGGCACGACGGTCGCGCTGTCGGCGCTCGTGGCGGGCATCGGGTTGACCAGCCTCACGGCGATCCTGGTCGCCAACAGGCGGATCCTCGGCGGCCACGGCGAGGCCGGGACGGCCGAGAACACCCGCGAGCCCGCCGCCCGCTGAGCGGCGACCCCACCGGTACCGAGAGCCGGCCGGTCCCCGGGCGGGACCGGCCG
>NZ_KE387069.1:89662-94956 GCF_000430445.1 Saccharomonospora iraqiensis subsp. iraqiensis
CGCGCTGCTCGCCCGGACCGGCCGCCCGGCCGGGGAACTGCGGGTCGAAGGCGGGAAAGTGGTGTCCACACGCGACGGTGTCGTCGCCGACATCGCCGCCGTGCTCGGTGCGGACGAGCTGGACGAGACCGTCGAGTGGCGGCACCGCCCCACCGGGAGCCTGCACCCGGAGACCGGCCAGGGGGTCGCGCACGTGCAGTACGGCTTCGCCGCCCACCGCGCGGTCGTCGACGTGGACACCGAGCTGGGACTGGTGAAGGTGGTGGCGCTGGACTGCGCCCAGGACGTCGGCCGCGCCGTCCACCCGCAGGCGGTGCGCGGCCAGATCCACGGCGGTTCGGCGCAGGGGCTCGGGCTCGCGGTGCTGGAGGAGATCCGCACCGACGACGGCGTGATCCGCAACCCGTCGTTCACCGACTACCTCGTCCCGACCGTGCTCGACATGCCCCGGATGGCGGTCGACGTGCTCGAACGGCCCGACCCGCACGCGCCCTACGGGCTGCGGGGCGTCGGTGAACCACCGACCATCTCGTCCACCCCGGCGATCGTCGCGGCGATCCGCGCGGCGACGGGCCGACCGCTGCGGCGGGTCCCGGTGCGGCCGGAACACCTGATCCGACCGGACGGCCGGTGAACCGCCCACCCGTGGGTGATCGAGGGCCGGACGGAATTCAGGACCGGGCGGCGACCAGGCCCTCCCGCACGGCGACG
Source organism: Saccharomonospora iraqiensis subsp. iraqiensis (assembly GCF_000430445.1). Taxonomy (GTDB): domain Bacteria; phylum Actinomycetota; class Actinomycetes; order Mycobacteriales; family Pseudonocardiaceae; genus Saccharomonospora; species Saccharomonospora iraqiensis. The sequence continues at coordinate 90,374 of NZ_KE387069.1, forward strand.
AGGGCGGCCTGCGTCCGGGAACTCAGCTGCAGCTTGCGCAGGAGGTTGCTCACGTGCGTGCGCGCCGTGCGCTCGCTGATCACGAGCCGGTCGGCGATCTCCCGGTTCGAGTGCCCGCGCGCCACGAGGACGAGCACGTCGCGTTCCCGGTCGGTCAGTGCGGTCAGCCCGGTGGGCGGCGAGACCATCTCCCGGGTCAGGCGCTGCGCGACGGCCGGATCCAGATACACCTTGTCGGAGGCGGCGGCGTGCACGGCGGCGGCCACCTCGTCCGGCCCGGCGCTTTTGAGCAGGTACCCCGCGACGCCCTTCGCCAGGGCGGTGTGGACCCGCTCCAGCTCGCCGAAGCTGGTCAGCACGACCACCCGGACACCCGGGTGGGACTCGGCGATGTGCGCGGCGGCGGTCACCCCGTCCATCCGGGGCATGACGAGGTCGAGCAGCACCACGTCGGGCAGCTGCCCGTGCGAGCCCAGCACACGCAACCGCTCGAGTGCGTCGTCCCCGTCGTCGGCCTCGCCCGCGACCTCGATGTCGTCGAGGACGTCGAGGTAGGCGCGGATGCCGCGGCGCACGACGGCGTGGTCGTCCACGATCAGTACCCGCACCGGGTCGGCCGACGCCCCGGTCACCGGGCCGGTCCCTCCGGCGTCGGGTCGGGCAGTTCCAGCGTCGACGCCGCCGGTGTCGACGGGAGCACGGCCCGCACGGTCGTCCCCGCCCCGCGCCCGGAGGTCGGTGTCACGGTTCCACCCCATCGTGTCGCCCTTTCCCGCATCGTCTCGATCCCGTATCCGCCGGAGGAGTCCCCTTCGGGCGGCGTGTCGTATCCCCGGCCGTCGTCGGCGACGGTGGCCTCCAGCCATCCGTCCCGCAGGTCCGCGTCCACCGAGACGGTCGCGGCGTCCGCGTGCTTGACCACGTTGTGCACCGCCTCGGTGACGATCCGGTAGACGTCCTCGGACAGTTCCGCGTCCAGTCCGTCCACCGTGGGGGCGATCCGGACCTCGCAGCGCAGTCCCGCACGGGCGGCGGTGCCGTCCACGAACGCCCGCAGTGCCTCGGCGAGCCCGGCCTCGGCGACCGACGCCGACGGACGCCGCTGGTGCACCATCGCCCGCAGGTCCGCGAGTGCGCTGCGGGTGAGTTCGCCGACCTCACCGCTCACCCGGGCGATCGTGTCGGCGGGTACGGTGTCGTCCCGCCCCGCCAGCACCTCCATCGACTTGACGTGCATCCCGGCGGAGAACACCTGCTGCACGACCGAGTCGTGCAGGTCGCGGGCGAGTTGCTGCCGTTCCTCCCGGCGCGCCACGTCCCGTTCCCGCTCGACGAGCGTGGTGTAGTCGACGGCGATCGCGGCCTGCTCGGCCATCGCGGTCAAAAACTCCATCGTGCGGGCGTTCACCGTCTGCCCGGGGGCGAGGTAGGCGTTGAGCACGCCGGTGGACTGCCCCCGCGTGATCAGCGGGATGCTGACGAACGAGTCCCAGTCCAGCTCCACCAGGTAGTCGTGCAGCGGAGCCCAGGCGGGGTCGTCCCGCAGGGCCTCCCACCGGCGCGGGATCACCACCGGCTCCCGGGTCCGCAGCGCGGTGAGCATCTGCAGCGTGCCACCGAGTTCGTGCACCCGCGTGAGCCTGCGGAAGAAGTCGGTCGGGTGCCGGAACCCGGCGGATCCCATGACGTGCAACCGGCCGCCCGACTCGCCCCGGGTGAGGATCTGCACCCCCGCCAGCCCGTCGGCCTGCACCACCTCGGCGGCCAGCGCGTCCAGTGTCGCCGACACCGTCCCCTGGGAGGCGAGCTTGGCGGCGGTCCGGGCCAGGGCGGTGACCCGTCGCTGCCGGTGCCGTTCGTCGGTGACGTCCCGGAAGGCGACGACCGTGTAGCGCGGATCGTCCGACAGCGGATGCAACCGGTACGCGAATTCCCGCTGCCCGCCCGTGGCGGGGGTGTACGTGGTGACCTGTTCGGCGGTGTCGTCGTCGAACAGTCCCGGTGACCCGGCTCCGCACTCGTCGGCCAGCGGGAACGGCCCCGGCGTTCCGGTGAGGTCCGCGCCGGTGCCACCGCACAGGGCGAGCGCCGCGCGGTTGAGCCGTACGAAGTGCCCACGCGGGTCGAGGACGGCGAGGCCGTCCGGAACGTCGTCGGCCGGCACCGTCGTGTCCCGGGACACCGACACGGACCACCCGGTGTCCGCCCGGCGGGATCCGGTGTCCGACGGGCCCGGTGGGACGGCCATACGGGAGTCCTCCTCCGGTGTCGCGGTCGGCGGGGGAACGGTTCTCGTGGTGCCGGTGGTGCACGGCCGCGCGGGCACCTGGACCGTGGCGGACGTCCGTCCGCCACCTCCCAGCATGCACGCCCCACCCGGGCAGGGACACCCCTCCGTGCCCTCCCACGCGGCGGTGGCGGGGTTTCTACGTCATTTGTCGCGCGGTGGGGGCGACCGGAGTTCCGTGGGCCGACGACGTCGAGCACACGCCCCGCCACCGGGCGTGCTCCACGGGCGGGTGGCCGGGTGTCCGGAGGCGGGTGTCAGGCTCTCCCGTCCGGTGACGGTGCGTCCCCGTGTGGACCGGATCGGTGGTCGGCGACCGTCCGCAGTGTCCGGACGAGCTGTCCCGGATCGCCGTCCTTGGACAGGCACGCCCGGGCGCCCGCGGTCAACGCCGCGTGGGCCCGGGACGACTGGCCGAAGCCGGCCAGCACCACGACGGCCACCCCCGGGAACCGGTCCAGGATCTCCCGGGTGGCGAGGACCCCGTCCATGCGTGGCATGGCCAGATCGAGCACGACGACGTGCGGCAGGGCGCGGCGCCGGGCCAACGTCCGCAGCTCGTCGAGTGCCCGGAGGCCGTCCTCGGCCTCGGCGACCACGTCGACGTCGCCGAGCGCGCCCAGGTATGCGCGGAGCGCGCCGCGCACCGCCGGGTGGTCGTCCACGACGAGCACCTCCACCGGCGGTGGGGGTTCCTCAGACGGCATGACGGTGACCTCCGTGCGTCGTTGCGGGGTGGCACACCCGTCGGTCGGGCCGGCACCCGGGGGAGAGGATGCCGGGGACGCCGGGGCCGCGTCATCGCCGGTGGTGCGAAATCACGCCCGGGTCGGCGGCGATCTACGTCATCCGTCCCGGACGGTGTGCGGCGCGCCGCCCCGCCGGCCTGGTCCGCGTGCCGGGTGAGGGACCCCGCCGGTCACGCCTATGCTCGTTCCCGGCCGGTGCGGCCGTGCCGGTCCGTGTGGCCGGACGTCGGTGTGGAAAGGGGTGCGTGTGCGGATCTGTGTCGCCGGTGAGGGTGCGATCGGGCGCAAACACCTGTCCGTGCTGGGGCGGATCCCCGGAGTCGAGGTGTGCGCGCTCGTGGCGGGACGGGGAGAGGCGGGCGCCGCGGTCGCCGCCGAGTACGGCGTCCCGGAGGTGTCCACGGACCTGGACGGGATGCTGGTGCGCCCCGATATCGACGCGGTCGTGCTCGCCACGCCCACCCCGTTGCACGCGGACCAGGCCGTGCGGGTCCTGCGCGCGGGCAAGCACTGCCTGGTGGAGATCCCGATGGCGGACAACCTCGCCGACGCCGAGGAGCTCGCGCGGGTGGCGCGGGAGTCCGGCCGGGTCGCGATGGTGTGCCACACCCGCCGGTTCAACCCGCCGCACCGCTGGGTGCGCGCCCGGATCGCGGCGGGGAGGCTGCGGCTGCGGCACCTCGTCGCGCAGACCTTCTTCCTCCGCCGGGACAACCGCAACGCGCTGGGCGAGCCGCGCGACTGGACCGACCACCTGCTGTGGCACCACGCCTGCCACACCGTGGACCTGTTCGGTCACACCACGGGTGAGCGCCCCTCCGGGCTGTTCGCGCTGCAGGGGCCGCCGGACGCGAACCTGGGCATCGCGATGGACCTGAGCATCGGCCTGAAGGTGCCGTCCGGGGCGCTGTGCACGGCGGCGCTCTCCTTCCACCACGACGGTCCACAGGGGACGACCTTCCGCTACGTGTGCGACGAGGGCACGTACGTCGCGCACTACGACGACCTCGTCGACGGACACGGGAACCCGGTCGACCTCGCGGAGGTGACCGGCGACGGCGCCGCGGACGGCATCGAGGAGCAGGACCGCGAGTTCGTCGCCGCGGTGACCGGGGGACGGGAGCCGGAGTCGTCGGTCGCGCGGGGACTCGACACCATGCGGGTGCTGCACGAACTCGACACCCGCGCGGGGTGACCCCCGTCCGTTGCCCGGTCACCCGGGGACGCGGTCGGGCTCAGGAGTCGCCGAGCCCGCGCAGCAGCTCGCGGCCCGCGCGCGTCACGGTGGGCGACACGCCGAGGTCGTCCAGCATCGCGGCGGCCGCGTCCATCTCGGCGCCGCGCCGTACGGCGTGTGTGTGGCTCCCGCTCACCAGACGGTCCACAGTGGACTCATCCGCGCCGGCGAGCTCGGTGGCGATGTTGTCCCGCAGCCAGTCCTCGCACCCGGCGGCGCGGGCGGCCTCCAGCGCCTCCACCACGGCGGCCGCCATCCCCTTGAAGAAGACGCTGCGCAGCAGTTTGCGCCCGGCGGCGACCCCGGCGGG
>NZ_KE387069.1:95056-98932 GCF_000430445.1 Saccharomonospora iraqiensis subsp. iraqiensis
TCCCGCACGGCCGGGGCTCGCACGGCTGAGGCGGCACGGCCGGGGCCGGGCACGGCGGGGATCCCGCGGACCCGGCCCCGGGTGTCGGTCGTGTCGGTCAGTTCCCCGTGTCGAGCAGGTCGCGCAGTTCGTACACCGCCGTGCGCAGGTGCTCGGCGAAGGAGTACATCTGCTCGGCCACCGCCTGCGGCGTGCTCAGGTAGAGGTGGAACCGGTCCGGCAGCAGCACGTACGCCACGCCGATGCAGTGGCTGCTGGTGGAGCCGAACCCGAAGAACTGGATGTTCTTCGACGGCGCGGAACTCGTGCTCAGATAGTCGTCCCGCATGATCCGCCAGCCGGGGGTGTCGTAGAGCGCGAGCTCGCCGGTGGCGCCCAGCTCGGCGCCCCGGCGCTGCTGGATCAGCTGCAGCTCCCACAGGTGCTGCTCGGGCGCCTGCCCGCTCTGGCACTCCTTCGCCCGGGCGACGTGCTTGTCCGCCGCCGCCCGGAACGCCTCCCGCCGCGTGTCGGCGTCGGCGTCCGGGTCGTCCATGACCGCGACGAACCGCAGGATCTCCGGGGTGATCACCCGCATCGCCTCGGTGCGCCCGTTGCGGTACTGGCGGGTGGCGATGGACTCGTACGTGGCGCCGGTGAAGCCCTTCGTCCGCTTGTGGGCGACCTGGTAGGCCATCTGCACGAACGCGTCCGGGGAGACCCCCAGCCGCTTGGCCTCGGCGGAGCCGAAGTCGTCGAACGCCACCGTCGTGGTGGCGTTGGCCGCCGCGTAGTCGGCGAACGCCGTCGCCGCCGTGCGCACCTTGGTGCGCAGCGACTCGTCCAGGGTGAACTCCACGAAGTCGACCGCGGGGGTGCCCCGGGGCTCGACCGGCTCCGGGTCACCGTCGAGCAGGTCGTCGACGAACGCGAGCACCGTGGTGCCGTCCAGCCCGCAGTGCTCCACATTGATCCCGGCCCGGCCGTCGCCGAACACCACGAGCGAGACGGACTTGTCGAACCAGCGGTTCCCGCTGTCGCCGTGCAGCAGCTGGTCGCAGGCCTGCCGGGCGTCCTCGGGCACCAGGTCGTCGAGGCAGAGGCACAGCAGCGCCGTCTCCACCGTCTCCAGCGCCTCCGCGTTCCCCGGCAGGGCCGCCAGCGCCCGGCGGTCGTCGGCCCATTCCGCCCGGGCCTCGGTGGTGAGGCTGCCCACGGAGTACTGCGCGGGCACCACACCCGCCTTGGTCACCTCCCGCAGCCCGGCCTCCAGGTCGGCGAGCGCGTAGGGCCGGCCCTCGGGGTCGAGCACGTCCATGCGGAACGCGTTGCCGCGGAAGAACACGACGATGTGCCGCGCGGGGGAGGGGCCCGGCTGCCGCTCGCTGTAGGGGGCGCGGACCGTGTCCTGCTCGCGCCCCGGGATGCGGGTGGTGGAGAACAGGAACCGGTGCTGGTCCATCGACTGCGGCTGACCCCGCTGGACCACCGGCGGCAGCTCCTCGCGGTCGAGCCGCGACTTGTAGTCGACCGCCGACCGCACCAGCGCCGCCGCACGCGGCACCTGCTCCAGTTCCGCGTCGGCGAACAGGAAGAAGAAGTTCGCGTTGAGCGCGATGCGGTCCCGGCGGCCCAGGTAGCGGGACGGCCAGAACTCGTCCAACCAGCTGGCGACCCCCGGGGTCGCGTCGTACTCCGCGAGGGCCGCGTGCAGGGTGTGCGCGGGGCTGTCCGGCTTCAGGAACTCCGTCACGGCCGCCTCGGTGGCCTCCCGTTCGGCCGCGGTGAGCAGTGGTGCCGACCATTCCAGGAAGCGCTCGCAGGATTCCTCCGGTGTCGGCAGCGGCACCCGGGGCAGGCTGTCCTCGTTGCCGAAGGTGCGGGACGAGACGGTGGTGGGGGTGTCGTTCACGGTGATCCTCGGACGTCGGGGCGTGGTCGTCGTGTCGTCGGTGTCCCGGGCACGCGGGGCCCGGGGGAGGGGTCAGTCCAGCAGCTGGTCGCCGCGCACCGCGTGCCCCTCGGCGGCCAGGTGTTCCGGCAGGACCCGGCCGAAGATCTGCCGGGTGCGGGACACACTGCCGATGACGCCCGGTCGGGCGCTGTAGGCGAAGATGGCCGAGTGCCGGTCGGTGTTCCCCTCGACCGGGGTGACACGGTGCAGGGAGAACCGGCCACGGAACAGTTGCAGGTCACCCGGGCGCAGGGTCAGCGTGTGGACGAGGTCCGTGCCCCCGCCCCGCAGCACCGCGGAGACGTCGGCGAAGTTCTCGTCCTCGGCCGACCGGATGCCCGGGCAGTACTCGAACTCGCCGCCGGACTCCGGCGCCTGGGTCAGCAGGGTGACGGCGAACTCGTTGGTGTCGAAGTGCCACGGGTGGTCCATCCCCGGGCGCACCACGTTGAGCACCAGACCCGCCAGCGGGTCGGCCAGCTCGTGGATCTCCGGCAGGTCGAAACAGGCGGCGAGGAACCGCTGGAAGTGCCCGTCGGAGTACAGCCCGCCGAGGATCGAGTCCGGCGGGACGTGGTCCCTGGCCACGAAGGCGTTGCGCCGCCGCATGGTGATCCGCCCGGGGTGGTCGGCGGGCAGCGGCGCGTCGGTGGGGATGTTGTAGGCGTTGACGGTCTCGACGTCGTAGTGCGCGTGCGGGGCCATTTCGGCGCCCTCCCGGCGCAGGTCCTCGTGCCGGGACGAGCGCACGAAGTTCGGCAGCACGCTGCACCCCTGCCCGTCCAGGTCGCGCCGCACCCGGTCCACCGCCTCGGCCCAGGCGGGGCTGTCCGGCCGGGCCAGCGGGTACCGGTCGGTGTCGACCAACTGCTCGATCAACGGAGCCACCGAGGTGTCCATACCGTCCTTCGCCGTCCTTCCCACGAACCGCCGCGCACCCACCGTGGTGCCGGCGGAGCACGACCGGGTACCGACGGGGGCGCGTTCAGTGACAACGAATCGTACGCACAGCCGTTACCGGCCGTGGCAGTCGCTCCCCGGTCCGAAACCGGGTTGCCGTGCCCCGGACGGGGGATGACGTGGGATGTCGCGGTGCCGCGGCGGTGCGGTGACGGTCGCCATATTGCCCGCCGGGCGGAGAGCGGGGTACGCGGTGCGCCGGTTCAGACCAGCAGCGCGAAGACGCCGCCGCCCACGACGAGGCCGGCCACCGTGCCCACCGTGACCTGGGCGGGGGTGTGGTCGCCGAGCCGGACGCGGGACCAGCAGACCGCGCCGACCAGCAGCGACAGCGACCACACCACCGGGGTGTAGGTCACGGCGAGGATCGCCACCGCCCCGGCGGCCACGGCCGCGTGCATCGAGATCTTCCACCACGCGGTGACCACGCCCGTCACGAACAGGCACGCGAGCATGGCGACGTCGAGGGCCACGAGCGTCCACGGTGCCTCCAACAGCACCAACAGCCCCAGCCCCAGCCCGCTGAGCACGATCAACGCCGCGAACGGCACCAGCCGCCCGCCCCGGTCGCGCACATGGTGGCCGTCCCACCGGCCGCGGCGGGCTCCCCACACGATCACGCACATCGGCAGGACGCTGCTCGTCGACGCGATCAGCAGGCCCCAGCCGAGGGCCGGCAGCCACGCGTGCGTCGCGGCCCACGCGACACCGCCGGAGAGCACGATCACGAGGACCCACGGGGCGCACACCTCGGTGAGCACCCGGGCCCACAGAGTCGGTCGCCGCGGACGTGTCCCCGGCGCCTGCGGCGTTCCGGTGCGGACGCTCAATGTCGGTCCTCCCCACTCACGGTGCGGTCCCTGTCCGGCGCGGCCGCGTGTCCCCGGCGCAGCGAACGGGCGACCCGGACCAGCCACGCGATCTCACCGTCCAGATCGTCCACGGTGGGGGCGGGCCCGGGCACCGCGCCCCGGCTCGGCGCC
>NZ_KE387070.1:0-2817 GCF_000430445.1 Saccharomonospora iraqiensis subsp. iraqiensis
CCCGGCGGAGGTGGTGCGGTCCACCCCGGGCGGTGCCGCCGGGCCCGCGGCGCAGGAGCGGGACGCGGAGGCCGGTCGCGGGGGCGGGTCGGTGGTGGGTCTGCGGATAGCGGGGCGTTGTCCGGTCGGTCGTTGGTCGCTATCCGTGGTACGCACGCCGTGGTGTCGCCTCCCGGGACGGCCGGGCGTCAACCGTGTCCGGCCATCCTGTCGATGATCTCCGCGGCGCGGGAGAGCACCTCGCGCTCCTCGCCGCTCAGTTCCGCCAGTCGCTCGTCGAGCCAGGCCTCGCGCCGCGAGATCGTCGCGTGCACGTACTCCAGCCCGGTGTCGGTCAGGGCCACGATCGCCTGCCTGCCGTCGGTGGGATGCGGACTCCGCCGGACGAAGGAGATCTCCTCCAGCGCGGTGATCACCCGCGTCATCGACGGTGGCCGCACGCCTTCCCTGGCCGCCAGCTGCCCGGGCGTCATCGCCCCGCATTTGTGCAGTGTGGACAACGCCGAGATTTGCGTCAGGGACAGGTCCTGACTTCCCCGCTGTGCCCGTAACCTGCGGTTCAGCCGCACCACAGCGAGCCGCAGCCGACTGGCCAGCGACCGCTGCTCAGCTGATCCCGACACATCCTTAGCATACCTCACGATCGACTCCCGACACAGCGAACGGGTGCGGGCTCACACCGGACGCGCCCGATCGCCCGGGACCGGACGGTGCGCAGGCCGTCCGGTCCCGGGCGATCGGAGCACAGTAGCCGACGTGGGAGAACCCACCAGGGGAGTGGCGGGCTCCCGGGCGTGCACGCCTCAGCCGAGCGCGTCCCGGATCGGGCCGATGGCGAAGTAGACGACGAACGCGGCCGCCACGATCCACATCAGTGGGTGCACCCGGCGGCCCTTGCCGGTGGCGGCCTGGATCAGCACGTAGCTGACGAACCCGGCCCCGATGCCGTTGGCGATCGAGTAGGTGAACGGCATCACCACGATGGTCAGGAACGCGGGTAGCGCGATGGAGAAGTCCCGGAAGTCGATCTCGGTGATCTGCCGGATCATCAGCGCGCCCACGATCACCAGCGCCGGGGCGGCGGCCTCGATCGGCACCACCTCGTACAGCGGGGTGAAGAACATCGCGGCGAGGAACAGCAGGCCGGTCACCACGTTCGCCATGCCCGTGCGCGCGCCCTCGGCGATGCCCGAGGCGGACTCCACGAAGACGGTGTTCGAGCTGGCCGAGGCCGCACCACCGGACACGGCGCCGAGCGAGTCGACGAACAGGGTCTTGCCGACGTTGGGCAGGTTGCCGCGCTCGTCGACGAGGTTCGCCTCCCGGCCGAGCCCGGTCATCGTGCCGATGGTGTCGAAGAAGTCGGTGAGGACCAGGGTGAACACCAGCAACGCCGCCGTGAGCGCGGGCACCTGGGCCCACGCCCCGAAGGACACCTCCCCCACGAGGGAGAGGTCCGGCAGGCCGACGAGGTCGTCGGGCAGGGCGGGATAGCCGAGGTTCCAGCCCTTCGGGTCCTCACCGGCGGACGGGCCGACACCGGCGACGGCCTCCACGATCACGGCGAGCACCGTGCCCGCGAGCACCCCGATCAGGATGGCGCCCTTGACGTTCTTCGCCACCAGCACCGCCATGATGATCAGACCGGCGACGAAGACCGCGGTCGGCCACGAGGCGATCGAGCCGTCGATGCCCAGCTGCACCGGGACGGTGGTGTCGGCGACGTCCGGCACGCGGCGCACGAACCCGGAGTCGACCAGGCCGATCAGGCTGATGAACAGCCCGATCCCCACGGCGATGCCCGCCTTGAGCTGCTGCGGCACCGCGTTGAACACCATCGTGCGCACCCCGGTGAGCACCAGGATCAGCACCACGAGGCCGTTGACCAGCACCAACCCCATCGCGGCGGGCCAGGTCATCAGCGGGGCGATGTTCACCGCCACCAGGGCGTTGATGCCCAGGCCCGCCGCCAGCGCGAACGGGTAGTTCGCGACGACCCCCATGAGAATGGTCATCACCCCGGCGACGAGCGCGGTGACGGCGGCCACCTGCGGCACCGGCAGGATCGCGCCGGTGGCGTCGGTGGCCGCACCCGGATCGTCGGCGGAGAAGCTGCCCAGGATCAGCGGGTTCAGCACGATGATGTAGGCCATCGTCACGAACGTGACCAGCCCGCCCCGGATCTCCCTGCCGGGCGTGGACCCGCGCTCGCTGATCCGGAAGAACCGGTCCAGCCGGGACCGCGCCGGGTCCTCCATGGTCACCTCGGACATCACTCACCTGCCTCGCGTCGGTACCGGCAGCGGTAGCCTGGCCTGCGTGGACGAACCGAGCAACACGCCCGAGGGCACAGGACGGCTTCGTCCTCCCCCGGATCTGCCCCGGTCCCTGGTCAGCCCGTGGGTTCCCGTGATCGGGGGCACGACCGCGTGGTTGTGCGCCTTCGTGGTGCTGTTGGTGCTCGGGATCCACGGGGTGTGGTTGTGGACGACCCTCGCGGGCACCGGGGTCGGGCTGCTCGGCATGAGCATCATGCTCTGGCAGCGGGCGGCCTCCCGCAGGGGGTCCCGTTTCGGTCAGAAGAACCTTTAACACACCGACCGGCCCGGGTGACGCACGGGCGTGTCCGAGCGCTCGGCCGGGCACCTCAGCCGAGCAGCACACCGGGCTCCGGCTCCTCCAGCAACGCGACGACCATCGCACGGTCGGACCACCGACCCGCCGCCCACGCGAACGCCCGCGCCAATCCCTCCGGCGAGTCCGCCGCGTGCAGGGTCCCCGGCGCGCCGGGCGGTGTTCCGGCGGGCGGTGTTCCGG
>NZ_KE387070.1:2917-9956 GCF_000430445.1 Saccharomonospora iraqiensis subsp. iraqiensis
ACGAGTTCGCCGATCCGCTCGGCGGGTGCGCCGAACTCCCGCAGGACGCTCGCCAGCGGCGGCCCCAGGTTCGCGGCGAACCGTTCGCCGTCGAAGGCGAAGCCGGTCTCCTCGGCGAGCCGGTTCATGGCCACCACCATGCCCGGTCGCGGATCGATCAGGGTCATGTCCAGGTCGAAGCCCACGCAGAGTCGCACGGACCCACCGTAATTTCTTGACATGCTGCAAAAACGTGTCAAGGCAATTGACATGGCGTGGACAGATGTCAAGATCACGGTGTGTCCCGCACCACCAGTCATGCCCGGCGTGTCCGGTCATCCCTGCGCGAGGAGCTGCTCGACGCCGCGACCACGCTGCTCGCCCACCGCGGTTACGCGCGGCTGCGGATGGCCGACGTCGCCACCCAAGTCGGGGTCAGCAGGCAGACGGTCTACAACGAGTTCGGCAACAAACGCGCCCTCGTGCAGGCGGTCGCCCTGCGCACACTCGCCGAGTTCACCGACGGCATCCAGCACCGGCTGCACACCGCGGGCGACGTGCTGGCGGGCCTGCACGCCGCCACCGCCTACACGATCGACCACGCACGGGAGAACCCGCTGGTCGCCGCCGTGACCGGCACCGAGGTCGCCGAGGACCTGCTGCCCCTGCTGACCACCCGCGGCGAACCGGTCCTGCGGGCGGCCACCGACATGGCGGAGTCCTATCTGCGGGAGCAACGGCCGGAGCTGCCCGACCCCCGGTTCGTCGCCGAGACCGCCACCCGGCTGACGCTGAGCTACCTGGTGCTGCCCACGGCGTCGCCGACCGGGGCCGCGGACGGTGTGTGCGCCGTCCTCGGCCCCCTGCTCGACGCCACCCCGGCCCCATCCACAACGACGTGACCGAAGGGAAGTTCCCATGACCGGCACCCTGGACACCGGCACCGAGCGCCGCGACGGCTTCCAGTCCCTGCGCCGCGGCGGGCTGAACTGGGACTCGTTCCCGCTGCGCCTGTTCGTCAAGGGCAACACGAAGTTCTGGAACCCCGCCGACCTCGACTTCAGCGCCGACCGCGAGCACTGGGAGTCCCTCGACGACGAGCAGCGCCGCTCGGCCACCTACCTCTGCGCGCAGTTCATCGCGGGCGAGGAGGCGGTGACCGAGGACATCCAGCCGTTCATGAAGGCGATGGCGGCCGAGGGCAGGCTGGCCGACGAGATGTATCTCAGCCAGTTCTGCTTCGAGGAGGCCAAGCACACCGAGGTGTTCCGGCGCTGGATGGACGCCGTCGGCCTCACCGGGGACCTGCACTCCTTCGTGGCGGAGAACCCGCACTACCGCAAGCTGTTCTACGAGGAACTGCCCACCTCGCTCGGCGTGCTCGCCGAGGACCCGAGCCCGGTCAACCAGATCCGGGCGAGCGTGACCTACAACCACGTCATCGAGGGCAGTCTCGCGCTGACCGGCTACTACGCCTGGCAGAAGATCTGCACCGGACGCGGCATCCTGCCGGGCATGCAGCAGCTGGTGCGCCGCATCGGTGACGACGAGCGCAGGCACATGGCGTGGGGCACGTTCACCTGCCGACGGCACGTGGCGGCCGACGACTCCCTCTGGGAGGTCGTGCAGCAGCGGATGGGGGAACTCCTCCCGCACGCGCTCGGCATGATCGAGTGGGTGAACGAGCAGTTCGACGAGCAGCCGTTCGACGTCGACAACCAGGAGTTCGTGCAGTACGCGGCGGACCGCGCGCAGCGCAGGCTCGGCGCCATCGAGTCCGCGCGCGGCGCCGACGTCGCCGAGATCGACCTGGACTACTCCCCCGAGCAACTGGAGGAGACCTTCGGCCGCGAGGACGAGAAGGCCTTCGCCGAGGCCGCCGCACGGTGACTCCGCCGGCCGGGCACCGTGTTACAACGGTGTCCGGCCACCCACCCCCGATCCGGAGCGCACGTGCCGTTCATCCTGTCCCGGCTCCTGGCGAGGATCAGCCTGCTGACCTCGTGGGTCACGCCGATCGCCGTGACCGTGTTCGTCTTCCTCACGAGCTGGCCGTTGATGGCACTGGCCGAACCGGACGGCAGCGAGCTCGTCGAACCGGCGAACTACTGGTGGTACTTCGTGGTGACCGCCGCGACGGTCGGCTACGGCGATCTCTCCCCCGCCTCACCCGCCGGGCACGTCGTCGGCGCCTACGTGATCGTGGGCGGGATCGCGGCGCTGACGACGGTGTTCACCAAGCTCGCGTCGCTGCTGGAGAAGGCGAGGGGACAACGTATGCAGGGAGCGATCACGGTGAACCTGTCCGGACACACGGTGCTGCTCGGATACCTGCCCGGGCGCACCGAACGGGTGGTCTCCGAACTCCGCGCCGAGGGTGGCGGCGACCTGGTGCTGGGCACGTGGGACGACGTGGTCACCCACCCGATGCCGGGCGAACCCGTCGAGTTCGTCCGGGGCGACCTCACCGACGCCGGGGTGCTGCGCCGGGCCGGGGTCGACCGGGCGGCCCGCATTCTCGTGGACGTCCGCGACGACAACGAGGCGCTGGCCGTCACGCTGGCCGTGGATCACCTCAACCGGGACGCGCACACCGTGGTGACCCTGCGGGACATGGAACGGGCCTCCCTGCTGGGCTATGTGGGGGAACGGATCCGCCCCGTGCAGTGGCACACACCGCGGATGATCACCGAGGAGCTCCAGTCGCCCGGGATCACGGAGGTCTACGCGGAACTGATGACGCACGGTGGCGCCAACACCTACTCGGTGACACTGCCGGAGACGGTCGGCCCCGTCCTCGTCGACACCTGCCGGACCGCGCTCGGCCGCAACCACGGGGCCACGCTGCTCGCCGCCCGCACACGCGACCGCCTGCTGGTCAATCCGGACTGGCAGGACGAACTACCCCCCGGCTCGACGCTCTACTACGTCAGCGCCACCCCCCTGACCCCCACCGAGATCGCCCACACCCTCGCCCGGGCACGGTGACCGTCCGTAGTGACCGTGAAGGGCACCTTCCCTGCGTCACACGCAGCGAGGGGCACATTCACTGCGCCACGCGCCGGGAAGGTGCCCTTCACGACACCACCCGACCGGGGTACGGGAGACTGGCGGGATGAACGCCGTGTTGAACGTGATCTGGTTGGTGTTGGCCGGGGTGTGGCTGGCGCTGGGGTACGTGGTCGCCGGGATCCTGTGCTGTCTGCTGATCGTGACGATCCCGTTCGGGCTGGCGTCGTTCCGGATCGCCGGGTACGCGCTGTGGCCCTTCGGCCGCACCGTCACCGAACGCCGCACCGCCGGGGTGCCGTCGATGCTGGGCAACGTGGTGTGGATCCTCGTGGCGGGGCTGTGGCTGGCGATCGGGCACATCGTCACCGGGATCGCCCTGTGCCTCACCGTCATCGGCATCCCGCTGGGGCTCGGCAACTTCAAGATGGTGCCGGTGTCGCTGCTGCCCCTCGGCCGGGAGGTCGTGTCCACCTGACCGGGCGCGGTCACGCCGGGTTTCCCCGTCCGGAACGGGGAAACCCGGTCGTGTGTCCCCCACCTCCCTCGACCGTGTCGCGGAGGAGTCGTTCGGCGTCGCCGAGCTCCGTCCCGAGCAGCGCACCGCCATGGAGGCCGTGCTGGACGGCCGGGACGTGCTGCTGGTGCTCCCCAGCGGTGCGGGCAAGTCGCTCGCCTACCAGGTGCCGACCGTGTTCCTGCCCGGCCCCACCGTCGTGGTCTCCCCGCTGATCGCGCTGCAACGCGACCAGCTCGGCCACCTGGCGGACGACCCGGACGCGCCGGAGGCGGTGGCGGTGCACTCGGCCCAGCCCGGCGCGGAGTCCGACCGGGCCCTGCGCTCGGTACGGCGGGGCGAGGCCGAGTACCTGTTCCTGTCCCCGGAGCAGCTGGCCGACCCCCGCACCGTGGACCGGCTGCGCGACGCCGGACCCTCGCTGTTCGTCGTGGACGAGGCCCACTGCGTCTCCGACTGGGGACACGACTTCCGCCCCGACTACCTGCGGCTGCGGCACGCGGTGGAGGCGCTCGGCAGACCACCGGTGCTGGCCGCCACGGCCACGGCGAGTGGCCCGGTGCGCGACGACATCGTCGGCCACCTGGGCATGGTCGACCCCGTGCGCGTGGTCACCGGCTTCGACCGGCCCAACCTGTTCCTGGCCGCCACCCGGATCACCGACGACACGCGACGTCACGACGTCGTGCGCGACCGGGTGCTCGCCGGGCCCACACCCGGCCTCGTCTACGCACCCACCCGCGCGGACACCGAGACCTTCGCCGCGGAACTGGCCGAACACGGGGTCTCCGTGGCGGCCTTCCACGCGGGTCTCCCGGCGAAGGAACGCAGGCGCGTGCAGGACGCCTTCACCCACGGCGGGGTCGACGTCGTCGTCGCGACCTCGGCGTTCGGGATGGGCATCGACAAGCCGGACGTCCGGTTCGTGGTGCACACCGCCCCGCCGGACTCGCTGGACTCCTACTACCAGCAGATCGGCCGAGCGGGACGGGACGGCGGGCCCGCCGAGGCGCTGCTGGTCCACCGCGCCGACGACTTCGACCTCCAGCGGTTCCTCACGGCGGGCTCGTTCGACGGGGACAAGGTCACCGAGGTCGCCGACACCGTCGCCGAGCACGACGGCACCGTCACCCCCACCGAGCTGGACGACGACGTCGACCAGTCGCACCGCAGCACGATGGGCAACCTCGGCCTGCTCGAACGCGCCGGCGTCGTCGGGACCGCCCCCGACGGCGGCCTCACCGTCACCGACCCCGACACGCCGCCCGCGCGGGCCGCGGCCGGGCAGTTCGAGCGGCGCCGGGAACTGGACCGGTCCCGGATCGCGGTGCTGCGCGAGTACGCCGAGACCGCGGCCTGCCGCAGGCAGTTCCTCCTCGGCTACTTCGGTGAGCGTCTCCCCCACCCGTGCGGCCACTGCGACACCTGCGCGGCGGGCACCGCGGGCGCGCACGCCCCTCCCGCGGACGACGACGTCGAGTTCGACGTGGGCACCCGGGTGCGGCACCGGCAGTGGGGCCGGGGCACGGTGGCCACCCGGGAGGCCGACCGGCTCACCGTGCTGTTCGACGGCGGCGGGTACCGCACACTGGCACTGTCGACGGTGCGGGAGGGCGGTCTGCTGACCCCGGTCGGGACCGGGGCGGACACCGACGACGGCTGAGCCACCGCAGGCGGGACGCGCCCGGCACCGCCGGGCGACTCAGCGTGGCCCCGGCTCCCAGGGCAGCCGTACCACCAGGCACGGGCCACCGGCGAACAGTCCCGCGTCGACACCGAGGGCGCGGCCGTCGGCGTAGAGCACCGGCCCGTCGATCTCGACGGGGGGAACGCCGAGCTGGTCGGCAATGACGCTGTGGCCGTGCACCACGCGCTCACCGCCGAGTGCCGCCAGCAGCGTGTCCGCCGCCCGCCCGCCGTCGGCGCCGCGGAACGCGAAGCGGGTGGTCAGCCTGCGCCACAGGTCCCACCACCGCTCGATGTCGTCGCAGGTCAGAATCTCGCGCACGGCCGCGTTCACCGCCGCGACGTCGCCGCCCCACCCGAGGTACTCCAGCGTGTCCGAATGCACCAGCAGGTGGTCGTCGACCAGGGCGCACGCCGGCCGGGAGACCAGCCACTCGACGTGGTCGTCGGTGAGGGCGTCCCGGTCGGCGACCTGACCGCCGTTCAGCGTCCAGCTCCGCGCGAAACTGCGCGTGTCGGTGTCCGACGACACCGGCGTGTCCCCGAAGAAGTGGGTGCCCAGCAGCAGGACCTCGTGGTTGCCGAGCAGGCTCTGCACGAACCCGCCCTCCGCGTCCGCCTGCCGCTGCAACCTGCGGACGAGGTCGATCGCCTCGACCCCGTCCGGCCCGCGGTCGACGAAGTCGCCGAGGAACCACAGGTGGGCCCGGCCGCCCGCCCAGTCGTCGGCCTCGTCGACGAGCCCGTGTGCGCGCAGTGCCTCGGTGAGCTCGTCGTGGTGCCCGTGCACGTCACCGACGACGAACGTGGACTCCTCCATCACGCCCGCGACGATATGCCTCCGCCGTCGCGGCCCCTCGGTCAGCCCACCTCGAACGGGTCGGCGGTGCGTCCGAGCAGGTCGGCGATGGAGTCGACCACCAGCGTGGGGCGGTAGGGGTAGCGCTCGGCGGAGTGGCGGTCGGAGATCCCGCTGAGCACCAGGATCGTCCGCAGGCCCGCCTCGATCCCGGAGTGGATGTCGGTGTCCATCCGGTCGCCGATCATCAGGGTCTGCTCGGAGTGCGCCCCGAGCGCCCGCAGCGCCGAGCGCATCATCAGCGGATTCGGCTTGCCGACGTAGTACGGCGAGAGCCCGGTGGCCCGCTCGATCAGCGCCGCCACCGACCCGGTCGCGGGCAGCAGACCCTCCCGGCTCGGGCCGGTCGGGTCGGGATTGGTGGCGATGAACCGGGCGCCCTGCTCGATCAGCCGGATCGCCCGGGTGATGGCGGTGAAACTGTAGGTGCGGGTCTCCCCGAGCACGACGTAGTCCGGGTCGACGTCGGTGAGTACGTATCCCGCCTCGTGCAGCGCGGTCGTCAGCCCCGCCTCGCCGATCACGAACGCCGACCCGCCCGGGCGCTGGTTGTGCAGGAACCGCGCGGTGGCCAGCGCGGAGGTCCAGATCGCGTCCTCGGGGACGTCCAGGCCGGTGCGCGCGAGCCGCGCCCGCAGGTCGCGGGGGGTGTAGATGGAGTTGTTCGTCAGCACGAGGAACCGCGCGCCCGCGTCCCGCAGCTCGGCGAGGAACTGGTCCGCGCCGGGCACCAGGCGGTCCTCGTGCACCAGCACGCCGTCCATGTCGGTCAGGTAGTTCCACTGCCGCTCGGTCATGGGGTCAACCTATCGCCTGTGCGGCCGGGTGCAGGGTGATTGCGGCGGCTTTCACCGCCAGTCGCACCGGTGTCCCCGGCTCCAGCGCCAGATCGGCCACCGCGGCGGGGGTGACCTCGGCGGTCACCGAGGCCGCGGTGCGCACGCGCACCAGGGCGCCGCCGTGCGGCTCCACGGCGGTGACGACGGTGT
>NZ_KE387070.1:10056-17406 GCF_000430445.1 Saccharomonospora iraqiensis subsp. iraqiensis
GCGGCGGCGACCCGGCGGAGGGTGCGCGCGTCGGCGGAGGCGAACACGTCGGCGGGCGCACCCTCGACGATCTGCCGGGCGAGCCGGGCCGAGCCGCCGACGTTGAGCCGCACGTCCAGGTCCGGGTAGCGGTTCTCGAAGTGTCGTTCCAGCTCGCCGAACACACCGGTCAACGAGGCCGCGGCGAACACGGTGAGCGTGCGGTCCCGCGCGGACACACCACCGCACCCGGCCACCACGAGCGTGCTGACGGCCAGCAGCACGGCGACGAGCGTGCGCGGCACGGGGGTCGCCCGCGCGTCGCGCCCGGGCGCGCGCCTCACGGCCCGTCACCCGGTGTCTCGACGATCACCTGGGTCGCCTTCACCACGGCCACCGCGCACACCCCGGGGGCGAGACCCAGTTCCCGAACCGCCTCGGCGCTCATCAACGACACGAGCCGGTTCGGCCCGCACTGGAGCTCCACCTTGGCCATGACGGTGTCGGCCACGACGTCGGTGACCAACCCGACGAACCGGTTGCGCGCCGAGCGCCCCACCCCGGTGGGGTCGGGCGCGGACCCGGCGGTGGCCCGGGCGAACGCGGCGAGTTCCGCCCCGTCGACCACCATGCGCCCGGCGTCGTCCCCGGCGGAGGTCAGCCGCCCGGCACGGACCCAGCGGCGGACGGTGTCGTCACTCACGCCGAGCAGACGAGCGGCCTCGGAGAGCCGAAACTGCGGCATGAGACGGAGAATATCGCCGCACCTGCGCCTGTGCCAGTGGTCGTTCGGCCGAGGGTGTGACGGAGGTCTTATTTTCGTCGGTATCCCGACTAGGCTGGACGGGGTGACGGGAACGGACCTCGGCATCCCCAGGGTGCCCGGAGCGCGCACGGCACCGGACCACACACGCCCGGACGATCCCTCGCTGATCGACAGCTTCGGGCGTGTCGCCACCGACCTGCGGGTGTCGCTGACCGACAAGTGCAACCTGCGGTGTACATACTGCATGCCCGCGGAGGGGCTGGACTGGGCCCCGGGTGAGCAGGTCCTGTCCGACGACGAGCTGGTGCGGCTGATGGACGTCGCCGTGCGGCTGCTCGGGGTGACCGACATCCGGCTCACCGGCGGCGAGCCGCTGCTGCGTCCGGGTCTGGAGGAGCTCGTCGCCCGGATCACCGCACTGCGACCCCGGCCGCGGTTGTCCATGACCACCAACGGCATCGGGTTCGCGAAGCGGGCGGAGCGGTTCGCGGCCGCGGGTCTGAACCGCATCAACGTCTCCCTCGACTCGGTGCACCCGGAGACGTTCGCGCGGGTCACCCGGCGCGACCGGCTGCGGCACGTCCTCGACGCGCTGGCGGCCGCCCGGGACGCCGGACTGGACCCCGTCAAGATCAACACGGTGCTGTTGTGGGGGGTCAACGAGCACGAGGCGCCCGAACTGCTGCGCTTCGCCCTGGAGCACGGCTATCACCTGCGGTTCATCGAGCAGATGCCGCTGGACGCCCAGCACGGGTGGAGCCGCGCCGAGATGATCACCGCGGACGAGATCTTCGACCTGCTGGGTGCCGAGTTCACCCTGACCCCGAGCCCGACCGAACGCGGCGGCGCCCCGGCGGAGCGGTGGCTGGTCGACGGCGGTCCGCAGGAGGTGGGCATCATCCCGTCGGTGACCCGGCCGTTCTGCGCCGCGTGCGAACGCACCCGGCTCACCGCCGACGGCGCGGTGCGCTCGTGCCTGTTCAGCACCACCGAGACCGACCTGCGCGGTCTGGTCCGACAGGGTGCCGACGACGGGGAGATCGCCGACACCTGGCGCGCGGCGATGTGGGGCAAACTCGCCGGACACGAGATCAACGAGGCCGGTTTCGCGCAGCCGATCCGGCCGATGAGCTCCATCGGCGGCTGATCCGCGCCCACGCACGCGAACGAGGGAGCAGGCGATGCACACGTCGGGGACCGGGCACCGTGCCGCGGCACCGGAGAACACCACCGCACCGGAGAGCCCCACGACCCCACGGGGCCACGCGGCGCCGGGAAACGCGGCGCCGGGGGACCCAGTGCCGGGGAACCCGCTGCCGGGGCACCCGGTGCCGGACGACGCGGGAACCGCCGTGACGGTGCGGGTGCGGTACTTCGCCTCGGCCCGCGCGGCCACGGGGCTGGACTCCGAACCGGTCCGGCTGGCCGAACCCGCCTCGGTGGCCGACGCCCTGCGGTGGCTCCGTGAACGGCACGCCGGCACCGGGCTGCCCCGCATCCTCGACGCGGCGGGCTTCCTGCTGGACGGCGTCGCGGTGCGCGACCACACCCGCCGTCTGCCCGACGGGGCCCAGCTCGACGTGCTCCCACCGTTCGCGGGCGGCTGACCGTCCCCCTCCCCACCGGTACCGGCCCCCGGACGGGGCAGGACCGGTTCACACCCCCGGTGGAGTCCGCCACCGGATGCCGCACCGACGGAGGGTGTGCACCTCCCACCGCGGGCGGGCCCACGTGTCCGGTTCATCCGGACCATCCGTTCACCCCGGCCCGCGCGTGCCCGCACGAACGGAGCAGACGGGTCGTCGGCGGCGTGACCCAGACCTCACTTTGGGTGAAAAGTTTCGAGACGGACACGGACCGGTAACAGCGCCCTACGCAGGGAAAATAACCGGATCGTGCGAAGGTTGCGCGCCGTTACTGTGGTCTAGCCCACGGTTCCATCAATTTCCGATCACGCTCGTTGTTACGTACCGTCGCAAATTGGTTGGCCCCGACCAACCGGGAACAACCGGGTTCCCGTCTGCGCCGAGCCCAGTCCGGCGGGATCCCGGAGACACGGAAAAACCCCGAGCGAAACGCACTTCTCGGACTGGGACGAGAGGGAGGCGGCATCCCCCGGTGCCGCCTGTCGGCCCGAGACGGTCGGCCCGGCTCACCGCCTGCCCGCGGTACTCGACAGGCGCGGAAGTCGAAACCGAGTCGACATGGCTTATCGAGGCAAGCACCGCAAACCGTCCGCTGCGTCCCGCAACCTCGCCCGCGTCGCCGTCGCGGGCATCGCCGTGGGTGCGCCACTGTCGGTGGCCGCGACCCCGGCCCAGGCGGCGGACAGCAGCGTCAACTGGGACGCGATCGCCGAGTGCGAGAGCAGCGGTGACTGGAGCATCAACACCGGCAACGGCTACTACGGCGGGCTCCAGTTCAAGCTGAGCACCTGGCGGGCCTACGGCGGCACCGGGATGCCGCACGAGGCGTCCCGCTCCGAACAGATCCGGGTCGCCGAACGGGTCCTGGACGGTCAGGGCATCGGCGCGTGGCCGGTCTGCGGCGCGAAGGGCTCCTCGAACGTGAGCTACGAGGGGAGCAACACCCAGGGGGCGCAGGACTCCGGCTCGACCCAGAGCCAGTCCACGCAGCCGGAGCAGACCTCCGAGCCCGCCCCCGAACCCGCCCCCGAGCGGGTCGCGAAGTCGAACCCGGACGGCGACTACGTCGTCGAGAAGGGCGACACGCTGAGCAAGATCGCCGACGAGAAGGACGTCGACGGCGGCTACACGACGCTGGTCGACCTGAACGAGGGCTACATCTCCGACCCCGACTACATCGTGGTCGGGCAGAAGATCGCCACCGAGTGACCCCCGGTCCGGACGGGCCGGACCGACCCGGTCGGGCCCGTCCGGACGGGTGTCGGTATGGGGAGGGCCCCACCACTGTCCCCCGGGTGGTGGGACCCTCCGCCGAAGGACCGACACCCCGACACGCACGCAGCCCGACACACACCGGCGACCGGCGCCGCGTTACGGCGAGTTGACCCATTCGTCGGTGCCGTCGGCGAACCACTGGTGCTTCCACACGGGCAGCCGTGCCTTCACCTCGTCCACCAGATCCGCGCAGGTGGTGAACGCCTCCGCCCGGTGGTCGGCCGCCACCGCGCACGCCAGCGCGACGTCACCGATCGTCAGATCCCCGACGCGGTGACTCACCGCCACCGCCCGCACCCCGGCCCGCCGGGCCGCGACCTCGGAGACGACGTCGGCGAGCACCGCGCCCGCGGTCGGATGCCCCTCGTAGTGCAGTGCGGTCACCGACCGGCCGCCGTCGTGATCGCGCACGACGCCGCCGAAGGTGACGACCGCACCGGCACCCGCCTCCTCCACCAACCGGGCGTGCTCGTCCACCGACACCGGCTCGTCGGTGACCTCGGCGCGGGACACCCGGGCGGGTGCGGCCGGGGCCGCGTCCCCGCCGACGACCCCGGATCCGTCCCCGTCCCCTGCCCCGGAGTGCCGGGGATGATCGCCGCCCGCGATCTGATCGAGGGCGTGGTCGAGCACGGCGTCGAGCACCGCGAGCCCGTCGGCCACCCCGCCCCGTGACCCCGGCAGGTTCACCACCAGCGTCCGGCCCGCCACACCCGCCCTCGCCCGGGACAGCACGGCCGTGGGCACCTTCTCCCGCCCGGCGTCCCGGACCGCGTCGGCCAGCCCGGGCAGCTCGCGGTCCAGCAGCGCCGCCGTGGCCTCCGGCGTCCGGTCGGTGGGTGCCACGCCGGTGCCTCCGGTGGTCACCACCAGGTCGATGCCGTCGGTGACGAACCCGCGCAGGGCCCGCTCCACCGGGGCACCGTCGGCGACCACAACCGGGTCGGTGACCTCGAACGACCGTGCGGCGAGCCAGTCGGCGATGACCGGCCCGGTCGTGTCGGCGTAGACGCCGTCCGCCGCGCGGTTGGACGCGACGACGACCCGCGCCGTGCGTTTCATCGGTTCTCCTCCCGCCGCCAGGTCCCGGACTTCCCCCCGTCCTTGACCACCAACCGCACCTCGTCGAGCGAGGCGGCGGGGTCCACGGCCTTCACCATGTCGTGCAGCGTCAGCCCCGCGACGGCCACGGCCGTCAGCGCCTCCATCTCGACCCCGGTGCGGTCGCTGGTGCGCGCGGTCGCGGTGATCACCACGTGGTCGGGGCCCGGGTCGAAGTCGAGGTCGACCTTGGACAACGCGATCTGGTGGCACAACGGGATGAGCTCCGAGGTCCGTTTGGCGCCCATCACCCCGGCGATGCGGGCCGTGGCGAACGCGTCCCCCTTGGGCAGCTCCCCGGTGGTCAGCAGGCCGATCACCTCAGCGGTGGTGCGGACCGTCCCCCGGGCGACGGCGGTCCGGGCCGTGACGTCCTTGCCGGAGACGTCGACCATCCGCGCCGTGCCCGACTCGTCGACGTGGCTGAGCCGCCCGTCGCCTTCCGTGCTGTCCCGCCCCGTGCCGTGCGGTCCCGTGTCGCGCGGTCCCGTGTCGTGGTGGTCCGTCCCGTCCCGCCGCGCGCCGTCCTGTCCGCTCACGCCGTCGAGGTTACGGCGTCGGTGGTGGTCCCGGACACATCACCACCGCGGGCGACCTCGGCCACGGCCTCGGCCACGGCCGGGGCCACCGCCGTGTCGAAGACGCTCGGCACGATGAACGACGCGTTGAGCCGGTCGTCCACCACGTCGGCGATCGCGTCGGCGGCCGCCACCAGCATCCCGTCGTCGATGTGGTGGGCGTGCGCGTCGAGCAGCCCGCGGAACACGCCGGGGAAGGCGAGGACGTTGTTGATCTGGTTCGGGTAGTCGCTGCGCCCGGTGGCCACGACGGCGGCGTGCCGCTGCGCCTCCAGCGGGTCGATCTCCGGATCCGGGTTGGCCAGCGCGAACACCACCGCGTCGTCGGCCATGGTCGCCACCTGCTCGGCCCCGAACAGGTCGGGTGCCGAGACCCCGATGAACACGTCCGCACCGACCAGGGCGTCGTGCAGCGTCCCGGTCATCCCGTGCGCGTTGGTGTGCTCGGCGACCCAGCGCAGGTTGTCGTCCAGGCCCTCCCGGCCGGGGTGGACGACCCCGTCGATGTCGACCGCGACGATGTCGGCGGGCGCCTTGCGGCGCAGCAGCCGGATGATCGCCGATCCCGCCGCACCGACCCCGCTGACCACGACCCGGCACTTCTCGAGCGGCTTGCCCACCACCCGCAGGGCGTTGCGCAACGCGGCGACCACCACGATCGCGGTGCCGTGCTGGTCGTCGTGGAACACCGGGATGTCGAGCTGTTCCCGCAGCCGCGCCTCGATCTCGAAGCACCGCGGCGCGGCGATGTCCTCCAGGTTGATGCCCGCGTACCCGGGGGCCAGCGCCCGCACCGTGCGGATGATCTCCTCGGTGTCCTGGGTGTCCAGGCACACCGGCCAGGCGTCCACGCCGGCGAACTTCTTGAACAGGGCCGCCTTGCCCTCCATCACCGGCAGTGCCGCCGAGGGACCCACGTTGCCCAGGCCCAGGACGGCGGACCCGTCGGAGACCACGGCCACGGTGTTGCGCTTGATGGTCAGCCTGCGCGCGTTCTCCGGGTCGGCCGCGATGGCCTGGCACACCCGCGCGACCCCGGGGGTGTAGGCGCGGGAGAGGTCGTCCCGGTTGCGCAGGTCGACCTTCGGCGAGACCTCCAGCTTCCCGCCGAGGTGCATCAGGAACGTCCGGTCGGAGACCTTCCGTACCCGCACCCCGGGCAGCGCGTCCAGCGCGGAGGTGATGTCGTCGGCGTGGTCGGCCGACGACACGTTCGCCGTGATGTCCACGACGATCGCGTCGGCGTGCGACTCCACCACGTCGAACGCGGTGAGCACGCCGCCGACCCTGCCGACCGCCGTGGTCAGGTCACCGGCCGCGCTGGCCGAGGGCGGAGCCTGGAGCCGCACGGTGATCGAGTAACCGGGCCCGGGAACCGGCATGGCAGGCACCCCCGCATCGAGATTGACCGTCGAACGGGGGAAAGCCTATCCCCGCGAGCGGCCCACTCCCGGCGCGGAGGGGTGACTGACCAGTAACTTCGCTTCCGTCGGACCGGCCCCGGGCCCGCCGGGGCCTCCGGCTACGCCGACTTGTTGATCTCGGTCTGCGGGTGCTCGTAGGGCACCCGCTCCAGCGGGAAGGTCATGTCGTCCCCGAACGGCGACAGCGCCCCCTGCCGGTCGGCCGCCAGTTCCGAGACCGGGTGCGAGTCGCCCCCCGTCTCCGGCCACTCCGGGTCGATCCGGTTCCGCTTGCCCGCCTTCGCCACGGCGTCCTCCTCACTCGACCAACGACTGACCACAGTGTGCCGGATGGGCCCGGCCGACGGATATCGTGGTGACAATGGTCGCTGTCTCCCTCGCGGACTGGCTGAGCTCGCGTCCCGACGACGAGCTGGCCGCGCTGCTGCGCGACCGGCGCGACCTCGCGACCCCGCCACCCGCCGATTCCGGCGTGCTCGCCACGCGCGCGGGTACGGCGGGCTCGATCGCGCGCGCGTGCGAGAACCTGGACACCGCCACCCTCGCGGTGCTGGAGACGCTGCTGGCCCTGGACGCCGACA
>NZ_KE387070.1:17506-24040 GCF_000430445.1 Saccharomonospora iraqiensis subsp. iraqiensis
CGGACCGGCCGCCGGGCGGGTCCTGCTCGGCCGAGCCGCGCGGTGCGGGCAACGGCGGGATCGTCGCGCCCGGCGCCACGCCACCGGAGGTGAGGTCCGGTGTGGAGGGGAACAACGACGGCGAGGACACCTCGGTGTGCGACGTGCCGGGGGCGGGGGCCTTCCCGGAGTCGTACGGCGGCACGGTCGCGGTGGTCCCGGTGGGCCGCACGGCTCCGGTGAGCAGATCGGTGGGGACCACCACGCGCGCGATGACACCGCCCTCGATGTCCTCGTTCTCGCGCAGGCGCACCTCGATACCGTGCCGCTTGGCCAGCCGCGCGACCACGTACAGGCCCATCCGCCGGGTCACCGACACATCCAGGTCGGGCGGGTCGGCCAACCGGTCGTTGGCCTCGGTGAGCTGCTGGTCGGACATGCCGACCCCGCGGTCGGTGATCTGCACCGCGAGCGAGTTGCGCCGGGTCACCACGGCGCGGACGCTGATCGCCGTCTCCGGCTCCGAGAAGTAGGTCGCGTTGTCCAGCAGTTCGGCGAGCAGGTGCACCAGGTCGTGCACCGCCCGGCCGTGGACGGACACCTCCGGGATGGTGCCCAGCTCCACCCGGGAGTACTGCTCGATCTCCGAGACCGCGGCACCGATCACGTCCGCCGCGGGCACCGGTTTGGACATCGACTTGGTCAGCCCCGCCCCGGACAGCACCAGCAGACTCTCGCCGTTGCGCCGCAGCCGGGTCGCCAGGTGGTCCAGTTCGAACAGACTGGCGAGCTGGTCCGGGTCCTGCTCGTCGGACTCCAGCCGGTCGATGATCCCGAGCTGGCGCTCCACCAGCCGCTGACTGCGGCGGGAGAGGTTGACGAAGATGCCGTTGACGTTCTCCCGCAGGAGCGCCTGCTCGGCGGCCAGCCGGATCGCCCGCTCGTGCACGACGTCGAACGACCGGGCGAGCTCGCCGATCTCCTCCCGCGTGTGCACGGGCACGGGGGTGATCGCGTTCCGGGAGGCCTCGATGGGGTTCGGGTCGGCCAGGATCCGCCGCACCGCCTCGGGCAGCCGGACGTAGGCGACCTCCAGCGCACTCGACCGCAGGTCACGCAGCGGGCGGGACAGCGCGCGGGCGACGATGAGGGTGAACACGACCGCGGCGATCAGGGTCGCCAGCGTGATCGCGAGGAACACCCACGCGGTCGTGGTCGCGTCGACGGCCAGTCCCTCGTTGTGCTCCTTCAGCCGATCCAGCAGTTCGACCTCGACCGCACGCATCTTGTCGACGGTCAGGACGCTGTCGGCCCGGAGCTGGCTGCCGTTGATGCCCAGACCACCGGGCCGGTCCGCACCGTTGTACGCGGTGGTGATCAACCGGGCGCGATTGTCCACCTCGGCCCCGGACACATTGTCCAGATAGAGCTCCTGCTCCCCGATCGTCGACCCGGCGACCAGGGCCTCGACGGCGGCGTCCGCCCTGGCCCCGGCGCTCCGGGCGCGGTCGAGCAGGTCGGCGACGAATTCGTCGTAGCCCACCGCCATCTGGAGTACCGCGTTCTGCCGTGCGGTGTATTCCTTGATCTCGTTGATCCGCCGCACGAGATCACTACGGCGCAACAGTTCCTGGTCCGCGACCAGCGGATCGGCGCCGCCTGCGCCCACGAACGACTCGATGATCGAGTTGTAGATGGTGTAGGCCGACAACGCGGGCAACGGGGTGCTGTCGATCTTCGTCCGCAGCGCGGACAGCCGCTGTAATCCGTGTGAGAAGGGAGCCGCGCTCGGGGACTCCCGGTCGTCGGTGTCCGCCGCCTCGGACAACGCGCGCACCGCGTCGTCGACCCTGGCCCGTTGCCGGTCCACCGCCTCGGACCCGATCGACGTACCGGACATGGCGGAGACCATGAGGGTGCGTTCGCGCTGGAGCTCGTGCATCAGCACGGCGACGCGCTCGGCGACCCCGATCTGGTCGACACCGTCCCGCAGCTCGCCCGCGTCCGACAGGGACTCGCCCGCGCGCAGACCACCGAAGATCGTCGCGGTCAGCAGGGGCACGAGCAGGACGACGGCCATCTTGTAGCGCAACGGCCAGTTGCTCAGGCGCCACCGCGCACCCTGCCCGTCACCCTGCCGGCCGGAACCGCCCGGTCCGTCCGACGTGTCCCCGACGGCCGCTCCGTCGTGTGCGACCCGGTCCTGGTCGGAGAGCCGCCCGTTCCCGTCCGGGGTCTCACTCTTCGGCACCGATCTACCACCATTGTCGTCCGAGCCGGATCCACCGCCGGCTTCCTGGGCCGAGCACTTGCTACGCACCGCACGCGTTCACGTGACCGCCTGTCACCCCCAGTGGACGCCAAACATGCGGAAGCATGGCGTCATCCCCCCACACGGGTCAATACACGTACTCAGCACACCGAAGTACCGGTCATGTCGTGGTCCGTTCCACCCACTCGTCATGTCCTGTCACTACTTCGGGGGCTGGCTACGTCACGGGAACACAGAATGTAGCGAACACCGTGCGCCGACGTAACCCTGATTGATCAATCGTTGTCACGTCCGAGTTGACCCTCACCGTGGTAGCAGCGATCAACCGCGCCCGCGGCTGAAACCAAGGGTTAATTAGACCACATGCGAGTCCACCCGATCGAGTGGTGCGGGGCACCGGACGATTGCGACTCGGCACTCATTGTGATGAAGACGATCAATCTCTACAGTAGCCGTGGCTCGCTGAGCGATCGGGGGAGGTGTCGCGCTCAGTCAGCGCCTCACCAACGCAGACAACCGGCATATCGCCCCACCGAGGAGTGGCATTGCTTCGACACGGCACCACGCGAACGCACTCGAGACGCGGCCGGCTGGCCGCCGTCGCGACATCACTGGGTCTGCTCGCCTCCGTCAGCGGGTGCGGGCTGCTCGGCGGGGAGGACGACGCCGCGTCGTCCGGCGGCGGCGACTCGGACCTGGAGCAGTCCTCGATCACCGTGGCGCACCTGCCGTCCATCGACGTCGCCCCGCTGTACCTGGCGCAGGAGAAGGGCTACTTCGCCGACGAGGGCCTCGACGTCGCGATCGAACAGGCCGCGAGCGGGCAGGCGGCCACCCAGAAGATGATCGGCGGGGACGCCGACATCGTCCAGTCCAGCTACGTCCCGTACTTCCTCGCGCAGGCCAAGGGCACCGCCGAGGTCCGGATCGTGGCCGACGCGGTCGCCGCGGCACCGGACACGTTCAGCCTCGTCGCCAAGAAGGACGGGGAGATCACCGGTGTCGAGGACCTGGAGGGCAAGAAGATCGCCGTGTCGGCGACCAACACCATCGCCGACACGATCGTCAAGTCGCTGATGAAGACGAACGGGCTCGACTACGGGTCCGTGGAGTGGGTCCAGGTCTCGTTCCCGGACACCGCCGCGGCCGTGGCCCGGGGCGACGTCGCCGCGGGCACCCTCATCGAGCCGTTCCTGACCAGTGGTGCCCAGGAGCACGGCGTCCACCCGATCGCCGACGTCGCCACCGGACCGACGGACAGCTTCCCGCTCGCCGGGTACGGGGCGCTGGCCGAGTTCACCGAGAACAACCCGAAGACGGTGGCCGCCTTCCAACGTGCGATGGAGAAGGCGACCTCCGACGCGCAGGACCGCTCCGTCGTCGAGCCGATCATCCAGGACACCGCGAAGATCGACGCGGAGACGGCGTCCCTGGTGAACCTGCCGACGTTCCACTCCAGCCTGGACGCCTCGCGTCTGCAGCGGGTGCCGGACCTGATGGTGGAGTTCGGGCTGATCGACTCGAAGATCGACGCCTCCGCGATGATCGCGCGTCCGAACGCCGCCTGACGTGCGTCCGGTCGTACGGAATCTGGTCGGCCTGGCCGCGTTCCTGGGGCTCTGGGAGTGCGCGGCCAGGTCCGGCCTGGTACCGGCCACCGACGTGCCGCCCGCGTCGGTCGTCCTCGGCCGGACCGTCGAGATGCTCGGCACGGAACCGTTCCTCCGGGACGTCGTGGCGACCGTGCTCGCCTGGGCCCTCGCCCTGGGCATCGCGGCGGCCGGGGCCGTCCCGCTCGGCCT
Source organism: Saccharomonospora iraqiensis subsp. iraqiensis (assembly GCF_000430445.1). Taxonomy (GTDB): domain Bacteria; phylum Actinomycetota; class Actinomycetes; order Mycobacteriales; family Pseudonocardiaceae; genus Saccharomonospora; species Saccharomonospora iraqiensis. The sequence continues at coordinate 21,560 of NZ_KE387070.1, forward strand.
CGTGCTGGGCAGCCTGCCCCGGGTCCGCAGCGCCACCATGGCTCTGGTCGAGTTCCTGCGGCCGATCCCGTCGGTGGCGCTGATCCCGCTGGTGCTCGTCGCGATCGGCGGCGGTCCCGAGGCCAAGATCACGCTCGCGGTCTACGCGGCGGTCTGGCCGATCCTCTACAACACCATCTACGCCTTCGACGAGATCGACCCGCTGCTCCTCGACACGGCACGGTCGTCGGGCGCGGGCCGGGTGGCCACGCTCGGGACGGTCGCCCTGCCGCACTCGGCACCGTTCGTGTTCACCGGCATCCGGATATCGGCCGCCATCGCGCTGATCGTGGTGGTCTCCACCGAGTTCATCGCCGGAGCCGACATCGGCATCGGCAGCTTCGTCCTCGAGGCCGCGGCGGGCGCGGGCCGGATGGACCTCGTCCTCGCCGGGACCCTGGTCGCCGGTGTCCTCGGCTACCTGGCCAACGACGGACTCGAACGACTCGGCGCACGCCTGTTCCGCTGGCACGCGGCCACGGGGACGGATTCCCAGGAGGCCGTGTGAGCGACACTGAGCCCACGCTCACGAAGGCCGACCGGGTGCGGGTGCCCCGCAGAACACAGGAGGCCGTGTGAGCGACACTCAACCCGCGCTCACGGAGGCCGACCGGGTGCGGGTGCCCCGCACAACACAGGAGGCCGTGTGAGCGACAGCGGACATGCGGTGACGGGCCGGGCCGGAGATCCGTTGCGGGTGGTCGGGCGCGGCCTCCGTGCGTTGGTGACGAAGTGGTCGGTGTTCGCGGTGGCCGTGCTGCTGTGGGAGCTGGCCACCGCCGCCGCGGGCAGCCCGTTCTTCCCTCGCCCGACCGAGATCGTGGGCACCGCCGTCGACCTGTTCGTCTCCGGGCCCGCCGCGGAAGGGTTCCTCACGGCCACCGTGTACGAGGACGTGCTGCCCAGCCTGGGGCGGGTGTTCGGTGGCTGGGCGATCGCCGCCGTGGTGGGTGTGGCGCTGGGCACCGCGCTGGGCCGGTCACGGACCGGGATGGACTACGTCGGGCCGCTGTTCGCGTTCCTGCGCGCGGTCCCGCCCCCGGCCCTGATCCCGGTGTTCCTCGTGCTGTTCGGCATCGACAACACCATGAAGGTCGTGACCATCGTGTTCGGCGCGATCTGGCCGATCCTGCTCAACACGGTCGACGGCGTGCGCTCGGTCGGGACGCTGCAACGGGAGACGGCGCGCTCGTTCGGCACGCCACGGCGCTACTGGATCACGATGATCGTCCTGCCCGCCGCCGCCCCGAAGATCTTCGCGGGGCTCCGACTGAGTCTGTCGCTGTCGTTGATCCTGATGGTGATCGCGGAAATGGTCGGGACCACCGACGGCATCGGCTACCAGCTCATCTTCGCCCAGCAGAGTTTCGAGTTCCCCACGATGTGGGCGTGGATCGTACTGCTCGGCGTGCTCGGTTACGGCCTGAACGCCCTGCTGCTCGCGATCCAGCGCCGCCTGCTGCGCTGGTGACCGGCCCGGTGCGCACGTCGAGACGAACAGGAGTGCTGACATGACAACCATGCTGGCGGTGGACGGCCTGCACCACCGCTATGCGGGCGACGACGGCCCGCACACCGCGGTGCGAGATCTGACCTTCACGGTCGAGACCGGCCGGCTCGCGTGCATCGTCGGCCCGTCCGGCTGCGGCAAGTCGACGTTGCTGCGGTGCATCTCCGGGCTCGTGCGGCCGACCGGCGGGGCGGTGTCGCTGCACGGCGATCCGGTCGACGGGGTCCCCGACGATCTCGCGGTGGTCTTCCAGGACTACAGCCGGTCGCTGTTCCCCTGGCTGTCGGTCCGGCAGAACGTCGAGTTCCCGCTGCGGTGGCGGCCGATGAGCCGTGCCGAACGACGCCGCCGCGCGGAGGAGGCGCTCGAATGGGTGAACCTCGGCGGGGTCGGCGCGAAGTACCCGTGGCAGTTGTCCGGGGGCATGCAGCAGCGGGTGTCCATCGCCCGCGCGCTGGCCCGCCGTCCCGCGCTGTTGCTGATGGACGAACCGTTCGCCTCGGTCGACGCACAGACCCGGTTCGAACTGGAGGACCTGCTCCGCGACGTGCAGCGGCAGAACGGGAGCACGGTCCTGCTGGTCACCCACGACATCGACGAGAGTGTCTACCTCGGCGACCGTGTGCTGGTGCTGTCCCGCGCGCCCGCGTCCATCGTCGCCGACCTCACCGTCGACCTGCCCGCCGACCGCGACCAGATCACCACCCGCGAATCCGCCGAGTTCGTCTCCCTCCGCGCCGAGGTCGCCCGCCTCCTGCACAACCCCACCCCGACCCCCTCCCCGTCGGGTTGACCGTGCGGGGCACATTCCCTGCGCGGGACGCGGTGAATGTGCCCCTCGCCGCCTCGGGCGCAGGGACGGTGCCCTGCACGGCACCACGGCCGGGGCGCGGGGCCGGTCAGTCCGTCCGCGCGTGGCGGCCGCGACGGGC
>NZ_KE387070.1:24140-37581 GCF_000430445.1 Saccharomonospora iraqiensis subsp. iraqiensis
CCTGGCTCCCCGGCTCCCACGGGGTCCGCGCCGACCGGCGCCCCGGGCGGTACGTCGTCGTCCCCGTCACCCCCGCCGCGGGCGGCATACCCGGGATACCCGTCGTCGGCCCACGCGGTCGCGGCGCCGTACTCGTCGTCGTCCGTCACCGGCCACGCGGGATCCCCGACGCGGTCGCCCGCTTCGGCCCCGTCCTCCGCCTCGGCCTTCGGCCGGAGTGCCCGGCCGATGGCCGAGGCCGTGGCGAACCGCAACGCCTCCGCCGGTACCGCCGGCGTCGGCTGTGTCCGTTCCGATGCGGTGGCGTCGTCGACGTCCGGTCCGGACAGTCCCACCGACAGCCCCGCCCGGTCCGGAACCCCGGTGCCCGGGGACCCGTCGACGTCACCGTCCGCGTCCGGATCCCCGTCGATGTCGGACCGTCCGGGCCAACCGGGGTCCGGGTGCTCGGCACCGGCCGCTTCCCCGTCCCCGGGCGGCGTCCGGAGAACGGATCCGGCCCCGGTGTCCTCCGTGGTGCCGCCGCCGGGTCCGTCCCCGTCCGGGACCGCGGCGAGGACGGGGTCGGTGCTCCTCGGTGGCCCCAGCTCCACCGGGGTGAGGCGGACCTGCTGGGCCTGCGCCCGCTGCGGACGTCCGAGGGCGGTCTCCGGATCGAACTCCACCAGCTCGGCGGGCACCACCACCGTCGCCGTCAGTCCGCGCAGGTCGGCGGCCGCCAGGCGCACACCGATCCGGTGCCGCCGTGCCAGCCTGCCGACGACGTAGAGCCCCATCCGACGGGAGACCTCCACGTCCACCTCGGGCGGATCGGCGAGGCGCTCGTTCGCCCGGCGGATCTCGGTGTCCGGCATGCCCGCGCCCCGGTCGGTGATGTCGATGCGCCACTCGCGGTCGGCGCCGACCGAACTCACCACCGAGACCGGTTCGTGCTCCGGCGAGTAGGCGGTGGCGTTCTCGAACAGCTCCGACACGACGTGGATGAGATCCGCCGCCGCGTCCCCCGGCACCGACAGGTTCGGCGTCACCGCCACCTTGATCCGCTTGTAGTCCTCCACCTCGGACAGGGCCGCGCCGATGATCTCGTCCGCGGGTACCGACCCCGGCAGCGGCCGTCCGGCGTCCTCCCCGGCGAGCACCAGCAGGTTCTCGCTGTTGCGCCGCATCCGCGTCGCCAGATGGTCGAGTTCGAACAGCCCGCCGAGGATGTCCGGGTCCTGCTCGTGCTCCTCCATCCGGTCGAGCACCCCGAGTTGCCGTTCCACCAGGTCCTGACTCCGGCGGGAGAGGTTGACGAACATCGAGTTCACGTTCTCCCGCAGCATCGCCTGTTCCCCGGCGAGCCGCACCGCCTCGCCGTGCACCGCGTCGAACGCCCGGGCCACCTCGCCCAGTTCCTCGCGGGTGTGCACGGGGACCGGGTCGACGGCCCGGGTGGCCGTGTCCTCGGGTCTCGGGTGCTCCTCGGTCAGGATGTCCTCGACCGCGGCGGGCAGCCGGTTCTCCGCCACGTCCAGCGCGCTGGCCCGCAGGGCGCGGACCGGACGCACCAGCGACCGGGTGATGACCACCGCCAGCACGGCGGCGACGAGCAGCGCGCCGAGGACGATCCCCGCGTCCAACGCGGCCGAACGCCGGGCGTCGGCGGCCAGCGCGTCGGAACGCCGCTGGATCTGCGCCAGCATCGCCTCCTGGACCTGGTCGGCCAGGTTGACGGTGTAGGTGGCCGAGGTGTCCCACTCCCGCGCGGACAGGTTCTCGAACCCGGCGTCCGTCCCGGCCTGGGTGAGCACCGACTCCACGATGCCGTTGCCGAGGTCCACCACCAGGCCGATCACGGTGTCGGTGTACATCCGCTGCTGCCGCGGGGTGGCCAGGGCCAGGAAGTCACCGCGGGCGGCGTCCAGCTCCGCCTCCGCCGCGAGGAGGGCGCGTTCCCGGTCCTCGGGCAGCCGTCCCCGGGCCAGTGCCTCGGCGACGATCGCCCGCTTGACCGACATCTGGTCCTTGACCCGCGCGAGGGCGTTCGCCGCGAGCCTGCTGCGCGCCAGATCGCCGTCGGCGACCCGGGACACGGCCCGGTCGCCGACATCCAGCACGCCCGAGATCATCTCGCTGTACGCACGCAGCACGGCCTCGGCGGGCATGTCGGTGTTGCGCCCCGCGTAGCGCAGTCCCGTCAGCTGGTCCAGACGTTGCGTGATCCGCCGGAAGGCGTCGACCGCGGCGGCGGACAATCCGTGCCGCGACGCGGTGAGCGTCCGGTCGAACGCACCGATGGCGGCGTCGACGCGGTCCTGCTGGGCCAACAGCCGTTCCCTCGGCCCCTGCCTGCCCTCGGCGACGTGGCGCACGGTGAGATCCCGTTCGCGCTGGAGCTGGTGCACCACATCGGCGACGGTGCTGTCCACACGGACCCGCTCGGCGGCCTCGGCGAAGCCCGCCGCCCGGTCCAGGTCCGCCTTCGCCCGCAGCCCCACGAGCACCAGCACCGCCACGGAGGGGATGAGCAGCATCGCGAGCAGCTTGGTGCGCAGACGCCAGTTGCGTAACCGCCACCGGCCGCCGACACGGCCCGTACCTGCCGCGGCACCCCGGCCGGGGCGTTCGCTGCGACGGGTCACCTGGGCTTCCTTTGTTTCGTATCGCAGTCCGCAGACATCCTCCGAAAACCGATGGAGGGTAGCGCGACGCACCCGCCATCCACGAGGACGCTCGCGGCTGGAGAAGGGTTGTCGGTGATGGTATTGCTTCGGTCGGCATAAGCTCCACACCGTTGGCGAAAATCGCCTGTGACGTTGGAGGCGACCGGTGCGAACCCGTGGGCGTCCGCTGCCCCTGCTCGCCGCGACCCTGTTGTTGACCGCCTGCTCAGTGGTGTCGGATCCGGATCCGCCGGACCGGGCGACACCGGAGAAGGAGACGGTCCGTCTCGGGGTCGGCAACGTGATCGAGACGGCACCCGTGCGAATCGCCGTGCAGAACGGCGTGTTCCGCCGGGCCGGGCTGGATGTGGAACTGGTCGAACAACCGAGCGGAAAGGCGACCGTGGAATCGTTGGCGAACGGGGAACTCGACCTCGCCTTCGCCCGGAACGTTCCGCTGTTCCGTGCCGCGGCCCGCGGTGTGCCGCTCCGGGTGCAGGGTGAGGCCTACGTGGCCGGGGCCGACTCGATGGCACTGGTCACCCTGCCGGACTCGGGGCCGACCGAACCCACCGACCTGGCGTGGCCGAGCATCGCGGTCGACGGTCCGGAGAGTCTCGGGACACTGACCACCCGGTCGGTGCTCGACACCGCCGGACTCGCCCCGGAGACGATCACGTTCGTGCCCACGCCCGCCCCACAGCGGGTCGAGGCCCTCCGCCGCCGGGAGGTCGACGTGGCGTGGATGGTCGAGCCCTACATCACCCTCGCCCAGAAGGACCACGGGGCGCGGCTGCTGGCCGATTCGGCGCGGGGAGCCACCGAGGCGTTCCCGATGTCGTCCTACGCGACCACCCGGGAGTTCGCCGACGAGCACCCGCGCACCGTGGCGGCGTTCCGGCGGGCACTGGCCGAGGCCCAGCGGCTGGCGACCGACGAGACCCGGGTCCGGGAGGCACTGCCCGACCTGACCGACGTCGACGAGGTCACGGCCGCACTGGTGTCGCTCGGCAACTATCCGCAGGTCGCCAACGCCGTGCGGCTGCAGCGGGTCGCCGACCTCATGCAGGGGGCCGGCCTGCTTCAGGAGCGGCTCGATGTGCGGGCCCTGGTTGCCGAACCGGAACTCTCCGGACGGGAGCACGTATAAAGGAGGGCGTGACTGATGGCCCCCTGATCGTCCAGTCGGACAAGACGGTGCTGCTCGAGGTCGACCACGACCGCGCCGAGGACGCCCGGACCGCGATCGCGCCGTTCGCCGAACTGGAGCGCGCCCCCGAGCACGTGCACACCTACCGGGTGACCCCGCTCGCGTTGTGGAACGCGCGCGCGGCGGGCCACGACGCCGAACAGGTGGTGGACGCGCTCACCACGTACTCACGGTTCCCGGTGCCGCAGCCGCTGCTGATCGACATCGTCGACACGATGGGCCGGTTCGGCCGGCTCCAGCTGCAGCACGACCCGGCACACGGACTGGTCATGGTCGCCACCGACCGCGCGGTGCTGGAGGAGGTGCTGCGCAGCAAGAAGATCGCCCCGATGCTGGGCACCCGGCTCGACCCGGACACGGTGGCGGTACACCCGTCCGAACGGGGGCGGCTCAAGCAGGCGCTGGTCAAGGTCGGGTGGCCGGCCGAGGACCTCGCCGGGTACGTGGACGGCGAGGCACACCCGATGTCGCTGTCCGAGGACGGCTGGGCCCTGCGCGACTACCAGCGCCGGGCCACCGAGACGTTCTGGGCGGGCGGCTCCGGGGTGGTCGTCCTGCCGTGCGGTGCGGGCAAGACCCTGGTCGGCGCGGCGGCGATGGCCAAGGCGGAGGCGACCACGCTGATCCTGGTGACCAACACGGTCGCGGGCAGGCAGTGGAAGCGGGAACTGCTGGCCCGGACGTCGCTGACCGAGGACGAGATCGGCGAGTACTCGGGCGAGAAGAAGGAGATCCGCCCGATCACGATCGCCACCTACCAGGTGATCACGCGCAAGAGCAAGGGCGAGTACAAGCACCTGGAGCTGTTCGACTCCCGCGACTGGGGCCTGGTGATCTACGACGAGGTGCACCTGCTGCCCGCCCCGGTGTTCCGGATGACCGCGGACCTGCAGTCCCGGCGCAGGCTGGGCCTGACGGCCACCCTGGTGCGCGAGGACGGCCGGGAGGGGGACGTGTTCTCCCTGATCGGGCCGAAGCGCTACGACATCCCCTGGCGGGACATCGAGCAGCAGGGCTGGATCGCCCCCGCCGAGTGCACCGAGGTCCGGGTGACCCTGACCGACAACGAGCGCATCGCCTACGCCACCGCCGAGTCCGAGGAGCGCTACCGGCTGGCGTCGACGGCACACACCAAGTCGGGGGTCATCCGGTCGATCGTCGACAAGCACGCCGGTGAGCCGACCCTGGTGATCGGCGCGTACCTGGACCAGCTGGAGGAGCTCGGGCAGGCGCTGGACGCGCCGGTGATCCAGGGTTCGACGAGGAACAAGGAACGCGAGGCGCTGTTCGAGCGGTTCCGGTCCGGCGAGATCGACAAGCTGGTCGTGTCGAAGGTCGCCAACTTCTCCATCGACCTCCCGGAGGCCTCGGTGGCGATCCAGGTGTCCGGCACCTTCGGCTCCCGGCAGGAGGAAGCGCAACGCCTGGGCAGGCTGTTGCGCCCGAAGGGCGACGGCAGGCAGGCCCACTTCTACTCGGTGGTCGCCCGCGACACGGTGGACACCGACTACGCCGCCCACCGCCAGCGCTTCCTGGCCGAACAGGGCTACGCCTACCGCATCGTCGACGCCGACGACCTCCTCCGCCCCCTGTAACCCGCCCGGGTGGTTGCCGTGAGGGTCCCCTTCCCTGCGTGGGATGCCGTGAAGGCCCCCTTCCCTGCGTCAGATGCAGCGAAGGAGTCCTTCACGGCACAACGGTGAGTGACCGGCGCGGACGACCGGGCGGGCGCGGAGAGGTGGGATGCGGTGTGGCGGGTGCCGGCGGCGGGGCGTCCGGACGCGGACGTCGGGCGGACGTGCGGATCGGGACGTCGGGCTGGATCTACCCGGCGTGGCGGGGCGTGTTCTACCCGGAAGGGTTGGCGCAGCGGCGCGAGCTGGAGTACCTCTCCCGGCGGGTGAACACCGTGGAGATCAACGGCTCGTTCTACTCCCTCCAGCGTCCGGAACGGTACCGCCGTTGGCACGACGAGACGCCCGACGACTTCCTGTTCGCCGTCAAGGGCGGGCGCTACATCACCCACATGAAACGCCTGCGCGACGTCGACGCCGCACTGGCCAACTTCTTCGCCTCCGGGGTCCTCGCACTCGGCGACAAGCTCGGCCCGGTGCTGTGGCAACTGCCCCCGCGGATGACCTTCGACCCGGACCGGCTGGCGGCGTTTCTGGCCCTGTTGCCCCGCACCACGACCGAGGCGGCCGAACTGGGCCGCCATCACGACGACAAGCTCCCCGCGGAGCCCTACCTGACCGTGTCCACCGAGCGACCCCTGCGCCACGCGCTGGAGGTGCGCCACCCGAGTTTCGACGACCCGCGTTGCTCCGCCCTGCTGCGCGAACACGACGTCGCACTGGTCACCGCGGACACCTCGGGCACCTGGCCGTTCCTCGAGGAGGTCACGGCCGGGTTCGTCTACGTCCGGCTGCACGGGGAGACGGAGCTCTACACAAGCGGCTACACCGACACGGCCCTGCGGCGGTGGGCCCGGCGGATCGGACGCTGGCACGCCGACGGGCTCGACGTCTTCGTCTACTTCGACAACGACGTCAAAGTGAAGGCGCCCGAGGACGCGCGGGCACTCGCCGACCTGGTCGGGGTGCCCGGCACGTCCCCGGGCGGTGGGCCGGATCGACCCTGACGGAGCGGGTCAGGCGCTGGTGGCCTGCCTGCTGTGTTCGCCCTCGGCGATCTCCTCGACGAGCTTGTCGCAGAACGCGGGCAGGTCGTCGGGGTTGCGGCTGGAGACCAGGCCGCCGTCGGTCACGACCTCCTCGTCGACCCACTCGGCCCCCGCGTTGCGCAGGTCGGTCTGCAGGCTCGGGTACGACGTCATACGCCGTCCGCGCACGACATCGGCCTCGATCAGCGTCCACGGGCCGTGGCAGATCACGGCGACGGGCTTGCGCTTCGAGAAGAACTCGCGGACGAAGTTCACCACGTTCGGGTCCGTCCGCAGCAGGTCCGGATTCGCCACGCCACCCGGGAGGACGAGCCCGTCGTAGTCGTCCACCGAGGCGTCGGTGACCACCTTGTCGACGGGGAACGTGTCCCCCTTGTCGAGGTGGTTGAACGCCTGGATCTCGCCCGCCTTCATCGAGATCAGCTCGGGGGTGCCGCCCGCGTCCTTCACCGCCTGCCACGGCTGGGTGAGCTCCACCTGCTCCGTCCCCTCCGGTGCCGCCACGAACGCGACCCGGCGATTGGTCAGTGTGTCCGCCACACTCATCACTCCTTCCACACGGAACCGTTCGAGGTGATACCCGTCCGGACGAGGAGTCGAAACGACCGCACCGGGACAGCCGCTCGTGGCCACTCACGGGCACAGGGTGGCGACTCGCGGACATAGAGCGTCAACTCGCGGATGTGGAACGTCAACTCGCGGGTACGGGGTGGCGACTCGCGGACGTGGGGTGGCGACTCGCGGGCGTGAAAAGGCCCGGCCCCGTGGTGGGGCCGGGCCTTTTCAGGGCTCAGGGCAGGATCACATCATGCCTTCCATGCCGCCCATGCCGCCGGTGGGGTCGGCGCCACCGCCGCCGCCACCGTTCTTCTCCGGCTTGTCGGCGACCACGGCCTCCGTGGTCAGGAACAGGCCGGCGATGGACGCGGCGTTCTGCAGCGCGGACCGGGTCACCTTGGCGGGGTCGATGACGCCCGCGTTGATGAGGTCCTCGTACTCGCCGGTCGCGGCGTTGAGGCCCTGGCCCTGCGGCAGGCCCTTGACCTTCTCCACCACGACGCCGCCCTCGAGACCGCTGTTGACGGCGATCTGCTTGAGCGGGCCCTCGACGGCGACCTTGACGATGTTCGCGCCGGTGGCCTCGTCACCGGACAGCGAGAGGCTGTCGAAGGCGGCCTTGGACGCCTGGAGCAGGGAGACGCCGCCACCGGCGACGATGCCCTCCTCGACGGCGGCCTTGGCGTTGCGCACCGCGTCCTCGATGCGGTGCTTGCGCTCCTTCAGCTCGACCTCGGTCGCGGCGCCGGCCTTGATGACCGCGACGCCGCCGGCCAGCTTGGCCAGCCGCTCCTGCAGCTTCTCGCGGTCGTAGTCGGAGTCGCTGTTCTCGATCTCGGCGCGGATCTGGTTGACCCGGCCCTGGATCTGGTCCGCGTCGCCCGCGCCCTCGACGATGGTGGTCTCGTCCTTGGTCACGACGACCTTGCGGGCCTGACCCAGCAGCGAGATGTCGGCGTTCTCCAGCTTGAGGCCGACGTCCTCGCTGATGACCTGGCCACCGGTCAGGATGGCCATGTCCTGCAGCATCGCCTTCCGGCGGTCACCGAAGCCCGGGGCCTTGACGGCGACGGACTTGAAGGTGCCGCGGATCTTGTTGACGACCAGGGTGGCCAGGGCCTCGCCCTCGACGTCCTCGGCGATGATCAGCAGCGGCTTGTTGGTCTGCATGACCTTCTCGAGGACCTGCAGCATGTCCTTCACGTTCGAGATCTTCGATCCGAACAGCAGGATGTACGGGTCCTCCAGGACGGCCTCCTGGCGCTCCGCGTCGGTGGCGAAGTAGCCGGAGACGTAGCCCTTGTCGAAGCGCATGCCTTCGGTGAGCTCCAGCTCGAGACCGAAGGTGTTCGACTCCTCGACGGTGACGACGCCTTCCTTGCCCACCTTGTCGAGGGCCTCGGCGATCAGGTCACCGATGGTGCGGTCGGCCGCGGAGATCGACGCCGTGGCGGCGATCTGCTCCTTGGTCTCGACCTCGTTGGCCATCTTGTGCAGCTGCTCGGTGACAGCCTCGACGGCCTGCTCGATGCCGCGCTTCAGCGCGATCGGGTCGGCGCCGGCGGCGACGTTGCGCAGGCCTTCCTTGACCAGGGCCTGCGCGAGCACGGTGGCGGTGGTGGTGCCGTCACCGGCGACGTCGTCGGTCTTCTTGGCAACTTCCTTGACGAGTTCCGCGCCGATCTTCTCCCAGGCGTCCTCGAGCTCGATCTCCTTCGCGATCGAGACGCCGTCGTTGGTGATCGTGGGCGCGCCCCACTTCTTCTCGAGCACGACGTTGCGGCCACGGGGGCCGAGCGTCACCTTCACGGCCTCCGCGAGGGTGTTCAAGCCGCGCTCGAGTCCGCGGCGGGCGTCCTCGTCGAACGCAATCTGTTTGGCCATTGCGGTGGGTCCTCCGGTAGTCAGGACACGTCCTCGGCCAGGCTCGGTGCCCGCGACGGACGACCAGTCCACTCGTGGTGGACGTGGCCTCACCGTCCCGACCTTCAGGCGGTGGTCGGCGACCTCCGCCTGGCACTCGACGGTGCCGAGTGCCAATACCGTGTTTAGCACTCTCGCGAGGCGAGTGCAAGCGCGGGGTCGGTCCCCGGCGGCACACCGCGCGGACACCACACCGACGGATGACCACGCGACGTACCTCACGAAACCCCGACGCCTCTCGCGTTCCGGCGATCAGTTTCTTAAGTTAGGCTCACCTTTCCTTCATCGCCGACGACTGCCACGGGAGTACAGATGCCTCACGGGAGACCACTCGGACGCCGGTGGGCGGCGCTCGCCCTCGGCCTGCTCGCCACCGTGACCACGGCCTGCGGCACCGGATCCGCCGACGACGCCGCGGGCGAACCGGGCGACGGGGTCACCGTCCGCCACGCGCAGGGCACCGAGACCCTGGACGGCACCCCGGAGCGGGTCGTCGTGTTCGACCTCGGTGTGCTGGAAACGCTGGACACCCTCGACGTGGACGTCGTGGGGGTGCCCGAGGTGGCCGCCATGCCCGAGCACCTGAGCTCCTACACCTCCGACGAGTACACCACCGTCGGCAGCCTGAAGGAGCCGGACTACGAACAGGTCAACGCACTGGAGCCCGACCTGGTGATCGTCGCGGGCCGCTCCGCACCGGCCTACGGGGAGCTGTCCGAGATCGCCCCGACGATCGACATGACCGTGGACACCGGCGACTTCCTGAACAGCGCCACCGAGCGGGTGCGGGCCCTCGGCACCCTGTTCGGCAAGGAGGAGCGGGTCACCGACCGGCTCGACGCGCTGCGGGAGTCCGCCGCCGAGGTGCGCGGGTCCGTCCCGGACGGGAAGACCGGCCTGGTCGTGCTCACCACCGGCGGCAAGATGAGCGCCTACGGGCCGGGCTCCCGCTTCGGCCTCGTGTACGACGACCTCGGCGTCGCCCCGGCCGTGCCGGACCTGTCCGCCGACGTGCACGGGGACGCGATCTCGGCGGAGTTCCTCGCCGAGGCCGACCCCGACCTCCTCTACGTCGTCGACCGGGACTCGGCCATCGGGGAGAACGGGGAGGCCGCGCGCGAACTGCTGGACAACGCCCTGGTCAACGGGACCACCGCCGCCCGCAACGACGACATCGTGTACCTCGACCCGGCCACCTGGTACCTGACCTCCACCGGACTCGTCTCGCTGGAGTCCATGGTCGGGACCGTCGGGGACAGCCTGGCGTGAGACGCACCCGCACCACCCGGACGGAACCGGCGGGCGGGGCCTCCTCGGTGACCGTCCGCCCGGCGCACCTGGTCGTCGCCACGATCGGACTGGTCGTGGCGGCGACCGGATCGCTGTTCGTCGGCGTGACGGAGCTGACCCCGGCGGGCCTGCTGCGCGGGGACGACGACCAACTCATGGTGCTGTGGGAGTCGCGGCTGCCGCGACTGCTCGCCGTGCTGCTGGCGGGTTCGGCGCTCAGCGTGGCCGGGCTGATCATGATGAGCCTGACCCGGAACCGCTTCGTGACCCCGTCCACCGCGGGCACCGCCGAATCCGCCGCGCTCGGCGTGCTGGTGGCCACGGTGTTCTTCGGCGCGGAGTCGGTCGGCGTGAAGATGCTCGTCGCCACGGCGTTCGCCCTGGCGGGCACGTACGTGTTCGTGCTGATCCTGCGTCGGTTGACCTTCGCCGACATCATCGTGGTGCCCCTGGTGGGCATCATGTTCGGCGGTGTCCTCGGCGCCGTCACGACCTTCTTCGCCTACCGCGCCGACCTGCTCCAGACCGTCACGGCCTGGACCAGCGGCGAGTTCTCCGGCGTGCTCCAGGGGCGCTACGAGCTGTTGTGGATCACCGGGGGGCTCACCGTGCTCGGCTACCTCTACGCGGACAGGTTCACCCTCGCCGGACTCGGCCGGGACTTCGCCGTGAACCTCGGGGTGCGCTACGACCGGGTGGTCACGATCGGTCTGGTGCTGGTCTCGGCGATGACCGCGGTGATCGTGGTGACGGTGGGCAACATCCCGTTCCTCGGACTGGTCGTCCCGAACCTGGTGACCCTGCTGCTCGGCGACAACCTGCGCCGTGTCCTGCCGGTCACCGCGCTCGGCGGCGCGTTCTTCGTGCTGGTGTGCGACGTGCTCGGACGCACCGTCCGGTATCCGTACGAGGTTCCGGTGGAGACGATCGCGGGCGTGCTGGGCGGTGGTGTCTTCCTCGTGCTCGTGCTCCGCGCCCGGAGGGGGAACGCATGACCACGACGACCGCGGCCCCGTCGACGGCGGGGGCGCACCCGACGGCGGATCCCGGACGTCCCCGCCGACGGCGGGTGACCCTGGTGCTGGGCCTGCTCGCCCTGGGCACACTCGTGGCGTTCTGCACGGTGGGGCTCACCGGGAACCTGGAGTACGCGCTCGGCCTGCGCCTGCGCAAGGCCGCGGCGATGGTGGTCGTCGGGGTGGCCATCGCCTATTCGAGCGTGCTGTTCCAGACGGTGACCCACAACCGCATCCTCACTCCGGGGATCATGGGGTTCGACGCCCTGTACATGCTCATCCAGACCCTGATCGTGTTCTTCGCCGGGGCGATGACGCTGACCGGGGCGGATCCCCGACTGCTGTTCGTCGTCCAGGCGGGCGCGATGATCGCCTTCGCGCTCGCGCTGCACCGGTGGCTGTTCGACCGGCACAGCCGCGATCTCTACGTGCTCGTGCTGGTCGGGGTCATCTTCGGCACGCTGTTCGCCAGCATGTCCTCGCTGGCCGCCCGTCTGATCAACCCGAACGACTTCGTCACCCTGCAGGACAGCTTCTTCGCCGGCTTCAACTCGGTCGACGACCAGCTGTTGTGGGCCTCGGCGGTGCTGCTGGCCGCGCTCGGCGGGGTGGGTGTCCGGTTGTTCCCCCGGCTCGACGTCGTCGCCCTCGGCCGGGACACCGCCGTCGGGCTGGGTGTGGACCACCGCCGGGTGGTGCACCGCAGCCTGATGCTGGTCGCGGTGCTGGTGTCGGTCTCCACCGCGCTCGTCGGGCCGATCACATTCCTCGGTGTGCTGGTGGCCAACCTCGCCCGGCAGCTGACCGGCACGTTCCGGCACGCGACGGTGGTCCCGGCCGCGGCCGCCGTCTCGGTCATCACCCTCGCAGGCGGGCAGTTGCTGCTGGAGCAGGTGTTCGACATGGACACCGTGCTGAGTGTGATCATCAATTTCGTGGGCGGTATCTACTTCATCGCCCTGCTCGTCCGGGAGTCCACACGATGATCGAGATCAGTCATGTCACGAAGCGGTACGGGTCGACCACCGTCGTCGACGACGTGTCGTTGGAGATCCCACCCGGCGGTGTCACCTCCGTCATCGGGGCCAACGGCGCAGGCAAGTCGACCCTGCTGTCGATGGTGAGCAGGCTGCTGGAGGCGGACAGCGGCCGGATCACCGTCGACGGCCTCGACGTCACCACCACCGACAGCGGCACGCTGGCGCGGACACTGGCGGTGCTGCGCCAGGAGAACCACGTGGCGGTGCGACTGACCGTGCGCGATCTGGTCGCGTTCGGACGGTTCCCGCACTCCGGTGGACGACTGTCCGAGGCGGACCATCGCGCGGTCGACGAGGCGATCGACTACTTCGAACTGGCCGCCTTCGCCGATCGCCCGCTCGACCGGCTCTCCGGCGGTCAGCGCCAGCGCGCCCACGTGGCGATGGTGCTGTGCCAGGGCACCGACTACGTGCTGCTCGACGAACCGTTGAACAACCTCGACATGCGGCATTCCGTGCACATCATGCGCAGGCTCCGCACGATGGCCGACGAGCTGGGCAAAACGGTCGTCATGGTGGTCCACGACATCAACTTCGCCGCCCGCTACTCCGACCGCATCGTGGCGATGCGCGACGGCGCCCTCGTCGCGCACGGCCCCGTGGACACGATGCTGACCCCCGGGGTGCTGCGCGACGTCTACGATCTGGACATCCCGGTGCACGAGCTCCACGCCGGGCCGATCGCCGACTTCTACGGCTGAGCCCCCCGGCCGCGTCCCCCGACGCCGCCGGGGGCGCAGGCCCAGTTGTCCGCCGGGCTCTGGCTGTCCGCCGGGCTCAGTTGTCCGGGCGGATCGGGATCGACTCGGGCGGGAGGCCGTCGGCGCCGGTGCCGCCCACCTCGGAGGTCCCGTCGGGCCGCTCGTCCCCCGGCCCGATCGGGATCTCCGGAGCGGGCGAGTTGCCCGCCGTGGCCGGCGCGGTTCCACCGCCACCGTCGTCCTCGCCGAGCACGACCACCAGCGTGACGATCCCGGCCGCCAGCACGATCAGCGCCGCGAGCGCCCACACGATCCACGACGCGG
Source organism: Saccharomonospora iraqiensis subsp. iraqiensis (assembly GCF_000430445.1). GTDB lineage: Bacteria > Actinomycetota > Actinomycetes > Mycobacteriales > Pseudonocardiaceae > Saccharomonospora > Saccharomonospora iraqiensis. Next base: position 37,531 of record NZ_KE387070.1, read on the forward strand.
TCCGCCGCGACGGGGACTCACCGGACCCACGAGGGGGCCCGCCGTACGCGG